>JBAXBJ010000034.1:0-40330 GCA_037142075.1 Bacteroidota bacterium
GGCCAATTCCTGCCGCAGTATTGCAGTTACTTCTGCGGGTTTAATTTCTGCCATAGTGGTAAATTAGTTAATGGTAAATGGTTAATGGTAAATGGTTGACGCATATGGTCTTGAAACCCTAAACCCTAACACCTAAAACCTCTTATTAAAATCCTTTTACAAACAGGTTTTTTTCAAAATCCTTTTTAAGCTCTTTTATTTTTGTTACAATACTTTGATCAACCTGGAAATTATCAAGATTGATCACGAAACCGCCTATAAGTGCAGCATTTGTTTTTTCAACCAGGTCTATTTTTTTATCCGTCAGTTTACCAAGTATTTCAAGTACTCCCGCTTTTTCCTTTGCAACCAGTTCAACTGCCGAAGTGACGTAGGCTGTTTTTATCCCCTTCGATGCTTTATACAGATCGGTAAAAGCTTCGGCAATAGAGGGCAGGTAGCGTTCGCGGCGTTTCCGGATCATAAGTTTAATAAAGCTGAGCGATGCCGGGTGTATGGCGGTTGAAAAGATGCTTGTAACGATTTTATTCTTTTTATCGCCGTGTATCACCGGATTTTGCAGCATACGAACAAAATCGCGGTTCGCTGTACAAACATTTCCAAGCAATACCATATCCTCAAAGGCACGTTCAACCAGGCCATTTTCGGTGGCGAGATCAAAAAATGCAGCAGCATAACGTATGGTAATCTTTGTATAACTCACTTTGTTAATGTGTTAATGTGTTAATGTGTTAATGTGTTAATGTGCTAATGTGGTAATGTGGTAATTATCACATTGTCTGATTATCGCATTATCACATTAATTAATTTTAACGTCTTTCAGTAGTTTTTCGGTAAGCAGTTGTTGTTGTTGCCTGTTTTCGAGTTCTTTCCCGAGCAGTTTTTCAGCAATTTCGATAGAAATAGCGGCTACCTGATTCTTCAAATCATTAATAGCTGCCATTTTTTCGAACTGAATATTTTCGCGTGCACCGGCTACAATTCTTGCCGACTCTTCAGTAGCTTTTATGCGTGCTTCTTCAAGTATTGTCTCTTTTATCTTGCGGGCATCACGAAGCAGTGCGTCACGTTCGTCTTTGGCGTCACGAAGCAGTTGTTCGTTGCCTGCTTTCAGCTTCAGCATTTCTTTTTTAGCATCATTGGCAGCTTCCAGCGCTTTTTCGATGGTGTCTTCTCTTTGGTGTATTCCTTTCATGATTGGCTTCCAGGCATATTTGCCAAGTACGAACAATACCAGGCTGAATGAAACCAACATCCAGAATATCAAGCCTATACCAGGAGTTACTAATTGCATAGTTCTGGGTATGAATAGTTTGTAATTTAATTTCTTTTTTGTTCAGTTAAACTAAATCAACTACTGCATCCCTGCCAGGTGCAGGGATACGGCAGTTGAAATCTTTCTTTACAGGAACAGGATCAACAGACAAACCACGATAGCGAAGAAAGCAACACCTTCGATAAGAGCGGCTGCAACAATCATGTTCGAACGGATATCGCCTACACTTTCAGGCTGGCGGGCAATGGACTCGAGAGCCGAAGCTCCGATTTTTCCAATACCGATACCTGCACCGATAGCTGCAATACCTGCACCAATACCTGCACCCATTTTTGCAACGGGGGCAAGATCTGCTGCGGCTTGTAATAAAACGCTTAGAAGTGACATAAGAATGGAATTATGGTGATTAATAAAAGATTTAGTGTTCAGTTGTATGTTCTTCGGGGCTGTGATGTTCTTCCATTGCCATCCCGAAGTAAATGGACGAAAGCAATGCAAATACATAAGCCTGGATGAAGGCAACAAGCAATTCGAGCATGCTCATAAAAACGCCGAATGCAATGGAGAATACCGATACTCCGTATCCGGCAGCGATATTCATATTGCCGAAAATGAAAATCAGGCTCATAAATCCAAGCAGGATAATGTGGCCGGCGGTCATGTTGGCAAACAAACGGACCATTAATACAAAAGGCTTGGTAATTAATCCTACTATCTCAACGATAGGCATGAGAGGAATGGGGATCTTAAGCCACCAGGGTACGCCGGGTGCATTGATGATATGTGTCCAGTAATTCTTGTTTCCATTAAAGGTTGTAATTGCAAACGTGAAAAGTGCCAGCACCAGCGTTACCGAAATGTTGCCCGAAAGGTTGGCTCCACCTGGAAAAATGGGGATCAGACCCATCAGGTTATTCAGAAAAATAAACCAAAACACGGTGAGCAGGAAAGGCATAAAACGTGTGTAATTCTTCTTACCCAAGCCGGGAATAGCTATGTCGTCGCGGACAAAAAGGATAATGGGTTCGAGAACAGATTGTAGTCCTTTAGGGGCAGTATTGGGATTTTTCTTGTACTTATTGCCTATCGAAATAAAGATAATGCACAATAAGAGAACACTGATAAACAGGGATAAAACATTTTTGGTGATCGAAAAGTCAAGTGGTAATTTTGCTGATGCATCAATAGTCTCAACATCCTCCTTTACTTTTACGATTTTGCCTTCGTTTACACCTTCGGTCATAAGCCTGTATCCGCGATATGCTTCATGGCCATGATGAAAATTGCCCGAACTGAAAGAAACAAGTTTGCCGTTATCCAGTAAAATTACAGGTAAAGGAATCGAAAGCTGAAAGCCGTTATATTCAAGGATGTGCCATTCGTGCGCATCCGAGATATGTTCGATGATCATTTTGCCGGCATTAAAAGCTTTTTCGGTCTGAGCTTTTTCGTGCGATTGAACCTGGGGTTGAGCCGCAGTGTCGGTGGCTGTATTTCCATACGCAGCCCCTGCAAATAACAATGCAACCCATACGAACTGGAACCTGACTGTTTCTAATAACTTCCTGATCATTAGCCTTTTTTCAAATTGAAGTGCAATATTACTACTATTTCGCGAAAATCTCCATGTATTCCATCCAAAATTACGAATTTCTTTTAGATGCACGACATGAGCAGAAAAAAAATGGTCGTCTCAGGAAAGAATTCAGGAATGAGGGGAAGAGTTGATCTACTCAACAATAAAACTTTTGACTGCCACGCTTTTATCAAAATTCACCTTCGCATAATATACTCCGGGCAGCAGATTGAGGTTAAACTCAAAAGTGTTTTTCCCCTGCAGATTTTCGGTATAAACTTCCCTTCCCAAAACATTAATTAAAGTAAATTTGATTTCTTTGGCTGAGAGGATTTCATCGGGGAAAGAAATTTTAAAATTACCTTTATTGGGCGACGGGAATATATTGAAAGCAAATTTATTGGCTTTCGGTAACTCAGGTTGGCTGAGTAAAAAGGAAAGATCTGTTGCCCAGATTCCTCTCCCAAAGGTTGAAACATAAATTTTGTTGAGAGCCACATTAAATTCAATATCCGAAACAATTACATTGGGCAAGCCTGTTGATTTGTTTTTCCAGGTAGTGGTTGAATTTTCCAGGACATAAACCCCAAGATCAGTTGCTATCATCACATAGTCGTCACCCGGAATCGTTTTGATACAATTTACCGGGATATTGGGCAGATTATAGGAGATGTTTGTCCATGTGGCTCCTCCGTTAATTGATTTATATACTTTGTTCCCTTCGCTAAACCCGGCATAGGTAACATAAACGATGTTTTTATTTGTCTGGCTAACATCTACTGATGTAATGTAAAGGGAATCGGGAGTACCTGCTGTGATGTTGGTCCACGAAAGTCCATCATTAAAACTTCGGTATAAGCTGGCGGATTCGCCGTATTCGTACCGGACTCTTTTCCCGACATACAAGGTATTATTATCCGAATTGGCGACAGCCAGGGCCGAAATTTCGGTGTTATAGTACGTATTGGGAGGAAAAGCAGTGAGCCTGGTCCACGACGACCCGTTATTAGTTGATTTCCACACGTTTTCGTAACCGGCATACAGAACGCCTGGGACTGAATAATTAGCAACCAAAGGCGTTGTCCATTCACCATTTTCTGACGATACGTTAGACCAATTGTAAGGAAGCCCGCCGGTAGTCGTGAACCAGATAGTTCCATACTGACTTTCGCCTACCAACAGATTCGGATTTAACGGATCAAGATAGTTATCCATTCCATCGCCACCAAAAATGGTTTTCCACGACAGTCCGTTAAAATAAAAGGTTGCATTGTCCTGGGCCCCGGCAATTAAGCGGCCATCGGTGGTTTTCGAACTCGAAATCCGGTAAAAGGCAGTGATAGCCATTCCATCGCTCAAATTAGTCCAGATATTTGACCAGTTTGCCGCAATGGCAGGAGTTCGGTAAAGCCCGCCATCGTTACAAACAAAAACATTTTTACTGACGGGCTGTGTTTCAATAAAGTGGATATCGCCGTGTATGGATGTGCCATAATTTGTTGTCCAGTGTGTAGCCATTGTAAATGTTGCCGCTCCATCAACCGAAACCCAGATATTTACTCCGCCGGCATACACCGTATTTTTATTTGTTGGATCAACACACAAAGCCAGGTCGAAATTCCCCTGCCCGCCGATGCCTGATCCTGTATTTCCTCCTTCCAGGATATTCCCGGGAGTAGGATAAGAGTATATCCAGCTATTTCCGGCATTGGTTGATTTATAAAATCCGTAAAGCCCTCCGTCGGTATCAACCGAAATGGCATACATATAATTGTTATCCGAAGGGGCTACTGCGAGTTTGATGCGCTGTACCAGGCCGGTTGTTGGAATGCTGGTTGGTAAAAGAGTCCAGTTTCCAGCAAAATTTGTCGATTTATAAATTCCGGCATGGCCGATGCCTGAAGTTAGCACCCAACCTGTTGCGGCATAAATAACCGACGGATTTACCGGATCCTGAACCATATCCCAGAAAAGCTCATCAATTTGCTTTGTCCAGCTTGCACCGGCATCGTTCGAAATATACATTCCACTCACGCCACAGGCTACTACCTGGTTGCTGTTTGCCGGATTTACGAGTATTTTCCGGATTAAGGATGCATCGCCATCGGTTAATAAAAACGTCAGCCCGGTCGGCGACCAGGTTGCTCCTCCATCGGTTGTTTTATAAACGCCAAGCCCGTAATGGGTTTGTCGTTTTTTCCCGTTAGCCAGCAGAGAGAACCCTATATATTCGAAATCGCAAACCGATATGTACATGACATTCGAATTGGCAGGATCGATGGCAATATCCGAAATTCTTGTTATGGGTAAATTATCGGTCAATGGCGTCCAACTGATTCCATTATTCGTGGTTTTCCATACTCCACCCTGTGCGACGCCTACAAAATAGGTTGATGTATTAGTGGGGCTGAAGGCAATACAATTGATTCGGCCAATGCCATTATTCATATACCCTGTTTCGTTTGCCGGCACTGCATTAGGCCCGACCGGATACCAGCCGCTTAAATTGGGAGCATCGGCATTTTGTTCGTTCTTGAAGTCGGCAGTTTTAATTGCTTCCAAAAAATAGCCGGTGGGATCGGCCGGTTCCCCTTTTGCATCAGTGTGCATTTGCATATCATTTTCCCAGCGTTTGAAGTACTTCCAGTAGTGCTCTTTCGATACATCAACCGAGTTTTTCCAGTTGTTGAATTCCAGCTGAATCTCTTTAAATGTTTTTTGTTTTTCACCAGGTTTTAACTTAAAATTCTGGGCTTTTACGCCTGAAGTAACCAGGAAAATGAGTATAATAAACAATGTCGTTTTTGTGCAAAGTGCTTTCATGCTGCAACTATTAGGTGTTAGGTTGATTGATACAAATGTAATATAGGTAAAGTGATATCGGGGCTCTATTCTGGTTTTATTGAAAATAATTTGTTTAACCGGTTTGCTACCACCTGTCACACCCCGAATAATCACAGGCTTTTCCCTTTCGGCACTTATACATATAGCGTTCCTGGTGGACGTTTCCGGTTTTGTATTGCCTGCTGATGCTGAAGGGAAGAAATGCAACCGCACAGAGATACAAATAGCTGTAAGTATTATTCTGATCTTACACCCTGCCTATTTTTCCTCCTTAATATTTCAGTAAGAAATTAAAACATTAAACACAGAACACAAAAAGTTAAAGTATTGCAAGCCCCCTTTCATTTTCATTCTTAATTTAATGTTATGTGTTTTGCGTTCCTTTTAGGTTCTGGCTTGTCCAGGTAAAGAATTTGAAAATCAGCAAGTGTATAGTTTCAATCTCCTGATTTCAGGATCTGCCTATAACTCTTTTAAAATCTGCACTATGAAGATGCCTGATATTCTCCATTTTTAATCTATTGCGAAAAATAGCAGGTTCAACCTATTTCATTATGAACCTTTTTCGTATTTGGCACCCCCTTTTGTTTTTCCTGAAAATGATTTTGAAAAAACACTTTTGTATCAACCTTTTACGTTATTTTTGACCCCTCAAATTTTCGTTTATTTCACTGCAGCAATTATTTAACAATCAATACCTTCATATGAAAAAAACTGTTTTTCTGCTTGCGATTAGTCTTGCATTTGTTTTCACCGGCAACAGGGCACATGCCTGTTCCAACTTCCTGGTCACTAAAGGAGCTACAGTCGATGGCTCGAGCATGATCAGCTATTCAGCCGACTCACATACTCTTTTTGGCGAATTATATTACTGGCCTGCAGCTACTTATCCAGCCGGATCCTTGCTGGATGTGTACGAATGGGATACCGGCAAGTTTATGGGTAAAATAAAACAGGCTGCCCAGACCTACAACGTGGTTGGAAACATGAACGAACACCAGGTTGCTATTGGCGAAACAACTTTTGGCGGCCGCGAAGAACTGGTTGATACTGCTGCTGTCATGGACTATGGCAGCCTGATTTACATAGCATTGCAACGTTCAAAAACGGCCCGCGAAGCTATACAGGTGATTACCTCGCTCATGGCCGAATATGGGTATGCCAGCGAAGGCGAATCCTTTTCGATAAGCGATCCGAACGAAGTATGGATCATGGAAATGGTCGGAAAAGGAAAACCTGAAACTGCGAAGGATAAAAAAGGACGCGTAACTGTAAAATACAATAAAGGAGCCGTATGGGTTGCTTTTCGTATACCCGACGGGTACATTTCGGGCCATGCAAACCATGCACGCATCACTACATTCCCGCTCAACGATCCCGAAAATTGTATTTATGCTCCCGATGTCATCAGTTTTGCCCGCGAGAAAGGGCTTTTTACCGGCGAGGACAAAGATTTCAGTTTCTCCGATATTTACGCACCGCTTGATTTCGAAGGTGCCCGTTTCTGCGAAGCCCGCGTTTGGAGTGGATTTAACAAAGTCACCAAGGGCATGGATAAATACCTCGATTACGTGAAAGGTGAAAACCTAAAAAACCGCATGCCACTTTGCGTTAAACCCGATCACAAACTAACTCTCCAGGAAGTAATCGGCTTAATGCGCGATTACTACCAGGGAACTGAACTTGATATGACCAAGGATGCCGGCGCAGGCCCTTACAGTTGCATAGTGCGGTGGCGTCCATTGACATGGAAGGTCGACGGAGTCGATTATTTTAACGAAAGAGCCATCAGCACACAGCAAACCGGCTTTGTTTTTGTGGCCCAATCGCGTCCCTATGTCCCAAGTCCGCTGGGTGGCATAATTTGGTTTGGAGTTGACGATACTTATTCCACAGTATTCACACCTATGTACACTTGTATGACCAAAGTTCCCGAAACCTATGCCGTTGGTAATGGCTCCATGATGGAATACAGCGATAACGCGGCATTCTGGGTATTTAACCAGGTTTCGAACTTTGCCTACACGCGTTACAGCGATATGATTGTGGACATACAGAAAAAACAATCGGAACTCGAAAACAACTACATCGCCATGGTGCCTGCAATCGATAAGGTGGCACTCGAAATGTACCGGACAAATCCTGCAAAGGCAGTTCAATTCCTCACGGATTTCTCCGTTACCCAGGGCAACAATACTGTAAACGAATGGAAGAAGCTTTATGGTTTCCTGTTTACCAAATACATGGACGGAAATATTAAGGAATCAAAACCTATTCCAGCAGGATACAAATATGTTGCGCCGTCACTTAAACAGCCTGGTTATGGTGATACTTTCTACCGTAAATTGGTTAAAGAAACCGGCAACAAATTCAAAGTCATTGAACCTGCCGGGCACTAATACGTTGACATTAATACAATTAAAGCACCCTGAAAAGCAATTCTTTCAGGGTGCCTTTTTGCAGATTTATAAAATTAAACACAAAACATACTTAAAAATAATTTATTTCGTTATCTTTGAACTATTAAATTGTTTTCGTTATGGATCAAAAACCTGTTAATACCCTCGCTTATAAGATCACTATTGGCGTATTGCTTGCCATTATTGCTGTCATGGCCTGGCTTCTTTTAACCCAGAAAAAGGAAGTGATAACGCTCACCAAAAACATCGAAGGACAAGAGACAGAACTTAAGTTACAACTGGATTCCCTGTTGGCTGAACACGAACGGGTAAAGGTTTCGTATGGCGAGTTAAGCAGCACACTCACTGAGAGAGACAGCATAATTAATGTAAAAGCCAGGGAAATAAAGCAACTTCTCGGTGTTAAGGGGGAATTAGCTACTGTAAAACGCAAATTAGCTCAACTGCAGGAAGTTACACAAATTTACGAACATCAGATTGATTCGTTGTTTACAGTAAACCGAAAACTGAAAAATGAAAACACTCAGATTAAAAATGACTATAGCCTCGAGCAGCAGAAAACAAACGAGTTGTCGAAAGATAAAGAAGCTCTGAACGAAAAAATTACCGTGGCAGCAGTATTAAAAGCCTATAAAATATCGGCCGTAGCTTACAAATCACGAGGCGTTGACAAAGATAAAGAAACGGATAAGGCTGCCAGGACTGATAAGATAAAGGTTTGCTTTACCGTAAGTGAGAATAAATTAATAAGTCCTAGTTATAAAAGATTCTTCGTGCGTATTGCCCGCCCTAATAATGTAATACTTACCCGCGGCCCGGCATATACGTTCCAGTTTCTGGGACAAACGCTTCAGTTCTCTTCCATGGAAACCCTAAACTACGAAGGTGATGCTGCCGATATCTGCACATTTTTCGAACAACCGCTTAACAGTCCCGAACTAGTCAAAGGTCGGTATTATGTGAATATTTTCACCGAAGATCGGGAAATCGGGCAAACATCATTCGAATTAAAATAGCAGAAAGAGACTCACAAGTTCAAAAAGCTGGTTTTTAGCCGGCTTTTTGTTTTTTCAGAATATCTAAATTTAATTTCTGCAGCGTCTGAGAGCGCATTCATGACCAGACCATGGGTATTATTTGTAATACTTTATTACCTTTATATCAATTCTTTGTAAAATGAGAAAGGTGAAAACCATTCATTTAACCGAAACTCCCCGCGATGCAATGCAGGGAATCCCTGGTTTTATAGCTACGGCAACAAAGGCTGAGTATCAGAATCTGCTTCTGAAATGCGGATTCGATTGCCTTGATGCCGGAAGTTTTGTTTCACCCAAAGCGGTTCCTCAAATGGCTGACACAGCAGCAGTGCTGGAATTATTAAACACTTCCGGAACAAATATTCTGGTAATAGCAGGGAACGAAAAAGGATGTTTGCAAGCCGCCGGGCACGAAAAGGTGGCAACTGTTGGATTTCCTTATTCGGTGTCTCCGACCTTTTTGCAACGAAATATTAATTCCACTCCCGAAAAAGCATCCGGGACCATCGACAAAATGCTGGATATCACCCGCCTAAACAATAAAAACCTGCTGGTATACCTCGGTATGGCCTTTGGTAATCCTTACGGAGATGCATGGAATACCGGCTTATTGCTTTCGGAAACCGAAAAACTTCATCGCAAAGGCTTAAGGGACATTGCCTTATCGGATATTACAGCCGAGGCCTCTCCTGACAGGATATTTGAGGTTTGCCATTTATTATTGAAAACTTTCGGCGACATAAAGTTCCGCCTGCACCTGCATATAGCTCCTGGTGAGGGTCACCCGAAAATTGACGCTGCTGTCAGTGCCGGAATACACTATTTTGAAAGTGTAATTGGAGGCGTAGGTGGCTGCCCCATGACCGGCTACAAAATGGTAAGCAACCTCAATACCGTTGACATCCTAACCTATTGCGATATAAATGGTTATGACACTTCTGTTGATCTGGATTTTTTTAACCAGGCTACTGCTATGGCAGGTAAAATATTCTCAAAACCGGCTAAATAATTATCCTGAAAACAAATTATTTTTTTCAGAGGTATAATTCAATAAATTTGTTGTACTTTCATATGCAAAATTGAGACTATGAATAAAGTTGTGAAAAATGCCTCGGAAGCCATTGCAGGGGTTAAAGATGGGATGACTCTGATGGTAGGTGGCTTCGGGCTCTGCGGAATTCCTGAAAATGCGATCACCGCTTTGGCGGAAAGCGGTATCAGGAATCTGACCTGTATTTCGAATAATGCAGGAATTGACAATTTTGGTCTTGGCATTTTACTCCAAAACAAGCAGATTCACAAAATGATTTCATCCTACGTGGGCGAAAATTCCGAGTTCGAACGCCAACTTCTCTCCGGGGAACTCGAAGTAGAATTGATCCCGCAAGGTACGCTGGCTGAGCGTTGCCGGGCCGGTGGTGCCGGGATTCCCGCATTTTTTGTTCCCGCCGGGGTAGGCACCGAAGTAGCCGAAGGAAAAGAGATACGTGTTTTCGGGGACAAGCCGCATGTACTTGAGGCTTCACTCAGTGCCGATTTTGCCTTTGTAAAAGCGTGGAAAGGAGACACCCAGGGCAATTTGATTTACAAGCAAACAGCCAATAATTTTAATCATCCTATGGCAATGGCCGGCAAAATTACCGTTGCCGAAGTGGAGGAACTAGTCAAAGCCGGCACACTCGATCCAAACTTCATCCATACACCGGGAATTTTTGTACAGCGCATTTTCCAGGGAACGAATTACGAAAAACGTATTGAAAGGATCACTGTCAGAGAATAATTTCGGATGTGTTATCTCGGAAGTACATTGTCAGATTTTGACCTTTAAACCTTGAACACGAAGCATTTGAACCTTGAACCATTTTCTGTTTTCCATTTACCATTAACCATTTTTATCCAAATGCCATTAACAAAAGAACAAATAGCTCAGCGGATTGCACAGGAACTGCACGATGGATTCTACGTTAATCTTGGGATCGGAATTCCTACTTTGGTTGCCAATTATATCCCGGAAGGGATGCATGTGATTCTTCAGTCCGAAAACGGTATTCTCGGAATGGGGCCTTTCCCCTTGGCGGAAGAAGTTGATGCCGACCTTATAAATGCCGGGAAACAAACGGTTACAGTGTTGCCGGGGGCGGCGTATTTCGATTCGTCAATGAGTTTTGCCATGATACGGGGCGGTCATGTGGACTTAACCGTGCTGGGGGCCTTCGAAGTAACTGAAAATGGCGATATTGCCAGTTGGAAAATACCCGGTAAAATGGTAAAAGGCATGGGTGGCGCCATGGACCTGGTAGCTTCGGCACGTAACATAATTGTTGCCATGCAGCATTGCAGCAAAGATGGCGAATCCAAGCTGTTGAAAGAATGCACTTTACCTCTTACGGGAATAAAATGTGTAAAACGAATTGTTTCCGACCTTGCCGTGATTGATGTAACCAATGCAGGTTTCAGACTCATTGAAAGAGCACCGGGAATAAGTGTTGCCGAGATTATTAAAGCTACAGCCGCTCCACTTATTGTGGAAGGTGAGATTCCGGAAATGGTTTTTTGACTTTGGATTTACTATTTTTGTTTTACTAAATTCCAGTTGCAAAACATGTGTACGAAAGTTACCGATGTAATTTAATTTTAATACAGATTCCAGTCTTAATAGTATAAACCGGCAAACTCACACTCAATGAATTATCCCAAAAAAGTTACCATAGGCGATATTACAGTCCGTGATGGTTTTCAGCACGAAGAAAAATTTATTCCTACAGCCGCTAAACTCTGGTTAGCCGAACAACTGATCTTGGCCGGTTTCAGGCATGTGGAAGTTACTAACCTGGGGAACCCCTCGGGAATGCCACAGTTTAAAGATGCCGACGAACTGTTAAAAAAAATCAGAGCGAGCAAAACCGTGGCTCATTTGTTGCCCGTTGTGAGTCTCACGGCTGTGACAATCCGCGAAAAAGCCATCGAGCGGGCTATACAGGCATATAAGGAAGGCTGGGGGCCCGATCGCATTTTACTCATGGTTTCCACCAGCGAATCGCACCACTCCAAAAACTCCGGCTTGTCGCTGGCAGAGTATTGGCGGATGGCCGAAAAATATATCCCCCTGGCCAGGGAGGCGGGGCTTAAAGTGAACGGCACTGTCAGTACTATCTGGGGATGCCCGATTGAAGGACCTACCAGGCTTGAAAAAGCAGTTGAATTTGCGCAACGCTGGTTCGATATTGGCGCAAATGATGTAGAGCATGCCGATCACGATGGTTCGGCTTCACCCGACAGGGTATATCGCTACTATTCCATGTTGATGGAAAAAATTGCCCGCCCGGAAAAACAAATTGTGCATTTTCACTCAACCCGCGGGTGGGGCTTGGCTAATGTACTCGCCGCTTTACAGGCAGGAATGACTAATTACGAATCGACTATGGGTGGAATCGGAGGTCAGCCTGCCAACTTTGTGGATGGAGTTCCGGTTGCCGGTACAGGTGCATATTATTATGCTGACCCCATGCTGACCGGGCTTATTCAGACAGAAGACCTTGTAGTTATGATGGATGAAATGGGTATTGAAACTAACCTTGATGTGGATAAAGTATTGCAAATCGGAGCGCAGGTCGAACGTATTGTTGGCAGGCGTCTTCGTTCAGAATGTGTTCGTACCGGGAGGATTCCAAAGACCCTGACCGGGCGGGGATAATAATTCTGATTAAGTTCCTAAACTTACTATATTTGGCGTTTCCCTGGAATACAACCCGTGCACAGATTTTTCGTCGGTTTGGAATACAAAATTCAAAGTGCAAAGTGCAAAATTCAACAGTCAGGACGTTTATTTTGCTGAGAGACTTGAAAGGATAATTTGTCGTACATAATTATCAGGAATTTCCGCTGAAACCTTTAACCTGCAATTCTTTCTTTTTGACACTGCCTTTTTGAACTTTGCTTTTTGAACTTTACTTTTAACCTTTTAAGTCTCTGCCTTGTTCACTCAAAGGTTAAATTTTACAAATGATAACCCAGAAAAGCTCATTTCCTGATTGTATTTATTTGAATCATGGAAGCAGATTTTATTTACCTTAGTCCCCTATTTTATACGTTCTGGTATGTGGAATATATTTAACAGAGATCCTTTAGACAAGATAGACCGCATGAAAACTCAAGCCGAGCATCGTGAGATGAAGGCCCGCAAAAAGGCATGGCGTAGCAGAGTCAGGTCGGAGGCATGGTTGAGATTCAAAAAACGATTCAAAAACTTCTTTTCTAACCCATTTCCAAAAAAGAAAGTTGATGAAGACGCGCCCGACAGCATTCTGGTTAAAATGTTTAAAAGGGATCCATATGCTAAAACCAACAGGAGAAAAGCCCAGGCAGAAAAAAAGGAATACAGATCCCAGAAAAAGGCCTATCGCCGCAGGATGAGAAATATTGCCTGGCAGAAATTTGTAAATCGTATCACTGAGTTCTTAGCCCACCCTTTTGCAAAAAAAGAATTAACACCTGATCAGAAGGAAATAATTTATATAAAAAAACTGAGAAGGGCCGACCTCAAAATAGCCCGCCAGAAATGGTTCTTTAAGTTCAGGAAAAACCCATTGAAAGCACTTTTCCCCCGGAAAAAGCGCCGGGTTGAAGGCGGTGGTTATTTATATGTTTACAACATGACCCGGCAGGAACGCAAGGACCTGGCTATGCGCAAAAGGGCACAAAACCGCGAAAATCTTAAAAAAATACTGTCTACTTCTGAACTACGCAGTAAATTCGTATTTGGATTTTTGCATTCGACAGGATATTTTATCATCGCATTTATGCTGGTATATATCATTTATCAGGTTGTTACCATATTTGTGGCTGCTTCCTACCATATACCTATTGTTTGGTACTATTATGAGTTAAAATTCCCGCTTTATACCTATTCTCCCTTGTACACCAGGACAGCAATGGTAATGATTTTTGGAGCAGGACCGATAATATCATTGATGATAGCCTTTCTTTTTATCAGGTTGTTCTTTTCTGAAAATCGGATCATTAAACGTTTTCAGTTATTTTATCTCTGGGGGTTTATCTGTGGAGCCAACATGTTTTTTGGTGCTTACATCGCAGGATTCCTGACTCGCACCGAATTCATTTATACCTCCGAATGGCTGTTTATGTCAGGCATATTCGATATAGAGGAGATATTTTTTACTATTCTCTCTTTTGTTATGATGCTTGTGATAGGCAGAATATTAACACCTTTATTCCTTGTTTCATCAGGTTCCATAACTATGATAACGCCCGAAAACAGGCAGTTCTTTATTTTTACACAAGTTGTCTTTCCCTGGTTGGCAGGTATGCTTATTCTATTCCTGATCACAACGCCGCATTATTATCTTCCCCTGATAATAAAGACAATTACTCCCGGACTGGTACTTTTACCATCCTTGTACCTATACGATCTGTTACAGTACGAGGATATTCATAAATCGGGCGTGGTGCAAAAAAATTACTTCCGCTGGAGCATTATCATAGCAGTAATTGCCATACTGTTTTTTTATCGTGTAATCTTAAGCTTTGGCTTAAAACTGTAATGTAGCTATTGGCAATTTGGTTTTGCACATAAATCAGCAATGTTAGTTCGATAGTCAGATGGAATACAATTACTTGAAATTCAAGTATTACAAGGTTGTGAATTTTACACGCCTTTTACATCATTATTAAGACCAAAATAGCTGTTGCTCCAAATTCAGAAAAAAACCGGGCTGAATTTTTATATTTCGAAGTGTATGTATTTTAAAAAGAGTTGACTCAGATTACAGGAAAGAACATGTGGAAAATATTTAAAAAAGATCCGTATAAAAAAATAGCCCGTAAAAGAAGACAGGCGGAAAGGCGGAAACTCAATGCACGTAAAAAATTTATGCATCGAAAGGAAAGGGCTGATGCCTGGCGTAATTTCAAGAAAAGCATTAATGCATTTTTTGTGAGTGTATTTGAATTCAAAAAGGAAAAAAGTGAGAATCACGAAAACAGGCGGCGCAGAACACATAAAGAAACTCCATTTATAAATTTCGATCCGAAGAGTCAGGTTGAAGTGCAGAAGCACAAACAAGCGCGAATAAAATCACTGCGGCGTAAGCAAAGGAACGATGAATGGAGTAAATTAAAAAGCAAGATCACTGTATTTTTGGCTCACCCGTTTGCGGGCAAGGAGGTGCGAAAAATGCATTACAACAGTTTGCGGCGCAGACTGCTCAAAGATGACCCTTTGGCAGCTATTGACCAACAAAAACTACTTGAAAGCAAGCTGCGTTCGCAAGCCCGTAAAAAAGAATATGTTAAAAAACGCCAAAGCCAGGAAAGGGGTGAAATATGGGCAAAATTCACAAAAAGATTTCTTAAGTTTATTGCTAATCCGTTTGCCAATAGGGATTTAAACTCCTTAGAGCGCCGGATGAAACAAATTAAATCTATTGAAAAACACGATCGAAAAGTTGCCCGGGAAAAGTGGTATTCAAAATTCCGTGAAAATCCTTGGAAGGCTCTGTTTCCCCGTAAAAAACGCAGAGCCGAAGGCGGAGGATATTTGTATATTTATAACATGACAAGTGCCGAACGGAAAGCACTTAAAAAGAAAGAGCGGAAGGAAATCCTCGCCAACTTCACAAAACTGGTTACCACTTCGGAAATAAGAAAAAAATTCGGGCTATCATTTCTTTATTCCACAGCCTATTTTGTTCTTGCCTTTTTGTTGACATATGTTGTTTATCAGCTGGTTACTATAATTATCGCTTCTTCATTCAATATACCGGTGATCTGGTATTTTTACAAGCTGAAGTTCGCGATCAGCGATTACGACCCATTATATACCCGAACAAATCTGGTGCTGATCTTCGCTGCCGGACCTATCATTTCATTAATGCTGGCATTTGTATTCCTGAAATTATATTTTTCTACACATAAGATTCTTAAACGGTTTAAGCTGTTCTACCTGTGGGGGTTTATTTGTGGCTGTAATATGTTCTTCGGAGCATATATAGCCGGTTTTTTTACACGAACCGAATTTATTTTTGTATCCGAATGGCTGTTTCTGAGTAATGTTTTCGATATTGAAGAAATCATTTTTACTGCAATCGCCTTTGTGGCTATGCTTGTTATAGGTTGGCAAGCAACACCGCTTTTCCTTATTTCGTCAAGTTCAACTACGCTTATCAGATCCGAATTCAGGCTTTTCTTCGTCATTAGCCAGGTTATTCTTCCATGGTTGGCAGGGGTAGTTATCCTGTTTCTTATTACATTACCAACATTTTACATTCCTCTGATCCTCAAAACAATAACTCCTGGATTAGCCCTGATACCGGTCATGCTTAATTTCGATGCCACTAAATATAAAAACATTCACAAGCAAGGGGTTATGCAGAAAAACTACTTTAAGTGGAGCCTGATTATCCTGGTTGTAGCTTTGCTGTTTTTCTACAGGGTGGTCTTAAATTTTGGACTGAGATTGCTATAAGGAATTCGTTTCCCTAATAACTGTCGCTAAGAAGTTTCCTGAACTGAGAATTATATGTTGTATTTGGGTTATTTTACCTCGAATACATATCAATTACTTCTGAAATTGCTTTTGTGCATGCAGGACAAAATTCCTGTTTGTTACGGGTGAACATTATACAATCGAGTGCCGATCGGTAAATGCCAAATTGCATATAGTTGCCACCTTCAAAGGCTCCTGTTGCATCCTTGTACTTATTTTTATCAAACATTTCGAGCGAGGTTTTTTTCTCACGATCAAATAATGCTTCCATTTCAGTTTCCGGAACGTTTGCAGCTCTTAAAGCACGTCTTTCTTTCTGAATTCCGTAACTAAAATTATCAAATTCAGTCTTTTCCCAGGGTGTCGGGATAGGTGTATTTGGCTTCACCAACGTCTTCCATTTCAGGTTTGAGGGTTCGAATAGCGCAGTAACGTTGGGCTCCCAAGGCTCAACAGTTATTTCGGGTGATTGATACGACACATCGGAGGTGTAATATTCGTCGGCAAGCGCAGCAAAGCAATGCCCGAATTCATGTACGAAAATATACCGTGAAAATTTGTTGTCAGCGGCTACCGTCGAATAAAGGTTAAAAATACCGCCACCTCCGTAGGTGCGCTCGTTAATTAGTATGAACATATAATCGTAAGGAACGCTGGCAGCTACATCACGTATGGTTCGGTTGTCGTATGAAAGCGCATACCTTTCTGAATCAAAAGCTCCATACGACATCGAAAGTGGTGTACGGTTAAAAACGCCTGGATGAGGTTTGTTTACGCCGCTTGTAGCCGAAGGAGTTTCGACAGCCCTTACATTGAAATCGGCTTTCCGCGATTTGAAAGGTTCAACGGTGAACAATTCATCCGTGAGTGTGGCAACGTCGTTATGGAATTTTGCCATCTCATCATCCGTGTAGCCGTCACCCAGGATTACAATATCCACATGGTTACTGGTTTTGCCATTTTCGATATACGGGAAAGTCTTATACGCACTTTTAAGTACAGAAGGATTTACATACCTGGCTTTCGGGTCAATAATCAGGCTCCAGACAGGCGTAAAGTTGTTTTTGGCATCCCGTTTTTCGATGGTAAGTTTAACCGGTAACTTTGGCCAGGGAAAGCGCAACGATTCATGAAAAGTGCCCCAGGCTGGATCGCCTGTTGTCTGCCATTCGCCGAAAATGCAGGCAAAGCCCCGGCTGTAAAGCAACATATTTGTTACGGTATCCGTGATTTTAAAAAAATAGAGCCCGCGGTTTAATCCATCTAACAACACCGTTTCGCTTCCCGCCCATGAACCGTCGTTAAGGATCCGATCCAGCGAAAAGTGTTCTTCGGCTATAGTACCGGTGTGGAAGTAATCAACGCGCATGGTTCCGGCATTGAAATACCGATCAAAATTAGCATTGGATTTTGGCTGAGCCATGGATAAAATGCTAATCCCCATTGAAAGGAGCATAAAGCTGATTCTTTTCATTTTATTAATGTTTTTGATGTTAATTTATTCCTTCGATTCCGGCCTGTAGATGGTAAATTATTCTATTTCAATATTATACTTTTCCAACAGACCGGTAACTCCCAATCTTGAAAATCTTGCTTTCCGGATCCGGTTTCGCTCCGGATCGAAAGTGTAATTGAAGGATGTACGAAAATCGGCCTTTTCAAGGTTTGTGTTGTAAAAAACTGCACGGTACATATCGCAACTTTCGAAGAGGGAACTCGTAAGGTCAGCTTCCGTGAAATCGGTTTCCTGGAGGTTGCAGTTGCTGAAATTTGTTTTTTTTAGTTTCAGCCTGTAAAATACGGCCATTTTCAGAATACAGTTTTCGAACCCGAAAGAGAGCAGGAAACTGTTGCATTCGCTGAAAAGCACACCTAATAACTTACAGTTTGCAAATTTGATATCGTTGAGCGTGGTGTTTTTAAGTTTAGCCAAACTAAAATCGCATCCCTCAAACCTGCATTCACGAAAAATTATATTTCCTAAATCGGCAGTATAAAAGTTGCAGTTTTTAAAAGTGCAATTCTCATATTCTCCTTTGGATAAAGGGGTTGCAGTGTAATCCGCTTTTTCAAAAACCTTGTTTTCAGTCAATGGTGCGATATTATAAAATTACAAAAGTCCCTGCAGGTTCAGATAAATGTCAAATCTAACAGAGAACTAGCTGGAATCGAGCCTCAAATTTACTGTTTTATCAAATCAGGGAGCAAAATTCAGTGAAGTTTTACCAACTTCTCGAAAAGGTTGTGAGAAATTGAATTTTGTTAATAAATCAAAAAAAACAATTATGTAGTAATGGTCATCGACGCTCAACTGCGATTAAACAGGAAGGTACTTAGTGGATTTTATAAGCTGATTATCAAGTATATATAATATTTTACAAAATAATTTTTGAATAAAAAAGACACGGGTGAAATATGAAAGTGTTTAATTATTTTCTTCTTCCGCTTAAACAATCCATAATTTTGGATGTTTATTTCTGGTTGAGTGCTTTAAACGTGGAAATAAAAATTCTATCACAGTTTTTTACCGACTGTTTCAAAAATAGATCAGATCAATGAAATTGAATTTATTTACAATGATAACTTCGACCTGAAAATACACGAAAAATTTCGTTTAAAATTCTCATTATTAATAATTTATAAACCAATACCCATCACTAAAAATGAAAAAAATCACATCAATTTCAATGCTGTTTTTAACAGCCATTTTCTTTTCCTTTACTGTTGTAACCAATACCAGCTGGACTTACGACAATGCGCACGCCAAAGTGGGTTTCAGCGTGACACACATGATGATATCGGACGTGGAAGGCTCATTCAAAAAAGCGACCGCAACTCTTACTACAAGCAAGGCGGACTTTTCTGATGCCGTTGTCGAATTCTCGGCAGATGCTGCCTCGATAAGCACCGATAACGAAAAGAGGGATAGTCATTTGCAAAGCCCTGACTTTTTTGATGTAGCTCAATTTCCAACGGTTACATTTAAAAGCAATTCCTTCAAAAAGGGTAAAGATGCCAATACCTACGTTGTTAAGGGGAACCTGACTATGCACGGAATTTCAAAACCTGTTACCCTGGATGTAGTTGCCAGAACAGGAACAAACCCGATGAGCAAAAAAACGATAGCCGGATTTAAAATTACCGGCAAATTAAACCGTTCGGATTTTGGAATCGGTGGAGGAATTCCAACCGCAGTTGTTAGCGATGAAGTGTTGATTAATGCAAATGCCGAATTCATCAAAAACTAGTTTTCCGGATCTGACATTTGCATGCTGCATATTGGATCCAAAAAGAATTTGATATTTATTTCATTAAAGAGAGACCTATGTGTCTCTCTTTCAGTTTACTGCGGATTGTATTATAACAACATTATGGGCCTTTCTGAACAGCCGGATTTATTGCCTTTATCAAACATCAGCACCTCTATTAAGAATTAACCAGTATAGCATGGGTTTTTAGGCCCTGTGGCAAATCCGGATGTTCATCAAACCTGTAGATATTAGTTCTTTTGGATATGAAATAATTCCTTTAAAGAATAAAAATGCCAATAAGCCGGTATTCAGGTGCTTACGACCTTGGCTTAGTGGCTGAATTGTTAGCCGGTTCTTGATTTGGCCCCATGGAAATATCGAAATGAGCTACCTTTGCACAAAAAGCAAAAAATGCCGGTACAGGAAATAGAAATCATGTCGCCCGTTGGCTCCTACGAGTCATTGATGGCTGCTATACAAGGAGGTGCCGGATCGGTGTATTTTGGTGTAGGGAAACTGAATATGCGCGCCCGTTCGAGTGTGAATTTTACACTTGACGACCTGGCAAAAATTACCCGTATCTGCCGTCAGTTTAAAGTCAAGAGTTACCTTACGATGAACACGGTTATTTTTGATAACGAAATTGAGGAAGTACAGCGTACCATTGATGCAGCCAAAACACACGGTGTAACGGCCATCATCGCTTCCGACCTTGCCGTGCTGGAATATGCAAAAGATCAAGGTCTCGAAATTCACATTTCGACACAATGCAATATTACCAACATTTCGGCGGTGAAATTTTATTCGCGTTATGCCGATGTAATAGTTACTGCCCGGGAACTTACACTGGTTCAGGTGGCTGCCATCACTGGTCAGATTCGCGAACAAAATATCCGTGGACCCAAAGGCGAACTGATTAAAATCGAGATATTTGTTCACGGGGCATTGTGTATGGCCGTGAGCGGCAAGTGCTACCTGAGCCTGCACAATCACAACACTTCGGCCAACCGCGGTGCCTGCCTTCAGGACTGCCGGCGTTCGTACACGGTCAAAGATAAGGAAAGCGATACCGAACTGGAAATCGACAATGAATACATAATGTCACCCAAAGATTTGAAAACCATTCATCTGCTTGATAAAGTGCTGGATGCGGGTGTTACGGTACTGAAAATTGAAGGTCGCGGCCGTTCGCCGGAATACGTGAAGACCGTTACGCGCTGTTACAGCGAGGCCGTGAGTGCCTGGTTTAACGGCGAATTTACTGCCGAAAATGTGGAACGTTGGGATACCGAACTTGCCACCGTATATAACCGCGGTTTCTGGGAAGGTTATTATATGGGCAGAAAACTGGGCGATTGGTCGCCTGTGCATGGTTCGCTGGCTACCACGAAGAAAATATACGTGGGAATGGTTGCCAATTACTTCGGCAAACTGGGTATTGCTCATATACGCATGGATTCGCACGATATTTCGAATGGCGACCTAATAGAAATTATCGGCCCGACCACCGGCGTTTACGAAGCCGTAGTTTCGAGACTGGTTAAAAATGAGCAGCCTTGCGAGATTGCCGTTAAAGGCGAAAACCCGACATTCCCTGTTACCCGCGCCGTCAGGCGCAGCGACAAAGTATATAAAATTGTGGCAAATACATAGTTTTACAACCATCCCGCACATCTCACATCTCACATTCCACATTCCACATCCCACATGCTTACCAACCACCATACCCACAGTTTATTCTCCGACGGCTCGTCGCAGCCGGAAGAATATATTATAGAAGCTATTGCCAAAGGGTTTAACATCCTGGGTTTTACGGAGCATTCGCCATTGCCATTCGAAAATTCGTTTTCGTTTCGCAAGGAAAACAAAGCGGAATACATCGACTTGATGCAAAACCTGAAACATAAGTACAGCGATAAGATAGCTGTTTATACAGGCATGGAAATGGATTTCATTCCCGGTATATCCGAAAACTTTAGTAAAGTTAAAGCAGAGTATAAACTTGATTACCTGATTGGCTCAATACACTTGGTGCGACCCGAAAACAGCGAAGAACTTTGGTTCACTGATGGTCCTAACTACGAAACTTACGATGAGGGATTGAATCAATTATTTAGCGGTGACATTAAAAAAGCCGTTACAACTTATTACCGGCAGTTGAACGAAATGATTGAATCACAGCATTTTGATGTTATCGGTCATTTCGATAAAATAAAGATGCACAACCGCGGGCGCTTTTTCAGGGAAGATGAACTCTGGTACAAAGAATTGGTAAGCGAAACCCTGGAATTGATACAGGACCGCGATATTATTGTCGAAGTAAACACGCGCGGCATTTATAAGATGCGGTCTGAAACGACCTACCCGGGAATTGACATCTTAAAGTTGATCAGGGAAATGCGCATACCGGTAATGGTAAATTCCGACGCCCACAAACCTTACGAAATTGATCTGGCAATGGAGCAGGGATTTTCGTTACTGGAAGAGGCCGGGATTAATGAAGTAGTCTATTACAAAGGAAACGGATGGGGGTTTGACACTATAAAATAGAATTTAGCTAAAATGCAGAATTTCAAACTCATAAATAAATTCCTGATTTCAATCCTAGCTATTTTAACCACATTATATGTCGGAACATAAATATGTCGGACGTTTTTTTTAAGACGAAAGAATTTGTATTTTTGCAGAGTAAATATTACTCTAAATACATATTATGAACCATTATATTACTCTGAGCATATATGCAGTTTTATTTGCCTTTGTTGTATATCTCATTGTCAATTTGAAATCGATCAGGCTTTCAGCAATTCGTTCTATTTATGGTCCTTATAGTTTAAAATACATTACCCAATTTAAGAGAATTTACTACCTTGAAAATCCATACCCTATCTGCATTGAGGATGATCTGGTAAGCCATTTTTCCAATTTTGCCTCCAAAAATTCAATGGAGGAAATACCCTTTACTAATAAAACGATTGACTTCGGATCCATTCCTTTTAATGCAAAACTTTCGGTTCTGAAAAGGAAAGGAAAGCCGGCGCGTTTCAATATTTATTCGTTTTCAGATAAATTTACTGTCAGAATAATGGGATTTTCAGAGGAAATAATGGGCAATACTATCAGAGAGCACTACTTTTTCGCCAACAATATTTTCTTCATGGGTGAATATATTTTTAGTGATGTTTCAAAGGAAAACACTACAAAAATTGTAGAAATGTTGGTTTCGAAATACGATATCACCTTGCCATTTGACAGGGATTTATTTTTTATACGCGATACCAATGATTCGGTTATCTGTTTCGAAAATAATTATTTCACTATCTCGATACAATATATCAACTTAAAGAACCCGTTCGTGGTTGATGTATTAGATGCCTACCTGAAAAGAGCCAGTTTAAAGAGCATTCTTTATAGTGATGACAGCAAAATATCGCTTTTCTCGAAGCTATAACACATTCGCTGGATTTAGCTTTGTAGTCGCCCCATATTATCAAGCATCTCTCCGGTCAGCATCCTATATACCTCGATATCACCATCCTTTGTATTTCCGAAGTTCCTTCACCTATTTGCAGCAAACGCTGGTCGCGGTAAAAGCGTTCGATAGGGTAATCTTTCATCAGTCCATATCCTCCGTGAATCTGAACGGCTTCATCAGTCACTTCTTTAGCTATTTCAGAGCAATAAAGTTTCGACATCGCAGCTTCTTTTGCAAAAGGCAAATGATTGTCTTTCAGCCAGCAAGCTTTGTAAAGGAGCGTACGGGCGAGTTCAATTTTTGTTGCCATATCTGCCAGTTTAAACCCAATAGCCTGGAATTTAGAAATGGGTTGCCCGAATTGCTTGCGCTCCTGTGCATAACTTAATGCCATCTCGAAAGCCCCTTGTGCACAGCCCAAACCCATGGCTGCAATGGATAAACGGCCATTGTCCAACGTGCTTAGCATAATCCGGGAGCCATCACCCACTTTCCCAAGTACATTTTCATACGGTACACGGCACTCATCGAAGAAAAGCTCGGCTGTATCGCTGGCACGCCACATCATTTTGCCATGCATGGCGCGGCGTGTAAATCCGGGTGTATCCTTTTCGACAATAATGGTAGTAAATTCTTTTTTGCCACTCGTCTCGCCGGTTACAGCCTGTACGGTGGCGCCGACCGAAATATCCGAAGCCCCGTTGGTTATAAATATTTTTGAACCGGTGATCACCCACTCACCATTCTCGATATGAGCGCGGGTGCGGGTTCCACGGGAGTCGCTGCCGGCATCGGGTTCCGTAAGTCCGAAAGCCCAAAGAGCCTCACCGGTACACAATTGTGGAATGTATTTTTGTTTCTGCTTTTCGGTTCCATAATAAAATAAGGGCCCTATACCCAGCGAATTATGCGCAGCCACAGTTGCAGCCTGTGACCCATCCACACGGGCAAGCTCTTCAACGGCAATGATATAGGATAATGTGTCCATGCCTTGTCCGCCATAATCCACGGGGGTGCTGATGCCGAATAATCCAAGCTGACCCATGCTCAAAGTTAATTCGGTCGAAAAACGACCTTCGTCATCGAGTTCGCGGGCCAAAGGTTTTATTTCGCGTTCGGCAAAATCGCGGACCGCTTTGCGGATACTTTGTTGTTCTTCGGTAAGGTGGAAATCCATATTGGCTGGAAATTAATGATTTATGAATAAGTGATTCAGGTATTTTTAGCATTGATCGACAGTGTTATCCAGACGATCCACAACAATAAATTCATCGCCAGTGCTACAAAAGGAAACCAGAATGCCAGTACGGTTGAAAACGCATAAACTACAAACCCGAGCTGGGTTGTGCGTTTTATTCCCTGAATAACGTCTATGTTAACGCTTTGATGTGTAAGCAGTTTGGGTTTTATAACTGTATGTAGCAGCAGTATCCACCCAATGCAATTCACTACTCCTCCAAAACAGTAAAACGCAATGGCGGGTTTTGCATATTCTGTTCCGATATATTCGGCCAATAAAGCCGTAGGAAAGGGCATAAAGGTGATAGTAAGAAGCAGAAAACCATTGGCATACAGGAAGGTGCGCGATGACTTGTCGAGTGTATTGAACAAATAGTGGTGATTTACCCATGACACCAGGATGATCCCAAAACTCAGGAAAAAAGCAAAAAAGGATGGCCAGAGACGCAGCAAGCTGTTCCAAAGATCTGAAATCGAATGAATTGTATCGGGGTGAGGTACTTTTATTTCTAGAATGAGAAGTGTAATTGCAATTGCAAAAACACCGTCGCTAAAAGCTTCAATCCTTGCGTTCTCTTTCATATTTCTTTCCTGTTTGTTAAACTATTCCATGTAATCCGTCGAATTTTCCGGAACTTAAGTTTCATTTTATCTTCATTAAACAAACAAATTCGAGTACTGTTTCTACTTTGGAGCTGATAAATGAACCAAAGTTTTATTGCTATCCACCAACTCTCCAGTTGAAACATTTATTTTATCAATAACAGCATCGGCGGGGCTCAGAATATTATTTTCCATCTTCATAGCTTCAACAACAAGCAGCAGATCCCCCGTCGAAACAGTATCGCCTTGTTTTACTGCAATTTTAATCACTTTCCCGGGCATGGGCGAAGTAATATTGCTGCCACTTTCGCCGACTGTAGCCGAAACCGTATTAAAATCGGATTGTGCAGGCAAAATATCCTTCCGCAATACTTCGAAAACATGTGTATGATAACTCACGATCACTTTTCCTGGCTCAGGGTGCGAAATAAAGGCTGTGAATAAATCACCATTCAGTTGAATTTCAATACTTTGTTCATCCTCCAATTCCTCGTACAGGATACTTAACGGATTGCCATCAATTTCGGCAGAAAGCCTGTCGGATGTATAATCACGGATAAGGCAACGATAAATTTTCCCCTCCAGTTCCAATTCCGGCTGCATTAAAGATCGCCAATATCCTATTTTGTTCCAGATACTTTCGGAATTGTCCTGATTTTTATGAGATGCATTCCCTGTTTGTTTTGATTTACTTACTATCGAAGCAGCCAGCGGCAGCATTAGGGGAATTGAATTCCTGTTATCGTTGCTAACTGCATTCAAAGATTCAGCATGTTCGGAACAAAAACCAGTCGAAATTTCATTATTGATGAAAGCTTCGCTTTGCATGATAGCATTGAGGTAACTGATGTTGTTTTTTATACCGTGTATGCCGTAATGGTTTAAAGCATCAATCATTTGGAACCGGGCTTGCTCGCGGGTTTCACCATGAGTGATCAGTTTGGCGATCATAGGATCAAAGAAACTGCTTACCTGGTAAGGCTTATTCATGGCATCATCCACCCTGATGAAATCGCCGGCAGGTTTTTGGTAGAGTGAAAGGTTTCCGGGCGAAGGCATAAAATTATTGGCCGGGTCTTCGGCATAAATACGGCATTCGATGGAATGACCCTGCTGATGTACATCCTGCTGTATTAACCGGAGCACTTCGCCTGAAGCTATAAAAAGTTGTTCTTCCACGATATCTATCCCCGTAGTAAGCTCAGTAACAGGATGTTCGACCTGTATACGTGTATTCATTTCCAGGAAATAGAAATTCAGCTGCTTGTCTACCAGGAACTCTATAGTTCCGGCACCCGAATAGTTGATGGCTTTGCCGATGGCAACGGCAGCGTCGCCCATTCTGGAGCGCAGCTCCGGTGTAAGCGTCGGCGAAGGAGCCTCTTCGATAATTTTCTGGTAGCGCCTTTGTATGGTACATTCGCGTTCGAAGAGGTGGATCACATTTCCATGAATATCACCCAAAATCTGAACTTCGATATGGCGAGGTTCCTGCAGGAATTTTTCGACATATACCGTACCGTCTGAAAAATAGTTCTTCGCTTCGCGTGAAGCGGCTTCCAGAGCTTCGGCCAGGTTTTCCTTCTCGTTTACAATCCGCATTCCTTTACCTCCGCCCCCACCGGCAGCTTTCACCAGGACAGGAAATCCTATTTCATCAACCTTGCTGAGAATGGTTGCCACATCGCCCGACAAGCCTTTGCTCAAAGGGACTCCAATCGATTCAACAAAGTTCCGCGCTTCGACCTTGTTGCCCATTACCTCCATAACGTGAGCCTCCGGCCCTACAAACAGGATCCCGGCTGCTTTACACGCCTTCACCAAAGCCGGGTTTTCGGACAGAAAACCATACCCCGGATGTAATGCATCGCAATGGCTGCTTTTGGCAATGTGGATGATAGCTGGAATATTAAGATACGTTTCCGAAAGTTCGGATTTGCCGATACAATATGCTTCGTCAGCAAAACTATGGTGCAGGCTGCTTTTGTCAATTTCGGAATAAATGGCTACGGTACGGATGCCCATTCGGCGGGCTGTACGTATAATCCTGACTGCGATTTCGCCACGATTGGCTATGAGGAGTTTTTTGATCATTTATGGAATTTGGATTGGGGATTTCAGATTGCGGATTGCGGATTGCGGATTTCGGATTGTGCTGAGATTATAGCTTATTCTTGACTGTTTTGATAGATGCAACTGTGATAGAAAGGATTTCATTGGCTTCCTTTTTTAAGGTTATGAGTTCTTCTATTTCCGAAACCATCTGAAGTTCCTCAATGATTTCCAGCCAAAATATTGTTTCATCACATTCTTCTTCAACAATCCCCATTTTTGAAATAAAATCTTTTGGTGACTTGCCTCTGCAAGCGGCCCTGTAGTTAGCAGCTACAGATGTTACTGATCTGATAATTTGGCTGGAAATAACTTTGCCTTCCTGGCTCAACGGAATTTTCTTTGTTAGCATGATTACACTAATTGCCAGCTTTTTTGTTCTGTTTTGAAGTTCGTACTTATCCATTCTATAATTTACAATCTTTTGACCAATCTCCTCATAAACTCGTCGGAAATCCGCAATCCGAAATCCGCAATCCGCAATTTTACTTAACCCAACCCGGTTTTCGTTTTTCCAGAAATGCAGCCATGCCTTCCTGTCCTTCTTCCGAAGCACGTATTTCGGCAATCATTTGTGCTGTGTAATTAAGGGCTTCGTTCAGGCCGATATGGTTCACCACTTTATCAATCAGGTTTTTACAGTGTGTAATGGCAGCAGGGCCGCTGGTAAGCAGCATCTGAACCATTTGATCAATATAACTTTCGACCTGATCGACCGGAAGTGATTTGTTAACCAGTCTATAATTTTCAGCTTCCTGTCCGTTGATACGTCTTCCGGTGAGCATAAGCTCGCGTGCCCCATATTCGCCCACCCGTTTTATCACGTAAGGCGAAATACAGGCCGGTACGATGCCAATTTTAACTTCGCTGAGTGAAAACACGGTGGTATCATCGCAAACCGCGATATCGCATGCTGCCAGAAGCCCGTTGGCTCCACCGATGGCCGCCCCATGAACAACGGCAATAGTAGGTTTTGGGGATGAATAAATGGAGTAAAAGCATTCCGACAAACGATAGCTTTCGGCATAGTTTTGCTCATAACTGTAATTGGAAACATCGCGCATCCAGTTGAGATCGGCACCGGCACAAAAAGATTTTCCTTCGCCTTTCAGAATAATAACGCGGACATCGTCCATTTTTCCGGCCATCTTAAAAACGTCGGTAAGTTCAGCTATCATTACTTCGTTAAAAGCATTGCGGATATCTGGACGGTTAAGCAAAATGGTAGCAATACCGTTTCCGGTTTCAAGTTTTATGGTTGTATAGTTACTCATTTTTTGTTTTTATTTTTTTTACACCAGGAACAAATGATTTGGCTGAGATTATAAATGGGAATTCAAAGAGCAAAAATTAAAGTTTAAAAAGGAACTCAAAGTCATCAAATCCCTCGCCTTGTCACCCCTCGCCCTGTCACCTTTCACCTTTTCAACACTCACCTTCTTGTTCCATCTCAATAAACTCTACATTCTGAACACCCCATACTTCGTCTCTTCCCATTGTTTATTCATCGAAGCGGCAATTCCCATAGCCAATATTTTACGGGTATCAACGGGATCGATAATTCCATCGTCCCACAAACGGGCTGTGCTGAAATAGGCAGAACCTTCTTCCTCGTATTTTTTAAGAATGGAATTCTTCATTTCGTCGCGGTCGGCATCTTTCAGGGTAAGGCCTTTCGCTTTTAGTTGTTCTTCCTTTACGGTGATGAGAACTCCTGCCGCCTGTTCGCCACCCATGACACTGATTTTCGAATTAGGCCACATAAATAGCAGTCGCGGTTCGTATGCCCGGCCTGCCATAGCATAGTTTCCGGCACCAAAGGATCCGCCGAAAACGACAGTGAACTTGGGAACACGCGCATTTGCTACCGCATGTACCAATTTGGCGCCATCGCGGGCAATACCGCGGCGTTCGTATTCCTTACCAACAATGAAGCCGGTAATATTCTGCAGGAAAAGTATTGGAACGTTTCGCGAGGTACAGAGTTCGATAAAATGTGCTCCTTTCAAAGCCGTTTCGGAAAACAATACGCCGTTGCTCGCCACGATTCCGATTGGCATTCCCATGATGTGGGCAAAACCTGTAACGATTGTCGGCGCGTAGAGTGCCTTGAATTCGTGAAAACGGCTTCCGTCCACCATCCGGGCAATAATTTCGTGTGCATCCACCGGTTTGCGCAAATCGACCGGGGCAATGCCATACAATTCCATGGGATCGTAAAAAGGTTCTTCTATAGCGACAAGTTCGAGGAACTGTTTTTTAGGTTTTCGGAGGGTGGAAAAAATATCGCGGCAAATCTGTAAGGCATGGCTGTCGTTTTCGGCGATATGATCGGCAACGCCCGAGATGGAGGTATGTACTTCGGCTCCTCCCAGTTCTTCGGCTGTTACTTCTTCGCCGGTAGCGGCTTTTACCAAAGGCGGTCCACCGATAAAGATGGTTCCCTGGTTGCGGACAATGATTACCTCGTCGCTCATGGCCGGAACATAGGCGCCGCCTGCGGTACATGAGCCCATCACCACCGCGATCTGGGGAATTCCCTCGGCCGACATGCGCGCCTGGTTGAAAAAGAATCGCCCAAAATCGTATTTATCCGGAAAAACCTTGGCCTGCTCGGGCAGAAAAACCCCGCCCGAATCGACCAGGTATACACATGGAAGATGATTTTCCATGGCAATTTCCTGAGCCCTGACGTGTTTTTTGATGGTTTCGGCAACGTAAGTTCCTCCTTTTACAGTGGCATCGTTGGCAACAATCATAGTTTCGCGGCCGTGAATCACGCCAATGCCGGAGATAATTCCGGCTGCCGGAAACCCGTTATCGTACATGCCAAAAGCAGCCATGGTGGAAAGTTCCAAAAAAGGTGTGTTGGGATCAATCAGGTGATCAATGCGTTCGCGGGCCAGCAATTTACCGCGTTCCTTATGCCGGTTTACAATGGCAGATGGCGATCCGTTTACTACTCCGCTGAGGGTAGTGCGGTACTGTTGCATGATACCGTCATACGCCTGAAGATTCGCAAGATACTCGGGCGAATGAATATTGATTTTTGACTCGATTCTATACAAATCACTGAGTTTTAAAGGAGAGGGAAATACGATAAGGCATTATCAAACGGCATGAAAAGCACCGGATAATGAAACCTAAATTACATAATATTTTGAAATGGAAAGGATTTTTAAATTAATTATTCAGTTTTGTGAATATATCATTCATTGAGAGGCTTCTGCATTTATATGGAATCAATGAATACCTTATCTTAAATATTCACTAACCACTTGCTGAATACCTTTTTTAACACTGTTCCATGTTTGATTTTTAAAACTTACCGGAGTTTCGCTTTCGTCAGCATCAACAAAGTAGGTAATAGCTTGTGGAATACTGATTGCCAGCATTTGACTGGCATATTTCTGTTTATGCCATTCCATAATTTGCTGCAGTGAATAATGCTCAAGCAATTCGTATAAATCCCAGAAATCTTTTTTCATAGCACACCCAAGTATAGCCTGGATTTTCATGGCCGAAATATCAGCACTGCCATACATTCGTATGCCGGCTTCTTCCTCAATTGCAGCAATAAGATTGTGTGGATAATGAATAAGATCGACTTTAATGTTATCAATAAAGATCGACTTTAATGTTATCAATAAAACAGAATATTCCGAACTGCGTGTGTTGCCGTTTATAAACAAACCTGTGTTTAAACTCTGATTCAAGTGCCTGTATGAGTGAATTTTGATCAAATTCTTCATGGAAAAATAAATCCAGGTCAATCGAACTGCGATGGCCATACCGAAGTGACAAGGCTGTTCCTCCCACCAATGAAAATGACTGAAGCGAGGGGATAGCCATCAACTCTTTTAGTAAGGAAAAAGTCCGGGGTTCAACTGTCTCAATATGTAGCATCTGAATTCATTTACTGGCCGATCAATAATGGCACTGGCAAAATGGATGGTATGAAGTGGTAAATACTTTGCATTCAACAAGGCCGATGTCACTTTTTCGTCGCCATAATATCTTCTGCATTGGCGAATATCCTCAACATCGCCACGCTCAAAAACCCGTTCGATTATGAAATTGGCTTTGGCATCGTAATCCAATTGCTCAAAGTTAACATCCCAAAAGATGCGCTGTTCGAATATCGGTATTTCTTTGTGATTCATACTGCGAATATACTAAAAGAATGGGGTTCGGTGTCAAAGTTCAATTTCTTTCCAATGCTTTTTCTAAATTCATTGTCTCTTTGACCTTGATTCCCTTTTCCGTATTTTCCACAATGCAACATTCGTTATAAGCGTCATGTTCAAAAAATAAAATATATTGATTTTCAGCCGCTTCTATCATAAAAGCTTCCTTTTCGGTAAGCGAAATCAAGGGTTGCGTATCATAACTCATAATATACGGAAGCGGCACGTGCGCTGCCGTAGGTGTTGTATCCGCCATAAAAACAACGGTATGATTTCCTGCTGTGATAAAGGGAATAGCCTGGCCAACGGTGTGCCCGTTATAAATTCTGACGTCGAAACCGGGAATCAACTCAAAAGGTCCGTCGAATAATTTCAGTTTTTCACTTTCGGCAACAGGAATCATGTTTTCGTGCAGAAATGAGGCTTTTTCGCGGCGGTTCGGACGGGTCGCCCAATCCCACTGTGGTTTGCTCAGCCAATGCACAGCATTCGGGAAGGTTAATTCATATCCTGTGCGGCTGGCATTGTTTTTAACGGTACCTCCACAATGATCGAAATGCAGATGCGTGAGAAAAACATCGGTTATGTCTTCAGGCATAAAACCGGCTTCGAATAAAGAACTTATCAGATTCTGATCGCCATTGAGAAAATAATGCGCAAAGAATTTTTCATCCTGCTTCTCCCCTATCCCATTGTCAATCAATATTCGCCTGTCGCCATCCACCACCAGCAGGCAGCGCATGGCAAGGTTTATCAGGTTGTTCTCATCGGCAGGATACGCCCTGTTCCAGATGCTTTTTGGCACAACGCCAAACATGGCACCGCCATCGAGTTTGAGATTGCCGGTGTGAATAGGATATAATTTCATTTCAGCGAGGTTTTGTGATCCATATAACAACACAAACTTCGGATATTTGTTATTACCAACCAATAAAACACTTCATATCTTCAATCCTATTTGTTGTTGTACTTTTGCGTCATGCAATTTATCGACACACATACCCATTTGTATTTAAGTGAATTTGAAACCGACAGGGAAGCCGTTGTTCAGCGAGCCATTTCCTGTGGGGTGGAAAAAATGCTGCTGCCTAATATTGATACCACTTCATGGAAACCGATGTTTGAACTCTGCACTCAATTTCCGAAAAACTGTTTTCCCATGGCCGGGATTCACCCCACCTCGGTTTTGCCCGAAAGCATTGACAATGAATTAACTGAACTTAAAAAAAACCTCGAAACCGTTAAATTTATTGCCATTGGCGAAATAGGCATTGATCTCTACTGGGACAGAACGCACCAGGGTTTGCAGGAAGAAGTGTTCCTTTTTCAGTTACAACTTGCAAAAAAACACAATCTGCCGGTAGCTATTCATGTGCGCAAATCGTTTGATGAAGTCTGGCATATACTGAAACAGGAAACAGGTTCGGAATTGAGAGGAGTTTTTCATTGTTTTCCCGGGGATGAAATGCAGGCCCGGCGCGTGATAGATGCGGGTTTTATGTTAGGAATAGGAGGTGTGGTGACTTTTAAAAATTCGGGGCTTCAGAAAGTTGTTTCTGCGGTGGGGCCGGAGCATATTATACTCGAAACCGATGCGCCTTTCCTGGCTCCGACGCCCTATCGCGGTAAACGGAACGAGCCTGCCTATATTCCTGTGATTGCTGAAAAAGTGGCGGAACTTTGCGGCAGGTCGATAGAAGAAGCGGCAGAGATTACAACTCAGAATGCAAGGAAGTTATTTGGTTTTGCCATGTAGGAACTCACCCCCGGCCCCTCTCTTTAAAAAGAGAGGGGTGACTGCACCCTCAAAATGGCTTTTAAAATAATTTGTAAAACTGATTAGAAACTCACCCAAGGCTTCAAGAAATATGTTCAAATTGACAAAAATGTAAACTGTAAATAAAAAATGTCATCCGCTCCCACCCCCTCTCTTTCCTTCAAAGAGAGGGGGCAGGGGGTGAGTTTAACAAGCAAAAATGAACCGATTATCACAAAAACAGGCTATTACCATTCTTTGTCGTGAAAATCGTAAAAATATGACAGATTCCGAGCGAATTATATGGGAATTAGTCAGAAACAGGAAGATTGATGGAAAGAAATTTCTGCGACAGCATAAGATAATTTATGAAAATGTGTTTTACGATTGTCATTTCTTTATTGCTGATTTTTACTGTGCTGAGGAAAAACTGATAGTAGAAATAGATGGTAAAATTCATGAAAATCAAAAAGAATTTGATGATTGGCGAACATTAGAGTTAAATCAACTTGGAATACGTGTTCTTCGGATAGAAAATGAAGATGTTACAAATGAGATTTATGTTACTAACAGCATCAAAGAAATGTTTATTAAAAAGTAAAAATCAGATAAGAAAACTCACCCCCTTCCCCTCTCTTTAAAAAGAGAGGGGTGACGACACCCTCAAAAATTGATTAATGAGTTAAAACCCATCTAAAAATAAATGCGTCTCCGCTCCCACCCCCTCTCTTTCCTTCAAAGAGAGGGGTCAGGGGTGAGTTTAACAAACAACAAGAACCTCCGCTCCCACCCCCTCTCTTTAAAAAGAGAGGGTGACTACACCCTCAAAAATTGATTAATGAGTTAAAACCATCTAAAAATAAATGCTCCTCCGCTCCCACCCCTCTCTTTCCTTCAAAGAGAGGGGGCAGGGGGTGAGTTTAACAAACAACAAGAACCTCCGCTCCCACCCCCTCTCTTTCCTTCAAAGAGAGGGGGCGGGGGGTGAGTTTAAAATCCCAACCCCATGAAAACGACCCCTTCACTACTCATTATATACACCGGCGGCACCATCGGTATGGTCAAAAACCCACTAACCGGTGCCCTGCAGCCCTATCATTTCGAAGATATTTATAAACTGATGCCGGTGCTTCGGAATTTCGATTACAACCTGCAATCCATTTCATTCGACCCGCTGATCGATTCCTCCAATGTGACCCCCTCGTTTTGGGTAAAACTGGCAACAGTGATCGAAGAAAACTACGAAAAATACGATGGGTTTGTCGTACTGCACGGTACCGATACCATGGCTTATTCGGCTTCGATGCTGAGTTTTATGCTCGAGAACCTGAATAAACCAGTTATTTTCACCGGATCGCAACTACCGATGGGCGTGATCCGCACCGATGGCCGCGATAATTTTATCAATGCCATCGAAATTGCTGCAGCACGAATCGGAGAAACGCCAATGGTTCCTGAAGTCGCCATTTATTTTGAAAACAAGCTGATGCGTGGAAACCGCACCAATAAATACAATGCCGAAAACTTTAATGCTTTCCTTTCGGGCAATTACCCGCCCCTGGCTGAAGTGGGAGTGCATATCCGCTATAATACGGAACAAATCCTGAAACCTAATTATAGGAAACTGAAGGTTTACAAAAACCTGGACAACAGTGTATTGATATTGAAACTTTTCCCGGGCATAGCCGAAATTGTCGTTAAAAACGCACTACAGATCGAAGGGCTCAAAGGCGTTATCCTCGAGACCTATGGTGCCGGCAATGCGCCAACCGATACCTGGTTTATTGATGCTTTGATGCAGGCGATCGGCAAGGGGATCATCATCTATAATGTTACCCAGTGCAAAGGTGGTGCCGTGGATATGGGCAAATACGAAACCAGCATGAAACTCAGCCAGATAGGCGTAATTGGCGGATCCGATATTACCACCGAATCGGCCATTGCCAAAATGATGTTCCTTCTCGGTCAGGGATTTAATAACGAAGAAATTAAAAGACTGCTGCAGGTTTCGCTGAGGGGCGAACTGACGGTGTGACGTGTACGAGGGACGAGGTGCCAGGGTGACAAGGTGAGGAGCGAAGGGGCGATACGGTGAGGGGCGACCGGGCGAAAGCGAAAAACAGACCAGCGTATAAAGAATCAAATCTTTCAATTTGAATTTTTTTAACATAATGTTACAACAAGGAATCAAAAACATTTAACACAGAACGCTAAATGTAAAAGTATTGCAAGCCCCTTACTTTTTCATTTTAAATTTAATGTTATGTGTTTTTCATTGCTTTATAGCTCCGGCATGAGCGCAGTCGAATGCTCAGTCAGACGTTTATCCGAAAAGTTCTGGCTTGTCCAGGATACGAAGCAAGCCACCCGGTTTTGGTGGCAGATAGCCTAAGACTGTCAAGGCGTTAATTGCCCTTACGGAAAAACACACCTCCATTGCTGCCGGCAGCGCCTTACGGATTCACTTTTTTTGTATTTTTGAAGTCGTTTGTTGACTCTTCACTATTATGGGTTGTACCCGTTTTTTCTATATTGATATGGCTGGCAAGCAAATCTGATTTAACTTTGGCATACATTACATTAAACATCTTAGTGCACCCCGCCCTGTTACTTTTCTTACTTATCCAAAATGCGAATTGCTACCCACCGCCTTATTATCCGCTTGATGCTTGCTTTGGCAGGGGTGTGGGGGAGTGTGGGGGTGGTGAAGGGGCAAACTACATTATATAACTGGAATTTTGAAGATCAAAATACAATTGTTGATGGAGGAATCCTTGCTTCCGGACAAATAATCACAACAAATTCGACAGGGTCTGTTGCGTATTCAACAGGTACGGGTGGGGCTGGTTCTTTTGCAATATCCAATAATGGATGGGACAATGGTGCAAATACCAAATATTGGCATATCGGGGTAAATATACAAGGATATACCAACATCACTCTATCATCAAAACAAACATCTTCTAATACAGGTCCAAAAAACTTTAAAGCACAATATTGTGTTGATGGAGGAACTAATTGGATTGATGTGCCTTCAGCAACAATAACAATAACAGCAGCGAATGCATTTAATGGAGTATTGACAGATTTTCCTTTACCGGCAACTTGCAGCAACCAAGTTGATCTGCAATTACGATGGATAATGACGAGCAATACTGCTACAAATGGCACAACAGTTGCATCTACCGGAACAAGCCGTATTGACGATATATTAGTTAAGGGTGCTTTGTGCAATGTTGTTGTCAGCTCTTTTGTTCCATCTACGGGACCGATTGGCACAAAAGTAACAATCACCGGTACTAATTTTACAGGAGCTACGAATGTGCTGTTTAGCGGTGTTTCGGCAGCTTTTACAGTTATAGATAACAACACAATAACCGCATTAGTGCCCGCAGTTACTGCATCAGGGCCAATAACCGTAATAGGTGCAAGCTGTACGAGTGCAAGTACTAGTCAGTTTCAAATTAATAGCATCTGTGCTGGCAATGGCTCTAACCTTATTATTTCTGAATTATGTGATCCACTATATGGCTATCAAACAAGCAGGTATATTGAGTTTTATAATCCCACCAGCAATCCTATTTTACTTACAGCTTGGAAAATGAAGGCTATAGGTAACAATTCAGAATGTTTTACATGGAATTTGTCTGGCACTATACAGCCAGGGCAAGCAATGACTTGTGGCAATAACTACCCTGCCGATGGGGGGCCACACAACTTTGGAGATGCTGCTTGGGTTACTGGCACATCAGGATGCTGCTTTAACTGGAATGGAAATAATGATGGTGCTGCCTTATACAACGGAACCACCCTTGTTGACCTAATATACAACTCCTCTGATTGGTTTGGAAATAGTTCATTAATTAGAAATGCTAATATATGCAATCCATCGACAATAGCTAATTTATCCGAATGGACGGTATCTGCTGTTGCCAATGCTGGCACATCTCCGTCCACTCCCCGATCGCATATCTCAAATTGCACAGGCACTCCTCCAAATATTACACTACAACCTATTTCTCTTCCTACATGTGCCAGCTCAACCTTAACATACATAATTGCGGCAAATGGAGGAACAGCTCCTTATACGTATCAATGGAAATATCATAACGGATCTGACCCTTGGCAAAACATAACAAATGGCAGCAATTATGCAGGTGCAACAACAGCCTCATTGACGATAACAACAGCAATGAGCATGAATGGCTATCAATATTACTGCGAAGTAAGTAATGCTGGCGGCACTTGTTATACATCATCAAATGCCGTTCAATTAACTGTAAAAGCACTACCAATTGCAACATCAAGCAACAACGGCCCTGTATGTGCAGACAGTGGAACGTTAGACCTTACTGGTGGAGCAAACGGAATGACAACCTATTCATGGGCAGGGCCTAATGGGTTTACGGCCTCCACTCAAAACGCTTCAATTGTAAGCCCAACCTATGCGGCGAATGGAATTTATACTTTAACCGTTACGGCGGCAAACAGTTGTACTGCAACAACAACAACAACGGCAGTTATAAACACGCTGCCACCCATTCCAACCTTATTGCCAACCTATGCCTGTGCAGGTACAAAACCTTTGTTTACGGCAGGGAATGGAAGCATTTTCGAGTTTTTCCTGAACGGCGCATCGCAGGGTGCTTCGTCAACTTTAAATACATATACCCCAAATGCAAATCTGGCACCGTCTGATCAGGTTTGTGTGCGTTCGTATTCGCCATTTTTTGACGGAAACCTCACAGAAACAACTTGGGGAACACCACTTGCTACATCAGCCGGAGGCCCAAACCCTAGTGGCTTCGGGGCAGGTAACAATATTGATGCAATATATATGCAATCAACTTCTGGTTATCTATATGGCGGTATTGCTGGTAATTTGGTTAATGGTTCAGGCAATAGAGTCCTATTGTTTATTGATTGCCAAGCAGGAGGATATAATGTAATAGGTAACTGGACAAACAGGACGAATGCACCCTGCAATTCAATGGAAAACCTTAATAATGGAATAACATTCGCTACTGGTTTTGAGCCTGATTATATTTTAGGTATTAATCAGGCAAGTAATAATGTGTATTTCGATTTATATAATATGACATCAAACTCTCTTAATTATTTAGGAGATGCGAACACATCTGTACTTTTAGGCTTTGTGGCAAATAGTGGATTTGGGGATTACTTGCATGGCTTCGAATTTGCTATTCCCCGCAGTTCTCTGGGAAATCCAAGTGGATCAATCAAGGTATTCGCAATGATAACAAACAACCCTGCAGATGCGGATGCTACATTTTTAAGTAATCAGTTCCTAACCAGGGCCAATTCTGGTGAGGGTAATTATGGTGCAGGTGCAATTATTTTTCAAAATAATGCTGATCCCAAACCTATTGATTACACTTTTTCTAGTAGTAATTGCAATTCCGAAGCTTGTGTAACAGTGCAAGCCACACCAACCATTACTGCTGGTGGCCCAACCACATTTTGCCAAGGTGGCTCTGTACTGTTAACTTCATCTGTTGGCAGCAGTTATTTGTGGAGCACTGGGGCAACAACGCAATCTATTACCGTCTCCACTTCAGGTTCTTATACGGTTACGGTAACTGATGGTCATGGTTGTTCGGCAGTTTCGGCGGCGACGGTTGTAACGGTGAATGCGCTGCCAACAATAACATTAGGCAGTAACCCTGCTGTATGCGCAGGAACTACAGCGGCAAACCTGCCATACAGTGCTGCAACAGGAAGCCCAAATCAATACAGTATTGTTTGGATCCCAGAGGCACACAACGCCGGGTTTATTGATGTGCCAGATGGAACAACTCTGCCATCAACCCCAATTGTTTTAGCCGTGCCGGCCGATGCCGCCGCTGCCCCTTATAACGGAACATTAACGGTTAAAAATTCAACTACAGGATGTTCGAGCACAGGCTACTCCATTTCTGTAACCATCAACCCCAAACCAACAACATCGGCTATTTACCACCAATAAACTAATAGGAGCCAAAGCTTTGCAAGTAAAAATAAATTAGATAAAGTACCTAACAATGAAAATACGCTTACGCATATTACGATGGCTCAGCCTCCTGCTGCTTTCGGCGGGCTTAGTCGGTTGGTCGCACCGGATAGCGGAAAAAGCGGGAGGGCCTTATTTAGCTCACGATCCACCATATATATTCAAAGTAAAAACCCTGCCATTGCTGGCAAACTTTAAACAAATACTACAAACATACCAACGAACCATGGAAATACAATTAAAGACATTGCGCTGGCTGAGTTTGCTGCTTCTATCCGAAGTATTGAGATGGGAGTCGCACAACCTGGCGCATTTCTCCGGGTTCCGACGACCTTAAAATAACGAAACCTACGATATAATTCAAAACAAATAAGAAACAACAAAATAACATTTATATGAAAACGAAAATACAAATATTAAAATGGATGCTGGCGCTGGTGCTTTTATTGAGAGCAAGTGGGGCGTGGGCGCAGACAACAGTAGGTTCAGACCATGCTTGTGTTGGCGCAACGCGGGAATATTGGGCTGATTATCCTACACCATCACCAAACTCTACATATACCTGGACTGTGGATGGTGGTGAAGTGATAGAATCAGGACAAGGGACATACCATATTACCATTTTATGGAATACTGCAAATACTTACAATATTACAGTAACAGAAACTGATAAAACTACATTATGTTCTGCTGCACCAGTGCTGTTACAAGTTATTGTTGATCCGTTACCAACAATTGCAGCAGCAGGATCAGATCAGAGTGTCTGCGGAACCTTGGCTGCAACCCTTGCAGGAAATACACCTACAGTTGGAACAGGTACCTGGACATTCGTATCAGGACCCGGAACTATCGCTTTCTCAGACGCAAACTCGGCAACATCAACCGCAACCGCATCGGTATACGGAACATATGTAATTCGTTGGACGATTGCTAATGGAACATGTACCCCATCAACAGATGATGTAACGGTAGATTACCTGCAAACACCAACAATTGCAGCAGCAGGATCAGATCAGAGTGTCTGCGGAACCTTGGCTGCA
>JBAXBJ010000035.1:0-40314 GCA_037142075.1 Bacteroidota bacterium
CCCGAATACAATGCTTGGTAAAAACTTCCTTCAACGATATGCACCCGGTCAGGAACACATGCTGAGTATTTCGCCTCTCTTTCCTCATATCTGCTGAAGCATTACCAGCTTCAGGCCGATCCTTCCGGCAAGGATGTCTCCCGTGCCTGTTTCCTCTGTCATGACCCTCACATATTCATAAATCCCGAATACAATGCTTGGTAAAAACTTCCTTCAACGATATGCACCCGGTCAGGAATCCATGGTTTCAATTACTGTCACTCTAGCAGATCCCGATCCGTCATCCACGAATGACCACCGCCCCACCACGAATGACCACCGCCTGACCACGAATGACCATCGAATGACAACGAATGACCACCACCCCACCACGAATGACCACCGCCTGACCACGAATGACAACCGAATGACCACCAATGACAACCGAATGACCACCAATGACAACCGAATGACCACCAATGCCCATCTACCCACCACGAATACCCATCCCCAACCCACTCTCGACATTGACCTGGAAACCCTCGTCCAGCAAATCGAGTCCGCCCAAATCGATATCACCTCCACTTACGATGCCTGGCTTCGTATACTCTTTGCTCTCAGCGATCACTTAGGCGAATCCGGTCGTGATTATGCCCATAGGATCAGCCAGTTTTATCCTGGGTACAAACCATCCGACTGCGACAAACAATTCAGCTACTGCCTCCGTGCAGGCAAATACGGCATCACCATCCGCACCCTCTTCTACATCGCCCAGCAACATGGCATCATCGCCTCACACGGCACGTTAGCGTCCGGTATAACCAACTTTGATTGGCACAATGAATTTTCTATCAATCTCCCGCACATTCCATTAGCACAATTCAACCCCTCACAAAATGATAAGATTGACTTATTCCCTTCTCCTACAGGAGAAGGTTGTCGAAGGCCGGATGAGGTCGGAGAGAGCACAAGCGTCGAAGTATTACCCTTCCCTGTTCACATCTTCCCACCTCCTGTAGCTGATCTGATCTCCGCTGCAGCCAAATCCATTGGCTGTCCACCCGATTTTATCGCTATTCCTGTCCTGGCGGTGCTGGCAACAGCCATTGGCAACAGCCGGCACATACAGGTTAAAAAAGGATGGACCGAAGCGCCTACCATTTACTCCGCAATAGTGGCTCCCCCCGGCAGTAAAAAGTCACCCGCCTTATCGGCGGCCACCTTGCCTGTCAGGGAAATACAGCAGGCTTATAGCCTTGAACACAAAAATGCACAGGATGAGTACCTTTCTAAATTGAGTGCCTACAATATCCAGGTCGAACTCTGGAAAAAACGCAAACCTGAAGATAAGGATCCGGCCGATCAGCCCAACCCTCCTCTTGAGCCTTTCATGAAGCAGATCAAAACCAACAACGCCACCATCGAAGCCATTGGGAACCTGCTTGAACAGAATCCCCGCGGCATCCTGTTCGAACAGGATGAGCTGGCAGCCTGGGCCAAGTCAATGAATGCATACCGTTCAGGAAAAGGTTCCGATCTGGAGATATGGCTATCCTTTTGGAGTTGTATCCAGGTCATCATCAACCGCGCCTACCGCAAAGTGCCACAGTCCATCGACAAGCCACACGTGACTGTAACCGGCTGTATTCAGCCCGATCTGCTGTCTGATCTTTCCGGCATCAAACAAAACGGTTTCTTCGACAGGATACTCTTTTCATATCCTGACTCGGTTCCTCTGCATTATTCCACCGATGAAATTTCCGATTTCCTGGCAGGTGCCTATGGCGATGTGGTAAAGACGCTCTTTCAACTTCAGCCTGACATCGTGGAGAACCAGGTTCAGGTTCCGTCTCTGATGCACTTTACTATTCCCGCCCGCCGGGAATGGGAGAATTGGAACCGCCTCCACGACAGCGAAATGAACAACCCCGACCTGCCTTACTATCTGCTGGGTGCCTGGTCTAAACTGCAGGCATACATGGCACGCTTTATACTCATCATGCAGCTCACTTCAAATGCCGTCAAAGGAATTGATTCCCGTGAAATCCATCCCGAATCAGTCCTTGCGGCAGCACAACTGCTTAAATATTTCAAATCACATACCCGCAAGGTTTACGATACGATGTACAATTCCGAAATGGATGGCAAGATAGGAGTTGCCCTCAATTGGATCAAACGCCACGACGGTTCTGCAACCGAGAGGATGATGCTCAACAACAAAGTCGGGAGTTGCAAGTCTGTGGCACAGGTCCGTGAACTCCTCCAGGAAATGGTCGATCGGCAGCTCGGCGTACTCACCAGTTCAGCGCCTTCGCATGGAGGTCGTCCAAAAGTAATGTTTACGTTATATAATTCTGCAATCGCCCAAAACCCCTCCCAACCCAATGATAGTCAATAATTTGCTGCAAAATAATTTTTCTGCTATCGTTTCTGCAATCGCTCAACTGTTTCGATTGCAGACTCGATTGCAGACTCGATTGCAGACTCGATTCCCTCATAAAACTACTTTAAGTAACAACTCTCAATACACTGTATATTAACGAAATACATATATACTAAAATTCGCTTAACCGATTGCAGACTGTAAACTTATACATTATTAAAAATAATTCAGATGTGAGACATTATCCCATCCTCAAATCCCCCCATCCTCAAATCCTCAAATCCCCAAATTTTCAAATTGACTCATTACCGCATCAGCACATTAACCCATCAGCACATTAACCCATTACCGCATTAGCACATTTTCAAATTCCCGAATTCTCAAATTTTCAAATTAACCCATTACCTCATCAGCACATTAACTCATCACTGCATTAGCACATTAACCCATTAAAGCACATTAACCCATTACCACATTTTCTCAAATCTCAATCTCCAGCACTATTGATCGTCCTTCTCCTTACTTTGCCTGACGGGTGGTGGCTTAGCGAAGCCAGAGGATGAGGTACTCACAATCTATCGTCCTTCTCCAAACAAGTGGAACGATGTAAAGAACGCTATACGTTACATAACGCAATGATGTTTTAAAAAGAAGGCTGAACAGAGTAACCCGTTCAGCCAACTAACCAACCAACTGCTTTATGAACACCTAATTAATCACTTTGAAACCTCAATTCAAAATTAATTGGTTAATCTGCCAACCTCCTTTTTAATTTGTGCTGACCTGTGATTCTTAGTATCCAGGGTTCTGGGCTTTTTCGCCCATCGCTGTATTGGATAGGATTTCGTTTAAAGGGATAGGATATAGTTCATGTTTTCCTTTAACAAAACCAATACCTTTCATTTCCTGGTCAGCAAGGCCCCAACGGACCAAATCCCAATAGCGGCTTCCTTCGAAACACAATTCCTTAGCCCTTTCAATCACGATCTGATCAAAGAGTGCAGTTCCTGCCTCAGTATGCTCGGCTATGCCAGCCCTTTCGGTTATTTTCCTGAGTTCGGTCTGGGCGGCACCGTCATTGCTGCTTTTGTTATATGCTTCGGCTGCCATTAATAACACATCGGCATAACGTATTACCCTGTAATTTGTTCCGTAGTTCAATTCAGGCTGGGCAGTGAGAGGATCTGTTGTTTCCGAAGCCTTGCAAGCATACTTTAGCCTGAGGTAGCCTTCATAATCATAAGGATATTCGCCCGTTTGGTATGCGCCGCCGGCTGCAAAATATTCAGCTTCTGATACTACTGATCCTTTTATCCTTTTATCAGCAGGATTGGAATACAATAAATCACCAATTTCTTTTGAAGGCAGGTTAAAACCCCAACCACCCGATAGATTCAATTTAGTAAGATCCAGGTTACTAAAGTCAAAAGAACCATCGCCGTCAGCACGGGGCGCTTCGAGCTGCAATTCAATATTGCTTTCAGCGTTGTTGGCACCCCATGGGAAGTTGCCCCAGCCATAATTTTCCTGGGAGGTATAGGATACTTCAAACACTGATTCAACTCCAAATTCTTTTTCCTTCGACCAGATGGAAGCATAATCGGCTTCAAGCTGATACTCATTGCTTGCAATACAAGCACCCAAAACAGTAGCAGCCTCTGTATATTTCTTCTCATACAGGTATGCTTTTCCTAACAGAGCCTGAGCGGTACCTTTGGCAAAGCGGAACTTATCAGCGGCACTGTATGCGCTTTTCACCGGCAAAACAGCAATCGCTTCGGTTAAGTCAGTTTCAATCTGCGCATATACTTCTTCTGCTTTGGCACGTGGCTGACTAAATTCCGCGGTTGAAACGGGATTTACTGTCATTAACGGAACCCCGCCAAACATAATTACCAGGTCGAGGTATGTATAAGCCCGCAATGCTTTGGCTTCTCCTATCATGACTTTCATTGCGTCAGTAGCATTGGGATTTGCGCCAACATTGTTGATAATCGTGTTACAGGAATTGATAGTGCTGTAATACGCTTTCCAGATAGCCGTAATACCGATATTTTCGGAAGTAATGTTAAATTTATCCAGATTTGTATACTGAGGTTGATCACCTGCATTTGGGCCAGCACTTTTAGTATCATCAGCCGGCAGATTTTTTATAAAATACGCGCTAGTCCATGCATTCGAATTATTCATCTGGATTTTGTCGTACACACCAACGACTGCTAATTTCACATCGTTGTCCGTTTTCAGGAAGTTGTCGCTGGTAAGTTGCCCAACGGGTTGAACTTCTAAAAATTCCTTGCTGCAACCTGCAAAGGCAAGTATAAACAGTACAAGTACTCCTAATCTATATATTGTTTTTTTCATGGTTTATCGTTATTTTTTGATTAGAAACTAGCTGAAAGACCAAATAACATTTTGGCAGCAATTGGATACAAACCTCTGTCTACACCCTGACTCTGATTGTTGTTGCTTCCTGCTTCAGGATCCAATCCTTTGTACTTGGTAAAAGTAAAATAATCGTCGAGGGAGAAATATGCCCTGAGTGTGTTGACTCCGAATTTGGCAGTAATAGCATTTGGGATGGTATAACCCAACTGTATTTGTTTGATCCTCATATAGGATCCGTTGGAAATCATAATGTCGCTGCGGTAAACGTAATCGCTGCTGTTTTCTGCCCTTGGTGAGCTGGCTCCTGTATTTGTAGGTGTCCACCTGTCCTCGAATAAATAGGCAGGTTTATTTGACAAGCTTCTATCGGTACGATACCAGCCCATGAAAATATCGTTACCGGAAACACCCTGGAACGCCAGGTTGAAATCTAACCCTTTGTATCCCATTGAAATGCTACCTCCATATATTAATGAAGGATGCGGGCTTCCAATGTATGTTTGATCTGAAGGCGTAATTTTATTGTCTGTATTTACATCAACAACAATGGGGTCGCCTGCCACGAAAGCAGTAGCATATTTGGAATTGTAAGCATCGGCCTGTGCTTTGTCGTCAAATACGCCATCGGTTTTATATCCTTTGAAGTACCAGATGGGTTGTCCTTGTTCGAACCAGGTAAGATTATAACCCCGAACGCTTGCACCGGCAACAGGGGCATTTACGTCCAATTGGGTGACTTCATTTTTCAGAGTTGATAGGTTCAGGCTGGCTCCATATTTAAATTCATCATCGTTGTTAGTATATCCAAGTTCAAATTCCAGTCCTTTATTGTTAACAGTTCCGGCATTCACGTAAGGCATACCACCACCGGTCGACATAGGGAAAGTCCCCAGCGCAATTAAATTTTCGGTGTTTTTGTTGTACCAATCGGCAGTGAAGTTGATCTTATTATTGTACAACCTTAAATCAATTCCTATATCCGCCATTGAAGTCCGTTCCCATTTCAAATCAGTATTCACTAATTTGGAAATTACGGCTCCCGACTGATATGTGCCGGTTGCGTCCGGATACTTAATACCGGCGAGCGTCCACAACTCTTTATCCTCGTTGCCTGGCAGGTTTGATTTACTTCCGTTTGAACCCCAGCTTGCTCTCACCTTTAAGTAAGAAATAGATTTCACATCGCTTAGGAAAGCTTCTTTATTGACTACCCATCCTGCAGAAAAAGCGGGGAATACTGCATATTTTGCATTGGTTGGGAACACACTTGCTCCGTCGCGGCGAACAGAACCTTCAAATAAATACTTACCCTGATAGCTGTACGAAAGTCGTCCGAACATAGAGGCCATGGAGTTTTCAACAGGAACCCCACCGGTTCTGTCGTATAAGTCGGAGGTAGTTGATCCCTGGTTTGCATAAGGATCGCCTTCGGCTACCAATGGTGCCGAGAACATAGTATACACAGGGCCCTTAAAAGCTTGAGCCGAATAGCCTGCCATTAAAGTCAATGAATGATCGCCAAAGTCTTTATTGTAAGTGGCAAAGTTCTCCCATAACCAGGTATTGTATTTATTCAGGTTATCGGTAACATTGGTAGTACCATTTTGATTTTCAACAGAAAAATAGTAAAGAGGAGTCCAGATGTGTTGGTTCTGATAGGTCAGATCGATACCTATTCGTGAGGTAAATGAAAAACCTTTAAAAGGCTTGATCGTGGCATAACCGGTACCCATCATTTTATCCTGCTCTGTTGTATTATGATATGTGGTAAGCGTAGCCAACGGATTCGACATCTCGCCCGATACATTTTCAGTTAATCCATAATAATTCCCATCGCCGTCTTTTAAAATAACTTTTCCTGCATCTAAAAGAGTCTGTACATTAGCAGGTGTACCTGAATATGTTACCGGGGTAAAAGGATCGATCAACAAAGCGCTGTTAACCAAACTGCGGAACTCATCATCCTGACCGACATTTTTCTGATTCGAATGACTATAGTTAAAATTACCGCCTACTTCAAGCCATTTTTTCACATCTGTTTTAATATTTAACCTTGTTGTGTAACGGTTGTAATTGGCTTTTTCGCCGCCTATTATTCCATCCTGTGTGAGATATGAGCCGGAGGCCATGTAAGTAGTTTTATCATTTCCACCTGAAAAGGACAGGTAGTGTTTTTGCATGGGTGCAGATTGGAAAGTTTCACTCAACCAATCAGTATTTGCCTCGAATCGGTCCTGTGTTACCTGACCTGATTCGGTCATCCATTGCTTATATTGTGTGGCGTCCATTAATTTCATGTCTGTTTTAACGCTTTGCATGCCAAACTGAAAATCATAATTTATTACGCCTTTGCCCGATTTGCCTGACTTTGTGGTAATCAGAATTACTCCATTGGCACCTTCGGTTCCATAGATGGCTGAAGAGGCTGCGTCCTTTAGAACTTCCATCGATTCAATGTCGCCTGGGTCGATATTGTTGATATCGCCGGTTTTCATGCCGTCAACAATAAATAAAGGATTGGAATTGGAATTGGAGTTTGTTCCCCTGATCCTGATTTTGGAGCCAGCCCCCGGTGATCCTGAGGTAGGGAGTACCATAACTCCAGCGGTTTTTCCCTGTATTGCCTGGTCAGCTCTTGACGAAGACGTGGTTTGCAAATCTTTGGCCTTGACCGATGAAATAGCGCCGGTAACCAGGCTTTTCTTTTTACTGCCATATCCGACTACAACTACTTGTTCCAGATCGGTTGCAGCTGAGAGAAGATTGATATTTATCGGCTCGGCAGTAACAGCGACCTCTTGAGTTACCATTCCGATAAAAGAAATAACAAGAGTTGTCGCAGTTGAAGGAACCTGCAAAGTAAATTTTCCTTCCAGGTCAGAAGTAGTACCTGTAGTTGTTCCTTTTACCAGGATAGTTGCTCCGGGTAAAGTAGCATTGTTTGCATCATAAACAGTACCTTTTACAGTATTTGTTTGTTGCGCAAACGCAAGTGAAAATGCACTCAGCCACAAAATGCCGGTAAGCATAAGTATTTTGGCTTTTATGCCGCGATACATGTAAGTGTAAATTTTGTTCTTCATAAATTGGTTTGATTGATAAAAATTAGTAATTGGGGTTAATTGGGGGTTAATTGTATTTGTAATTTCTCAGGTATTTCCCGGCAGCGACACTTAGTTCATTTTGCCTGAACTATCAGTCACACAAAATAATTATCCCGGGTTATTTTCTAAGCTGTTTTACTTGAAAAAAGAGTTTTTGTTCAAAAAATTAAAGACAGAAGTGGCCGTTAGGAAAGCAAATCAAGTGCACTGGAATAGTTCACAGTACTATCCACTTATTTTGCTTTAATTTGATTTATTAGGTAGGCTGTATTATTAAATGCAGAATGAACATGCATTACTTGTGACCTAATAAAAAATTAGTCTTACTGTCACTGGTGTTTTTTAAATCTCCTTTACGTAGCGCTCCTGTAAAGAATCTCAAAAAAATGAAGAATCTTATGTGAAAACTGTTTGATTAAAGGAACATGTCCAATACACGTTAACCTTGCTTACACCATTCAAATTCAGCACATTTTGTTGCAATTTGTAGATACAAAAATATATATAAATAATTTTAAATAAAATGTACTATTATGAAATTAACATGTATTATTACGCCAAATTATCGTTTTTTCCCTTTAAAGGACTTAAAAATAATTACATCATCTTTTTCCTGCAACTTTCGAACTGAAAAGCTTTTACGAAATACAGATTAAGTAAATACTTTCGTATGGCGCTAAAATAGATATTATTTGCTGCAAATTTTTCTTGCGAAATTACTCGCCCTTATTTTCAGGCTTCTTTCAAAAGGATTCAGTTAGAAAATTACTATTCTCGCATTTTTCAATACCTTTTTTCAGGCCTATAACTCATAATGACCCTGTAACATAATAACAATCATAATAAATACTTACAATTTTCGTTTGATTTTTTAAATTTCGAAATTCTATTTTTGAAGAAAGGACAGTTTCATACAATCCTGGTTATATGCTGTCTGATCACAAGTGTTTTGTCGTATTTTTACATAAAGCATAATTATCGCGTATCCACCTAACATTTTAAGTCTATACTGGCCATCCTTCTTTCATAAATAGCTTTCGACTTTTTACGATAACCTGTAAAAGTTCAAGTTGGTTTTCAGTATCCGAACAAATGATGTCCTGATATTCCCGACAATATTGCAAGCATTACTATCTATTCGTACTAAAGGAAGTTATTTGATAACAGGTAATGATGCTATTCAAAGTTCGAATTTTACTTTATCAGGAATGTATTAAATGAATTTGGTTTCAGCGATGGCGCGATTGTTTTGTTTCCAACCTTAATGCATATTTCCTTTTCGACATTACTGTCATTTTGCGTTACAATTACAATACTTTTATCCGGATTTACAAAAGCCAGCAAATTATCAAACGAACCAGTTGTATTAAGTCTTTTTGCCCCGGGTTTAACAAAATGGCTCAGATGTTTTATTAAATAAAATTCGTAATTGTATTTATATGTTTTATTTACCGTGTCGACACTTACCAGAGAATTTTGTTTCCATCCCCAGGTACTGATACCACCCTGTTTAAGAGATGTATTCCAATACATATAGGCACTGGCACCGTTTTTTAAATAATGTTCCATCAAAGTCCAGGCATAGGTACAATATTTCCAGTCGTTCTTTCCATTGCCGCATTCCTGTTCACTCTGGTATAATTTAAGCGTCGGGTATTGTTGGTGTATGGCAGCAATAGCTCCTTTGCCTGCCCATTGAAACCCAACGCCCTTTATGTATTTGCCGCTTTGAGGGTCGGTCAAAACAGAATCGGCCAGTTTTTCGTTAGCCCGCTCAACCGTTCCGAAGAAAATATCAACACCAATTGACTGCATTTCAGGACCCAGATAACTGATGAATTTTGAAAGCCCTCTTGCAGTCCAGGTACAGCTTGGAAAAACCTGCGCCGAATTAAACTCATTCTGAGGCATTACCATGCCAATGGGAATTCCCAATTGCTTATAAGCCTGGATAAACTTTACAAAATACAGGGCATAGGCTTTATAGTATTTTTCCTCCTGGATAAACATATCAGTTCCTTCCTTCCCTTCTTTATCCGGCTGCAAGCCGTTGTTGATCCCGGTAAAATCCATTCCCCACTCTTCGGATTTAAAGTCAGTATTGCCAAGCAAACTTTTAGAGGCGTAATGTTTATTGTATTTCATCCATGTTGGCGGCGACCATGGCGATGCCCAAATCGTAAGGGACGGATTGTATTTTTGTGCATTTTTTATAAAAGGAATTAAGGTTTCCTTATCATTTGCAATGCTAAAATGCTCCATTCCGAAATCGCCTTCCGTTTCATCATAAGAATACCAGTTGCGCGAAAAATCGTTGGCACCAACAGGCATGCGGCAAATTGTAAAGTTTGCCCCGACACCCGGAGCAAATAATTCTTTTAGTATGCTTTCCCTGTCTTTTGCGCTTAAAATGCCCAGCGAAGTCCAGCCAAGTTCGTTAAAGCAGGTGCCAAAGCCTTCCATGGTTTGCTGTGGCTGATTTACCTGAACTTCTGCATCAGCATTACCGGATAGTACAGAAGTTTTTAAACCCATCTGTTCTTTCCACTGCTCCTGCTGTGAAGTTGATACCCATTCTACTTTATTTTGTGCGAATAACGAAATTGTTGCTATCATCAGCACCTGGAAAGCTATTAATTTTTTCATCATTTTTCTTTATTATTTTTCAAATTGAACGTTCTCGAATTACAGATTACTTGTTTTTAGAAAGCGTAGTTTTTATTGTTCTTCTATGATGCTCACATCCCATGGCTCAAGCATTACTACACTGTTTTTATTCACTGCTTTATTGAGCAACAATTCGTGGCCACTTTTAAAAGTATAATTAACAGTGGCTGGTGTAGAGGAGTAATTGAAAAGGTAGTGAACAGTTTTGCCTTGTTCATTAATTCCCTCTTTGGTGATGATGGGGAAATATAACTTTTGAGCTTCGCCCCGTAAACCTGCATTTTTCACTTCATTGCCCAGTATTTTTTCCATTACGGCATTGCTTGTTATGCACCCAATATATGTCGCCGTGCCTTTTCCATAGCTGTTTTGTGTAACGGCGGCATACTTTCCCCATACCGGATGGTCGTAATAAGCGAGGACTTTCGCAGTGGTTGGAGTAATTAATTCCATCCATGTATTTACTTTGTTGTTTTCGCTTCCTACCTGGAACGGGTCACCTTTTAAAGAAACATTTTGCGGAACTGTGAACTGACTGTAAGTTATACCACAAGCCTCGCTGATAATCCCCGGCTGCTGGCAGGTTCTCACCTTTACATTCTGATCGGAAAAACCACATTTAAATGTATAGACTATATGACCGCCGTTGCTTACATAACGGTTTAAGTGTTCCAGCAAACTATCGGGAGCTGCATATAAAGCAGGCACGATCAGGAGTTTGTAATCTTCTATATTTGTACTGGATGGATCTACAAAATCTACGCCTACATTCATCCTGTAAAGGACATCATACATGTTACGAAGAATATCATTATAGCTCACTTTGCTGCCCCAGCCAAATTTAAACTGGTTAAATGCCGACAACGCTTCATTGCTGAAGAGAATAGCAACTTTATTCGTTATTTTGAGATTAACCAATTGAGGGCTGAGTCTCTGAAAATCTTCACCAATGGTCTTTGCTTCTTCATATGTTGGGTTAGGTTCAAAATCATGGCTCAAAAGTCCCTTCCAATAGGTTTCAGCTGAATTATGGATGGAATGCCAGTGCCAGTACTCCACCATATTGGCACCCGATGCCAGGTGACTGAATGCCTGCAAACGCAACTGCCCGGGATAAGGAACCCATTCGGCAAAACCCTGCGCTTCTGTTTCTATCACAAGGTAGTTCTTCCCTGACTTCATCGAGCGGGCGACATCGCCTCCGAAGGAAATCTCAGTACCTGTAAGCGCATCCTGTGTGGGATGATAAATATCCACCCCGGCAATATCTAATGTTTTAACCGCAGCAAAATGATCGACTTCCGGTTGTATACCGAAAGAAAATCCACGCCACTCAAAATCAAAATTCTGGGTTACAAACTGTCCGGGCTTCTTGTATTCGTTAACAATAGCAGCCTGCCAGCCCAGATAATCGGTAACCAGCTTACGCTGAAACTTAGCGAACTCGGCATTCTGGCTTGCGTTGATAGATGCCGTCATGGAAGGAAAATCCTCCCAATTATTGATGCGGTTGCTCCAGTAGTCAAGTCCGAAAGCCTTATTAATTGTGTCGAGAGAGCCAAACTTAGCTTTCATATATTCCACAAAAAGTTTTTGTACTTCGGGACCGGCCGTGTTATAGGCTTTTGTTTCATTGTCAACCTGGTAACCGATAATCGCAGGATGGTCTTTTACATGTTCCATTATTTTCCGGATCACCCGTTCGGCATAAAATCTGAAATTTTTATTCGAAATGTCCATGTTCTGCCTTGGTCCGTATTGGTTTTGCCCTTGCGGGGTGACGGCCAAAACTTCGGGATATTTTTTCACCAGCCATGTTGGAACCGCATAGGTCGGCGTCCCGACAATAACTTTTATTCCGGCTTTTTGCATGGCATTTAACGCGCGGTCGATATGTGTAAAATCATACACGCCGTCCTGAGGCTCTACTGTGCTCCAGGTCGATTCGGCAATGCGAACCACGTTAATACCAGCCTCCTTCATCATTTGTACATCCTTGTCCAGGCGATCGTAAGGCATGTATTCATCGTAATACGCCACACCGTATAGAAGCTGGTTTACGCTTGCCTGCTGTGCAATAACAGTGTGCATCATAGCAACGAGAAGAAACAGAAATAAGATTTTTCTCATGAAGGATTATTATTTATTCCCGGCAGATCACTAAGAATTTTTGTTTTTAGGCAGACTGCATGACAATTTTTCACAATTGCGTAATTGTTGCAGTAACAACAGGATCACAAGCTTGTTTTATCATTTCAGATGGCAGCAATTTACTAAGAAAAATAAATTCGTAGAGCCGCCCTGAGAACGTTTATTAAAATGCTTTATGAACTTTTTCAACTACTTCTGTCGCAGCGATTTCAAACGGCAATTCAGCCTTGATATCAGCGGAAGATGCGCCAACAACTGCCTTGTATTTACCGGCATCGGTAATCCATGCCAGTTCCAGGGTGTTGAATGAAGCAATGTCTTTCTTCGTGAAATTCAGGGTTACTGTTGTGCTTTCACCCGGTTTAAGTTCCGCGGTTTTAGCAAAAGCTTTTAGTTCTTTCGCAGGTTTTTCGGTGTATTTAACTGAAGGAGCGGCAACATAAAGTTGTACAATTTCTTTGCCGGCATATTTTCCTGTGTTTTTAACTTCTACAGTTACGGCATATACACCGTTGTTTTCCGAAAGATTTGCCTTGCTGTATTCAAAAGCAGTGTACGACAAACCATAACCAAACGGGTACGAAACAGGAACTTTATAGGTATCGAAAAACCTGTAACCTACAAAAATATCCTCAGCGTACACGGTGTAATCTACATTCCGAACCGCGTTCTGAGCTACACCGTTTTTGCCACCAAGCGATTCCATGGTGAATTTTTCCTTTTTGCCAATAGGGAAATTCTCTGCTGACCATGCATCTGAAGCATTGACAGGATAAGTATCTGTTAGTTTTCCCGAAGGATTAACTTTTCCCGAAAGCGCATCGGCGACTGTATTGCCACCTTCCTGCCCGGCCTGGCCTGAAAGCAGGATTGCATCTGGTTTTGACTTCCAGCTGGCCGTTTCAATTACACCACCGGTGTTCAGAATTACGATAACTTTTTTACCTGCGCCCTGAAATTCGTTGCAGACAGCGCTGATAAGTCCCTGTTCATTTTCCGAAAGATTAAAGTCTCTCTCCAGTTTCCTGTCGATAAACTCACCCGAAATTCTGCCAATGGTTATAATGGCAACATCGTTCGATTTTACTGCACTGGCAAGCATTTCAGCGGATGGAATAAACTCATCAAATCGTATTTTAGGCAAAAACTTTGCGATTGGGTCATCATCAGGTTTAACTTTTGCAGCTTCAGCAGCTATGTATTTTGCGTAAGACTCTGCAATCTCCTTACTGGTTTTGTAGCCTGCATTTTTAAGACCGTCAGTTAATGAAACTGTGTAGGCTTTATTCACATCACCCGAACCTGTTCCGCCGGCGATAAAATCGTAAGAAGTAATACCAAAAGCTGCTATTTTTTTAACAGAAACAGGAAGTGGAAGCGCCTCGCTAATATTTTTTAGTAGAGTAATTCCCTCAGCGGCTGATTGCCTGGTAATTGCTGCATGCGCTACCAGGTCAGGCTTGTTGGAGTATTTGTATCCTTTAAAACGTGGCGATTTGAGAACAAGTTCAAGAACTCTCTGAATGCTGGCATCTACATTATCCATTGAGAGTCTTCCGCTCTTCATGGCTGCAACCAGTTCATCATACTGCTTGGGAAGTCCTGGTTCGAATAAATCGTTGCCGGCCTCAACTCCTTTAACGGCACTGCTGCCACCAAACCAGTCGGTCATAACCAGCCCGGCAAAGCCCCATTCGTTTCGTAAAATATTGGTCAATAAATCCTTGCTTTCGGATGTGTAGGTGCCGTTGATAAGGTTGTAGGAACTCATTACCGTCCAGGGCTGAGCCTCTTTAACCGCGATTTCAAAACCTTTCAGATAAATCTCACGCATAGCCCTTGCCGAAACTCTAACATCGTTACTCATTCGGTTTGTTTCCTGGTTGTTGGCTGCAAAATGTTTGATCGAAACTCCCACACCATTGCTTTGAACTCCTTTGACCATGGCAGCGGCAATTTTACCCGCAATTACAGGATCTTCGGAATAATATTCGAAGTTGCGTCCGCAAAGCGGGTTCCTGTGAATATTAAGGGCAGGAGCTAAAAGTACATCTGCACCATATTCCAACGCCTCCTTGCCCATGGCTTTGCCAACTTCTTCGACCAGGGTTGTGTTCCAGGTCGAAGCCAAAACGGTTCCAACAGGAAATCCTGTACAGTAATAGGTATTTTTATCCCCTTCTCGTATTGGGCTGATCCGTAAGCCGGCGGGACCGTCAGCCAGAACAACTGCGGGAATTCCCAGTCTGTCAATCGGATAGGTTGTACCGGCTGCGCCCGGAACCAGCGACCTGGTTTCGCCTACTACGGCGTTTTCACCACCAAAACCGGCCATCCCTGTTCCTGTTAAAATATGCGCCTTCTCCTCAATAGTCATCGCTTTTATAACATCCTCAATAGAGGCTTTGCCCAGTTGCGGGACATTTTGAGCGGTGGTACACTTTGGCATAATAGCATAAGTTGCTGCTGCTAGTAGCAGGCAAATGGACAATCTTTTTTTCATTGAAATTGGGGTTGTTTTTTGATGCCCTAAAATTAAAAGTAACTCATGTTTTTTAAATGATCTGGATCAGAAAATAAGTAGTGCTATTATTTCTTCCAGAGTTTCTCCATCTCTTCAAGCGATTTGCCTTTAGTTTCAGGAACCAACCTCCACACAAACCAGGCAGCCAGGAGTCCCATTAAGCCATATATCCAATAGGAGAATCCATGGTTGAATTTTTCGGTCAGCCAGGTATTGTCGTTCATCATAGGGAAAGTCCACGAAATGATCAGATTGGCAATCCATTGGGCAGCAACGGCAATCGACATGGCTCCGCGAACACTGTTCGGGAATATTTCGGAAAGCAAAACCCAGGTTACTGGTCCCCAACTCATAGCAAAACCTGCGGTATACAGCAGCATAAAAACCAGGGCCAGTATACCTTCGCGATGCATGGAGAAAGAAAATCCCAAACAGAACATACTCACAGCCATTATCAAGGCGCCGATAATCATCAAAGGTTTGCGGCCAAAGCGATCCACGGTAAATATGGCCAGAACAGTGAATGTCAGGTTGATTACTCCAATTATAATAGTCTGCAACAGGGAAGTATCCGTGCTGGAACCCATATTACGGAAGATATTGCCCGCATAATACAGTACCACATTAATGCCTACAAACTGCTGAAATACCGAAAGCGTAATTCCGATAAAGATCACAAAGAACCCATACGAAAGCCAGGGAACGCTTTTTTCGTGAAGGGTGCCTTTTATCTCCGTTAGAATAGAGTCGGCACTATCCTTACCGGAAATCTTTTGAAGCACAGCCAGGGCTTCACTGTCCCGGCCTTTCATAACCAGGAAACGAGGGGTTTCGGGCACGAAAAACAATAAGATCAGGAAAAGGGCGGCAGGAATAACCCCGGAGAAAAACATCCATCTCCAGCCTTCGGTTATCAGCCATTCTTCGTTGCCGCTTTTTGCTATGAAATAGTTCACAAAATAGATAACGAGCATTCCGAAGATGATGGCAAACTGGTTCCACGAAACCAGTTTGCCGCGTACATTTGCGGGAGCTATTTCTGCTATATACATCGGGGATAACATGGAAGCAAGTCCGACTCCGATTCCGCCGATGATCCGAAATATTACAAACGAATAAACATCTAGGGTGCCAAAGATATTAAATATCTCTGGCCGCCATGCACCAATAGCCGATATTGTAAATGCAGAAGCTGAAATAACAAGTCCATTTTTCCTCCCGATTGATTTTGATACAAATCCTGCGGAAGCACCACCAATAATACAGCCGATCAAAGCGCTCGAAATAACAAATCCCTTTGCTGAATCTGCAATATTTTTCAAAGCAATAGTATCAGTGGATCCAGGGATAGCCTGGCCCAGGTACTGAACTACATATATTGTTAATATAAGTAGTATTACTCCGCTTATAATTCCTCCCTTTTTTGTGCCCAACAGTCTGATTATCTGTGCCGAAATAATTATACCCACAAGGTAAAGAACTACTGCAACCAATATTTTGTACTGGCTTATCAGCGAATAGGCGTAGCCATAATTGTCGGGGCTCAGCGCTTTTGAGATATAAAATTCAACCAGCGATTTTTCCGCCCCGTTCACTACGGCCGTATCATACCCAAAAAGCAGTCCGCCCAGCGTGGCCACGAGCGTAAGCATCATGATATAGGCTGAATTTCCTTTTCCTGCACTAAAGGAAGCTGTTCCGGAAGAAGTTTCTGTAAAGGACATATGCTTAGCTTTAGATGTACATGTTTATAAGCTGCTCGTACATTTCCTGTTTGCCGCTGGTGGCAACAGGCTCGCCCTGAGCATGGGCTATAGTACAGAGATCTTCCAGTTTCAGCTTACCCTCTTCGAACTCTTTGCCTTTTCCTGCATCAAATGAGCTATATCGTTGCGTCCTCAGTTTCAGGAAATCCGATTCGTTCAGGATCGTATCAGCAATTAGAAAGGCTCTGGCAAAAGTATCCATGGCTGCTATATGCGCAATAAAGATATCTTCCAGATCCGTTGAATTACGGCGTGTTTTTGCGTCGAAATTAATACCTCCCGTAGTAAATCCACCAGCCTGCTGAATGACAAGCATTGCTTCGACAGTTTCATAAATATTTATCGGGAACTGATCGGTATCCCAGCCATTCTGGTTGTCACCTCGGTTAGCATCCATGCTGCCGAGCATTCCCGCGTCGGCAGCCATTTGCAATTCATGCTCAAAAGTATGGCCTGCAAGTGTGGCATGGTTGACTTCGATATTCAGTTTAAAATCCTGGTCAAGCCCGAAATGCCTGAGGAAACCAATAACGGTTTCAGCATCAAAATCGTATTGATGCTTGGTTGGCTCCATGGGTTTTGGCTCTATCAGGAAAGTCCCTTTAAATCCCTTGCTCCGGGCATAGTCGCGCGCCATGGTCAGGAACTGGGCAAGATGCTCTTTTTCGCGTTTGGTATTGGTGTTTAGCAACGACATATAGCCTTCGCGTCCTCCCCAGAATACATAGTTTTCGCCACCCAGGGCAATGGTTGCATCAATGGCGTTTTTCACCTGTGTGCCGGCATGCGCCAACGATAGAAAATCGGGATTTGTTGAAGCACCGTTCATGTACCTCGGATTGGAAAACACATTGGCGGTTCCCCAGAGCAATTTTATGCCCGAGGCAGCCTGTTTTTCTTTCGCATAAGCAACTATCTGTGCAAGCTGATCTTCAATTTGTTGCACATTGCCATCGCCGGCAATATCTACATCGTGAAAACACCAGAAGGGAATTCCGATTTTAGTCATAAACTCAAAGGCAGCATCCATCCTGTCGCGGTTGCGCTGAATGGGGTCAGCCGAGGTTTCCCATGGAAATTCCTTTGTGCCGGGGCCAAACGGATCGCCGCCTGATCCGCACAGGGTGTGCCAGTAAGCCATTGCAAACCGACAATGGTCTTTCAGGGTTTTACCCCCAACCAGCTTGTTTTCATCATAATACCTGAAAGCTAAGGGATTGCGTGAGTCTACACCTTCAAACTTGATTTTCCCTATTGTCGGAAAAAATTCCCTATTACCTGTTGTCGTTTTCATTATAACTTCCTTTTTAGTTTATTTGTTTTTGTAACTCTTTTTTCCAATTTTGGTAAGCCCCTTTAAGATTTTGATTTTCAGCCGATGGGACGATTGTTTCCAGTTTAATTAATCCTGCAAATGCTGTTTCAAAATCTTTATAAATACCTGCTCCGACACCCGCTCCCCTGGCAGCTCCCTGTGCGCCATCGGTATTATATAATTCGATGGTTGCTCCCGAAATATCGGCTAAGGTCTGGCAAAAAACAGAACTCAGGAACATATTGGCTTTCCCGGCCCTGATCACCTTAACATCGACACCCATATCCTGCATTATTTTTATTCCGTAGTAAAATGCAAAGGCAATTCCTTCCTGCGCAGCCCTGAAAAGATGTGCTTTCCCGTGAATATTAAAATTCAGGTTTTGAATGCTGCATCCTGTTTCAATGTTTTCGAGAACCCGCTCGGCACCATTACCAAAAGGCAATATAAGTAGCCCGTCTGATCCTGGTTTCACACTTGCAGCTATTGCATTCATCTGCGAGTAACTGAGATTTTCACCTGCCATCTTTTTAACCCAGGAGTTCAGGCTTCCGGTTCCGTTTACACAAAGCAAAATTCCGTTCCGGGTTTCATCAGCCAGATTATTGACGTGAACAAAAGTGTTTACCCTCGATTTAGGATCGTATTTTACCTGGTTACTTACTCCATAAACAACACCTGACGTACCGGCTGTAGCTGCGATTTCGCCCGGATTAAGCACGTTAAGAGAAAACGCATTGTTCGGCTGATCACCGGCACGGTAACAAACAGGGGTTCCGGCCTTTAATCCTGTTGCAGCGGCAGATTCAGCATTCACTGATCCTTGTAATCCAAAAGTCGGTGTAATCTCAGCAAGTAAACTCTTATCCACACCATAATTATTCAACAGAAAATCAGCTGGTTCACGATTTATAAAATCCCATAAAATCCCTTCCGACAGACCTGATTCAGTTGTTTTGATTTCACCGGTTAGCTTTGCAGCTATAAAATCGCCCGGAAGCATCACTTTGTGTATTCGATTATAAATATCAGGCTCATTTTCTTTGACCCATTTTAGTTTTGAAGCCGTAAAATTACCCGGCGAATTAAGTAAACGGGATAAACACTTATTATGACTAATTTCGCGAAAGGCTTGGTTTCCGGTTTCTACTGCCCGACTATCACACCAGATTATAGCATTCCGGAGAACGTTTAAATCTTTGTCAACACAAACCAATCCATGCATTTGATAAGAAATGCCGATGGCTTTAATCTCATTCGCTTCAATCCCTGCTTTGTTTAAAGCGGCGGCAATAGCTAATTGGGTATGTTCCCACCAAATTTCAGGATCCTGTTCTGCCCACCCTGCTTTTAGGGAAAGGATCTCCATTTCAGTTTCAGGTGACTGGCAACTGGCGGCACATATTCCTGTGTTAACATCTAAGATGGACGATTTAATTGAAGAAGTCCCGATATCAAGGCCTAATAAATACATGATGTGAATTTCGTGAAATTTATATAGTGCAAATGTAAATGAACATACTTCTGATAGATTGTACTATTATGAAATTAGCATGTATTATTATGACATAAATCTGCCAAGAAGGAAATATTAGGGTGGATCAAATATCCGTCACCTGATGCCTTTATTGCGCACCCTGCTTCCGGTAGATCAACGGACTTACTCCAAATTTCTTCTTGAAGGCTTTTGAAAAATAAAACCAATCGGTTATGCCTACCTGGTTGGCAACTTCATAAATGGCCGAATCACTATTCAGCAAAAGCTTGGACGCATGTTGAATTCGAAGTTCTAGCAAATAGTCATTTGGGGCCAAAGTGGTTGCATCCTTAAAAATTCGCTGAAAATTTCGGACCGACATGAAACTTAATTCTGCCAACTCATGTATATAAATATTCTGAGGATAGCTTTTCTCAATAAAATTAATAGCCTTGCCAATGCGCACCATTGATTTGGCTTTTGGAATGCTTATCTCAGAGTATTTTCGTGAAAGGAATATTACAATCTCCTCAAGTTTGTTCTTCAGAAACCACTCATATCCGCTCTCTTTATTCGCAGTCTCGTATAGCATGCTATTCAGGATATATTCTGTTTTTGCCAGGTCAACACGATTCAGATGAAGCATATTTTTAAAATGCATCCGGTTTCGGTACCTGGGTTCCAGGATAAAAAGAGGGGTATATCCGTCAATTGTTTTAATTTCTGATGAAATCAGACCGGGACTTTTCAAAGGGTCAAACATTACATTGATTAATTCCGCTTTGCTTGCATCTTTGAAATAATGGTTCTGAAATCCCTGCAGAATAAAGATATCACCTTCACTAACTTCATATTCGTTGTTACAGATTATCTGTATACCTTTCCCTTTCGTAATAAAAACGATTTCAATAAAATCATGATGATGCTCAATTTCAGTCAGATCGTTTTCATGTGAAATATTTTTCATGCGGTTTATCTTGCATACATTAATAGCAAGAGCATGATCCTTAAAATAATTATCACCTTTGGCTAATTTCATGACCTGGTATTTGGCTCAAAAATACAAATATTTCTTATTGGAATCTCATACTAGGCTTAATGGTTCTGATTTGATTGCTATTTGTATTTTGAATTGATTTTTCTTTTTAAAACATTAATTTATATTCTTCAGAATTAGCATAACCTTAAAGCGAAATTTTAACGGTTTCATATCAGGCTCCGATGGCGTGCGTTTGTATCGTGTGTCGGTAAAAACTCCTTCGCGCTCTTTTCATTTTCGAATGAGTGCGGCTAAAAACCTCCTGGCAGTATTGGTAGCAGCAATTGCAAACTACATCATTGCAACACAATGGTATGCGGCAATTTTCGTTAAAGTTTGGCAGCGGCTCACTGGCATTACAGATATGAAGCCTGAACCTGTTAAAATTGTCCTGGTGTTTATAGGATCATTGGTACTCAGTTTTGTTTTGTACCATTCAATCGTTTTTGGCAACGCATACTTCAACATGAGCGGCATAAGCGGAGGGCTCATGGGCGGCTTTTTTGGCTGGTTAGGGTATATAGCCCCAATAACATTAAGCACAAAACTTTATGAAAAAAAACCGTGGGGACTTTGGTTTTTGGATAATGCATTTTGGCTAATCTCACTCCTGGTAATGGGCGTAATTTTATCCTTATGGATGTGAGTATTCGGCTGTTGTCCTGTATCTTAATTTCTTATGTTTGCCGCAACTTTCTCCAATCAAGGACAAAATCCCAAAACCATGAAAAAAACATTTTATCTGCTATTCGTATTACTGAGCGTAGGCATGCATTCATTTGCACAATCAGGTTTGTCAGCCGACGCTAAAACCGCTCCGACAAGTATTGGTCTTGTTATTTATTCCAATGATGCTGAAACGGTTTGGAATGCCCTGCGATTTGCCAATTTTGCTGTAAGTTCAGGTGATTCAGTCGAAATATTCCTCCTCGGCAAAGGAGTAGAAATGGATACACTGGCCAAATACAACAACGATATAAAAGAACAATCGGATATCTTCCTCGGATCAGGAGGTGTAATTCTTGGTTGCGGAACCTGTTTACGCAGCAGGAACAACTTTGAACCGAAAGTATGCAAAATGTCGTCAATGAGTGCTTTATACGATTTGGTGAGAAAAAATAAAGTTTTGTTAACCTTTTAATTTCAGAATCATGAATAGCATTCTAATTCTGGTAAACGATGCTCCATACGGCACCGAGAAAGCGTATAATGCAATGCGACTGGCAATGCAACTGCAGAAAGAACATGACCAGGTAGAAGTACGTGTATTCCTGATGGCAGATGCAGTTACCTGTGCTCTTCCTGATCAAAACACGCCTCAGGGATATTACAACATCGAACGCATGTTAAAATCCATCATACTCAAAGGCGCAATTGTAAAGTTATGCGGATCTTGTGCTGATGCTCGCGGTCTTAAATCAATTCCCTTGGTCGAAGGTGTTGAATTAAGCACCATGAGCCAGCTTAGTCAATGGACCGTTGAGAGTGATAAAGTAGTCACATTTTAACTAATACTAAGCTTTTGCAATGCTATCCGAACCAAGGCTATATGTGCACAATTAATTTAGGAAGCCTGCTTTTACAGGATGCAAAACAAGCAGTCCTGAAAAATCAGAAATCTTCAAAACCAGTAATGAAAATGAAATAGAAAGGATGGTTTATGAGTTGTATGGGTTGGTGGAGGAACAGATTAAAATTATTGAGAAGCATTGAAATCATTTAAGATTCAGAAATAATAAATAAGCGAATTTTGAAAAAGGCATTTTGTACACTACTGATTTTAATGAGTATTTTAACGGCCACAGCCCAATTGCCTGGCTGCGATGGCAATAGATACAGGTATAATGTATTTGAAGCTTTTGATTCTACATTAAACATCCAATATGGTCAAAACTATACTATGAATCAGGTACTGCAAAATCTGAAAATGGATATTTTTGAACCAAAAAATGATACTGCAACAAAACGGCCATTAGCTGTTTTTATCCATGGCGGTGGATTTATGTGGGGTACACGCCAGGAAACCTTTAGTTTGTGCATGCTATTTGCCCTTAAAGGATATGTTACGGCAACCTGCGATTATCGGTTAATCGATGTGCCTTTAGTCGATTCACTCACTGTTACGGAAGGCATGGTACAGGCTGTGAGTGATGCGAAAGCAGCTGTCCGGTTTTTTGTTGAGGATGCAGCTACTAACAATAAATATAGGATAGATACGAATTATATTTTTATTTCGGGAGTTTCGGCTGGCGGAGTCACAGCATCACATGTTGCCTACCTCAATGCCTCTGATAATATTCCGGCTTACCTTTCTGCCTTAATTTCCGAAAACGGAGGTTTTACAGGTAACAGTAGTGCGAATACACACCACACTGTACCTATAAAAGGAGTTATCAATTATTCGGGTGCGCTCTGGCATAAAGAATTTATCAGTACAGGTGAACCTCCGTTATTCAGCGTTCATGATAGTGGCGATTTGACAGTTCCCTGTTTTCATGGCCTAACTGATGCTTTCCCTTTCCCCCTTTACGTTGACGGCAGTTGTGCCATGCAACAGGAAGCAAACTTAAAAGGCGTTTATAACGACATTTTCATTAACAACAGCAGCGGGCATTGTACTTACTTTTACTACTCTCCATTAGTTGATACAGTGATGCAGAAATCAGCCGATTTCCTTTACAACCTTATTTGTAATTATAATCCAACAGTTAGTGTACCTAAAAACATTGAAAATGAAATACTTATCTATCCAAATCCAGCACGTGAATGGATTGACATCAGGCTGCCGGCTCAACTGAATTACGAAGTTCAAATTCACATATTTAATTCAAGTGGAATATTGGTAAAAGAAATTGAAAACAACCTTTTCACCCAGGTAAATATTTCAGGTTTTCCTCCGGGACTATATTTTGTGCATTTGAAAAATCATCCCGGTCCTTCTCAGAAGTTTGTAAAACTATAGGAAAAAGATTGATCAATTTAAAACTGGTCTATTTTGATATCCGCGATTTAACCAACTCCACCGCCGCATTTCTTTTATTTCGCGTAGCTTTATCACTCCACAGAAGCCGGATGGAAAGCTTATTTTTTGGAGGAAGCTAAACAGAACCTTGAATTTAAATCTGAAATCGAAAGGACCGATAAGTAAATAGAGCGGATGGTGTATGAGTTGTATGGGTTGACGAAAGAAGAAATCAAAATTGTGGAGAGCACGACCTGATACAGCGCATTATCGCATTACCACATTATCTCATTCTCCCGCTGAAACCCTTCAACTCTGGAACAATAAAGCCTACAAGTTTTATTAGCCCATCCCGCCTCAGCCGCCCACGGCCTTAACCTCCAGTACTTAAGCAACACCATCATCTGGTTCGGTATGGACTGGAGCCTCGAACTCTACCAGCAAGCCAATGCCCGTCTCCATCGCCAGGGCCAGTCCAGGCCAGTCAATGTGTATCACCTGTTCACCGAAAACACCATCGACGAAGAAGTCATAAAATCCCTCTCCCTAAAATCTGATGGCCAGGAATCGCTTATGAAGTCAATAAAAGCCAGGCTATCTGGTTATACACAACAATTGCCTCATTGACTTTTCACCACTCCTTACTCCATACTCCTTTCTCATTATTCACTATTCACTATTCACTTATTTTATGCTCCCAAATTCACTAATTTTACCAACTCGTAAGCATTTTTTAAAAGCTGCTCTTAAAATTAAAATAATTATGTTCACAATTTGTGAACTTATTAAAATTAACCTATCTTTGCATGAACGTTCATCTGGTAAAAAAGCAAACTATTCAGAACTATGTTTTGAGTCATGCTTCTGGTAGAAGTTCTTTTGAGAAGTGGATTACAGTTATCAAATACGCTGACTGGAAAATCCCTGAAGATATCCGCCGTACTTTTGGTTCAGCTGATCTCTTGGGAAAGGGGAGCGACAGGGTTGTTTTCGATATTGGTGGAAACAACTATCGGATGATTTGTAAGTATTATTTCTCCGGCACTATGGCTCACTTGTTTGTTTGCTGGATTGGCACACATGCTGAATACGATGAACTTTGCAAGTCTGGTCAGCAATTTTTTGTTAATCAATATTAAACCGATTGAAATGGAAGCAATGAAGTACACCATTATAAAATCCGCCACACAATACAATGAGTATTGCAAAATGCTGGAACAACTACTTGCAGGCAATGATCAAAGCACCGGCGCATGGGATGAAATTGATTTGCTCACTCTTCTGATTGAGCGTTGGGATGCTGAAAACAACACTTTTAATGATGTGGATCCTGTCGAATTAATCCATTCCCTCATGCATGATCATAAACTAAAGGCTAAAGATCTGACTGAAATATTAGGGGTTAGCAAAGGCCTTGTTTCGGATATTCTAAATTATAAGAAAGGCCTGTCCAAAGATATTATACGAATGTTGTCTGCTTATTTTAAAGTCTCCCAGGAAGCTTTTAACCGCCCGTACCGATTGAAAAACCCCGTAAATTCTCACCTTCGGGACGCAAGCGTTATGAACACCCCCAAAGGAATTGAACTGGCATTTTAATCCCAACCCTTCTATAATATTCTTTATGATACCACAATAGTTCGCTAATAATTCCCATTTGCATAATCATCATCAAGAAAATCAAATTAAGTTTATATATTCTAATGTATTGATATTCTGTGTTATGGAACAAGAATCCTTCCTCCGGCTGAACCACGAGGAATTCAAAAGCAGCTCCAAACTCCAAGCGTAGCCAACTTGCAAAATGTTGTGCCGCAAGACGACCAAAACAATGATTTTCTCACAATCTGTTGTTTAAAACCAGTACTATTTTTTTTTATAAACTTACTATCAGTAAAAATTAATAATATTTATATAGCTCATTATCAGCATCCTGCATAAAATATTAAAATTCATTTTCAAGAATACTTGCATATGGTATATTTAATAGCTTATCTTTGTGAGCGAATATTCACTTACTATCTTTCGTCAAATTTTTAAAACCAAATAAAATGATATTCACCAAATACCAGCACCAGTTAGTAAAAGATACTCCCCACAAGATTGACGTGAGGGAAATGTATAACAAGGAATCCGCTCAGGCGATGCTTATGGCGTTAAAGCCCGGCGAAAGTCTGAAACCACATAAAACTCCGGTTGATGTGTTTTTCTTTATAGTCGATGGCACTCCAACCATACATATCGGCGACGAAAGCGAAGTATGCGAAGCAGATACACTCGTTGAAAGTCCTGCCGACATTGTACATTACATCAGCAATAGTTCCGACAGCCTGGCCAGGATTCTGGTTGTAAAAGCACCACGTCCAACAAGCCAGACCAAAGTACTTTAACAGTAACACTACTGAAAATCATTCAGCAACATAGTAAGTTTCAAAAAAACATTTTACAATGGATATCACACCCCGCCAGTTAGAAATTATTGAAGCAGCCGGAAAAATACTTACAGCCTCGGGTGTAAGCGGGCTGACGATAAAAAACCTGGCAAGAGAAATGCAGTTTTCCGAAAGTGCAATTTACCGGCATTTCGCCAGTAAGGAAGAAATTATTTTAGCCATGCTCAATTATCTGGCTGATGGTATTGATAAACGACTGTCGAATTTGGCAAAGCCAACAGATCCGTTGGCGCAATTTAAATCACTCTTCCGCGAGCAATTCAGGTTTTTTAGTGAAAACCCTCATTTTGTTGTTGCTGTTTTTTCAGATGGCCTTATGGAAGAAAGTCAGCTTATCAATCAGAGTTTTCTTAAACTATTGAATGTTAAGATTAAGAACCTGATGCCAATCATAATGGAAGGTCAGCAAAAAGGTATTTTTACCAATGCCATTACTACCGACGAACTCATGCATATCATCATGGGAACATTTAAGCTCCAGATGTTCAAATGGCGGATCGCCAATTTCGAGTTTGATATAAAAAGGAGTGGCGAAAATATGGTGCAATCCTTGCTTACACTAATAAAGAAAGTTTGAAAATCCTTCAAGTTTTAAAAAATAATAAATAGTACTCTCAAAAAAAATTGTTTAGCTATGTTAGTAAACGTTCACTTACCATTATTGAAGAGAACAAGGTTTCCTCTTGTTTTATTCCTCCTTCTGGCTCCGGCAATTCTTCCTGCACAAACACTCTCCCTAAACCAATGCGTTGACACCGCCTTGCTTTACAACCGGAATATTAAATTAGCTCAGCAGGACGGCTTGATCGCCAGCGAAAAGAACCTGGAAGCTAAAAGCACTTTGCTGCCAAAACTCAACGGGTTTGCCGACTACCGTTATTATACTGATCTTCCTTACCAGATCATGCCCCAGGAAGCTTTTGGCGGACCGGCAGGTACTTATAAGGAAATTCAGTTTGGCGTTCCTCAAAACCTGAGTACCAACCTGCAACTCGCCATGCCGCTTTTTAATCCCACAGTGTTGAGCTCGATTAAAAGTACCCGTATTGCCAGTGAACTGTCGGAAATACAAAAACGTAAAACGGATGAAGATGTAGTGATGGAAGTTTCCAATGCGTACTACAACGCCCAGGTTCTATTAAATCAGTTGGCGTTTATGGATAGCAATATTATAAATACCAATAAGCTGGTGCAAACTACCACATTGCTTTACCAACAGCAGTTAGCCAAAGGCACTGACGTTGACAGGTTGAAATTGCAATTGCAACAGTTAGCCACTCAAAGAAGCACAATCTCTTCTCAACATCAACAGGTGTTAAACGCACTTAAATTCCTGATGGGAAAGCCAATTTCCGATTCCATCGAAGTTCAGATAAACGAAACAACTTTAGATGAAACAACTTTTCAGCCTAAAACGACCACAGATATATTATTGATTGAGAAAAAGATGGAATTTAGTCTTTCGGAGTTAAGTGGTCTTAAAAACTCCAGGTTGCCTTCGGTGAATGCCTATGGAGTATATGGCACCAACGGTTTTGGCACTACCGGAACTAACAGCTTTTTTAATTTCCATCCAATTGGTTATGTAGGTGCTCAGCTTTCGGTTCCTCTTTTTAATGGAATGGTTACAAAGCATAAAATTGATGGGAAAAAGATAGAAGTGAATAAGACGATCATTCAAAAAGATATACTAACTGAAAAGGTCCACCTTGACCTTGTGAATGCTGAAATGCAATTAAATCTGGCAAACACAACTATTGCTACTGTGAATACTCAAATTGAACTTGCAAAAAAGATCTATAACAACACTGTATTACAAAATCAGCAAGGAATGGCCAACATTACTGATTTGCTTCTGGCCGACAATTCCCTGCGCGAATCACAGCAAAACTACATAGTCGCATTAATAAATCTTCGCAGGTCTGATCTTGAATACAAAAGGGTAACAGGAAACCTGATTGCAAATAAAATAAAAAATCAATAACAATGTAGACGGGAAATATCATTTCGTCCCTACGGGGCTGCCCTTTCAGATTATTTGCTTTAACAAATTGCATCCTGACAGAGAGCATATTTCGACCACTTTGCTTTTGTCCTGTTAGGGATTGACCTGTCAGATTATTTGCTTAAACAAATTGCATTCTGGCAGAGAACATATTTCGATCACTCTGCTCTTGTCCCGTTAGGGACAAAATATTGGTAGAATGCATGTTGTAAATTGATAGAAAGTCCCGTAGGGACGAAATAGAATAAACATTCCAAAAAAGCTCATAAAACAACAACAAAATAGAATCCATTCAAAAATAAATCAAAACTCATGAAAAAGATACTCTACATCATCGCTGCCCTGGCAATCATTGCCATACTAATCATCCGCCTGAAAGGCAATAAAGAAACCACAAAAAACAGGGTTTTTCAATACGATAAAGAACAGGCAATTGGCGTGCAGACCCTGATAATAAAACCGGAGGGTGCTTCAAACAATACTTTTTATGCCGGTACTTTCGAACCAAACAAAGAGACCCGGCTTAGCGCTGATATCCAGGGGAAAATCAATTCGGTAATGGTTGATATTGGAAATACGGTTAAGGCTGGCCAGGCATTGATTCAATTGGATAACTCCTTACTGAAGCTACAATTGCAAACTGTCCAAATTCAAATTGAAGGATTAGAAGCCGATGTAAAACGTTATTCCGTTCTGTCCAGGGCTGATGCAATCCAGGGAGTACAGCTGGAAAAATCGGAGTTGGCACTAAAATCTGCAAACGTTCAAAAAGCAACTTTGCTCGAACAAATAAGCAAAACCACTATTGTAGCTCCTTTTAACGGAATTGTTACAGCCAAACTTGCCGAGGTCGGCGCTTATGCTGCTCCTGGCGTCCCTTTACTTCAGATTACAGATATTTCGCGGTTGAAATTTACCGCCAATGTGCCCGAAAATGAATTGAGTCAATTTAAAATGAACCAGTTGTACATTCTTTCAGCGGATGTATATTCTGAAACTCCTTTGACCGGAAAAGTTACCATGACAGGCAGTAAATCCAATATGGGTAATAGTTTTCCTGTTCAGCTTTCAGTCAGCAATACATCTGATCTGAAAATCAAGTCAGGAATGTTCGGGAAAGTTAAAATGAAGAGTTCCGATACTGAAAAACACATCATTATCCCTGCTTCTGCTATCGTAGGATCCAATATTCAGCCACAGGTTTACCTGGTAAAAAACGGCAAAGCAATTTTACAAAACATCACGCTTGCAAACAGAATACAGAACAAAGTCGCTGTGTCGGCAGGTTTGGTAGCAGGCGATATTATTGTCACCAACGGGTTTGTGAATTTATTCGATGGAGCTAATGTAACTCTTAACAGCAAGTAAAACATGAAAAACAAAACGAATGGCATTGAGAGAAAAGGTTTTGAGTTTGCATTCAAAATCGTGCATTGCTGCAATCACCTGGCTGACACTAAAAAAGAAAAGTATTTTTCCAGCCGGCTTCTAAAAAGTGGGAATGCCATACTCAACAGTATCGAAGATGCTCAGGCTGCAAACTCCAAACCGGAGTACTATACTAACCTGTCTGCTTCGCGTAACGAAGCGCAAAAAACCAGAACCTATCTCAACCTTCTTAAAGCAGCCCATGTTCTGGAAACAGAAGCCGCCGATGAACTACTCAAAGAAACCGATACATATTGCAAGGCTCTTTCCATCCTTTTATCATCATCCGGAATTAGAAAAAGCGCTTATTTACAAAAATACAATAACTGACAAGCCATGAACATTACAAAAATATCAATCAACCGCCCTTCACTGATCATCGTTATTTTCAGTGTATTCGCCTTATTGGGTATAATAGGTTTTAAAAACCTGGGGTATGAACTGTTGCCCGACTTTAACCAACCTGTAGTTGTAATAAAAACAATGTACCCTGGTGCCGAACCCAATGAAGTGGAAACTTCTGTTTCCAGAAAAATAGAAGATGCGCTTTCGAATCTCGAAGGTGTGGATTACCTGGAAACCAAATCTATGCCCAATGCTTCCATTATTATAGCCAACCTGAAATATGGAACGGATCTGAACATTGCCATGCAGGATGCCCAGCGTTATATCGACAATATCAAAAAAGACCTTCCGGCAGATATTCTGAGCCCGGTAATGAGCAAGGTTTCGCCCAACGATTTGCCAATCATTTCGATTAGTGCAACCAGTAATTTACCCGGAACTGAATTTTATCGGAAAATGAAGGATGAATTTCTTCCGCAAATACAACAATTAAAAGGAGTGGCCGAGATTACCCTGCTGGGTGGCGAAGAACGAGAAATCCAGGTGAAAGCTGATCAGGATAAACTGAAATTGTACAAAATTTCACTTTACCAGCTTGTGGATGCCATCAACCGTTCAGGAATTGATTTGCCGGCCGGTAAAGCTCAAACCGATAAAGAAAGTAATTCAGTCCGTCTGACAGGAAAATTTTCAACCGTTACTGACATTATGAATGTACAGGTAGCAATGCCTGCGGCGGGAATGCCGGTTTATGTAAAAGATGTAGCCTCAGTTATTGATGGCGTGAAGGAAATAAGTTCTGTAAGCCGCTACAACGGAGTGAACGGGATAGGCCTTTTATTGAAAAAGCAAGGTGATGCCAATGCCGTGGAAGTTTCGAAATTGGTTCATGCAAAACTTGCCCAAATTGAAGCCGCTAACTCCAAATTCGGGGTGAAATTTATTGTTGCCGACGATTCAACCGACATGACAATTGCCGCAGTAAATTCAGTGGTTGATGACCTGATTCTGGCTGTAATCCTGGTTTCGCTGGTTATGTTCCTGTTTTTACGAAGCTACCGTAACTCTTTAATTGTTTTAATCGCAATCCCAACCTCTTTAATTACCGCGTTTGCCGTGATGTGGCTGATGGGCTTCACATTAAACCTGATGACTCTGCTTGCTATGTCGTTAATTATCGGGATTCTTGTGGATGATGCCATTGTTATCCTGGAAAATATTCAGCGGCATATTGATATGGGAAAAGATAAACGGGATGCAGCATTAGAAGGACGTATGGAAATTGGTTTTTCGGCCATTTCAATTACACTGGTTGACGTGGTTGTATTCCTGCCTATACTGTTTTTGCAGGTTTTTGTAGCCGATATGCTCAAACAATTCTCCATAGTTGTAATAACCGCCACGCTCACAAGCTTGTTGGTAGGTTTTACCCTGGTGCCCTGGCTGGCTTCGCGGATTGGGAAAAAGGAAGACTTGCAGCCAACCAACTTCATGAACCGGTTTCTGCTTTGGTTCGAAAGGCAATTAACATCATTTATCGATTGGTATGGCCATCAGTTGGAGTAGGTACTCAGCCACAAGCTTATCTTTTCAGGAATAGTTATTTTTCTTTTGGTAATGACGGGTGCCATGCTGAAACAAGGTATTATCGGCAAGGAAATGATGTCGACCGGCGACCAGGGAAAGTTCCGTCTGAACCTGGAATACGATAAAACTACCACCGTTCAGGAGAACAATATCAGGACTCAGCAGGTTGAGAATTTTATCCTGCAGCAACCCGAAGTGTCAACACTTTTCAGCAACATTGCCGGGCCAAGTACAGGCATCGGAAGTTTAGGCGTTGGTTCTGCCAATATATCGGAGTTCACTATTCAGCTGAAGCCGGAAAAGGAAAGGAACATTAAAACAGAGGCATTTATCAAATCGCTTCGTAAAGCGTTAAAAAAAGAATTTTCGGGAGTTAACTTTTCAATGGCAGTTTTGGGCTTATTGCCAAAACAGGCGCCAATTAAAATTACCCTGAGCGGAAATGATCTGAACCTGGTAATGAAAACTGGGAATGAACTGAAAGCTGCTATTGAAAAAATCCCAGGTGCTGATAATGTTCAATTATCAGTTGAAGAAGGAAGCCCTGAGTACAAGGTTATTCCCGACAAAGATAAGATGCAGCGGTTAGGATTAACCACGGCTTTTGTAGGATTAAACCTGAGGACGGCCTTCACCGGAAACGATGATGCTACTTTAACCGAAAATGGCACCGAATACCCGGTTCGTATATGGCTGGATGACTTCGACCGAAGAAACTTTGAGGATGTACAGCGCCTTTCCATCGTAAATCCAATGAACATCCCCATTGAAGTATCACAATTTGCAGAAGTGAAGCAGGATAATTCGCCTTCGTTACTCGAAAGACTGGACCGCCAACCCTCCGTTACCATTACGTCAGAATCGTTCGGCAGGCCTTCGGGAACTTTAGCTGACGACGCTATAAGCTTTCTGAAAACGCGCCCATTGCCCGAAGGTGTAAAACTTACCTGGGGAGCCGATATCAAAACGCAGAATGAAAGTTTCGGGGCATTGGGCTCGGTTCTGCTCATCTCATTTTTACTTATTTACCTGATTATGATCGCTCTTTACGACAGTTATATCTATCCTTTCGTGGCTTTATTTGCCATACCTATGGCTGCTATCGGCGCTTTCCTGGCTTTAAACTTATCATTAAACGATTTAACTCTCTTCGCCCAGTTAGGATTAATCATGCTTATGGGATTGGTAACAAAAAATGCCATTCTGATTGTGGATTTCACAAACCAGCTAAAAGCTCAGGGTAAGTATTTTAAAGAAGCATTAATCATCGCAGGTAAAGAACGTATGCGCCCTATCTTGATGACTACCCTGGCTATGGCAATAGGTATGTTACCCATTGCATTGGCGCAGGGAACAGCCAGTGAGTGGAAAAACGGACTGGCATGGGTCATTATCGGTGGCTTACTATCGTCAATGATTTTGACTGTTTATTTAGTCCCGATGATGTATTACATAGTGGATACGATAAAGGAAAAAATAGCTAATCGAAAGGCTATCAGTAAAGTTGATAAGGCAAATTTGATAGGGAGTAAAATGTTAGAAACAGAAAGTTGACTAAAATTGCATTCAGCAGCTCGAAGAAACTATTAAGGAGTTATACCCAAATGATTGGGAACGCAAGGTAAAAGAGTTGTTAATCTGGATTGAATTTTCAAATAACCCACTTCCTTTTATTTCTGATGGTTCTGAAAGAAAATAATTAATTTACTCCAATGGCATCTTTTCGTACTATGTTTTGAAATTAATATAATCGACTTTGGACCTTCTTTAAAAGAGCTAAATTTGCCGCCTCAATTTACCGGGAAAGCACTAATTCTACTAAATCTTTATGACTTCACCAATCCAACTCAAGAAAGACTGGTTACTCCGGTGGTTTAAAAAATATCACAAATGGCCTGCTTTGATCTTTGCCCTCTTCATTTTACTTTTCGCGGTCTCAGGTATCATAATGAATCACAGGGGGATATTCTCTTCTGTTGATGTCAACCGGAAATGGCTGCCCGGCAATTACAAGTACAATAACTGGAATATGGCTGCTGTAAAATCTGCAGTAAAATTACCGGATGATTCATTGCTGGTTTTTGGTAACATTGGCATTTGGAAAACTGATAGCAGCTTCACCTCTTTCAGGGAATTTAACGATGGATTTCCGAAAGGAATTGATAACCGCAAAATTTACTCTTTAGCTTACACTCAAAATCAACGATTGATTGCAGGAACACTTTTCGGTCTTTTTGAATACGATAATGGATGGAAAAAGATCAACATTCCGGTAAAAGAACAACGTATAGTTAAGATTATTCAGAAAAACGATTCGCTGCTGGTGATGACAAGATCTTATTTGTTAATCGCTAATGTGAATGACAAGAAACTAAATTTCAGCAAAATTAATGTCTTATCCGGTAAAGATTCCGGCAATAAGGTCGGCTTATTCCGAACTATATGGGTGATACATAGCGGCGAAATTTATGGAATTGCAGGCAAGTTGCTTGTTGACCTGGTAGGCCTGATTTTCATTTTCATCACGCTGTCAGGAATCTTTTATTGGCTGGCACCGCATTTATTGAAGCGGGTAAAGGAATCGTCGAAAAGCAGAATTAAGAAAGTGAACCGTTTTTCCCTTAAATGGCATAATAAACTGGGCTACTGGTCGGTACTTTTTTTACTGCTGACTTCCATCACCGGCATGTTTCTGCGTCCACCTCTCCTTATTTCGATTGCCAATACGGAAGTTACTAAAATCAAATATTCCAAACTGGATGATCCTAGCCCCTGGGATGACAAATTTCGTGATTTGATGTACGATGAAATTCTGAAACGGTATGTTGTTGCAACATCGGATGGAATCTATTATTCAGATGATGAATTTGGTTCCGTTTTACGCAAATATTCTGTTCAACCGCCTGTTAGTGTAATGGGAATAAATGTATTTGAAAAAATGGCAATAGGCGGATATCTGGTTGGTAGTTTTTCCGGTATATACCAATGGATTCCTGATGAAGGTATCATTATTGATTATTTTACGAAATTACCTTTGAATGAAGCCAGCCAGAATGGATCTCCTTTTGGAGCCATTACTGTTTCCGGTTTTATTGGCATGCCGGATGGCAACAAATTTGTTTTTGATTATGCCGGTGGTGCGGTTCCTCTTGGCAAATCCGGTATATTTCCACAAATGCCGGTCGAAGTCATCAAAAAAAGCCCTATTTCACTTTGGAATACATCTCAGGAAATACATACCGGGCGCATCTGGGAATTTATGACAGGCCCATTCTATATTCTCATTGTGCCGCTTACCGGATTGGCATTGGTGCTGATATTAGTTACCGGATTTTTTGCTTGGTGGATACCCTACAGGAGAAAAAAAAAGAAATTTGAAAGAGGTGATTAAATTGCCTTCACAGCCCGAATTGCCTTAATCATTATTCCTCCCAGCTCAGCAATCGCCTCTCCCCTTCAAGTGCCTTTATATCTGTAACATCCTGGCTCACTTCGATGGTTCCCTTGTATTCCCCGGTTGATGAACGCAAAGCGATATATCGGATGTAAATGAATTTGCCCTTCATATTTATCCAGAAATTGGCTTCATTTTTACTGCCTTTCCTGAATGCTTCAACAATCTGATTGACTATGTGAACGCTTTCCTGAGGATGGCAGTTTTGCACCTTCCTCCCGATAATTGCATTGGATCTTGGGAAAATCCTGTGCTTGCCACCTGAGAAGTAACGAACAGTATCTTCCTCATCCACAAAAGTAATATCTACCGGTAAATTCTCGAAAAGTCGGATAATCTGCTCCCTGCTCAAAACTCCGGTATCCAGGTCAGCCATCCCGGAGGCAAGGTTTTTGTCTGTCGGATTCACTGAAGATTTGCGCACAGGGTTTATATAGCACCAGCCTGCTTCATGAGCCTGTTCCAGCATTTCCTGCCAGGCGCTTTCAGGTATAGCCCTGTAAGCTACCGGATACACGATTTGTTCTTCTCTGAAAATAATAGGTAGTACCACAAAAAACAATCGCCCTAATTCTTTATTCAACAAGTCTTTTTTAATCGGTTCATGTGTCAGTAATTCCTCAATACGTTGAAGTGTTTTGCGAAAATCATCGTGAAACGACCACATCAGCTGCAGGCAGCGGTATTGTGAAAACGTGCTTTCAATAAATGGAAAGAGTATGTTTTCCTTCTTTATATAATGAAGTTCATACGATTTCAAATCATTAATGTGTCGCAAGAGTTGTATCGCCAATTCATTTTCGTCAATTACTGATTTGCTGAATAACGCTTTCACAACAATGCGCATTTCGTCGATAATCTTCTCAACGCCCCTGTTCTCAAGCATAAGATAACTCAGGAAATGATCTTCGGCAGGTTTCTCCCATATTTGCTGTTTCAGCGATTTATAAAATATATTGATCAGTTTACCTACGGTATTTTTCACCGCTTCAAACGTATAGTGCAGTAACAGGTAATCGAGAAGTTGCATGGTTTCCTCAGCTGTCACAGCCTCCGTTTCATTTCTGTACTTCTCATAAAGGGCTTTACCATTCTTCCCTTCAACCATTCCACAGCAATATGCTTGAAGTGCCAGGTAATGTTTGTTTGTATTAACAATTAGTTCCGACATATATTATAAAATTGCGTCTTGCCGTAAAAGTACAAACTTGATATGTTATTGCATTGCTTAGTGTATTAATCTTTTTACTCCAATAAATGAGAAACGGATAAAACTTATATCCTGGATTCTTCAGTACTAAAAGTACCTGTTTAACCGGGATTAATTTTATCCGTTCCAAGCATACAAATAAAAATTGCCTCCTACAATTTTTAAATAAATTTATGCTTTCGGCAACAAATCTGTTGTCTTTAGTGCAGGTGCTTTGAAAATGCCTAACAATCCGTTTACCCCCACCGTCATAATAATGTTATAAAGGAATGCAATAAAGGCAATCAAAAGTAATGCTCCTGAAATCGCGGCCAGAACCATGTATGGCATAAATTCACCATTAACGTAAAGTGAGCGGCGTAACATTCCCTGTAAACCAGCCATTCCCATAAAGGCACCCATTCCGATACCGCCAATCAGGTGAGCCCAGAAATGGATATTGGTTAATTTCTGGCTGTATAGTTTTGCGCCGTTGGTAAGAATAGGTAGCAGGAAATAAATAGCAGAATACAACGTCATGCTTAAACCAATCAGAATAGCTACATGCACATGTGGTCCAATAACCCATTGGGTATTATGTAAAATTCTATTTAGTCCAAGATCAGCCTGCATAATACCTGCCGGAACTGCCAGGGCAAACCCAAGTAATCCTCCTAAAAGGAATTTCAAAGGATTACTCATTTTCAAAGGACGCGCGCTCCATAATGTTGCAAGTGTGATAAAAAATGCCAGACCTTGTGTGATAAGCTCGAATGCAGTTACCATTTCACCTGATGCTACTTTAAGGAATCCTGGTTGTGCCTGGTCCGACATAAGGTGATGGGACCAAACTGTCCATGATACAATCAGTTCAATAAGTAGTGCAGCACGTGCCCAATTCTCCATAAAGAGTTTTTTGCCGGTTATCAAAGTAGCGAGTAAATACCATGTTCCTGCAACGAATATGAGTACTAAGCCATCTGCTACCAGGTCAAGACCCCACCAGAACCAATTTTTGTACAATAAAGCATCAATAGCCGATGCTTTTAAGTCATATCCCAATAATGCCGCAACCATATAAATCAATATTAGCACACCGGTAAAAAGAATGATGCCGGCATTTAAGGCAACATCAACAGTTCCCCTGGCAATGGCCGCTACCGGCAACGAAACCAGGTGCTCCTCTTGTTTATCTTTCTTTTTGAAGATGTTCTTTAATCCACTGTATCCGATTGCTGATCCAATTAATGCACCGACAGGCTGTTTTGGCCATCCTTCAGGAGTGTAAACGATGGTTTTAAAAATATTTACTACAAACAATAAGGTCCCAACCATGATCACAGCAATACCGGTAATAAAGAATGTACCTCCAATCACACTGAATTGTTTAAAGTCAGCTGGTAAAGGCCAGTACAATGTATAAAGCGGGGCATAATGCGAAACAAACCCTGCAAACCAAAAAATAAAAGTGCCAAGAGCAATACACCAGAATGTAATGTTCGCCAGTTTAATACTCCACAAGGGTTTATTCATTAAAAAAGGTACAAGGAAAAGAAAAGCTCCGAAAACAATGGAGTAGGTGGAACCAAAAATTCCTACCAACGGATGTGCTGTAAGTATGGCGAAAAATTGCTCCTTGGGCATTCCGGGAATAGGACTTACTTCGTACACTCTCATAATCATACCTTCAAGGACTACCAATCCGTAATACAACAACCCTACTACAACAAACCGCAGGGTAATCTTTTGCATGGGAGTAAGGGTATTGTGTTTGAACAATCCCTGTTCTCCGTTCATCAAAGTATTTATATAGCTCATATTATCTCGTTTTTACGTTTTTTTTTTGACTTACATTAATCCGTTACCACTACAACATCCTTTTCGATCATAAATACCCCTGCAGGTCCTGAATACTCAGTTGACCGGATGGAATAAACACCGGGCCTATCGAACTGCCATAAGATATCATTGTTGTGGCCCGGAACAACCTGCATCTGGAAAACCATACTGTTATCATTACGGAACAGTCCAAATCCATACGTCAGATCGCCTGATTTTACATTGAAAAGTACTTTGTCGTTAGTTTTGATAATCAATTTCTCAGCAGGGAGCTGAAATTTATGATCCTGAACACTGATATCAAATACCTTGTCGGCTTTAATATCAGCCCTGTTCAAATCCATTGGAGCCCATGGAATAGTATTGAACGTTACGATGTGAATTGTTACACCAAGCAGGATCAGAAATCCCACAAAAGTGTAAAAGTAAGCCGGCTTCACTTTCGAAGGGCCATCGGTTGTTACACGGTATGCGAACCAGCCAACCAACAGTATGATGGCCAGCGCATAAAATGTGTAAATAAATGTTTGTCCATGAAGGACGGTGTTCGAGTCTACCATAATTTCATGTTTTATTGGTTAATGATTTAATTAATTTAGTACTAAATATATTAATTAGTCTTCTGAGGAGCCTTTCACTTGTTAATTAAATGAAAAAGCATTGCTTTATATAAGCAAATCTGCCAGTGTGGTGGTTTTTATTGTTTCAAGAAATGCCTGCTTTGGTTTTTCCCAAATCTGATGCAAGGCGCAGGGTTTATCAACCGGGCAAACAGCGTTACCCAATACGCATCCTTCAAAGGATTGAATATCTTCAACCGAGTTAATAATTTCAGCAAAATAGATGGTATCAAGCGTCCGGGCAAATATGTATCCTCCACTTCTGCCTAATGTGGCTTTAATAAAGCCGCTTTTAGATAAATCAGTTAGTAGGCGCATTAAATATCGCTTTGGAATATCAAGTTGCTTGAAAAGGTTTTGTGCCGAAAACTGCTTTTCTCTATTCAACGCCATGTAGGTAAGAATCCTTAACGCGTATTCAGAAGTTTTACTGATAAACATAAATTAATACTTACAGGTATTATTTTATGCAAAAGTAAACAAATACTGTAATTAACAATATGTTAATATAAAATATTTATTTATTCAATATCTAACTACAACTGATTAAGCATAATGCATCCATTTCTATCAAACTACCCAGTATTATGAAATCACTTGTAGTTCTTTCGCCAGGAATTGTTGAACCATTAAATATTGTATATAAATTTGCATACAAATAAGCCCTTGTTGGTGCGCATCTTATTTCATGTCGCGTTCCGGCATCACTTCAATTAATTCTTACTCATTCACAACTCATAACTCACAACTCCTAACTCACCTCTCATTTCTCATTTGGGCGTTCCCCTCCTCCGTCGGGTCAGGCTTTCCGCTTCAATCTTTTTGCCATCCCGCGAAAACCCAACGCTACAAAAGGATTTACGCTGCAATCCTTAACGCAGTTATACAAGTTTTTCGAGTATTTCCCCCTTCCCCCCGCCCAGCCAGTGCCGGATGGCTGCCAGGGCGCAATTTTTTGTCACGGTATTTGCAGAAAAGCAAATACAGCGTGCCGCGCCAAAAAAATTGCTACTGTCATCCACCGGACAGCTACGTTTACATAATAGGCTCTTATGGTCTTGGTAGAAAGCCCATAAGCCCATTATGTACTATCGGGCTAAAGCCAAGTAGCCACTGTCTGCACCAACCCTTCCTGCCCACTCTCCGCACTTTCCCTGCAGTTGCAAGCCGTGGTTCTCGTTCCTCGAAACCACGCCTTTCACTGCACCCACAGCAGCAAATGGTTAATGCCTGTGGTAGAATTAGTTTACAAGCAAAATCAGGTTTAGTACGTTACGCTTAACCATCAGCTGCTAAAACCCGCCCACTTTCCAGGTTCACAAGCACCACAAGCCGTTTGACAAGCAACACAAGCAGTTCTACAAGTTTTGAGTACTGCTGACGAGCAATGAGCCTTTAGTCCTGTCGACAAGCAATCTTCGAATCCTCCCCACGTCCCATGTTGCTGCAAGCAATTGTCCTCAGCCTCCTTATTCCTTCCTCCTTGTTTCGTCACCTCTCAGGCTGGCAGGTTCGTACTTTCCGGACACCTCCCTTCACACACCTCCGCTGGTGGCTGAGCGGAGCCGAAGCCACGGTGACCGAAAAGTACACGCCTAAAGCAAAGCCTCCTTCGTCGGCTCAGCTTTTACTTTGCGCC
>JBAXBJ010000036.1:0-40295 GCA_037142075.1 Bacteroidota bacterium
AAGGTAGCTTTTTTGCATGGGGCTGCTGGCAGTGCTGAGTAAAACTTCGCTGAAGCCGAGTATTGAGTTCATGGGCGTACGTATTTCGTGGCTCATATTAGCCAGGAATTCCGATTTGGCTTTGTTCGCCGTTTCAGCCTGATTTTTAGCCTTGATCAGTTCTTCCTTCTTTATTTGGATTGACAAAGCTCCGCCCACCGCATTGGCAAAGGTCGAAAACAAGGTGTCTTCAAATTCCGGCCAGTTTCTAACCTCCACGCAATCGACAAAACCAATGATTCCGAACATATTATCTTCCACGTAAACCGGGAGGTTTATAAAGGCTTTGCAATGCAACTGTTGCATAAATGGCCTGTAGGATCCGGGGAAATCGGGTTCGTTGATTTTAATAAGTTTATTCTTTCTCAATTCGGCTGTAACAGGTCGGAATGCATTGGTTCTGATGCCGGCAACAATCCCAGGAATAGCATTTTCCATTGATTCAACCCGTATTTGATCCCACCATTCGTATTTTAGTCTGAATACTTCGTCTTCGCCTTTTTGTGAGTACTCCAGCAGGTATGCCCTGTGGTAACCGAGAGCCCTGGCCGTGATTTCCAGGAATTTGTGCATAGAACTGCCGAAATCGGGGTCGGTGAGCAGTATTCCGGAGGCCTGATTCGCTGTGCGAAGCATGGCGTCGGACGATTCGAGGCGTTTTCGCGCGCTCATCATTTGCCTGATAATTATCGAGAATAAGGTAATAATGCTCGCAAGGACCACCAGAAAATAGATAAAAATGGCAATATTCGACTCGTTCTGGCTCTTCCATAAGATATCGGTATTGACAGAGAAAACTATGCCTGTATTTTTCCCGAGGATATTCACCGGGTAAAAGACCGAATACGCGTTTACTTCCTCAGTGCTTCGAATGGTGTGTTTTAACGAAGTGGTAAGATTTTCTTTCAGTTTTAAGCGGAATTCAGTTATTGCATCAGTTTGAAAACTGTCAACTGCAGCCTGTTCGCTATATTTGTGAAACAGGATCCGGCCGGAAGTGTCAATAGCCCAGTACCATGAGTTTTTGCCTATGTAAAATTTTTCGAAATGAGAGGCTAAAAAATCCGGAATATTGAGGTCGAAACGGATATTGGCAACCAGATCGCCTTTAGAGTTCCTCACTGGCTGAATGTAGGAGCATAAGCCGTTCACATCGGATAAGCAGGGTTGGCTTTTTAAAGTTACCGCCTGAGGAAAGGCCTTGGCTGGGGAGAAGGTGAAATAATTATCATTGCTTCGCTCAATGCTTCGGTACACAGCATCGTTAAAAAGGGTAATTTTTGAAATCAAAACCTGGTTACGCGAATAAAAATGTCTGATCCTTTTAATCTCACCATCAATATTCCTTAGCCTGTTTTGATTATCTGATTTAACCGGATCGGCTGTTAAAAAGTACTGAAGTTCCCGGTTGGCAAATTCAAATTTTGCTGATTCCTCGAAATCGCTGCCCGCATCCTCAATGCTCTTACCGCACAGAATGATCTGTTTATTTATAAATTCGGCAGTTTCGTCGCGTTGCTGCCGGTTAATATTAATATACTGCCTTACTGACAAGGCAACAAAAACGAATACAAGAAATATGAGCAGATAATATTTCGTTTTCATTTCAAGATTTCCAACAGGTACCAGTTCAGTTCGGGGATATGTGCTGCAAGTATAGTGATTTTTTCGCCTTTAATTTCGGATTCAACCAGGTCCCTTTTCTTTCCGAGGATTTCGCCTGCTATTTTCCGTATGTTGGGTTCTTTGCTCAAAGCCATGTTGTACAATTCTTTGCGGTAGGTATCCTGTTTAATGGTTTCGATGTACTTATGATCGAACAAAGGAGGAAACGACAGCAGGTTGATGGTTCCTTCCTGTGCAGCTACAATGGCCCCGCTATTGTCAATAATGATTGTCATGCTCGAAGTATTATCAAGCACATAGCGCTTTGTTATCGTGTTAATGGTAACATCAATTCCGGGCACACCCACCAGGTTTCCACCGAAATACACAGGCGCAATGGCCGATACCATCCATCCGCGGCCGGCAGGGTCAACATAGGGTTCGCTTATCCAAAGCGATTTCCTGTCAGGATTATGCTTTTCGTCGGCCAGGTAGTAAAAGTTGAAAGCAGGAATATCCATTTTGGCCTCGTATTGCGATAAAACATCAAAGTACGGGTAAATGCGGTTTAACGAATATTTATCGTTGTAATATACCTGGACAATTTCAGGATATTTTGCCACAAGCGCCTTGAAAACAGTGTCGACAGGTTCGGTAAAATACACAGCTTTCCTGATTTTTTCTGTCACCGGGTAAAATCCTGAAACAAAAATGGCGGAACCGCCATCGTCAAGCGGTTTGGTAAAAACGCCGTTGCTTTCGAGACGGTATTTTTTTTTGTCGACATGTGGCAGAATTTCGTCCTGGCGTTCATAAAGCTTTGTTATCAGGGTAGCAAGGGTGTGGACTTCTATCCTGATTTTTTTGAAATCGTTGTCGATTTTGGAAGCTTTTTCCTTCAGAGCAAGTTGCGCCTGCGAAAGCTCATTTTTTTTCGAATTGTTGCATGCCGAAAATATCACAACCAAAAGTAAAAAAGTGGCGATTTTTTTCATAACAATTTGTTTTTCAGTATATATTATTGGTTTTCAGTCTTCCTGGTTAAATAGAAATAATCAAAGCCATAAATATTTTCTTGCTTGCCGGATTGGTTGACAGGGTGAGTTTTATTGGAATTTCAAAATCGCTGGTGATTTTTATCGCTTTTTCGGCACTCAATCCTACGTTAATAAATGAAAACTTTTCAGTTTCGTAAAGGTAGCTTTCGGTTGGAGTAAAACCGGCAAATACATTGTACGAAAAGTCTTTAAACTTCCCCAGATAATTTACTTCGAAGTAAGACGAGTAATTCATAGAGCTGGTATCACTCACCTGGTGATCGATAGGAATGCCATAAAGAATTACTCCTCCATACACCGAAAAAGGAATTTTGTCGGAGCCATTATAACTCACTGCCAGTTCCGAAAGATGGCCCGTAGTATGGGTATTGTAATTAAAATAATCCTGGTTGAGGCCAGGGGAATCAGGAAAAAACATATCAAAAAACAGCACCGAAAAATCCTTACGGGTATATTTAGCCGACAAGTCAATTTCTTTTGTTTCGCCTGTAAATTCATAACTGCCCCAGGCACCGAGGGTCAGACCTTTGTACGAAAATTCGCCCCAGGGTTGAACTGCAGGTGCGGTACCCAAGGCAATGCCACGCCATAAATACATGGAGGCAAAATCGGCACCAATTGAAAGGTCACATTTTTTCACTTCAGTTTCCTGTGCGAAGGCGCCCGAAGCAAGCATAGATAAAAATAGCAGGACAGTAACTCTGATTTTCATGGTGTTGAGGATTAAATTTAATGGAATTATTGCTAAGGATAACCCAGGTAGCAAACAAATAGGAAAGGCAGTCACCATGGTTAATGAGTACTTTCATGCTATGTTTGTGGCAGATTTTACCGATAACTACTTTGCCGGTCCTGAGTCAAAAGGACAAAAAAAATGGGTTAAGGAGCAAAACACCTTTTGTGGGTATAATTGTCAATTATCTATTTCGGATTTCGGATTTATGAGGTACGATATACGATTTTCCATTAACGATTTCGGATTGCGGATTGCGGATTTCGGATTTATGAGGTACGATTAACGATTGCCGATTAACCATTTTCCATTAACCATTAACTATTTTCCATTGTTCATTATTCATTATCCATTGTCCGACAGGTAGTGCTCCAATATCTGAAGCAGATCTTTTTGTACGATCGGCTTGGTTAAGAAGCCATCCATTCCGGCATTCCGGCACTTTTCTTCTTCGCCTTTCACGGAGCCTGCAGTTAAGGCAACAATAGGGACATGGCTGTTTTTATCTTTCTCAAAATTCCTTATTTCAGTTGTGGCTTCCAGTCCATCCATTTCGGGCATCTGTATATCCATAAAAACCAGGTCAGGAGATCTGAGTTTAAACAATTCGACAACTTCCAGCCCGTTTTTAGCTTCAAAAAGTTCAACATCCGGCACCATCTGTTTGATAAAAGTGGTTAAGAGCAGCCGGTTCATGAACACATCTTCGGCGATGAGTATTAGTGGTTTTCTTTTTTCAGCCATTACTACTATTTTTTGTTCTGGAACTTCAATTTTAACCTTTCCCTTTTGTACACCGGGTAATTTGTGTAAATTTTTCAGGTACAGGAAAAGTTCCTGCGATTTTATCGGTTTTGTTAAGTTGAATCGTATGCCTAATTTTTTACACTCCTCGTAAATTTCCATATCATCCGACGAACTGTGTAACAGGATAATAGGAAGCGCCTCCGGCGAAATTTTAAGTTCGTTCCTGATTATCCGGATTGTATCAATACCGTTAAGGTCAGGCATGTGATAATCCATGATCACCAGGTCGAATGGCTTTGATTTTTCAATTATTTTTATTGCATCATTTCCGTTGTCGATACCAACGAATTCGACTCCCCAGAATTTGAACTTATCTTCAAGTATCAGGCGGTTGTTGTCGTTGTCGTCGATAACCAGCACCCGGTGAATTTCAAGTTTTGAGTCTGTATCCGGTTTTTCACGTTTCGCGAATTCCGTTTCAATGATAAAATAAAATTTGGAACCAATCCCCTGCTGACTCTCAATCTGAATTTTACCGCCCATTTTTTCGGCAAGCATATTCGAAATGGTTAAGCCTAAGCCGGTGCCCCCGAATTTGCGGGTGGTTGAGGTATCAGCCTGCGAGAAAGCTTTAAAGAGAGTAGCCTGCTGGTCTTCGCTGATGCCAATACCTGTGTCGCGAACTGAAAAACAGAACTTACCGGTCGTGGAATTTATTGCTTCGAAGGTGACCCTCAGTTCTACCTCGCCTGCTTCGGTAAATTTTACAGCATTTCCCAACAGGTTAACCAGTATCTGCCTCAACCGGACCGGATCGACCAGTGCTGAGCGTGGCATTTCGGGTTGAATATTCAGTAAAAGCTCAAGCCCTCTTTTCGAAGCATGGTATTTGATAATATCCGAAGCTTGCTCCGCCAACTCAATGATATCTGTTTCAATGAGGTCAAGTTCCATTTTACCGGCTTCAATTTTTGAGAAATCAAGAATATCATTGATGATTCCAAGCAAGGAAAGCCCTGAGATATTTGCATTTTCGGCGTACTGTAGTTGTGTTTGGTTTAAAGGTGTTTTCAGCAAGAGTTCGGTAAATCCAATTACGCCATTCAATGGAGTGCGTATTTCGTGGCTCATATTGGCCAGGAATTCACTTTTGGCCTTGCTGGCTTTATCTGCATTATGTTTCTCTCCGATCAGGTTTTTTTCCAAATTAGCCCGCTGCCTCACATTGACCAGCATTTCGGAGAATACGGACAGGAGAAGTTCTTCCGCTTCGGTATATGTATGTTGGTTGGTAACCGAATCGAAACTTACAAAACCGACACACTGTCCATTAACCATCATAGGAATTGCGATGAGGCTTTTGACATCCGGATTTGCCAGAAGGGCATGCATATATTCATCGGCAAGCGGAGATCTGGTGTCGGGAATATTTACAGTAAGGCCTTTGGCATGCATTTCGACCCAAAGCGGGAATTTGGCCAGATCAACATCCTGGAGTTCGTTTTTATGCGATACAAAACCTTTACGCAGCCATTCATGGGTATTGTTGCCTGTATTATTTTCCCAGTTGTAGCTGAAAACATGAGCCCTGTCGGCATCAACAAAATTAGCCAGTTCCCTCAGGGAGGCCATAATTTCCGTTTCTATCTGAACTACAGGCATGTTTATATATTTGGATGAAATATCCATCAATATTCTTTGCAAAGAGGCTTGCTTTTGAAGGTCTTGTTCTGCTTTTTTCTGGTGCGTAATGTCGCGGTAATGCCATAAATTTTCGAACTCTTCACCGCTTGTAGGTATTGGTACAAAATCTCTTTGAAACACTCTTCCGTCAACCAGCAACAACTCTTCGTTTAATACCGGTTTCTTTTCGGATAAAATATCATCAACTCTTTTGCTAAATGCCTCAGGATCAACAAACAAATGCTTTGCTTGTTCCGAAGCTTCCCTGCAATCATATCCTACCAGGGTTTCGGGCGATGCTGCTATGCCAAACAGTTCACAGAATTTATGGTTTGTCTGTTGTATCTTTCGTTGAGGTGTTTCCAGCAGTATGCCACTCGGAAGGTTAGCTATCAGGGTTGTAAGCCGGTTTGTTAGTCCACGCATTTTGTCGTCTGCCAGTTTGCGTTCGGTAATATCTTCCTTCACAGCTACATAATGGTTCACTTTTTCAGTACTGTCGACAATCGGAGATATGGATACAAATTCCCAGAACAATTCCCCGTTCTTCTTTTTGTTGTGAAGTTCACCTGTCCATTGCTTTCCGGCTTGAATGGAATTCCAGAGATCCTGATAGACCCCGGCTGACTGCGAGCCTGATTTTAGAATATTGGATTTTTGTCCGATAGCCTCCTCAGAAGAATATCCCGTGACCTGGGTAAATTTAGGGTTAACATATTCAATGACTCCCGAGAGGTCAGTAATAACAATACTAACAGGGCTTTGCGAAATAGATTTACTCAATAATGCAATTTCATCTTCGTCCTGTTTTCGTTGCAATGCAATGCTGATTTGATTCGAAACAAACTCTAAAAGCTCCATATCGGCTTCGCTGTATGCATTAGCATCGTTATAGCTTTGCACTACAAATGCACCTATGGCCTTTCCTTCGGATCGCAGGGGAACGCCCAGCCAACAAACCGAATGCCCGCCAAGACGCTTGATTTTGCCTTGCTTTTCAAGTTCTTCAACATCTTTTTCCTTAAGCAGAATTGCGCGGTTTTCGTGAACAACCAACCCTGTGAGCGATTTTTCGGCCGGCCATTCTTTTAGCGCATCAAATTTATCTTTGAAAAAAGGAGACGAAAGGGTATCTTTCTTTTCGTTGTACAGAGCTACGAAAAAGTTTGTAGCATCAATATATTTGCTTAGCTCAGCCCTGATCAGTTCGATAAATTCACTCAGGTCTTTGGTCGAAAGCACAGCAGTAGCAATCTTGAACTGGATTTTATTAATCTGGTCTGTTCTTATTCTTTCCGAGATGTCTCTAAGCGATCCTTCAACACCAACAACCTGGTTGTCAGCACCAAAAAGCAAATGACAGTTAACAGAAGTATAAACCACCCTGTCGTCCTTGGTTTGCAAATGTATTTCGAAATCGACTACCTCCTTCTTTTGCATCAGGGCTTCCATAAGCCTGATACGGTCGCCGGGATTGTGGTAAAACTTAGCAATCGGGCTGCCAATGATCTCTTCGACCGAATAGCCTGAATACCGCTGAATGGAAGGGCTTATCTCGGTAACTATTCCGGTAATATCCGTTTGGTAGAAAACATCCTGAACATTTTCGAAGATATTGCGGTATTTCATTTCGTTCCGCACGAGGCTTTCTTCGATGTTCACATTTTTAATTTTGGCGGCCAGTATATCGGCTGCAGCACCAAGAAATGTCTCTTCTTCCGGTTGTTCCAAATGCCCTTCAGGAAGATACACTACAATTACACCCAGAACTTCGTTTTGAGAAACAACCGGTATATTGTAATGCCCGTGCTGCGTTATGCCTTCGTACATGATTTCATGTTTGTGATCGAGGCATGCAGCATATTGTATTTTAGTTGTTGCGGCAGCAATTCCGCAAAGGCATTTACCAAAGGGAACGTGATGGCAGGCTTTTTGTATCGCGGGCGAAAGGTTTCGATGCGCTTTCAGTAAAAGAGTTTTTTCATCGGCAAGAGTAAAAATTCCAATTTTGGGAAGAATATTGAGAAAAGGAATATTGAGCAGAACATCGAGCATTTTTTGTAAAAAATCATCAAAATTCTTGATATGTGTACTGGCTTCAAATAATTCATTCAGCACTTTTTGCTTAATAAGCGCCAGTTTTAGCGATTCCTCTACTATTTTCCTTTCTGTAATTTCCCTTTCAATAGCGATAAACTTTCCAACAGCCCCATTATCGCCAACTACAGGGTCAATTTGCAGATCCAACCAATAGGCACGCCCTGATTTGGAGTAGTTTAAAATTTCGATATGTATGCTTTGGTTTGCGGCAATGGCATCAGCAAGTATTTTACGGGTTTTTGGATCTGTATCCTTGCCTTGTAAAAACTTTCCCGGTTTTGTGCCTTTTACTTCTTCCAGTGAATATTCGGTCAGTCTTTCGAAGGTCTTGTTTACCCATGATATTTTCCCATCACAATCGGTAATGACAATTACATCCGTAGTTTTAGCTGCTACCAGGGCTAATTCCTCCAACTCTTCCTTATTTTTTTTTTGATCGTCGATGTCCGAAAAAACGAGGGTGCAAAATCCGGTTTCTGCCTGAAAATATTCAACTTTATACCACTTGCTTAGTGGTTGCGAATAGCATTCAAAAAAAGGATCGGTAGCCAAATGATCAGTTTTTTCGTAAAGCCTGGATAAATCGAGGCTTCCTGACTGCGGATCAGTCATTATTTCGGAGTATCTTCTATTCAGAATAACACCCGTTCTCAAACCTGTGATTTTCTCGAACTCTTTATTTGCATCCAAAAATATGTAATCAATAGTCCTGCCTTCGGCATCAGCTATGATTTGCAGAAATGCGTATCCAAAGGGTGCAAAAAGCAGTCTTTGTTGTGAATCTGGGTTAATCATTAATAAGTGGATGAAGTGAGGTGTTCGTTGGCTTTTTTAATAATAAGATCGAGATGACAGGAATTGGTTTTTAAGCGGGAAATAATTGAGTGAAGGTACAAAAAATATTGGAATCGGTGCCTTCCTGTTACTTTAATACTGCGATGGGGACAAAATTTCATACCGAAAGCCCGGATTCCAAATCTCGAAGCCATGGAAGGACTTTAGTGTTTTGGTTTTTAATTTGTTGTTCTTTCAGGCATAACATTCGTTAAGGGATTAAAAGCATTATCATAGAGTTTATCAGATTGGGATTACCCTGATTCAACAAATTTTATTTTCCTTCTTTAAAAAGGGTTCCGCAATGAGCCACGAAATCAGGTAGGCAATGTTGCTTTCGGCACCTTGATTCCTGTTAATATTGAATTCTTCGATTCCATCGTTACATCCTTTCGATTCAGGATCGAACAGGCTGATATCGAGGTCGTTTTTCCCGAAAAACCAGTCAAACGAAAGAAGCAGTTTCTCAATAAACGCCGGGTTCCTGGTAGCTTTCCAGGCACTTTTGTACAGAATAACCATCGCCATGGCATCGACGGGTTGCTGTGCGAAAATAGTATACTCCTGGTCCAGGCGGAGCCACTTTTGATTTCCAATCAGCGACAGCCATTCTTCCCTGAAACATTTCGACTCAAGGAAAATCCTGCTTTCTTCTGCGACCTGAAGATGAGTGGTATTACCCGACATTTCGTGAGCCAGGTACAAGGCTGCCGGTAAAAGCCCATTATCATAGGTCATGGTATCTTCGAACCAGCTCCAGTTTTCGCGTTTGTGCTGTTTGTATTTTTCACATAAGCGATCAGCCAGTTCCTGCAATAATTTGAGGTATTTTTCCTGGTCGGGAAAACGCTTCACATAATGATACAACCCGATGATGCAGTTGGCATACCCGCGGGCATAAGTCAATTTATTGAGCTGGGGTAACGAAAGCTCAAAAAGTTCGTGGCCTAACTGAAAAACTGAGTTGTTTGGAGCAAACCGGATAAGGTGACCAAGTGCCCACATGGTGCGTCCGTATGCATCGTCCGAAGTGTCGTCAATCAGAGTCCGTCCGATGGTCATATAGTTTTTAAAACTGCCGTCTTTTTGCTGCATGTAGGTAACATAAGACAAATATTTGATTAATAAATCTATAAATACCTGATCTTTTGTCTTATTCCATGCAGCAAGACAAAGCACAATGGCGCGGGCATTATCATCAAGGCTGTACCCGGCTTTATAATAGGGCACACAGGTCCGCGCATGCTGAAGCAAACCGCAGTCATTGGTTAGACGCTTTAAATGAGATATATCAAATTCGGGATATTGTATTTCAGGAAGTCTTTTTTCGCATAAACCCTTTGCCTGAAATCCATTTATAACAACATCAAACAATGCGAGATATTCTTTCCCTATGATCGGCCAGGTTATGGTTTTGCCATAGTTGTATGCACTTTGTTGCAGCTGCACCAGCGCATCCGGGGTGTTGATCAACTGGTTGACGGTAGTCGAAAGCTGCAAATAATTGCCAAAGTCAAAAAGTCGGCCGCGCCCATCGGCGAGTAATTCTTCGGCATGCCAGTAAGGCGTTGATAATACGGCACATCCGCCACTGACCGCGTAACTAAGCGTTCCACTGGTAATTTGTGCCTTGTTTAAATATGGCGTCACATAAATATCAGCATGCTTAAGGTACGACATCAATTCCAGTTCGCTTACATATTCATTGATAAAAACCACATTCGATTCTAAACCGAGTTGTTTCACCAGCGAAAACAAGAATTCGCGGTATTCTTCACCTGAATTTTGAATCACGTGAGGGTGAGTCTTTCCCAAAACAACATATAGCAGTTCGGGGTGTTTATCAACAACATATGGCAGTGCCTTTAGCACGGTTTCAATTCCTTTGCTCCTGCCAATCAGGCCAAAAGTAAGCATAACGGTGCGGTTGCTCCAGGTTAAGGGCGCCGGTAAGAGTTTATCAATAAAAAGTTCAAAATCAGGTACACCATGTTGTATCCGGGATATTTTTTCGCGCGGAACATGGTAAATGTCTACTAAAAAACTGATTGCCAATTTGTTCATCACTATAATCTGCGATGAATATGCAGCTATTTTCTTCATCACTTCCAGCTGATGATAACTTGGTTTTTGCAAAACAGTATGAAGGGTTGTTACAACCGGGATCTTCAATCTCCTAAGTAAAGCCAACAGCAGTAGTCCGCTTTCACCGCCATAAATACCGAATTCGTGTTCAAGTAAGAGAAGTTCTGCACCTGAAGCATTGATATAGGTAGCCATTTTGATATAATCATCGGCTACATTATGGCGGATCACCTGCTTCACTATGGGCGGATAGCTATAGATTTTTCCCAGGTCGTTCATTGCAATCACTTCCATTTCGATTGAAATAGCATGAGCATTGGAGGCGTAAAGAATTGCTTCCACCAGGTTTTCGGTAAAGGTTGCAATGCCACATTGCCTGGGAGGGTAATTGCCTAAACAGATTATTCTCATGATACCGAAAATTTTATGTATTTAATTTGATTTACCTTTATACACATGGAAATGAGCGTACTGCTTTTTCTTTTATAGCACTCAGCCACTTTTGTAATCAACTTTGAAATAAAAAAGTAGGATAAGTGCTTCTTAAGGTTAATTTGTCCAGCAGAAAGGGCTATAGTGCGTACAACGTCAACAAAAGTTCATTTCAGATCAGAAAAATCGAAAAGTAAAAATCTAACTATCTGGTTCAAAATATGTACATTCCAGTCAACTTTTAAAGCTATTTCTCATTTGACAGCCTGATAAAAAGCCCCTAAAAAACAAATAAAATAAAGACCGGAATTGCTAAAGATTAATTGATTGTTTTTAATTTGGGATTTACTGCATTACTTTTTGCAATATTGGTTATAAAATTAATAAATACTATTGTTACCGAATAGCCTGAACACCTGTAAAAAATAATCCGGAACATGGAGAAAAATTAAGGACTACCTCTCCATTTTCTGTAACACAAGATTAAAAAATCCTCAGGTAATAAATTTTTAAAATGGAACCTCTAAGCACCGAATTACTTTCCTTTATACTGGATGAGCAGCGTTTCGCAATTCCCCTGGGTTCGGTTGAACGTGTTCTGAGGGCGTTGGCAGTGACTCATATTCCCGATGCCCCGCCTCTTGTTCATGGCGTGATAGACTATCACGGTGAAATTGTGGTAGTTATAAATCTTCGCAACCACCTGAAAATGGAAGATCGTAATATTCAACTCAACGATAGGTTTATCATAATAAATACATCAAACCGAAAATTGACGCTGGTGGTTGATGAAGTCCAGGAGGTTCTGAAACATTCGGAAAAGGATATCAGCACAGCGGATGATATTAACCAGGGGTTAAAAATCACCGGAATTTTGCGCGATGATCGCGGCATTATCTTCATTTACGACCTCGAAAAACTGTTAAAACACATCGAAGGCATCAACCTGAAAGAATTGCTCGAATCAGAAGTGGCAGCATAATCTATTCGCTATGGATCGCACTGAATGTTTAAACGAAATAAGTTTTAATGTTGCCCGCTTGCTGGGACTCCATTATCCTGAAAACAGGCTGAAAGACCTTGAACGCCTGGTACTTTCAGCCGCAAAAGAGCTTAAGCGTGAAGAAAATATCGAAACTATAAACACCTGGCTTCGGGCATACCAGCTTCCAACCGATGAATTATTGATTTTATCCGAACATCTGAGGGTTGGCGAAACTTATTTCTTCCGCGAAGAAACAGCCTTAACTCTTTTCCGGGAAGTTATCATACCGCAGATTATTAAGCAATGCCATGATAAAGACAAGCATATCCGCATATGGAGTGCAGGCTGCAGTTCCGGCGAAGAGCCTTATACCCTCGCCATGATTTTGCACGAATGCATACCCGACATGAATAAGTGGAATGTATCGATACTGGCCACCGATATCAGTTTGCTGGCATTAAATAAGGCCATACATGGCAAATATACTTCCTGGTCTTTTCGTCAAACGGATCAGGCTATTAAAGATAAATACTTTATTGCTCGCGGAAAAGAATGGGAGGTTATTCCGGAAATAAAAAAGATGGTAACATTCGCCAGGCTCAATCTTGCCGATGATTCGTATGATGCGGCCGCCAGCAATTCGGACCAGATGGACATGATTTTTTGCCGTAATGTACTGATGTATTTTACTCCTGAAAAGGCGAGCGCCGCAGGCTTACGGTTTTTCAATTCGTTGGTTGATAAAGGCTGGTTTATTTCAAGCCAGGTTGAGTTGAGCGAAGAGTATTTTAGCCCTTTTAAACGAATAAATTTCGGCAAGGGGATTTTTTACCAAAAGGCTCCGAAACCGGCTTCCGCGAATCATTTTAATTTCTTTGATACAAAACTCATAGAAATAGAGGAACCTGCAAAACACACTCCCAGAAGCATTAGCTTTCCTAAACCAATCCACCGGGAAGTAGAAGCGTTGGAGAAATTATCTGAAAAAGCAAATTCGCACGACCTTGAAAAACTTTTCTGTAAGGGTCATTACCAGCAATGTGCCGATCAATGCCTGAAGATATTTCATAAAACGCCTGACAATGTTAAAAATTTATTACTATTAATTAAGTCGTATGCCAATATTGGTAAGCTTGAGCAGGCAAAGATCTGGGGCGAAAAACTGCTTACAACTCAAAAATTATCAGCCGATTCATATCAGTTTATTGCAACTGTTTTTTCGGAACTGGGTGATTATGTCTCAGCCGAATCGGCACTCAAAAAAGCATTATACCTCGATCATAACAACGTGTCAGCACTGTTAGCCATGGGCAATGTGATGAAACGGCAAGGCAAAACCCAGGGAGCATCCAGGAGTTTCGAAAATGCGAATGAAATACTGGAAAGGATGGATCACGATGCACCTATTCCAGGTTTCGAAGGGCTGACAGCAGGAAGAGTCAAGGAAATGTTAGGTTTGTACATTTAGTAAAATTGATGGAAAAAAATCAAAAAATAATGCTCGAAAGAGCTGCTGCTATTGCAGGACGAAAAATCGTCGTTAATCAAGATGCAAGCGAAACACTTTCGGTTGTTGAATTTGTACTGGTCCCTGAAAGATATGCATTAGCCGAGCGTTTTATTATTGAAGTTCTGCCTTTATCCGAAATCACGCCCATACCGGGTGCTCCCTCTTTTATAATGGGAGTTATCAATCTCAGGGGGAAAATTGTTTCACTTGTAAATCTCAAGATCAAATTCAGCCTCAAAGAAAAAGGCCTGACCGATTTCAACAAAGTAATCATATTACGTAACGAAAACATGCAGTTTGGAATAGTGGCCGATTCTATAGTCGGAAACCGTTCGATCCAACTGGATTTGTTAAGTCCTGCGCCGCTTACACTCGATAAAACAGCCGCCGAACTGGTAATCGGAATCAGCTCTGATGGAGTTATACTCCTCGATGCCGACAGGTTGTTGAAAAGTAACCAACTGATAGTCAACCAAAAATAAAAATAAATAATAAAACTTCAAATAGAAATAGTATGAGCCTTTTTTCTAAACTTAGCCCGACATCCAAATTGACGATGGGAATCGGTGCAATCATAGTGTTAATTGTAGTTCTCTCTGTAATTTCATTTCAATCCATGATGCATATTCATGATTCGGGAGATAAAGTTTACGAATCATACCTTGTAAACAGTGATTTTTCAGTACTACGTGCTCACAACAGCGAACTTAATGATTTAATGCTGCAGGAAATTATTTCTGACCAGGTTGAGATCGCCGATTCTACAAAAACGAAAATCCGGTCACTCAAAGTGGAAATTAAATCGATTACAGACTCTATAGCCTTGAGACTCACCAACTATCCTGAAGAGCTGGTTATTGTTAAAGAAATAGAAACGCTGCAACTTGCTTATGATAAGAACTTTACAGGCCTGATGGATTTACTGCAACGAGGAAAAGATTCAGAGGCGTTTGCATTTACACGAAATATTCAGTCTCCTATAGAAGATTCTATTGAACACAAAATAAAGGCCCTTGAAGTACAACATGATTTGCATGCCGCCGAAATCATGGACGGCAATAACGGCATTCTCAGGTTAGACTTGATGATCCTGGTTGCTATTGCTGGAATTGTTATCCTCTTATGCGTTATTCTGGCAGTTTGGATGGTAAAAATGTTGCAGAAGATAACCTTTGAGATCAAAAATGGGGTAACAGTGCTTGGTACTTCGGCAGCCGAAATACTGAGCACAGTTTCTGAAATATCGACAGGTGCAACCGAAACGGCCACCGCTATTTCCGAAACTACTACTACCGTTGAAGAAGTCAGGCAAACAGCTATGGTTGCAAACCAAAAAGCCCGGGCACTGATGGAAAGTTCTCAGAAGGCAACCGATTCGGCAGATAAAGGCATGGAATCAGTGCAACAGGTGATAGAATCGATGAAGAAAATCGATAAGCAGATGAATATTATTGCCGAAACGGTGGTTAAGCTTTCGGATCAGAACCGGTCTATAGGTGAAATCACATCCACGGTCACAGATATTGCAGACCAATCAAATCTTTTAGCTGTAAACGCCGCCATCGAAGCCGCCAAAGCGGGCGATCAGGGTCGGGGGTTTGCCGTGGTGGCCCAGGAAATCCGCAGCCTGGCCGACCAGTCGAAAAAGGCAACCATACAGATCAAAGAAATACTGAATGAAATCCAAAAGTCGGTAAACCTGTCGGTGGATGTTACCGAAAAAGGTTCGAGTACGGTGGCCGAAGGCATACAACTTGTAACCAAAAGTGGTGATGTTATAGCCGTGCTCGCCGAACACGTGGAAGCAGCAGTTCAGATTTCAGTACAAATTTCTTCATCGAGCCAGCAACAAATGGCCGGTATGGAGCAGGTTGTCCCTGCCATGGAAAACATCAGGCAGGCTAGCGAACAGAATGTTTCGGGCATCAGGCAGGCACAAGGCGCTGCCACTGATCTGAATTTGCTTGGACAAAAAATTCAGGAAATAATCGAGAAATATAACCTGTAATTCGCCATGAGTAAAGATCAGGATGCATTTTTGCTTGAATTGCTCGGCGATTTCAAAATTGAAGCGGTTGAACATCAGCAATCTATCGTTGACGGACTGTTGGAACTGGAGAAAAATCCTGCCCCGGCAAATCTGAAAGTCGCTATCGAAACAGTTTTTCGTGAAATCCACAGCCTCAAAGGTGCCGCCAGGGCAGTAAACCAGCTTGATATTGAGCGGCTCTGCATGGGAATGGAGAGTGTTTTTCATCAACTGAAAAAGGAAACAATCATTCTGACACCTGCTGCTTTCGATATGCTTTACAAAGCTTCGGACACACTCGTAGTGATGCTTAACGACATTGACGCGAAGCAAAAAAAAATTCTGCCTGCCGATCTCACTCAACTGGTTAAAAATTTAGAGACCATTTCGCGCCCTGCAGCAACGGCAGCAAAATTTTCGTTTACCCCTATGACCGCGGCTGTAGCATATGTACCCACTGATGCGGATCCAATTGAAGTGCCTGTTGTTGAAATGGTTACAGTAGAAAGACTAATAACAAATAATAATAAGATAGCAGGTGATGAAATTGAAATGCCTGTTGAAACTGAAAATCCTATAATAATAAACCCATCAGAGGAAGCTTCGGATAAATCAGCAGAAAGAAACCCGGATAAATCTTCAGACAGGGAAACCGTGCGTGTAGCAACATCAAAGTTGTATAATCTACTGCGGCAGGCTGAAGAAATGATCGCGGTAAAATCTACATTGGCACATTATGTAGCTGAATTGCAGCTTAATGCGAATCAGTATGCTGCCTGGAGTCGTAAATCAACAAACAGCAAACTGTCGTTTTCAGTAACTCGTATTAATGAATCAAGTCAGGGTGTTCTGGAATTTTTTGAAAGAGAAAAAGATTTCCGGAAACTTCATGAAGAGACACTTTTTAGTTTTGAAAAAAAAATGGCTCAATTTCAGCGGGTTACATCACGGATGATTGATGACCTTTTATTAGATATCAAAACCACTCTACTCTACCCATTTTCGTCCTTATTGGGAATTGTGCCTAAAATCGTACGTGATTTAAGCAAAGAATATGGAAAAGAAATTGACCTTCAGATTGTGGGCAGCGAGATTGAGATTGACCGCCGCATCCTCGAGGAAATCAAAGACCCATTAATTCATTTAATCCGGAACTCCATTGATCATGGGATCGAATTGCCTCAGGATCGTGTCAAGACGGGCAAAGCAACAAAAGGAATTCTGAAAATAGAGATCAAACAGGATTCCGACCGAAACATCACGTTGCGTATTTCGGATGATGGTTCCGGTATTCATAGAGATAAAGTTATCAGCTCGGCTATAAAATCGGGCATTATCAAGCCCGGCGATGCGATTTCCTTGTCGGACAAGGAAGTTTCGATGCTGATATTCAATTCCGGGGTTTCTACGAGTCCTTTCATAACCGACATTTCGGGGCGTGGGCTTGGGATGGCTATTGTGGCCGAAAAAGTGATAAAACTCGGTGGCACCATTAATCTGGACTCTATTTCGGGCGGCGGAAGTACTTTTACAATTATACTTCCGCAAACACTGGCAATTTTTAAAGGCATACTGATAAAAGCTTCCGGGCAGTTTTTTATAATACCAACCATTTCAGTTGTTAAAGCCATTCGCATTCATCCTGCAGATATTAAGACGGTTGAATCAAAAAAAACAATTACATTCAACAACGAAACCCTGGCATTGGTAAGCCTCGCGGAAGCTCTGAATTTACCGGTAAAGCGATCAAAAAAGAACACGGAAACACTGATACGGGTATTGGTGATTTCGGTGGCTCAAAAGAGAATGGCCTTCACCATAGACGAGGTTTTGGGCGAGCACGAAGGCATGATAAAGGACTTAGGACCTCAATTACTGCATGTTACTAATATTGCAGGTGCTACTTTGTTAGGCGATGGCCGGATAGTTACCATATTGCATATTCCCGAATTGTTCGAATCGGCTTCACGCTCATCACTTTCAATGGAATTTGCTGCCGATCCGGCATCGGAAGCTGCAAAGGAAGATGTTCAGCAAAAAAATATTCTCGTTGCCGAAGATTCGATTACCATACGTTCCATGTTGCGAAACTTTCTGGAAACAGCAGGTTATAACGTAAAAACAGCAGTTGACGGGCTTCAGGCTCTTGGTTTTTTGCAGCAGGAAAAATTCGACCTGGTAGTTTCCGACATCGAAATGCCTCATATGACTGGTTTTGAATTAACAGCCAAAATACGCGAAGATAAAAATCTTGCCGACGTGCCCATCGTTCTTGTAACAGCACTCGAATCTCCCGATGACCGGCAGCAGGGTATGGATTTGGGCGCGAATGCCTATGTGGTGAAAAGCAGTTTTGAACAAAGTAACCTGGTGGAAATAATCCGTAGATTAATTTAATTCTGAAAACCATCAGATTGCATTTTGGGTATCTTTACAATGAAATGCGAAGAAGGGTCAGTTTTCAGATAATTCATAGTGAAATCATGATCCTTTATTACATTTAGACTTGCCTCAAAATAGTGAAAAACTCTTCAATTAAATTGGTTAGCAAGGAGTCAAATATTTTTTACCTATTTCTATGAAAGATGTTTTAATAAAAGTATTAGTCGTCGAAGATAGCCTGGTGAATCAAAATCTGCTCAAGGGTTTGATTACCGGAGATAGCCGTTTCGAGTTGGTAGCTATTGCCAACAATGGCCGGCAAGCTATTGAGTATGTATCCAGGTATAATCCTGATGTGGTGAGTATGGATATACACATGCCCGTCATGGACGGAGTTGAGGCTACAATGAATATCATGCAACAATCGCCGGTGCCTATTGTAATTGTGAGCAGTTTTTATCAGAGTTCGGAAGTTGAAATGGCCATAAAAGTCCTCGAAGCTGGTGCTGTAACCATACTTTCAAAGCCTTTTGGTCCCGGGCATCCTAAATTTGCCCAAACTGCCCGTCAATATTTAAATATGCTCAAAGCCATGTCGGAAGTGAAAGTAGTGAGGCGGAAACCTCAGGATTTTGACAGGCAAATTCCGCTCTCGGTTTCGAATATTGTTCCACCCGGAAAAGAAACTAAAGGTAAGGGTTTTAAAATTCTGGTCATTGGTGCATCGGCCGGAGGACCCGAAGGACTGAGGACAATTCTGAGCGGGTTACCTGCTGATTTTCCGCTGCCTGTTTTAATTGTTCAGCATATCGATTCCAACTTTGCCGAAGGCTTTTGTTCGTGGCTGAACACTTTTTCGAAATTGCCTGTGCACATAGGCGTTGATGGAGAATCATTTGCCTCTGGAAACGTATATTTGCCACCCGGTGACAGGCATCTGACCATAAAATCGGATGGAATAATTGGCGTTTCAGCCGATTCCCAGGTGCGTGGCTTGCGTCCGGCAGTGGCATTACTATTCCAGAGCGCAGCTAATATCTATGGAAAAAATACGCTTGCTGTTCTTTTATCAGGTATGGGAAAGGACGGAGCCAGTGAATTAAAAACTTTACGCGATATAGGTGCTTATACAATAGCACAAAGTGAGCAAAGTTGCCTGGTTTTTGGCATGCCCGGCGAAGCGGTAAAATTGGGAGCTGCATGCAAAGTACTCATGCCGGCTGATATGATCAAAGAAATTACTGACTTAGTGATAAATTAAGAAAACATGCAATCATCCTTTCAACTTAACCTGGGTAATCATTACGTTTTAGCTGCAGAGGACTCACCGGTTCAGGCAAAACGGTTAAAACATTTTCTCGAATCCAATAATATTAATTGCGTGGTCTGCAGCAATGGAATTGAGGCTTTGCAAACGGCAACCACCAGGAAACCCATCCTGATTATCAGCGATATTATTATGCCGGGAATGGATGGCTATGAGTTTTGTGCAAAAATTAAAGCTGAACCAGGACTGAAAGATACGCCTGTAATTTTGCTCACTTCCCTGAGCGATCCGCTCGATATCATTAAAGGTCTGCAGGCTGGTGCCGATAATTTTATCACTAAACCGTACGACGAACAATACTTGTTGTCGCGCATTCATTACCTGCTTGCAAATAATGAAATGCGACGAATCGGATCCAGCGATATGGTAATGGAAATTATTTTCCAGGGGAATAAATACCGTATAAACTCCGATAAAAAACAGATACTCGACCTCTTATTGTCGGTGTATGAAGCAGCAATCCATCGCAACGAAGACCTCATTGAAGCACAGTTGCAACTTCAGCATTCGAATGAGAACCTGATTGCAGCTAACCAGGAACTAGATGCTTTTGCTCATACCGTTTCGCACGATTTACGATCGCCTCTGAGCGGAGTAGTTGGTTTTGCATCGCTTATGCTGGCCAACAGCAAAAATATGGATGATATTGAGAAAACGTACCTGCAATGGATTTTGGATTCGGGATACAAAATGGCTCAACTGATTGATGATCTTCTTCAGTATTCAAGATCAGGGCTTGCTGAAATAAGTCCCGAAATCTTTAATATCAGCCAGATGGCAGGCAATTTGGTCGATGACTTACGTATCCGTTATCCGGAAAGAAATGTAACAACAAATGTTCAGGAAGGTATTGAAGTAAATGCAGATCAGAAACTGATTGAGGTGGTAATGACCAATCTGTTGGGTAATGCCTGGAAATACAGTGAAAAGGTGGAGAATGCAGTGATTTCGTTTGGCAAGACTGAAACCGAAAGCGGAACTGTCTTTTATGTATCCGACAATGGAGCCGGGTTTGATATGGAAAAGGCACAAAAACTTTTCAGCCCATTTATCCGCTTACATACAGGTGACGAATTCCAGGGCACCGGCGTTGGCCTCAGCACAGTAAAACGGGTCATCGAAAAGCACAAAGGCAAAATATGGGCCGAGTCGGAAAAAGGAAAGGGAGCTAACTTCTACTTTACTTTAGGGACTTGATATTCACATTGAAAAAGCAAAATACCTCGTTTAATAAAGATACAGATACCACATTTCCGGAATCAAGCAATATTCTGACTTTGCCTTTGGAATCCGGGGGCTTCCAAATACAGAAATTTATCCTGTTTTGTTTGTTCTATTATTGAAAGTGTTTTTACCCCATCCTTTCCCTTTTCAGCAAATAAGGCAATAATACTTGCTCAAATCCTTTGTTGATATCGGCTTCGATAAAGTCAATTTTATACTGAGCACATTTTAGTTTTAATTCCTGGTGGAAGTTGCCGATGGCTTCGGCAAAAGTCTTACGAACTTCGGCGGGCTGGAGTTTTATTTCGTTCCCCGATTCCATATCCACGAATCGGTAAGGCCGGTTTTCGTAATCAAAATCCAGCTCTTTTGCCTTATCCACCACATGAAAAAGTATCACTTCATGTTTATTGTAACGCAAATGCTGCAAGGCATCAAAAAGTGCTGCGTTGTCGGCTCCGGCATCAAACATATCGCTGAAAAGCACCACCAACGAACGGCGATGAATATTTTCGGCAATAAAATGCAATGATTCAGTTACCTGCGAAGTGCGACGTTCCTCCGGATTTATTGGGGTAAGCAGTTCATCAAGCCTGCCAAGCAGGAATTTATAATGAACTGAATTCGATTTTGCCTGCGTATGAAGGCTTACTTTTTCGCTAAAAAGGCTCAAGCCTAAAGCATCACGCTGTCGGCGCAACAGTTGCATGATACAGGCCGCAGCGTAAACCGAAAAGGTAATTTTATTCGGGTGATCAATATCCGTTACTTCACGCACCGGGAAAAACATGGACGATGAATTATCGATCACTATCTGGCAACGCAGATTGGTTTCTTCCTCATAGCGTTTTACGTACATCCGGTCGGTGCGGCCGTATAGTTTCCAGTCGATATGACGCGTTGGCTCACCCGGATTGTACAGGCGATGTTCCGAAAACTCAACCGAAAACCCATGAAACGGACTCTTGTGAAGCCCCACAATAAATCCTTCAACTACGGTTCGTGCAAGGAACTCGAGGTTGGGATACTGGGGAATCCGGTTCTGATCGATTTGGTAAATCATAAGAGAGGGTTTGGGGATTAGGGGTTGGGAGTTAGGGAGTTAAAGTGAATAGTTTAAAGTGAAAAGTAAAAAACTTATTTGTCATAAGTCGGATTTCACAAACTAAAACAACGGACTAAGATTCAGATTTTCACCCCTGAATCCAAGTCCCTAAATCCTAACCCCTATTTGACCCCCTTCTATCCAAGAAGTTTTTCCAACTTGCCCACTAAGACGCTTTTGGGAACTGCACCAACTTGTTTATCAACGATTTCTCCGTTTTTCATGAATAAAATTGTCGGTATGTTTCGAACTGCAAATTTAGCTGTTGTAACAGGATTGCTGTCAACATCCAATTTGCCGATAACGGCTTTTCCTTCGTATTCCTTAGCCAACTCTTCAACAATTGGACCTACCATGCGGCAAGGACCACACCATTCAGCCCAAAGGTCAATAATTACGGGTTTATCTGACTTTTCAGCCAATTCTGCAAAATTTTCGTCTGTGAAATTAAGTGCCATGATTTTATTCGTTAATAGTTATTTGTAAAATTAATTTAGTTGCTAGTGACTAGTTACTGGTGACTTGTAAAAATTGAGGTTTATAGGGTGTAAGTATTAGACAATGAGTTAAATAGAAGACTTTATTTGGAATATTTTCCATTGTTAATTGTCCATTATCAATTAACAATTGTTATCAGTGCAAAATTAGACTATTTCGTCTTGCCAATTTCAGAGGACTGCATGATTATTTTCAGGTTTTGATTTTTAAGTTTACACCGGGCAGCAACTTCAGTTGTTTAACAGCATTGCTGCAGGTGACTTTATATTGAGTGGAAACCATTTCTATTTTATAATTGTTGACGAAATCAAGCAGCTCGATACGCAGTTTGCAAGTACCTTTATTTGTTTTAGCCAGTTCGACAATTCGTTTTGTAACAGATTCAGTGAGGTTTTCGACTGGAATTTGCAGAGTAAGTGCCCTTGCCTGTTCATCCATTACATCGCTGAGTAACGAAATCCGCTGTATGCGGGGTTCAAACTGATCGACTGTATTGTATCGCAGTGCAGTGCGAAGCCTTACAAATACAATGGCGTCGTCAAGCAATAAATGTTTGTATTTGAGGTAATCTTCTTTAAACAGCGCCAGTTCGATGGATTCGTCAAAATCCTCAAGCACAAACCGTCCGTAGGGATTACCGTTTTTAGCGATTTCATGACGCACTTTCGAGACGATTCCTGAAATAAAAGTATCGTGCGAAGCTGCAGCAGCCATATTGGCCTTCAGCTTTTTGATCGAAGTATTGCAGAAAGTATCAATATCAAACCGGTATTCATCGAGCGGATGGCCTGAGATAAAGAAACTGGCTATAGCTTTCTCGCGCTTCAGTTTTTCGATATTCGACCAGGGCTGGCAGTCGGGAATTCTTAAGTCGGGAACTTCAACAGGTCCCAGGTCGCCAAACAACGACTGCTGCGACGATTGTTGCATAGCCTGAAAGCTTCCTCCGAAACGGATCAGTTTTTCGAGAAATGTTGTGTCTTCGGTCGATTCTCGAGCGAAAAACTGTGCCCTGTGCATCCCTTCGAAACTATCGAAAGCTCCTCCCTGGGCCAAAGCTTCCAGCGAACTCTTATTTACTGTCCGGAGGTTGACTCTTTTTACGAAATCAAAAATATTCAGATACGGGCCATTTTCGTTACGTTCGAGTATCAACGAATCAGCTGCTGCATCACCCATACCTTTCAACGCTTTCAGCCCGAAGCGGATCTCCTTGTTTTTATTTACGGAGAAATTTAGCCCCGATTCATTTACATCCGGCCCCGACACGACCAGACCCATTCTCCGGCATTCATCCAGGTAGGCTGTCAGGTTATCGACAGTGCTTAAATTGGCTGTCAGCAGTGCCGCCATATATTCCGAAGGGTAATGAACCTTCAGGTAAGCTGTTTGATAAGCTATATAGGCGTAACAAGTGCTGTGCGACTTATTGAAAGCATAGGATGCGAAGTCCTCCCAGTCAGTCCATATTTTGTTGAGCTTATCTTCGGGATGGCCGTTGGCAGCACCCCCGGTAATAAACTCCGGTTTCATTTTATCCAGTTTTTCCCGGATCTTTTTCCCCATCACCTTACGTAATTCATCCGCTTTTCCTTTGCTGAAGCCGGCAAGTTTCTGCGAAAGCAGCATCACCTGTTCCTGGTAAACAGTGATCCCATAGGTCTCGCGCAGGATTTCTTCCATTATGGGCAGATCGTATGAAACTGCTTCGCGACCATGTTTACGTGCAATATAGTTTGGGATATACTTGATAGGACCCGGACGAAACAGTGCATTCATGGCGATTAAATCCTCGAATTTATCGGGTTTCAGGTTTCGCAGATGCTGTTTCATTCCAATACTTTCAAACTGGAAAGTGCCATCGGTTTCCCCTTTCTGGTAAAGTTCAAAGGTGGCAGCATCATCAAGCGGAATCGTATCTATATCAATTTTTTTATTATGATTCTCCTGAATCATCTGGAGAGCATCTTTCAGAATGGTAAGATTCTTCAGACCAAGGAAGTCCATTTTGATAACACCGGCAGATTCAATAATATTTCCCTCGAACTGGGTTACCCATAAATCGGAATCTTTGGCGGTACAAACCGGAATCAGGTCAGTTAGATCGGTTGGTGCAATAATAATCCCGGCAGCATGAATACCAGTTCCCCGCACGGAACCTTCCAGTTTCTCGGCTTCCTGCAATACTTTTTTTTGTAACAGCAAAGAAGCATCTGTACCGGTAAAATTATATATCTCCCTTATTTTGCGGATGTTATCCATGTCTTCCGAACGAAGATCTTCTTTCTCTTCGAGCGAATTTTTGCCATCTTTGGGAGTCAGCGGAGCTGTCAAAACCCTTTTTAACTTAATACCGGGTTTATCAGGTACCAACTTCGTGAGGTAATTGCTGAAACTGAGGTCGAGATCAAGCACACGCGCCACATCTTTGATACTACTTTTGGCAGCCATGGTTCCGTAAGTAACTATCTGTGCAACCTGGTTTTGGCCGTACTTCTGCACTACATAATCAATCACTTTTTGCCTTCCCTGATCATCAAAATCGGTATCAATATCAGGCATGCTTATGCGCTCCGGGTTCAGAAATCGTTCGAACAGCAAATTGTACTTAAGAGGCTCAATATTGGTAATTGCAATGCAATAGGCAACTACGCTCCCGGCTGCCGAGCCACGACCAGCCCCGATAAAAACTCCCATTTCGCGACCTGCCTTTATGAAATCGCTTACGATAAGGAAGTAACCTGCAAAGCCCATATCGTGTATGGTTTGCAGTTCAAAATCAATGCGTTCGCGAAGTTCAGGGGTAATTTCCCCATACCTTACATTTGCACCTATGTAGGTCATATGCTTCAAAAATTCCCATTGGTTTCGCGCATCGGCGGTTATTTCTTTTTTTTCAACTATATCCTTCCGATCAACAAAAATAGAAGTGTGATGAATAAGGAAATCAGGTGGAACAGGAAAATTCGGCAATAAAATATCACGTTTAAGTTGAATGATCTCAACTTTATCGACAATTTCGTTTGTATTATCAATTGCTTCAGGCAAGTCGGCAAAGAGCTGGCTCATCTGACTGGTGTTCTTGAAAAAGAACTGATCGTTGTAAAAGGAAAACCGGGTTCCTTTTACCATCGCATCGTCGTCACCGTATTCGCGAAAAGTAGGTGTACTTTGTTTCTGCCCGGTATTTACACAAAGCAGGATATCGTGCGCATTAAAATCGGTTTGTTCGACATAGTGTGAGTCGTTGCTGGCAATCATTTTTACACCATGCTTGGCTGCATAACGCTGCAAAACCAGGTTTACCTCATTCTGTTCAGGGATATCGTGTCTTTGCAATTCCACATAATAATCCTCGCCAAAAATATCGAGCCACCACTTGAAGACTTTTTCGCCTTCGGCTTCCCCTTTGCGGGAAATGGTGCGGGGAACTTCTGCAGCCAGGCAGCAGGTAGTTGCGATAAGTCCTTCGTGGTATTGCAACAGCAATTCCTTGTCGATACGGGGATATTTACCATAAACACCCTGTATGAATCCCAGGGAAGCCAGTTTAACCAGGTTCCTGTACCCGAGTGCATTTTTTGCAAGGAGTAGTTGGTGATATCGTATGTCCTTCTCGCCACCTCCGAATTTTTTGCGATGACGGTCTTCAACCAGGTAAAATTCGCAGCCAAGGATTGGTTTTATGGTCGGAACTGACTTCTTCCCGTTTATTTTCTCAGCCTCAGCAATAAACTGAAAGGCGCCAAACATGTTTCCGTGGTCGGTAAGAGCAATACCGGGCATTCCGTCGGTAACGGCTTTACTGAACATTGCCGGAATATCGGCTGCTCCATCGAGTAAGGAATATTGAGAATGAACATGAAGATGACTGAATTTTGGCATTTATTAATTGATTATCAGTTATTTGCCACTTTATAGTGGATTGTGCTAAATTACCTGTTTTAAAAACAGCGGACTGCAAAGTGTTGATAAAAAGTTGCAAATCAAAAAACAAAACCGGGATGCTTCTGACGAATAATCGGGCGAGTAGTTTGCCAAATTATTGACTTAATGAACATCCATCTCCATTTTTGAATTGAAATGTTGAAAGTTATTGCTTAAAATTTAATGAAAACGTATAACTTTGCTGCAAAAAGAAGACTACTGGGGGTTAAAATGATAATTAAACTTTTTCCGGCTTTTGATTGTTACTATTTATTGTTGATCAAAAATATACTTTTTTGCCGCAGCCTGCTGATATAATGTCAAAGGATCAATGGAGCTATGAAAGATTGAAACATGATTACTGACTGACTTTTTTCGGAGTCACAAAGGCGTTTTTACAGATCAAATATAAATTTTCGAAATAATTATAATCGGAATGTACTCATGGACAAGACATAATAAACCATTTTAGTTCCGGGTCATTCTTAGCATCAAATCTAACTGTAAATCAATACGATAATAATAAATTCCGGATTATATGCCACACAGTCGTGTTCACAAAACCAGAAGTAAGAGTAAGCACAGGAAAAAAAGAGGATTCGAACGATTCTTTCAATCACGTTTACTTATTGTATCAGGGGTTTTATTTCTGTTGGCAGGATTGTATTATTTAATATCTTCTTCCGATTCCGAAGGCTCAGTCAGTTTTATAGATATGTTTCGAAGCTTCCTTTCGCCATCTGGCGATGCCCCGGTAATGATATTACCCGCAGGGGAAGGATTTTTGACTTTAATGCTTTTATTCCTGCCTGCACTTATTGGGCTTGGTATTACAAGTTATTATGCCACTAGATACAAGTTGGTTACTTATCCGGTTTCAATAATTATTTCAATATATATAATTGTTATTCAGGCAAAAACATTAATTACAGATTTAATGGCAGGGGTAAGTACATATCCAAACATTTTCATTTCGATATTATTTCTCCTTTTACCTATTATTTTGGTATTTGTGAATTCTAAACTACATCATAGGTACCTGTTACTTCTGTTATCATGTTTTTACTTTTACGTTTCGTTTGTATTAAACATTATTGACTTTAATCCTTATCGTCATTTTTTTATTTTTTCCATTCTTCTATTTAGCAGCCTACTGGCTTGGGTGGCACGCAAAATTCATCGCCCAACCATTAACCTGATAAACTTCTTTTTTGCATATTTTTTCCTTGGAATGTTCTGGTTTAGGAAATTTGTGGTAAACTCAAAAACTGATTCCATTATCATTTTTTTCTTGCTTGGAATTTGTTTCTATCTAGTTTTCTATGCTATTACCATCTATGCTTCTAGCTCCAGGGAAAGGCCACTTCGAAAATGGATGCAGTTGGTCATAACCTGGCTAAACCTGGTCTTTTTTGCAGGCAGTACCTCGTATGTAATTATTAAGTTTTACTCATTTGGGTATTTATGGCTCTTTGCGATTGCACTTTTACTTGTTAACCTGCTCGGTCTTTTTCTGCAAAAGAGATATAAGGGGATGGCGTGGACACTGCCTCATCATTATGTAACCTTAGCTCTGGCTGCTTTGGTTTTACCCCTGCTTTTACAGCAAAACATGGTCATTCTTTTCACTGCCGGACTGTCGGTCATCATGCTGGTGTATGCTATCAAATTCAAAGGCCGAATCGCCATGTTGATCTCTCTGTTATCAATGGGAGCTATGACTATTTCATTTATTTTTCGCTGGAGCATCAGTTATCTGCCTTCACTTTTTAGTAAACAAATTCTGATAGATAACTCCTTACTGGGCCATGGCATTATGAGTGGGGTAGTTACCTGTATCGCTTTGTTACTTATTATATGGAAACTGAATGATGAAGATAATGTGATTCCATTGTCTAAAGATTGGTTTAGCCGGACAGCCTACAGTCGCTTTATCCGCTCCTTTCTTCTGGTCATTATTTTTCTTACTTCAGGTTGGATTGGATACTCATTATTGGTAGAAATGACCGGAATCGTACTTTACACCCCATTAATATGGTTTATTACTGGAAGCCTGTTTTTTATAATCTTGATAAATTTCTATTCAGGAAATCAATCAAAATTCAAAAAGCCAATACTATACCTGGCTGCTACTTTTACTTTATTTTATCCATTACTTGTGCATTGGAGCATGATAAATTTCAGGGAAAGTATTATTCACCTGAAGGATATAAATGGAATTTTCCTCTTTTTTCATTTCAGCTCCCTGGTTTTGATGATAATATTAGGTACCAAGACCATAAAAAGGATTTACAGGCAAAACACGAAGTATGTTCTGATTCAAAAGTTGGTCCAGGTTTTAACGGTTATTTATCTGCTTTTCCTCATATGCTCTGAATACGACAACCTCTCTGTAATAATTGCTGCAATCAATAATCAATCAACTGACACACATGCTATTGCTATTGATATACTTACATTAAACCAGTATTTGCCTTATTCTGTTATCATGTGGAGTTTGGCACTTTCAGTGTTTATATGGTCTGTTTTATACCACAACAAATTTTTAAGAAATTTTTCTATTGTTTTTTATTTTTTGGTGTTGGTAAAATTATTTGCTTACGATTTTAATACTCTTGGTTTGTATGGCAGAAGTGCTGTTTTTTTTAGCGTGGGACTGTTTTTTATAGGTTTAGCCCTTCTTTATCCACGTATAAAGCCTGAACCTAAAGTAATTAAAAGAAAACACCACCGAACGAGGTCTTCCCACCATTCAAAACATACGATTGAACCGAATCTGGAAGTTACTTCAGAGAATGTGCCGAAGTAGCTTTTTTCAATTGAATTGTTGATATGCTGCCATATTGTTGTCAGGTTTCCTGTTTTTTAATAGAGTTATCATTCTATGCAACCTGTTGGTGATATTCGATTTTACTGAAAACACATTCTCGTTGTTGATGCTAAGCCAGGGAAATTTTCCGAACAACTAATATTTGATGTATTTAAACGAATATCTTTGAAAATCAAAAATTACAGCTTACCTTTGCACCCTTTAAAATAAAAACCTAGGGGTAATAGTAACTGATTATCATTGAAGGTTTTACAAATAAACAATTAATAAATACAATTTACATGGCAACAAAGATGAGATTACAGCGATTTGGGAAAAAAGGTCAGGCCTATTTCCATATCGTGATTGCAGATGGTCGTGCACCACGTGACGGACGTTTTATTGAGAAAATTGGCACGTATAACCCTATTTCCAGGCCAGCCGACATTCAAATTGATTTCGACCGTGCTCTTTACTGGGTGAAAACCGGTGCTGAACCTACCGAAACCGTTGAAGCTATCCTGAAATATACAGGTGTTGCTTACATGCACCATTTGCTGAAAGGCGTTGAAAAAGGTGCAATGAACGAAGAGCAGGCACAGGAAAAATTCGAAGAATGGAAGACTGTGAAGATGGGGAAAATTGAAAGTGCAAAGAATGACCTTGGTCAGAAAGCAAAAAAAGAAGACAAAAAACGCCTCGAAGCAGAAGTGAAAGTAAATCAGGCTAAGTCTGATGCACTGGCTAAGAAATTGGCAGCAGAAGCTAAAAAAGCAGCAGGAATCGTTGACGAGGTTGCCGAAGAAGCAACTGAAGAAACTTCAACCGAAGAACAAGCATAAACAATCTATGAAACAAGATGAACTTTTCCTGTTGGGAAAGATCGTCAGAACTTTCGGTTCAAAAGGCGAACTCATATTTCAAGCTGATACTGAAATACTCTCGCGAATAAAAAAACTGGAATCAGTGTTCCTCAAAATCAATGAGAACCTGGTTCCATTTTTTATTGAACAACTCCAAATAAGGCCGAAAAATCAGGCTCTGGTGAAGTTTTTTGATCTTGACAGCACTGAAGACGCCAACCAACTTAGCGGATGCGAAATTTATGTTCCGGTAACAATTTTGCCAAAACAGAAAGGCTCCGAGATTTATTCAATTGAAATTGAAGGCTATGCCGTTATTGATTCAGCTTGTGGTGAAATAGGTTTTGTGCGAACAGTGCTCGAAATGCCCCAGCAAGCCTTATTATCGATTGATTTTAATGGTAAAGAAATCCTGATTCCTGTGGTGGACGAGATCGTTAAGAAGGTTGACCGCAAAACTAAAACGATACATATCGAAGCACCCGAAGGGCTGATTGAGTTGTATTTGTAAAATACTTCAGGGGTACAAACTCAAATCTCTTTTCTCTATTCTTCACTTTTCACCCTTCACTTTTCACTTACCAGTGTTTCATTTCAAGAAATTCAGTATTGATGACAGTTCAGCTGCCATGAAAATTGGTACGGATGCCGTATTGCTGGGTGCATGGGCTGATTGTGAAAATGCTTCACACATACTTGATGTTGGAACTGGCACCGGCATTCTGGCATTGATGATGGCACAGCGTACAACCGATGTCAACATTGATGCTGTGGAACTGGATTCTGACGCAGCCTTGCTGGCCGGACAAAATGCAAAACTAAGTCCCTGGTCGAACAGGATAGCTGTATGCAATGTTTCATTTCAGGAGTTTAGCCAAAATACAAAGTACAAATACAGCCATATTATTTGCAATCCGCCATTCTTTTCAAAATCGCTGAAAGCGGCAGGCGAAGCGCGAAATCTAGCCCGTCATAACGATACTTTGCCGGAAAAGGAATTGCTTTCAGGCATTTCAACTCTCCTGTCTGATACTGGTAAAGCTGCGTTGATCATTCCTTCTGATGCTTTGAAAAAATGGTCAGCCCTGGCTGAAAAATCTGCGTTATTTCTTACGGCCGTTACCTGGGTAAAAAGCTCTCCTTTGCATGAACCACATCGCGTAATGATACAGTTTGCACGAAGTAACCAATTAATTGTAATTGAAAACCAGATTTGCATTTATCAATCTAAAGATAAGTATAGTGCAGAATATCAAAATATTACTAAAGATTTTTATTTAAAAATTTAGTCCGATTCTATTCTTTCACTTAGTATGACAGGGAATTTTACCGTGATTATAAGATGGAATCATATTTATGCAAATGCGAAATTATTTTATCTTTATCTCAAATTTCATCCCATGCAAAAATTAGTTTTCTTCGAATTACTGGTTTTGCTTATAGTCTCTTCATTTTCTGCTGGTGCCCAGAAAGTTTACAGTTGCAACAATCGTTACGATGCTGATATTAAGGTATTTGTAGTCGAAAACCGCTACGATGCCGATTTATTGGTTTATAAAGTTGACAATGCTTATGACGCAGAAGGCAACAAGGGACTCTGGTTTTTTTGTTCAAATAAATACGACGCTAAAAAAACAATCTGGTTCGCTGACAATAAATATGACGCCGATCTCCTTATATATTTCGTTGAAAACCGGTATGATGCCGGGTGGCGTGAGAAAGTGAAGATGCACTTGTTGTATTAGGTTGATGGGTTGAGAGGTCGAGCGGTTGAGAAGTTGATGGGTTGAGAGGTTGATGGGTTGAGAGGTTGATGTGATGGGTTGATGGGTTGATACGTTGAGAAGCTGATGGATTGAAGAGTTGATAGGTTTAAAGACAAAAAGACTTGCCTAAATGTTAGGTTCGTCAACAAGTGTTTTGTATGATAATTAAATTTAATTTCTATAAATGAAAACGACTAAAAGTTTATTTGGAACAACCCTTATTTTGTTGGTATTCACAGGATTTGCTTTCCTTGTTGGATGCAGAACGGCTGACCCTAAAAAACCATTGCGGATTGCATTATCCTCAGGAAGTGAGAATTATGTGAACTGGATACATCGTGGCGATTCAATGGCTGAGATTGTCGATATGAAGGGGATGCAGGTGGATTCAGCCCTGAAATTGCTGGCTACCTGCAATGCCATTATTTTTACCGGTGGCGAGGACGTGGTTCCGTCATATTATGGAAAAGATTCCGATACAGCCCGCTGCGAAACGAATCCCCGGCGCGATTCACTCGAATTTGCGCTTATAAAAGAATCTCTGCAATTGCAAATGCCTGTTTTTGGTGTTTGCCGGGGACAACAGATATTGAATGTGGCCCTGGGCGGCACGTTGATCGTCGATATTCCTGCTGATCACCCGGGGAATGTTGCTCACCAGTGCGAGGATTATATTCATTGCTTCCACTCGGTAAGTACGTTGAAAGGCAGTCAGCTACAAACCATTTGCAAAACAGATACCGGTTGGGTAACTACCAATCATCATCAGGCCGTCGAAAAACCTGCTCCCGGTATTCGCATTGTCGCCTGGAGTAACGATAGCGTTGCTGAAGCCATTGAATGGCTAAATCCCGGAGGAAAACCTTTCCTTATGGCTGTGCAATGGCATCCCGAACGAATGGATGCAAAAAACCCGCTCAATATGCCACTGATGAATGCTTTTCTGGAAGCAGCTGTTACCAAAAGAAATCAGAAGTGATTTCGCCTGATTAAACGGATAAACTTTCTATATCCTTCATCCTGTCCTGCGAAACCTGGAGTTCAAACGTTTGTGTATCGTAAATCAGCCTGCAGGTATGATTTTTATGATTGAGCCTTACCAGGTAATTTTTGTTGATCAGAAACGAACGGCTGATGCGGATAAAACCGTTATCCTGCAACATTTCTTCAAGGCCGCCGATGCCAATAGTAACCAATTCGCGCCGGTTTTTCAACACTAACTCACTGTAATTTCCATCAGCTTCGATGAAAATAATTTCATCAGGCAAATAATAATTATAGCCGTTGCGATCGGGAATTTTGATGCGGTGTTTTTTTACCATCTGAATCAGTTGATCAAATCCGGCCAAAGGTGAATTGGCAGCTATTTTCCGCTCCAGGCGTATAAGTGACTGTTCCAGGTCACCCCGGCCAACAGGTTTCCGCAGGTAATCAAAAGCCGAAGCTCTGATTGCTTCCACAGCATATTCGTCATGGGCTGTGATGAAAATTACATGAAAATCAAGCCCATATTCGCGGGCTTCGGCAACCACATCAAAACCAGTTTTATTTGGCATCTGAATATCCATTAAAACCAGGTCAAAATGGTTTTCACGCATGTACGCCAGTGCGTCGTCGGAATCATCGAAAGATTGGATCAGGTTAATTTGAGGGAAATCTTTCAGCATTTTTTCAAGCAGCCTGAGTGCCTGAGGCTCATCGTCGATCAATAAAGTTTTAAAAGCTCTCATAGGGATTTAGGTATTGAGTTAAAAATGAATTCGTTGGGAATTTTTATGTTTACTAACGTCCCGGCTACCATTCCGGAATCATCAAGTTTATCCGTCATCAGTAAATGTATTTTCTTGTCATTAAAACGGTTGAAGAGCGAAATATATTCTTTAATAATTTCGAGGCCTTTTCCTGTTGAGGCGGAATTGTGTTTCATTGACTCTGTGCGCCCTAATCCATTGTCATCAATAGTGATACCTGTAAAATCGTCCTCTGCGGCAATGTTGATTAAAAGCAGTCCTTTTCCGGATTTCTGTATTAAACCATGTTTTATAGCATTTTCGGCAAAGGTTTGGATGATCATTTTCGGTATCCGCATTTCGGGGTTTATCCCTTCCTGAACGTTGAATTTGTATTCAAATTTATTCCCGAACCTGAATTGTTCCAGATCCAGATAGTTTTTTACAAACTCAATTTCCTCATTTAGTGTACGGTATGTTTTATTTGCATGAAGCAGGGTAACCCTGATGAGTTTAGCAAAACGCTGCAAAAAGTCGTAAGATTGTTCCTTTTCATTTTGATAAATTGAAGATCCTATTGCATTGAGGGCATTAAAGATAAAATGCGGTTCAAGCTGGTTGCGTAATGTTTTGAATTGCAGTTCTGCCAAACGCTGTTCGTAATCGATTTGTTTGCGTATCTTTCGGTTACGACTAACCATATAATACCTTACACCGAGCGTTGTGAGTCCGGCAATTAATAAACAGACAAAAAGGTAAAAATACCACCTTTGCCAGAATGCGGCAGTAACGCTAACCGTGAATTCGGCAGGTTTTTCGGAAAATATGCCGGAATCGACATAGGAACCAACTTTGAAAATATAGTTGCCTGGAGGAAGGTTGGTATAGGAAGCATACCGCTCAGTTCCCGGTTTCGACCAATTCTTATCAAAACCTTCGAGCTTATAGCTGAACTTAATATTTTCAGGTGCCGAGAAATTTATTCCTGTGAATTCGAACCGGATGCTATTGTTATTGTATGACAATTCAATTTTTCCTTTTCCAAAATCATCAATTGAAATCGGATACCAGTCCATCAACTTGTTATCACTGAAAGCATTTGTAAAATAAACACGGGGAGCGCAGTCATTCCCGGAGATGGCTTTCACATCAAGTCGTACAATGCCATTCGATGCACCTATCCAGCAATATCCTTCCTTATCGCGGGTTATACAGTTTTGCTGGCATTCGCCGGCGATAAAACCATTATTTTTATCGAAGAACCTGATCCTTGCTTTGCCGCTTTTGTAAAACTCTTTTAAATCAAGAATTCCGATTCCTTTAATACTGCCAATCAGCAACTTTGTTGAATCAATGCACTGTAAACTAAGTACCAGGTAGTTAAAGTTTTCGTTTTCGATTTTGTGGAACTTTTTGTTGTCGTAAAAATAAATGCCGTTCCCATTACCTATCCAGATATTGCCTTTGTAATCTTTCGCCATGGCATTGGCACCCGGTATATCAGGATGCTGAGCATTGGGTAATTTCTCGAAGGTTTTCCCGTCGTACATCATAACTGCCTTGAAACCGCCTAATAAAAGGGTTTCTTTGTTTGTACGAATAATCGAAACTATTTTGCTTATACTCGATGGGCCTATATCGATGGGGTATGTTTTGTATTGTTTCGACTCATAGTCCTTTTCAACCAATCCTTTGTCATTTCCATAAAAATATTTGTGAGCTAAGGTGTCGTCATAAAAATACAAGTTTGCACTAACCGGAGCTTCCTTATCTCGGTATATCTTTTTACCATCCCATATTAATTCAAAATAGGGATTGAGGCAAAAATGGGGATTACCTGAATGGTCGGATCTGCCTCCAGGGAAAAAATAAAATGGATCTTTGTGAAAAGGGATGTTCTTCAACTCCTTTTTGATAAACTTTCCATGCTCATAATATTGAAGCCCCTGCGAATAACTTGCTGCCCAGATCCTGCCATCCTTGTCTGAAACTAATGATTGTATATCACGAAACAGACCTTCTTCGTTAGAGAAATTGATGAAATACTCTGGAAAAACATGTAAAAGGCCGGCGGCAGATCCTATCCAAATTGACCCTCCATCATCCATCAGGAACGATGAAATCGGGTTAAAATTAAGATTGCCAACTGTTGCTTTCCCTTTTTCAAAGAAGAATATTTTTCCACCTTCAATAGGAATTATTACTTTCCCGGTTTGGGAAACAGCAAATGCAGAAACGATGCTGTGTTTTTCAATTGAAAATTCGAAAACTGCGCTGACCTTATTCCCTTGAAGCCTGTATAGAACATATTTTTTTGTAAGTTGAGGTATAGACTCAGCAATACTATCTGTCTTTTCGGACATTTTCGGCAAATGACTGTCTCCCATCCAGGGCGAAACTGTGTAAATTGTTCCATCCTGTCCTTTTTGTAAGATACAAGATTTTGGCAAGCCTGATATTGTGGTTTTATTATCCTTGAAGCAATAAGTTTCAAGGTTTTTATCCGAAAAATAAAATGCGTTGTACTTACTATCTAAAGTGAGTGAAATAATTTCAAACCGGCTTATAGCAGCGGCCAGATCGGCGAATTCCCGGGTAACATCAATACTGCCTGTTCGTGCACATTCTAATATTTTTAATTTATAGGGAAGAAATACCGCTATATATGCCTTTTTGTTGTTAACCCAGGAGAATTGCCTGGCATTCGGACTGAAAACCGGGTATCTATTTGCGTAAATTTGTCCATCCGGCTTAAAAATAACATAACCTGAAGCTGATGATGCTATTACTTCGCCATCTGAAATCTCCTCTATAAATCGAACCGCAGATCTTAAAATCCCAAGGCTATCGAAACGGGTAACAAATTTATTTCCATCAAATCTTGAAACTCCAAATTTGGTTCCCGCCCAAAGAAAACCCCTTGAATCCTGAAAAAGTGAAATAACTTCGGACTGAGCCAGCCCATCGTCGACTGTAAATTGTTTATAACCAAGATGTTGGGCTGAAACATTGCCGTAAATAACCAATGCTAGAAGCATCGATATTATTATCCTGAAGATAATATATGAAGATTTTCGTTTCAGCATCAGTCAGCGGAGGGTAGTAATAGCATACGATTTGGCCAAAAAGCTTATGTTTTCGGCTAGGTAAAGTTATAAAACAAATGATACAATAAATGTTGGAATTTACGAATACCCCCTTTTTCTGGATGAATGCCAATAATTATTGGATGAACAGGCAATATTTCTATTAAAATTAAAATTTACGCGCGTGTAAGCTCCGAAATCAAAGCCGAATTCTGTGGAAACATTTTCAGAAGGATATACCGATCGGCTAATTCAAAATCCGGGAATTCAAACCCGGGCGAAACAGTACATCCAATAAGGGTAAAGGAATTAACATCCTGGATTTTAGCCGCGAACCAGCAGTTTCGTTTGATAGTAAACTGAAATAAATGTCCTTCGTTCAGGTTGTTTCCCATTAATATATGAGATACAGAACCGTCAGGAAATATGCAATAAATAACAACCGGGCTGCCTGAGTAGAAATGCCAGGTTTCGTCGGAAGTTATCCGGTGAAAAGCCGAAAAGTCATTACTTTCGAGCAGAAAATAGATGGAAGTCGAAAAACAATGCGGCGATTTATACCGCTCCGGCAAGGAATTAGCCTGCAAAATATCATCCGAACGGTAAACCTCGCTGTACCAGCCACCCTCGGGATGAGGAAGCAAATTCAGCTTTTCGATAATTATGGATGCTTCATTCGTTGATGGGAGCTTTTTTTGATTCATTTTTGTCAGAGCGTTTTTCGTTTATCATGTAGATTAAGCGGAACGACCAAACACTATTGTAGAAATCGCGTTCGCTGTAATGATTATTCAGATCAGGCATGTAACGGGTCGCAATTTTACTCATCGAATACGAATAGCGTGCATTTACCAGTAAATTTTTATATACCCGCACCCTTACATCAGCAAAAGCCATCCAGTCATCCGGGTTGAAAACCTTAGTCTCAATCGAAACCGAGTCAACCCTGTATCCATCCCGGTATTCTTCGGCAAAAACAAGCCTGTTCCATGATACGCCAATACCGGCAGAAACATTATCTTTATCGGTATATTGAATCATAAAAGGAACCTCGACATAATTTAAAATCAGCTTATAGGAGCCGTCGAGCGAATCGGCCGATTGCGCTTTTAGTTTGCTCCCTTTTTGCGAATACAATGTTTCGAGCGAAAGAGACCAGTTTTTATATACCGGAGCTACTATGCCAACGCCGGTCACCAGCCCGTTTTTCTTAAACCCATACTGGTAATCGCCATCCACCTGGCTTTTATTCAGCCCCCCTATGATTTCGCCTTTAAAAATCTGTGAATATGACTTGCAATTGACAAGAATCAATGCTAAACCAATGAATAAAATTTGAATCTGACTTTTCATCCTGAATGTAAGAAATAGTTTAAACACTAACGGTAATTGCTGCTCCTGATTATATCCGTAAAGAGAAATCTACTGGACGTTTTTAAGCGTGAGTTGGATTCTCTTACGGGCTTTGTCTATTTCGAGCACTTTAACCCTTACTTTTTGATTTAGCTTTACTACGGTGTTCGGATCTTTTACATATTTATCAGCCAACTGGCTCACATGTATCAATCCATCCTGGTGAACGCCAATATCGACAAAAGCCCCAAAATTAGTGATATTTGTGACCAAACCATCCAAAATCATTCCCGGTTTCAGGTCGTCCATCGAGTTTACATTTTTATCAAATTCGAATAATTCAAATTTTTGGCGCGGATCACGCCCAGGTTTTGAGAGTTCGGTCAGGATATCGGTTAGAGTGGGCATTCCAACCTTTTCAGTAACAAATTCTTCCAGTTTTATCTGTTTGCGGTATTCTTCGTTTTGCATCAGGTCAACCACATGGCAGCCGGCCTTTTTGGCCATTTGTTCCACAATTTTATAGCTTTCGGGATGCACAGCACTTGCATCAAGGGGGTTTTCCGATTCCCGAATACGTAAAAAACCTGCCGCCTGTTCAAAGACCTTCTCCCCAAGACGTGGAACATCCTTAAGCTGTTCCCTTGACGTGAACTTCCCTTTCTTATCGCGGTATTCAACAATTTTGGCAGCGAGTACAGGGCCTACTCCCGAAACGTATGTGAGTAATTGCTTACTTGCAGTATTCAGTTCCACACCTACTTTATTCACGCAACTTTCAACTACCATTTCGAGGCTTTTTTGAAGCAAAGCCTGATTTACATCATGCTGATATTGCCCAACACCAATTGCCTTTGGATCAATTTTAACAAGTTCGGAAAGCGGATCCATCAGGCGCCGGCCTATCGAAACTGAACCGCGCACGGTAACATCGTATTCAGGGAATTCCTCGCGGGCTACTGCTGATGCCGAATAAACGGATGCGCCATTCTCATTTACCATCAGCGCTATCAATTCAGTATCAAAAGGAATACGGCGGACCAGATTTTCAGTTTCCCTGCCGGCAGTGCCGTTGCCAATAGCAATCGCCTCCACTTTATATGCTTTTACCAGGTTCTGAATTTTTCCAACTGATTGTTTTACTTCACTTTGCGGAGGATGTGGGTAAATAGTTTCGTTATGCAGCAAACGACCTTGCCTGTCGAGGATCACGAGTTTGCAGCCACTTCGGAACCCGGGATCAATCGCCAGCACGATTTTCTGTCCCAGGGGTGGCAGCATCAGTAATTGCCGTAAATTTTCCGCAAAAACTCTAATGGCTTCCCTATCGGCCTTTTCCTTTGCCATTGTTCGGAATTCTGTTTCGATGGAAGGCTGCAGAAGTCGCTTATAGGCATCTTTTACAGCTTCTTCAACGAGGTGGGAGGATTCATTAGTAGATTTCACAAATAATTTATTCAACGATTCCCTGGCTTGTTCTGCATCCGGCTCGATACTTACTTTTAAAAATCCTTCATTTTCACCGCGAAACATAGCGAGTAAACGATGTGAGGGCGCTTTTATCAGGGATTCTTTCCAATCGTAATAGTTCTCAAATTTTATTCCTTCCAGTTCTTTACCACGCACAGGCCTCGAAAAAATTTCGCCTGAGCGTTCGAAGTGATTCCTGATGCGTTGACGGCTTTGCAGGTTTTCATTAACCCACTCAGCAATAATATCCTGGGCACCCGAAATAGCCTCGTTTTCTGTTTTTACATCCAGTTCGCTGTTAATAAACTCTTTAGCTTTCCGGAAAGGATCATTTTCTTTCTGAATAAAAATAATTTTGGCAAGTGGCTCCAATCCTTTTTCCCGGGCGATTGAAGCTTTTGTGCGGCGTTTAGGCTTGTATGGGAGATACAAATCCTCCAAATCACTCATTATTGCAGCTTCCAATAACAATTTCTCCAATTCCGGTGTTAGCTTTCCCTGTTCTCTGACTGATGAAATGATAGCCTCCCTGCGTTTTTCAAGCTCAATAATTTTGTCATATCTTTCGCGTATGGCTGCTATCTGAACTTCATCGAGACTGCCTGTCATTTCCTTGCGATAGCGGGCAATAAAGGGAACGGTAGCTCCTTCTTTTAATAAAGTTATTGTATTTTGAACCTGAAAATCACGAACGCCAAGTTCATTCGCAATCTGTAGAATATATTTATGTTCCATTGTGATTTCCTTAAAATTTGGTATTGCCGAGCTGAATAGACTGAGTACTTCCGGCAAAAATAAGAAAAGCCGGGCTAAAGTCCGGCTTATTCCTGAATTTCTCTTTATCCCCCCTACCTGATCAACGTAATCGTCCCCCATGTTTCCTGAGTGAGTCCTTTGTGCGAGCCCACATCGGTA
>JBAXBJ010000037.1:0-39489 GCA_037142075.1 Bacteroidota bacterium
ATGCAGGGATTTTTTGGTCATGTAACCAATGGATCGTATCCCGTTACCGCCACGTTTGGTATGGACAACCGCGTGAGGGTTAACAATCTGTCGCCGGTATTCCATAAATCAACATTCGCTGAGTCAAAATCCCTGGTAAGGCTTGCTGCCACTTTTGAGAATGAAAAAACAGCGGATCCAACGGTTGTTTATTTTGATGAGTTGGCCACCAACGAATTTGATACTGAATTTGACGCACTGAAACTAATGAACACCGATGTAAGTGTCCCTAACTTATTTGGCCTCACACCACAAGCCGAAAGACTCTCAATCAGTGCTATTCCATTCCCTTTCGATAGTATCACACGGGTTCCGTTAGGTTTGAAAATAGAAAGGACCGCCTGGGTTACCTTGTCGGCCATTGACATTACCAATATGCCGGGAGTGCTTCGTGTTTTCCTTTCGGATGAAGCAACAGGGCTGATACAGGATTTACAGGTAAACCCAACGTATCGTGTTCACCTGGATAAGGGAGCCATCGAAAACCGCTTTGCACTCTTATTCAGCGAAAACGACCTGGCGCATATTCCTAAAGAAAAAGACATATTCTCTGCTTATATGACAAACGGGAAACTGGTTGTTTATGTTGAACTCGCATCAGGTAAGGAATCGAAATTGGTGGTAAGCAATATACTTGGACAGGTAATGCTTCAGAAAGACCTTTACGGTGACGGTTCGCACGAGGTAGATCAGCATTTACCTGCCGGAGTATATGTGCTATCTTTGTTTTCGCAACATGGCATACATTCGCAAAAAATTTACATCCCGAATTTATGATACAAGTTATAAGATATAAACCTGCCAATTATAGTCTCATACCAAATTGTTTTCAGCATAGTGACGCTTTTTTTATTTCTTTTTCGGTTCATGCACAGGAAGATCCGCCCCGTCCTATGCAAGTCACAACTTTTCAGAATCTGAGTTTTGGCGCATTTATCCAGGGCAACACGGGTGGGCAGGTGGTTGTGGATCCAATAGGTTCGCGATCTCTTACCGGCGACCTGATCCCGGTTTTTCTTGGCTACCAGGTTTATCCTGCCATTTTTGAAGTGGAGGCCCTGCCGGGTTCAATTATTACAATCATCAACGGACCTGATGTAGTATTAACCGGAAACCATGGTGGCACATTACATTTACACCTGGGTGCGTCCATTCCTTCGTCTCCGTTTATCAATACGATAAATCCACCCTTTAAAACCCAGATTAGGATTGGAGGTACACTCACTGTAGGCACTATGTTGAATAACCCTTCCGGCGATTATATAGGGTATTTTTCAGTAACCTTTGTACAACAGTAACCGGATGATTCCTGCACTTTTTTCAGATCTGAATTTCCCTGTGGCCAGGCAACTGAAAAGTGTGCATAGGAAAAATCGTATAAATGAAATTTTCATAATTTTTCTTTTTTTATGTATAATACTGTTAATTCCTCAAAATGTAAAAGCTCAGAATCCCGGTGATGATTACGAGGAGATAGCTGTTTTTTTAATGGTTCAGGGAATTGGTGGTTATGAGATTACTGCTATTTATAAAAATGAGCAGGTTTATCTCCCTGTTTCCGAAATGTTCCGGTGTTTAAAAATCAATCAGACAGTTTCCGAGTTTAATGATACAATCAGCGGGTTTTATTTGACCGAAAACAACAAATATATCATCAGCATGGATAGTCATACCGTGTTTATTGATGGCAAGATGGTACAACTTACGGAAAAGGAAATGCTAAGCACGGAAGCATCAGGTATTGCGATTAAAATTGATCAATACGGAAAAATATTTGGTTTAGATTGCAGGTTTAATTTTAATAGCTTGTCGGTTGAATTGAAAACCAGCCACGAATTACCCGTTATTAAAGAACTGAGGTTGGAACAGATGCGTAAAAATATCAGCCGTTTGCGGGGTGAAGTTACCGTTGATACCACTTATGCCCGGAAATACCATGTATTCAGAGGCTTCATGGCCGATTGGGCCGTTTACTCGACTCAGTTAGTCGGCGGAGCGGCCGAAACACGCACGTCGCTTGGAATCGGTACTGAATTTCTGGGAGGTGAAACTGATATTGAGCTTAATTATTCTACAAGAACCCAATTCGATAAGAGACAGCAACAGTACCACTGGCGATGGGCCAACAATAATTCAAACATTGTAAAACAGGTTGTGGTAGGCAAAATATCTTCCCGCTCCATTGCCAGCATCTATTCGCCTCTAATTGGTACCATAATTACCAATACACCTACATCCTACCGCCGGTCATTCGGAACTTATACCATGTCTGATTTTACGGAGCCTGGCTGGACAGTTGAGCTTTATATCAATAATGTTATTGTTGATTTTACCACGTCCGATGCCTCGGGTTTCTACAAGTTTGATATTCCCCTGGTTTATGGCGCATCTATTGTGCTGGTAAAATTTTATGGGCCATGGGGCGAAGAGCGTCAAAAGGAGCAAATAATTAATGTTCCGTTTAATTTTCTTCCAAAAGGTGAAATGCAATATTCCATTTCAGGGGCTATGCTTCAGGATACAAGCCATAATGTTTTTACTCACACCGAAGTCAGCGTTGGGATTAGCCGCCACCTTACGTTGGGAGGTGGCTATGAGTATCTTTCATCCATACAATCGTCGCCATCCATCCCGTTCGTTAATGGGTCGGCTCAGTTGTTCAGCAATATCCTGATTAACGGCGAATATGCCTATGGCGTTCGTACCAAAGCACTCTTGAGTTACAGTCTGCCTTCCAATTTCGTTTTTGATATCGACTATACCAAGTATGCATTTGAACAGAAAGCCATTACATTTAATTACCTGGAAGAAAGGAAGATAAGAGTCTCGTTGCCAATTTCGATCCGCAAGTTTAAAGCGTATAGCCGTTTGAGCTACAGTCAGAATGTATTAAAGGAGACCACATATTCCACCATGGAGGCCACTATTTCCACATTTTTCAGGGGTGTGAGTGCCAATTTTACAGGAAATGCAAACTGGCTTGGCAACTACGACAAGTATATTTACGGCAACCTCGCACTCGGATTCCGGTTTTTCAAATCATTGTCTTTCAGGCCACAGGCACAATACGATTTTTCGAACGGCAAACTCATTACAACAAAAGTCGAATTAGAAAATAATTTCTCGCCTAAAACCAACCTTTCGCTGACCTGGGAAAATAATTTCCGGAGCAATTTTAACACGATTGAACTAACCTTCAGGTACGATTTCTCTTTTGCACAAGTCAGCTTGAATACGCGTTTTTCGAACAATGCTATTATTACAGGACAAAGTGCGAGGGGAAGTTTAGCAACCGGGAGCGGTAACGGGCATGCCATTTTTGACCGGCGTTCGCAGGTTGGCCGGGCCGGATTAACGGTAATTCCATTCCTCGACATTAACAACAACGACCACAAGGATAATAATGAGCCTATTACATCTGGTATGAGTATACGTATCAACGGTGGCAGGATATTGCCGGATTCAAAGGATTCAATTATCCGTATCATGGACCTGGAACCATATGCCAGCTATATGCTCGAGTTCAGTGATACCCAGTTTGATAACATTGCCTGGCAGATACAAAATAAGGCCATCAGCATAATGATGGATCCTAACCAGTTTAAATTGCTTGAAATTCCGATAAAAGTAATGGGTGAAATAAATGGCATGGTTTATATGAAAACAGGTACCAGGCTTAAAGCACAGAGCCGGATCGTTATCAATATTTTTAATGAAAATGGCACTCTTGTCGCTAAAACACAAAGTGAATCCGATGGATATTTTTCCTACATCGGGTTGGCGCCGGGTAAATATTATGCCGAAATTGACATGGCTCAATTATCGCGTTTAAAAGCAGTCAGCAACCAGGAACGTTTCGAATTCGAGATCCGCCCTACCGAAAATGGTGATATTATCGACAATATCGAATTCCAACTGACAAAAGATAAAAATGAAACTCAGGGTGAGTTGATTCAAGATAAAAAGGTTGAAACTCCGGAAGCAATGAGCCAGTCTAAAATTCCAGCTCAGCCATTACCCGAAAAAGTTCAGAAGACCGATAAAAAAGCTTTACCGGCCGTTGAGCTGAAAGAAACGAAATCAGCGGTGCAGGGGAAGCCCGAAGTTGAAAAGAAGGACAAAATAAACCCGGATTCGCAAAAGCCACTCCCGGAAACTGCAAATAAAGTCGTGAAACCTTTACCTGATAAGGATAATGCTGGTGTTTCAGGTAAAAGTGCAAATGATACGGTTAACCCGGCATCCCATTCCGGTAAGTATTATATACAGGTTGGTGCCTGGAAAAGCGAGAACAGCGCTCAGAAATTTGCGGATGAACTGTCTGCAAAAAGTTCAAAAAAATGGTTCCTGGCTTATGAAAATCCATTTTATAAAGTCAGGCTGGGTTACTTTACATCACAATCAGAAGCCAACCGGATTGTGGAAGCGTTAAAGTCGACGAATCAAAAATTCTATATCAGCAAAATGAAATAGAAACTCACAATAAAAGCGGATTGCGGATTTTACATCCTGTATTTAGTTACTTTTGCAAAACACTACGTTTAATACTAAACAATCATGGGTATGGCAAATAGAATTATGGATCCTATCGGAAAACTGATGGGTTTAAGGTATAAATCACATCCCTGGCATGGTGTTGAATTAGGTGACGAAGCTCCTGAGTGCCTGACTTGCTATATCGAAATGGTTTCGACCGACACCGTAAAATATGAAGTGGACAAAACGAGTGGTTACCTGAAACTGGATCGTCCCCAGAAATATTCAAATGTGGTACCGGCTATGTACGGATTTCTGCCTCAAACATTTAGCGGGAAATCCGTTGCCGAATATTGCATGGAAAAATCAGGACGTAAAGATATCAAAGGCGATGCCGACCCTATTGACGTATGCGTGCTTACCGAAAAAGTGATTTCGCATGGCGATATCCTGGTAAAAGCCATTCCTATCGGGGGATTCAGGATGCTTGACGGAAATGAATCGGACGACAAAATTATTTGTGTTTTGCGAAACGATGCCGTGTATGGCGAATATAAGGATATAACCGATTGCCCCAGCCTGGTTATCGACCGGCTTAAGCATTACTTCCTCACTTACAAAGACTTACCAGGCCAGGAAAAACGTGTAGAGATAACAGAAACCTTCGGCAGAGAAGAAGCACACGAGATCATCCGGAGAGCAGGAGACGATTACCGCCGCCGCTTCGAAAATCTTGAAATGCTGCTGAGGGAAGTATAGTCTTCTTTTAAAAAAGAGGTTCTTTCACGCATTTAGCGGAATTGGCTTTAAAAGGCCAGAAAACCGAAGTCAGAAGATGGAAGAAAGTGCTAATTTGAAATTTATTCCTACTAATGAGAAGCGATTTGAATAAAAGTAATTGACCAGAAAGCTCCACTTTCAAAGGATAAAAGAAGTTGTGAAAGCGAACTACTGACTTCCGTCTTCTGACTTCCGGCATTTTCAATTCACCCATTAAATTAACAGTAGATCCTAAAAAAACAGAAGGAGTTTTTTAATGAATAAGTTTACTTTGGTAGTAGGTGCAAGTCTTAACGAGAACAGGTATTCCCATACCTGCGTTAAAACTCTGGTTTCCGGGCATTTGCCGGTGATTGCCCTCGGGCTGAAAGAGGGCATAATAGCCGGAGTACCTGTACAAACCGGGTTTCCACCTTTGGAGAACGTACAAACAGTTACAATCTATCTCGGTGCCCCGAACCAGAAAATTTGGTACGATTATATACTCGGATTGAATCCCGAAAGGGTCATTTTTAATCCTGGAGCCGAAAATCAGGAATTCAGGAATGCACTTACCGCAGCCGGTATAGAAGCGATCGAGGATTGTACGATCAGGATGGTTGAAGGCGGCAGATTTTAAACGTGAAAAAAAAATACCAAAATGAACAGGTATACGTTATGCTATTTATAAAGCTTCAGTGACTTTGTTCTGTGCATACCACTGATCCTATAATTGAAGTAAAGAATACCTGATCCAACTGAAAAGCATGCGAAAATTTATTACTTCTATAACCATAGTCTTATTATTTCTTTCATTTCCGGTTAAACCTCTCCATGCGCAGGTGACAACAAAAACAGGAATTGGAACTTACCTGATGTGCTACCACACTTCCAAATCAATGCCGGTAGTGGTGCAGAATATGATTGGGGTTGATTCGCTAAAACTTGTGCTTGCTTTTGATAACCATGTTGTTGATTTTGTTGAATCGTTTGCGGTACATTCGGCATTAGCGGGTGGAACTTTTAATGCAACTAACCAGGGCGATTCAATCATACTGAGCTGGCATCGAAAAACTGCAGCCACCATATTTAACGATACACTCGTTTGGGTCAAATTTAAGGGTCTGGTTGGTTCCACCAGCCTGAGTTGGAAGACATCAAGCAGTTTTTATCACACTATTACCGGGAATTCGCCTGTCGAATTTATTGACGGTAGTGTTACCGTCAGCCCTGAAATAAAAGTTTTACTTACCGAGATTGATCCAACCTGTGCTGCAAAACACGATGCCAATTATATGGCAAACGCTCTTGGTGGAACAGGCAAACTGAGTTACCTGTGGAATGGTCTCGAAGGTCGCTTCGATTCAATTCAAACCGATATGTCGGCAGGTCCGAATATTATTACCATTACTGATTCGTGGGGATGTAAACTCGATAGTTTGTTCTACATAAACGGTTTGCCGGGAGCTAACGTCAAACTGATTATCGAAGGGAACGAGGATACTACCATTTATTTGCAGAACCCGGTCTTAACATTTTCGTTTGAAGAAGTTGCGCCTACGCATGTGGTTGTACCTCCTTTATGGGAGTTTGGCGACGGTGACACCATGGTATCATTCAACCCGACTCATGTATATGCAAGAGCTAATGTCGACATGCTGAAGGAACCATATTATACATTGAGACTTCATGTAAAGAATGAAAATGGTTGTGATTCAATTATTGAAGTCACTATTCCTATAAAAGACGTTAAGTTAAAGATACCTGGAGTGATCACACCCAATGCAGACGGGAAAAACGATGTTTTTATGATCCTAAATGAAAATAAAAATGGTTCGAGCGAAGAGATAAAAATAACGAACGAATTTCAGCATATGGAACTGGTTATTTTCGATCGTTGGGGCAGGAAAATATATGATGATTCGAATTACCAAAGCGACTGGACAGGAAAAGGAGTTCCCGATGGAGCCTATTATTTTAAGTTAAAAACGGTCGGATTTTATAATACAGAAACCTATAAAGGTTCTCTTCTGATCTTGGGTGGAAGCTCAAATTAGACTTACTTATTACCAGAAAGGCTTTTATTGGAAACTGGAAACTGGAAACTGGAAACTGGAAGCTGGAATCCGGGAACTGGAAGCTGGAATCTGGAAACTGGAATCTGGAAACTGGAAACTGGAAACTGGAAACTGGAATATCATAATTTATTCTTTTCGGAGTAAGATAACAAAACCCTGATAATGTATTTATTATCAGGGTTTTGTTATTCGTGTTTGTCTCAAAAAAGGTAGTTCTGTTTCTCAATTCTCAGAGGTCCTATTTTGCCTTTTCAGGAAGCCATACGGCTTTAAATATAGTCGGATTCGAATAGAATTTCCTTGCAGTCTCGACCAATTGTTCAGGAGTAAGGGCTTTTAGCATTTGCTCTTTGTTTACAATCCTTTCGGGATCAGTACCCATCAGATACGCATTTTGCATGGCATTGAGCCAATACTCATTCTTCTTCAGGTCAACCTTGTTCTTCTCAAGAGCAGGTTCTCTTGCATTTTTCAAATCAGTTTCGGTAATACCACCAGTTACTTTGGTGCTTTCGATCAAACCGATAAAAGCGGTATGAACTTTCTCGATATTATCGGGACTGCACGGGAGACTGCTCTGAATCAAATACTCTTCCCTCGGGTATTTCTGCATCGATCCACGGCATCCGCCACCGTAAATAGCACTCATTTTTTCGCGTATAGTATCTATAACTTTGTTGTTAAGAATGGCATTAAGCTGGCCAAGTTTAAAGTTGTCATCAGCATTAAAAGGCAATTTCCCTGTAATATAATGAACAAGCATGGCTTTCTGCTCCGATCCTTTATAGAGCGTAAACGTACTGTTAGCAGTTTTAGGATAGAACCCAAGATCCTTGTATTTCGTATTTATATCCGACGAAGCCATTCCCCCAATATACTTTGTAATAAGCGGTAAAATCTGAGCTTCGGTAAAACTGCCGATAAAAGTATAATACATTCCCGAAGCATTGCCGAGGCGCTGTTTGTAAAATCCAATGGCATTATCAATATTGATTTGATCATAATCGGATGTGCTTTCAATCATATGTGCTCTTTTATTACCTTGATAAAGAACATTATAAGCCGAATCCATAAACAAATACTGAGGGTTTTGCTTTAGCGATTCCAACTGCTGTTTCGATCTGCTGACATAGGATTTGAAAGCAGTTTCGTCCTTCCGGGGCGAAGTGCATTTCAGATATAGAAGCTGAAACATGGTTTCCATGTCTTTTAAACTGCTGTTACCTGAAATGTACTCGGTATAGTCAACCACAGCCGGCGAAACATTGGCAATTTTCCCGGATAGAAATTTGTTCAGGTCGGAATTGGAGAAGTTTCCATAACCCATTTCTTCAACGGCATTGTTGCTGAATTGGGCACTCTGATAATCGTTCGCGGTGTATAAGCTATAGCCTCCGAAACGGGAACCTTTAAACAGTACTTCATCGTTTTTGAAATCGGTAGGTTTAATACATACAGTTACATTGTTGCTTAAGGTATATGTAGTTGTACCTAATTTTTCATTTTTCACGGTTTTCACAATTTTTCCTGCAACTGGTTCTTTGTCAAGCAATTTAGACGCTACCTTATTTTCCTTATACGGCTCGATTACTTTTTTTAGAGAAGCTTCTATCCAGCCTTGCAATTGTTCGTCGGTTGGCAGATTGGGTTGGGTTTTGGCCGTAATAAAAGCGAAAAATTTGTTATCAATATCAATTTTTGCACGGATGGCATCAAAATCGGCAAGTGTAATATTGCCGATATTATCTTTAACATAGTTGTATTCCCACTCTATTCCCGGAATGGCATCCTTCTCAAAGAAATTTGAAACCAATTCGGATGTTAATCTTCCGGATTCGGTTTTATTACGTTCGTTATACTGCTTTTCGTAGTCCGATAGAACTGATGCTTTCGCTCTTTCGAGTTCATCGCTGGTGAAACCGAATTTTTTCACCCTCATACTTTCAATTACGAGGGCTTCCACTGCTTTCTCAATCTGCTCGAAACCGCACATGGCACCTCCGTTATAGCTCTCATATCCGCGTGCCCAACCACCGCCGACATAGGCATAGGCATAAACAAAAGGAGGATTGGCCGTGTTTTTCAATTCATCAAAGCGTGCCGACAACATGCTGAAGCAAAGGCCTTCGATAATCCTGCTCCGGTAGTCTCCAATGGTAGTTATGGGTTTTCGGGGATGGGAACTGCCGCTCAACGAAATGGAAATATTATTAGCTTCCGCATCGCTCAATACCATAGCCCTGTTTTTCTCAAAAGGCTTAACCTCGAAGGTTTCGGGCCTTTGTCTTGGATTGGCTGGATTTTTATAGTTACTGAACTTTTCGGTAATCATTTTCTCGGCATCAGCCACAGGCATATCACCTACTACAATAACAGCCTGTATGCCTGGCCTGTACCAATCTGCATAAAATTGTCTTAAAACTGAAGGGTCGAAATTTGCGATAATGGAATCTTTCCCGATAGGCAGACGATTGCCGTATTTCGATGAATTGAACATGGCAGGAAGCCATTTCTTCATCATACGGTCGTCAGCACCTTTTCCAAGCCTGCTTTCGGCAAGGATTACACCTCTTTCTTTTTCTATTTCATCGGTTGTAAGCAAAGCAGAACCACTCCAATCAGAAATAACAGTGAATGCTTTTTCCAGTTTTTCGGGGTCATCGGCAGGAACGGGTAAAATATATACCGTTTCATCAAACCCGGTATATGCGTTCAGGTCGTTGCCAAAACCTACACCTATACTTTGCAGGTAATGTACTAACTCGTTGTTCGGGAAATGTTGTAACCCATTGAAATTCATGTGCTCCATAAAGTGGGCCAAACCCTGCTGGGCATCATCTTCAAGAATGGCACCGGCATTGACAGCCAGGCGGAGTTCAACTTTTTTTTCAGGCTTTTGGTTGAACCTGATGTAATACTTCAGTCCATTAGGCAAGGTCCCGATTTTGACATTGGGGCTAACCGGAATTGGAGCTGAAAGATCGGTAGTTTTTTGTGCAATTGCAGCTTGGCCGACAAGCACAAAGGCAAGAAAAAGGGGAAAGAAAAGTTTTTTCATAAAAAGATGAATTTAAATTTTATACAATGGTTTGATTTGATGATGATTAAACAGTAATTTGTACGTTCATGTAAAAGTATTAAAAATAGTGCAACCGGTTATAATATTAGATATTTAATATTTCGCACTTTGATTACAAAAGATTAAAATAGTGAATATCGAAAAATTAAAATCAGTTTCTTTTTATTGAACCTACTGCTTGTCAAACAGGCTATTTTTCCTAATTTTACGATTTTCAGCATAAAATCACTTATTGTTAAATTTTCATTTTGAGATGGAATTATCCGGTTTTGTAAGCAGGAAGTTCAGGTTTTGGTCATTCGTATCAATGGTATTACTTGTATTTGTACATGGGTATAACCTGGATATCCGTTACCTGCAACCATGGACTCTTCCGGGGCAAGCGATGAACCTGACATCTTTCACCGAATATTTTCTTGCCAACGGTATTTTTCGTTTCAGGATTCCAATGTTGTTTATAATTTCAGGATACCTGTATGCTCTGCACGATCAAAAGCCGTATAAACAGAGGACAACCAAACGATTACGCACATTGTTGGCGCCCTACCTGATTTGGAGTGCATTTGCCATCATCCTTATATACATTCTGGAAACGATTCCGGAATTCCGTAAAATTTTTGCCGATTCGCATATTACCCAAATTGACAGTTCAAGGCAACTATTACATGATTATAAGTGGTACGAGATGGCAGGAGCCTGGTTATTCGCCCCGGTTCCTTACCAGTTATGGTTTTTGAGGGTTTTACTGATTTATAATATTGCATACCCGGCTATTCGTTGGTGTGTAACAAATATAATTTACCGTTGGGTTTTCTTTTCAATAGTTATGCTCATGTGGCTGGGAACCTTGGGATTTGTTCTATTCGAAGGGGAAGGACTGCTGTTTTTTTCGCTTGGAGTATGGATGCAGAAGTCCGATTTTAAAATTGATTCTCCCGGACGCTGGTTTAGTCCTATAGGGTGGGGCATTGCTTTCGTCATATTCGCTGCTGTTAAGACTGTACTTGCATTCCACGGGGAGGCATACCTGGGAAACGCTGTCTATCCTGTGCTCATTATATTGCATAAGATAGTAATAGTAAGCGGGTTAATTTTCTGTTGGTACGGACAAGACCGCATAGTTAGCTGGTATATGAACAAATCCTGGTTTGTATGGCTGAGTGCGTTTGCATTTATCATTTATGTCATGCATGCGCCGCTTGTGGCTTATTTAATAAACCCGGCACTTGCTGTTTTAGCACCCTTACCCGGAACGCATTTACTTACTTTCGTGTTGCTTCCTGTAACCATAATCCTGTTTTCGATTGGAACCGGGGCACTGTTGCGCAGGGTACTTCCGGGAGTATATAGTTTGTTGACGGGAGGGCGGGGTTTTTAGATAACCTCCGGAATTGATAAATGCAATTCTCTTTTAGTCGTAATGTTCTACCACGAATTGAATGGAATTGGTATTAAAAGGTCGGAAGACCGAAGTCGGAAGACGGGAGAAATGGCTAATTTGAGATTTGACTCAGGGAATGGAAAGTTCAGGAAGAAAGGCAATGGCTCAGCAAAGCCCTGCTTTCATCGATAAATGAAGTTTCCAGGGAAACTTCTGACTTCCGTCTTCTGACTTCCGGCAAAATATAGATACCCACCATACATATCAGAACCTAATGTTTTTTAAAAATCCAATCATTTCTTTTCCATATTTTACACTTACTTTTGCCGCAAATCAACAGTATGAGTTTAACCGTTCAGCAGCAGAAACTATACAAATCAGGCCTGGTTTATGCCTTGCTAAGTTACGGTATATGGGGCGTTTTCCCTTTGTACTGGAAGATGTTACTGCACGTTCCTCCACAACAGATATTGGCACATAGGATTGTATGGTCGCTGCTCTTTCTTTTGATCGTATTAGCCTGGCGCCGCGACCGGGTTTTTCTCCATTATCTGACTTCACCACGGATTTTAGGAATTTTGCTTCTTACAAGTGCGCTGATAGGAGGGAACTGGTTTGTTTATATTTATGCCGTTAACAACAATCACATTGTCGATGCGAGCCTGGGTTATTATATAAACCCCATAGTGAACATTCTGCTCGGTGTCGTTTTTCTGAAAGAACGCCTGTCGCGGTTACAGATCATTGCCGTTTCATTTGCTTTTGCCGGTGTAGCTTTCCTAACTTTCCATTATGGGAAACTGCCCGTTATATCGCTGGTTCTCGCATTTTCATTTGGTTTGTACGGATTGTTGCGAAAAAAGGCAAACCTGCAATCGATGCCCGGGCTGATGGTTGAAACCTTGCTCCTGGCACCCGTGGCACTTTGGTATTTATGGCATATGAACACACTTGGAACAGCTTCGTTCGGACACGAATCTTTATTGGCGGATATATTGCTGGTTACAGGCGGCCCGGTAACGGCTCTGCCTTTATTCTGGTTTGGAATTGCAGCAACACGCATCCCGCTCTCTACTCTTGGGTTTATACAATATCTGTCGCCCACTATTCAACTCCTGATCGGAATTTTTGTTTTCAGCGAACCTTTCAGTGCTGCTTACCTTATCAGTTTTGGTTTGGTATGGACGGGGCTTGGGATTTATACCTACAGTATTATCAGGGCTCTCAGGCTGAGAAAGGCCAGTTGATTTTTATACTTCATAACCCACGTCGTTTAGTTAAATATCTTGAATCCGGAAATGTTTTTACCGCAAAGTTTGCAACGGCAGAAATTTTAACAAGCAATTTATAATTTACACACAGAAAAAAATATCAACATATTAATAAATGAAAATGAAAAAGTATAAAAAATTTGCATTTCACTCATTTCTGCCGGTTGTTATAGGTATAATCCTCACTACCGCTTGTAATAAAAACGATAAGGACTATGATATTAATAATCCACCTGTACCTCTTCTAACCACAAAGCAAATAAGCAACATATCAGATACCTCCGCAACGGTGGGTGGCAATATCAGCTCCGAAGGTGGTTCGGGCGTTTCTGCACGAGGCGTTTGCTGGAGCATGTGGCACTTTCCAACAATCGAGGATAGTTTAACTATTGATGGGACAGGAGCTGGCAGTTTTAGTAGCAGAATAACTGGTTTAACTCCCAACACTACATACTTTGTAAGGGCTTATGCCACCAATAGCTATGGAACGGGGTACGACACAGTATCTATGTTGACGACCAGGAAAGTGCATATTGACATCAGTACCGTTCAAATTCCCGGAGGGACCTTCACCATGGGTAGTCCCGTAACCGAAAAAAATAGAGGATCAAACGAAATCCAGCATCAGGTGACGCTGAGTGCTTTCCAAATGAGCAAATACGAGATAACCAATGCTCAGTATGCTGCTTTCTTGAACGGCAGAAACATTGGAGTAAATGGGCTGAATATACCAGGAGGCAATCCTACTCAGCGCTTGATTCATGAGGGCTCTCATAGAGATAATTATTGGGATTTATTTTATGCCGGCTCAAAATGGACGGGAGCACCCGGCTATGAAAACTATCCTGTTTCAAGTGTAACATGGTATGGAGCTGCCGAATTTGCTGCCTACGTCGACGGACGATTACCCACTGAAGCTGAGTGGGAATATGCCTGCAGGGCAACTACCACCACACCTTTTCATACAGGTGAATGTTTGACCGATGCGCAATCAAGTTACTTATGGTATTCTCCGTACAGCACTTGTACAAATACCAATCCTAGTTCATTCGGCTTAAAGGAAGTAGGCACGTACCCTGCCAATGCTTATGGATTGCATGACATGCACGGCAACGTTTTAGAATGGTGCAGCGATATATATGAAAATGATAAAGAGGAACATAAATTACGTGGCGGTGGCTGGAATTCAACCGCAAAAAACTGCCGGTCTGCTTGTAAAGACCGCTTCAAAACCAGTTCCTACAGCAATAATATAGGATTTCGCGTTGTGTTCTAGCCTCAGTTCTCCGTTTGTGAGTGTTGACTTTTCAGATGCATACGACAATGCAAACCCGGGAAAAGCCATACAGCAACTAATTTTGCCTCATTACCCAAAGGTATTTGCCGTTTTATTTTCAGTTTGCCCCAATACCTCTTGGTATTTGCTTGCCTTAAACCCGGTTCGCCTCTGCCCGCCCATGGCAAGGCTGCCGGAAACCGGATTTGCCCAACTCCACATGAAATCCTTCGCGATCAGTCGGTTTGCTGCCAGTAAGCACGTATCAACAGAACAGCCGAAACGATTGGCGACACTCTTTTTTATAAAGTATCATCTGTGTGAAACTCCGCTGTCGCTTACTTTTTCAAAGCATCCATGGCTCCCAGCAGAAAGAACAGCGGAGCATTCCAGTTTATGGCTACTTCGTTGGTCGAATAACTGCATTGGGCATCAGAAAATGATTTAGCGGGGAATTTGGAACGGGTTATTCCGGGACAATCATCTAAACTATTGTATTCGGTCCACCCGCAAGGAAACCCGGATAAGGTTCAATGACTCCATCGGATCCTGACGGGCGGTGGTGAATGTTCATCACCTGTTTTCCGCCAAAGCCTGTCACAAAACAATAGCCGGTAGCATTTCGTCCAAGTAAATAATCAACATCACTTTGTACAGACGCCAGGTATTTTTTATCGTTGCTGATTTTGTAAGCCACTAATTTAATGATTGCCTGGTTGGCAACATCAGAATTGCTTCCCCATTTAAAGAAATCGAGGCTGACTTTATAAGGCGAGTTTTCTGATTTTTCAACCAATTGATCTACAAATCTCAATACTATTTCTTGAGCTTCATTTTTATATTCTGATGCTTTAGGATTCTCGCTGAGCGCAAGGGAGAGCATCCCCAACATTCCTGAATAATCCCAGGATGGAACCATGATTTTCTGCTTTGCCAGCTCCTGTTCGGGGATTAATGAAGGGTTGTTTTCAGCTAAGCCAAGTTCAGATTCAGCCCAGAAAAACTCGTCTTTAACCTCTGTATCATCATAAGCCCCGGTTGAAATATCGGATGGATTTTTATAATACTTAGCCGGATTGGCTTTTGCCCAGGCATACGATTTTTCAGCAGCCTGAAGGCAGCTAACGCCAAGGATTTTGAGTTCTGCAGATTGGCTTTTTGCCAGGACTCGCGAAGCCATTGCCATGGTGGCGGTAAAATCGAGAGTGGCGGCAGTAGATTTATAAACCACATACCTGGGTTCAGTTGCTTTATCAGGCATACTGAAATCGCTGAATTTTTTATTTGTAAGTTTATGATAAACGCCACCATCGTTGGGATCCTGCATGGTAAGCATCCAGCGCAGGTTGTATAAAAGCTCATCCATTACATCGGGAATGTTATTGCTGCTTTCCGGAATATTGTCTTTAAAATTTCTACAATACTCAGGATATACCTGGCAAAAAAGCAATAAAGTGTAAGTGCTTATTCCACAGTTGACTATGTATTTGTTATAATCACCTGCATCGTACCATCCATCGGGACTGGATATTTTAAATCCCTCGGGGCGTTTATCCGAAGCAGCAGATGAATGCACAAAAACCAGCGTATCGGGATGCCCGGCTGGCCTTGCCCATTTACCACCAAACTCTTTCGTAATTTCCATGCCTGAGCGGTTAAGGTAAAAAGCTTTTAAGGAGGCTTTCGCGATTTCGAAATACACACTTTCGTCAATCACAAAAACATAGGAACATGCCAAATTATCCAGGCGTATCTTGTATTTTCCTGGTGCGGTAAGAGCTGAGAAATCAGCCGTACAAACACTGTCACCGGATTGATCCCAGTATTTAAAATGTCCAGGTTTCCCCGCAAAAGCAACTTTCCCGTTTTTTACATCAACAACATCGAACTTCTCGGCTTTTATCCGCAGCAATGCTATTTTAACAGAATTGGGAAGGTAACCAACCTGGTTAACCAGAATTCTGTCGAGGCTATCCAATGTGGTTGTGGAGCCTGAGATTTCTTTAGTTGCAGATGATGAACAATGAGAGAAAAGAACAATTGTGAAGATTAGGATAAGTGTTGAATGCGTTTTCATGGCCATTATCTGTTTTATTATTTGAAACAGCATACTATTACTGCACAGTGCTATTTTACCGAATGATCAAATATTTATTTATTTCTTATCCATTAATGCATTTAAAATAGGCATTACCCAGCTTTCCTTGTCGATGTTAAATACAATAAAATCACTGTCGAATTGCCAGTAAGCCCAGCTGAAGCCATATTTTTCAGCAGTCCGGGCAACAAAAGCCGTGTAGCGGGCGCGTGAGTCCATATCGCCTTTATCATAAGCGCCAAATTCGCCCAGGAATATGGGACGATCATTTGCTTTTGACCAGTCAGCTGCAACCTTTAATTTGGTTTTTACCTCATCTTTCTCCTCTTTGGTACCAGTCCATTTTATCCCTTTTAAATCCTTAAAATCTTTAGCCCAATAAGCTCCCTGGTGAGTAAAAGGCATTGGGTGATAAAAATGAACGGTAACAATAATATTCTTGTCATTTTCGGGTAGCACAAGTGTTGGTAAACTTTCGATACCATTCCAGTTGGCCGGTCCTATAATAAGCGTGCGGTTTGGGTTGGTTTCGCGAACCAGCTTTATAGCATCAACCAAATATTGGTTCCATAAATCGACACTGAGTTTTTGATTGGGTTCGTTTAACAATTCAAACACCACATCGCTCGGCTGATCTTTATATCTTGGTGCAAGCTGCCGCCAAACCGACATAAACATTTCTTTCTTGGCAACCGGATCATCGGCCATCGCATTGTATTCATGCATATCGAGAATGACCATCAGCTTAGCTTCCAATCCTTTTTTAACAACCCAGTCGAGTGTTTCCATCCATTTCGAATTGAGTTTATGAGTACTGTCCATCCCCGAAAAAGCAAACAGGTTAACCCGTATGGTTGAAAAGCCTGCATCTTTGATCATCTTAAAATATTTTTCCTTGAAGCGACCCTTTGTATAGTCTTTCCAAACGGCAGAATCATAGCCAATAATGTTAATGCCTCGTCCCATTTTTATGCATTGTTGCTTTGCGGAAACACCCTGAGCAAATAATTCGCTTTTCATTGAAAGCAAAACAATTGTTATCGTAGTTAAAAGGAATATTTTTTTCACCTTTTATTGTTTGTTTTAGTGTGTAGGATGGCCTTTTAAAAGGCAGAAACACCCCAATTATTAAACTATTCAACCTTGAGAATGCAAATTTGTTTTTCGGGATATTTATCCCAAAACGACCTTTACAGCATGTTCCAGTCCATCGCCAAACAAAGGAATAAGATTCGAAGCCTGGGGTTTGCCATCAACTATTACTTCTTTAATGCCTTTCGATTTGCAATCCGGATTTTGAATTTCTATCTGATAGATCGCGCCCCGGAATTTACGGGTTATCTTAAACCCTTTCCAATCTGTTGGGATACATGGATCAATTCTAAGTCCATCGTAATCTGGCTTTACGCCCAGGATATATTGCGTGATAGTATAAAAATTCCAGGAAGCGGTACCTGTGAGCCATGAATTTTTGGCTTCGCCGGGTTTAAAAGCATCTTTACCCGCAATCATCTGCGAATACACATAAGGTTCTGTTTTGTGTAATTCACTTATTTCTTCAAGGTATGACGGGCATATTTTACGGTAATATTCCCAGGCACGGTTTCCATTTCCAACCACAGTTTCACCAATCATGATCCATGGATTGTTATGGCAAAAAATTCCGGCATTTTCTTTGTAACCGGGCGGATACGTTGAAATCTCGCCATACTCAACATAGTATTTTGTGAAGGCCGGATTATTGAGTACAATTCCGTGATCGCAATCCAGGTGTTTTTTTACTGAATCGAGGGCTTTGGTAACCATGCCTTCTTCTAGTCCGATACCTGCCATGGTGCACCATCCGTTCGATTCTATAAAAATTTTTCCTTCAATATTTTGATTCGAACCAATTTTATTGCCGTAATAATCGTAAGCACGCAGAAACCAATCGCCATCCCAACCATGTGATTTTATGGCTTCAACCATTTCGTCCACATGCTTTTGTGCGCGGGAGGCTTCAGCAAGGTTTCCACTTCTTTTGCACAATTCAACATAATCCCTTCCGTAAACCACAAATAATCCGGCTATCATAAGGCTTTCAGCCTGACTGCCTTCCGATTTGTTTTCGGTAGTCTGGAAACTTTCGTTCGGGTCGTTCGAAAAACAGTTCAGGTTCAGGCAGTCGTTCCAGTCGGCGCGCCCAATCAGGGGCAGGCCATGCGGTCCCAGGTTGTTGATTACATGATTGAACGAAACGGTTAAATGCTCAAACAGCGAAACTTCCGTATCGGCAAGGTTGTCATAAGGAACAGGCTCATCCAAAATACTGAAATCCCCGGTTTCTTTGATATAACTCGTTGTTCCGAAAATCAGCCACATAGGGTCATCATTGAAACCCTGGCCAATTTCGTTATTTCCTTTTTTTGTCAATGGCTGGTACTGGTGGTAGCAACCACCATCGGGAAACTGTGTAGAAGCAATGTCAATAATTCTCTCGCGTGCCCGTTCTGGAATCTGGTGTACAAAGCCTATCAAATCCTGGTTCGAATCGCGGAAACCCATTCCACGGCCGATTCCGCTCTCGAAAAATGAAGCTGAACGGGAAAAACAGAAGGTGATCATACACTGGTACTGGTTCCAAATGTTTACCATACGATCGAGTTTCTCTTCGCCCGAATCTACGGTAAACACGCTTAATAGTTTATCCCAGTAAGCGCGCAATTCGGCAAAGGCAGCATCTACTTTTTCAGATGTGTCGAAACGGGAAATGGTTTTTTTTGCTTTGGTTTTATTTATCACACCCTTGCTTTCCCATTTCTTGTCGTCAGTATTTTCGACATAACCCAGCACAAAAACCAGGTCTTTCGATTCGCCGGGCTGAAGTTCCACTTCTATACAATGCGAGGCAACAGGCGACCAACCGTGGGCGATGGTATTGGCTGGATTTCCTTCCGTTACTACCTGTGGCTCGTCGAAACCGTTGTAAAGACCAAAAAATGTTTCGCGATCGGTGTCGAATCCTTTAACCGGGGTATTTACTGAATAATAAGCATAATGATTGCGACGCTCTTTGTATTCGGTTTTGTGGTAAATAACCGAATCTTCAACCTCAACTTCACCGGTCGAAAGGTTTCGCTGAAAGTTTTCCATATCGGCAGCAGCATTCCAGAAACTCCATTCTACAAATGAAAACAGTTTCAGTTTTTTAACTACTGATGAATTGTTTGTTAAAGTTAGTTTTTGAACTTCAGCCCAGGTTTTAAGTGGTACAAAGAACAGAACTTTAGCAGTTACGCCATTCTTTTCACCTTGAATTGAAGTGTAATTCATTCCATGGCGGCACTCATAGCTGTCGAGCACCGTTTTGCAGGGTTTCCATCCCGGCGACCAAATTGTCTCTTCATCTTTGATATAGAAGTAACGGCCTCCGCTGTCCATAGGCACATTGTTGTATCGGTAACGGGTAAGCCGACGGAATTTTGCGTCCTTATAAAAAGAGTAACCGCCTGCAGTATTTGATATTAATGAAAAAAAATCCTCATTGCCAAGATAATTAATCCATGGCCATGGTGTTTGTGGGTTGGTAATCACATACTCACGGTTTTTATCGTCGAAATGTCCGAATTTCATAGCACTACTTATTATTTTTTTGATCTACTTTTAATTCTGTTTTTGTTTAAATCAAGCCAGTTCTTTTACTCTCCGGTTGTTTAATTCAATTGTTATTACATCCATTTTCTTTTGAGTTAACGGGTATAATGTCATGAAAGCAGCAGCGATCAGGGCTATTATAGTTGGTATCCAACTCATAAGCATAATAATACCCGGCACTGCACCCTGAATGGACATTCCGTCCTGCCCGTTGTAATGGAATGCCGTAAGCACCAATCCAATAATGGCGCCGGCAATGCCTCCTCCAAACTTGGTTGCAAACGAACCTGCCGAATATACCAGCCCGGTTGCCCTGCGCCCGTTTTTAAATTCCGAATAATCGGCGGCATCGCCAAGCATGGCAAAGAAGAGGGTTGGGAATATGGCAGCTCCAAACTCGGAAATGATCCCTATGGTGAAAATTCCAACTGTATTTCCCGGCGCGCAGAAAAAAAGCAATGCATTTGCGGCACCTGAGAAAATGAGGGCATAAATAAACAGGTTGCGTTTGCCGTATCGTTTACCAAGAGGTGAAGTAATCATGGCTCCTGCTATGGAAGCCAGCATTAAACCAACCATATAGGAGGCGGCAAGCAGTTGATTGTGAAGATAATGGGTAAAATAGATGACTACAATTCCTTGCTTTATCGAATTGTAAACATTAAAAAGCATGCCAATAACCAGTAGTATGATCCAGGGCCTGTTCCGGATAAGGTCTTTCAAGTCTTTGCCCAGGTTAGTCTCCTGGTCTTTAGGTGGCAGAACACGCTCCCGGGTAGTAAGGAACGTAATCAAGAGGAACAACGATAAAAAAACTGAAAGGATATAAATGGCAGAGCTATAACCTTTCTTCTGATCAATGATAGTTATGTTTTTGGCATCAAGGTTTTCTTCGCCGGTTAAGATAAAAGAGTATTCTTTTTGTGCCTGCATCGAAAAACTTTTTCCCTGGGTAGGGGCGTTGATGCTATCTTCAGCCGGTGCCTTAGCCCAGTTGAACATGGCTATTCCGTCTTTGGTTTTGATGTTTACGTTTTTAACATCTTCGGTGGTCGAAACAGTTACTTCGTATTTTTTTGTATCCAGTTTATCGACAACAATGGTGGGATTAATATTTCCGAAACTGGCGACTAAAAACAGCAAAGCACCCTGTACCACCATTCCGCCGGTAAATGCTCCGACCATGCGGTACGAAACAAGGCTGGTGCGTTCCTTGTCGTCGCCGGTCATCACTGCCATCAAGGCTCCATAGGGAATATTGTTTGCGGTATAAATAATAAAAAACAGCAGATACGTGGCATAGGCATAAATAATTTTCCCTGAAGAGCCCAAGTTGGGGGAAGTAAACAGCAACGATAATGTGATTCCCAAAGGAACTGCTGTCCATAATATCCAGGGACGGAATTTGCCGTATTTGGTATTGGTACGATCGCAGATAACACCCATTATGACATCGATAATTCCGTCGCTGAAACGGGCAATCAGCATAAGAAAACCTACTGTGGCAGGGCTTATTCCAAAAACATCCGTATAAAAAATGAACAGAAAAGTGGCCACACCGCGCCATGCAATATTAGCAGCACCATCGCCAAGCGCATACCCGATTTTTTCTCTTACTGAAAGTTTATCCACGTTTCTTTTATTAATGAGGGAAATCCCCTGGTTTATTAATTACAAAATTGAAATGCATTATCCATAAACCTGCTAATATAGCATTGTTTCATAACGTAACGAAGTATTAAAAAGGAGGCTGAACAGGGCAACCCGTTCAGCCAACTAACCAACCAATCAATTGTTATAAGAACACCAAATTAATTACTTTGAAACCTCAATTCAAAATTATTTGGTTACCCTGCCAACCTCCTTTTTAATTTCTTATTAGTGAAGGATAGAAAACGTGTCTTTTTTTATAAAAGATTTAAGAACAAGGGCAAAGGATATTACATTTTAGCTGTAGGTTGAAATCCAATTGATCATCAAATTGTTGATCAAAGTTCCTTTTTCTTAAATCATAAAAGTCCGTTTTTATCTGAGCCAACTTACCCGTTTTTAGTAACCGGGGTTCTGTGCACCAATCATACTGTTATTGGTCATTTCATCCAAAGGAATAGGGAAGAGTTCGTGTTTGTTAACAACGAATTTGCTGCCTAATACCTGTGAAGCCAATCCCCAACGTACAAGGTCGAAGAAACGAACCCCTTCCATGGCTAATTCAACCTGGCGTTCTTTAACAATAGCATCGAACAATCCGGCTCCTGAGGCAGTAACATCTGTGCGTCCGGCACGTTGACGTACCTTGTTAAGTTCGATGAGTGCCTTGCTTTCAAGAGTCTGGCGGTAATAGGCTTCGGAAGCCATAAGCAAAACATCAGCATAACGGATAAGCCTCATATTGGTTCCGTAGTTGAGTTCGTTCACAGGACCATTGGTTTCAGCTGAAAATGTTCCGTATTTAACCCTGAAATATCCAACAAAATCAAAGGGAGGATCAGTAGTACTGCCTGTCCAGTTTCCGCCATAAGCCTGTAGATCAGGAATTGACCAGACTGTTGCGTGACGACGGCGATCTGTTGGTTCAAATGCATCAAACAATGCTTTTGTAGGATATACAAATCCCCATCCGCCTACCATTCCGCTGGATCCTGCAACGAAATAATCGCCACGTGGTCCGCAAAGCTGCCAGGTAATGCTGTTTTCCATGTTTCGGTTACCACCCCAGCCGAAGGTTCCCCAATCGTATCCCTTTACACCGGTAAAGCTTACTTCAAAGAGCGATTCTTTATTGAATTCCTGTGATTTTCTGAACAGTGAATCGACAGGCGTCACTAATTCAAATTCGTTGCTTGTAATTACAGCCTCAAAAGCATCTGATGAAGCTTTCCATTTTTTCTCATAAAGGAGTACTTTACCGAGAAGCGCCTGTGCAGTTCCTTTTGAAACCCTGAATTTGTCGGCTGTAGAATAGGCTGAACGTAAAGGAAGTTCCGGAATAGCTTCAGTCAGGTCTTTTTCAATCTGAGCATAAACAACTGCAACTTCAGCGCGTGGCTGTGAGTATTCGCTGGGAGCAAGTTCGGTAAGGATTAGAGGGACTTTTCCAAACATCATAACCAATTCCGAATAGTAATAAGCACGCAGGGTTTTAGCTTCAGCAATGATCTTCTTGCGGAAATCATTTGTAGGCTCAACTTTGTTTATTACCATATTGCAACGGTAAATTCCGAAATATTGCCCTGTGTAAACATCCTTAATAACAGGATTGCCCGAACTGTAGTTAAGACGATCCATTTCCACCAAATTTGGCTGATCACCGGCGGAACTGCCGCCTGCGGTTGTTTCGTCCGAAGGCAGAGTTTTTGCAAGCCAAACTGATGACCAGTCGCGTGCATTCACCCATTGGAGGATATCATAAGCTGCAACAATTGCATTCTGGGCGTCAGCATCGGTTTTGTAGAAGTTATCTACCGACAGCTTACCGTAAGGTACGGTTTCAAGAAACTCCTTTTTACAAGAGCTAATCGTTACGAAAACGACCAAAACGAAAAGGATTTTATGTATGAATCTGTTTTTCATTTTTTTTATGTTTAAATTTTTTGATTTTGAGATTTACTGTACTTACGGGTAACCTAGAGAGTTACTGAAATACCCATCATGAATTTGCGTGGTGTTGGATACATACCGCGGTCAATTCCCTGGCTGTTATTATCAGGACTTCCTGCTTCAGGATCCATTCCGGGATACTTGGTGAAAGTAAAATAATCATCCAGCGAAATATACGCACGTACTCCCTGCATATGAATTTTTTCAGCCATGTCTTTAGTCAAGGTATAACCAAGCTGAATCTGCTTGATTCTCATGTATGAACCACTAAAAATCACCTTGTCGCTGTTATAATTAAAGTTATTTGTCAAATCGGCCCTGAACCAGCTATTGGTGCTGTTTTCTCCGGTCCACCTGTCGGTGTAAAAGAATTCAGGCCTGTTGGATGTTCCACGGTCGGTGCGGTTCCAGCCCATAAGAATATCGTTTCCCTGTGTGCCCTGGAGGAAAATATTCAGATCAAAATTCTTATAATCGCAACTCAGGTTGGCGCCATAAGTTATTTTCGGAATTGCTGAACCAATAATGCCCATATCATCTGCATTTATTTTACCGTCTTTTACGTTGTCAACAACGATAACATCACCTGGTACTGGCGTATAACCTGATAAATTATTATCAGCTACATATTTGTCAATCTCAGCCTGGTTCTGGAAAATACCATCTGTCTGGTATCCGCGGAAGTACCAAATCGGCATACTTTTTTCGAAATAGGTTGCTGTCCACCCGTTTACATTAGCTCCCGGTTGCCTGGTAAGCAATGGGTTAAGGTAGGTAACTTCGTTGTGGTTAAAAGTGACATTGGCACTAACGCTGTAATGAAAATCGCCTTCAGATTCACGCCAGCCTAATTCCATTTCCACACCTTTGTTAGTTACATCGCCGGCATTAACGAAAGGAGCATAATTTCCAACCGAGAGAGGTGGTGATGATGGGGTCAGAAGGTCTTTGGTGACTTTTTTGTAGAAGTCGAAAGCAAATGTCAATTTACTCTTGAAAGCACGGATATCAAACCCTAAATCGGTCTGCTCGCTGGTTTCCCATGTGAGTTCGGGATTTGCCAATAATGAAGGTTCAGCCCCGGTGTAAAAACCGCCATCGGGATTTGGATATTGAATACCGGAAATCTTTATGAGCGAACGGAACTGATCCGGTCCGAGGTTCGATAAACTACCGTTTTGTCCCCAGCTTGCACGGAATTTGAAATAATTTACAGGGCTTTCGAGGCCTTTCCAGAAATCTTCTTCCGACATAACCCATCCTGCTGATACCGAAGGGAATGTTCCCCATTTGTTTAATAGCATTGATGTACCATCGCGACGAATGGTTGCATTCAACATGTACCTGTTATTGTAATCGTAGGAAATCCTGCCGAAATAGGACTCAAGCGTTTTAACTTCGGGAACACCGCTAACGGTACCTTGAATATCGTCTGAACCATGGTAAGAGAAAGTCTCATCTTCGGCAAACATAGGTCCTGATAAGGTATTAACATAATTATGCTGATAATGCTGCGCCGAAATACCTGCCATTACTGAAAAATTATGCTTGTCAATACTTTTGTTGTACGAAGCAAAATTCTCCCAAAGCCATGTGAACCACCTGTCGTAATTTTCGCGACGGGAAGTCACTTTGCTGTTACGTTCCGACGAGAACCAATAGGTTGGGTTCCAGGTATGATACACCTGACCGGCATAATCAATACCCAAACGGGAAGTAATGGATAATCCGTTAAATGGTTTTACAGTGGCAAACATGCTTCCCAAAACCTTGTCCTGCACTGTACTTCCTTTTGCCATCGACATCATGGCTAATGGATTTGCAATTTCACCTTTCAGGAATTCGGATACACCATAATATTTTCCATTGGGGTCTTTAAGCAAAGTGAACCCATCATTAAGTGCTGACTGTGCATAAGTTGGTAAAGCACCGTCATAAACAACAGGTGTAAGAGGATCGAGCGCAAGAGCACTTGAAACAATACCGCCATACTCACTGTTTTCAACAATGGAACTGCGATCGGTGTGTGAGAATGCAAAATTATTACCAATGCTTAACCATTTTTTGATTTCGTGGTCGCCATTTAATCGTACTGAATAACGTTTGAAATTGGCTTTTTCGCCGCCAACAACCCCATCCTGGTTAAAGTAAGAGAACGAAAGCATGTAACTTGATTTCTCGCTGGCACCTGAAAATGAGAGGTAATGTTTTTGCATCGGGGCGTTCTGTGCTATCTGCTCGAGCCAATTGGTATTGGTAGCAATACCGGTTGGGATGGTTACACCAACTTTAGCTTCGTTAACATACTCAGTATATTGGGTGTTATTCATAACAGGCATAATGTTGCCAACACTCTGAATGCCATATTGGAAATCGTAAGTTAAAGTTCCACCGGTAGTTTTTGCTCCACTGCCGCCCTTACCTGATTTTGTGGTAATAATTACAACGCCGTTTGCGCCTTCAGCACCATAAATAGCAGCCGAAGCAGCATCTTTAAGCACTTCAATTGATTCAACGTCGGAAGGTTCGAGGTAATTGATATCACCGCTCTTCATGCCGTCAACAATATATAAAGGATCGGAGTTGCCATTGGTACCTGCCCCGCGAATTCTTACCTTGAGGCCGGCTCCGGGTGCACCCGAATTTGAACGCACACTTACACCGGCAATACGGCCTTGCATAGCCTGCTCAACCCTCGATGAAGGTATTGCTTCCAGATCTTTACTCTTAATTTGCGAAATAGCACCTGTGACAAGGCTTTTCTTTTGTGTGCCATACCCAACGATCATGATGCCTGTAAGATCGGTCGATTTTTCTTCAAGTACAATTGTCATTGGAATTCCAGCCGTAGCTTCCACTTCCTGGGAAACCATTCCTGTGAAAGAAAACGTTAATTTTGCAGCAGCCTTGTCGGCAGCAAACTTAAAATTTCCATCCAGATCGGTGATGGCTCCGGTTGTAGTTCCGGTAACTGTAACGCTAACACCCGGAAGTGTTTCACCACTCAGGCTTTTAACTTTTCCTGAGTACTCGAAGCCTTTTTGTGCAAAGGCAAATGAGAATGCACTCAGCCATAAGATTCCGGTAAGCAGAAGCATTTTGCTTCTCAAACCTCGATGCATGTGCTTGTAGAGATTTTTCTTCATAATTAATTTTGGTTTGGATTGTTGGTTAGTAATTGATTGATTTGTATTGAATTGATTTTTTGAATTGATTTTTCGAATGATTTTTTATTTTGATTTGAGGATTAATTATGCTTTAATGCAATTGCGCAGAACAATTTATTTTGCCCGGTTGATATGGTCAGATCAACTTCTATTAAAATGATATTTTTTTGATTTTTTAACATTTTTTATCCATGGCAAAAATAGACGAACGGCTATTTTGTTCTACAAGCAGATTTTCCGAGAATAATGGTATTTTATCATATATTTGCCCGGGCATTGAAAATGAGATATGAAAACGGATATATTTTACGAAAAGCTACCTAAAGAATCGGAGTTTAGTATAAATGTTTTAGAGGTTGAGGTTCCATGTTTAGATATTCCCTGGCATTATCATCCGGAAACGGAGATTATTTATGTTGAAAAAGGTACAGGTTCCCGCTATGTTGGCGACCATTCAGGTTCATTCGGGACAGGCGACATCGGAATGATAGGTCCCAATTTGCCTCATGTGTGGAAAAGTGATCCGCTCTACAGTAAAAACATAACCGGACTTACAGTTCGAGTTTTAGTAATTCACTTTAATGATGAGATTTTCAAAAATGCATTGGCCATTCTTCCCGAAATGGAAGGGATCAATCAATTGCTGTTCGAGTCGCAATTCGGGATAAAGTTTACCGGCTATGCACAAGCGCGTATCGAACTCCAGATGAAAGCAATAATTCGTACCACAGGGATCGAAAAACTACTCAGGCTGATTGACATGCTTGACTTTATGTCGAAAGCCAACGAGAAGCAGTTGTTAGCCAGTACCGGATATTCAAAAATAAGAAAATCAGCCGATTTTGATCGCTTTGATAAGGCACACCGTTATATGATAGACAACTTTCAACGGAATATTACACTTGAAAAAGTTTCGGATATAGTAGGCATGACGGAAACCTCATTTTGCAGGTATTTTAAAAAACATACCAAAAAATCATTTCATTCCGTTTTGAATGAAATAAGAGTAGGGCATGCATGCAAGTTACTTTTGGAGAACAAGATGAACATCTCCGGAATTTGTTACGAAAGTGGATTCAATAATGTATCGAATTTCAATGAGCAGTTCAAAAGAATAAAAGGGATCTCGCCCAGCCAATACATAAGGAACAGGTAGGAGCTACTTTTTTATCTTTTTAGTTGCTCTTTCTTAATATTAAAACGGTAATCTCAGGCCTGGTTGCAATGCGCCCAGGGTATCCCAGTGTGCCGGTTCCACGGTTAACATATAAAAACTGTTTTACTCCGTTTGGATGCACTTTTTCGTACAATCCGCCCCATTGCTGGAAAATCATGGAAGAAGGACTCCATTTTATATCGCCATATTCGAAGGCAAGTTGAAAAGCATGAGTATGACCCGATAATGTAAGCCCGATTTGTGGAAATTTAGAGTTTACTTCACCATCCCAATGCGAAGGGTCGTGCGACATAAGTATCTTAAACCGGGATGCTTCGGAACCTGCAAGCGCTTTTACCACATCTCCCTTTTTACCAAACCGCTTTGTTTTGCTCCAGTTTTCGACACCAATGATGGCGATCGAAGCAGTATCTCTCCCGATTATACTGTTTTCATTGCGGAGCAAATGCCAGCCGATCCGCTTATAGAAGTCATATAAAGCGTTATTATTCAGAATTTTCTCTTTTTCAGAATTCCATTGGTTGTATTCGCCGTAATCGTGGTTACCCAAAATGGCAAAAATTCCATCTTTAGCTGAAAATTCCTTCATTGTATTTACAAAAGGATAAGCTTCGGCGGTAGTGAAATTAACCATATCGCCGGTAAACAGGATGGCATCAGGTTGCTGATCATTTACCAGTTTCACAATCTTTTTCAACGGGCTGTCATTGAGTAAAGTGCCAAGGTGCATATCGCTGAGCTGTACAATCCTGAACCCGTCAAAGGCTTCAGGCAGGTTCTTTACAGGTATCTCAACGGTTGTTACCTTGTAATCCCTCACCCAAAGAAACATGCCTGCAAAATAAACCAACATGATAAATGTAGATACTCCGCCACTTACCATTAACAGGAAGCGTGGCCTGCGCCAGGTTCCAGGGAAATTTCTTCCTTTTGTACGAAACCTTTTAATTAAATTGAAAGGTATCATTAAAAAATCGCCGGCAATGAGGAAAGTCAGAAATGTTCCTTTCCCGATTAATAAAATGAGTAGCAATCCTGGCACATAGATTCTTGGGAATAAATACCATTGAGAATAGGGGACTATAATTCCGACAAGAAAGAAACACAACAAGGTGGATAGGGGCAGCCAATAGGCGACAGTTAAAAACGGTTTAAAGCGCAGGCTGATCGATTTTTGCAATGCCAACCAGTAAAGAATATCTACAATTGCCAGTGCAGCCAAGGATGTTAACCGGCTTGAGTACTTCGGCAACTGATGGCCTCCCGCTAATAGAATTATAGCCACTACCGCTGCAGCAAGTATAAAATACCTGAATTTTAAAGTCTTCATCAGCTTTTTTTCTGATCTGTAAAATTAATGGAATTATTTTGCTGCATAAAAAAAGAAAGCTGTTTTAATGAAACAGCTTTCAGACAAAAAAACAAAAACCTTGTATTACGAATTTGCTTTCACGTAATTCACGAGTCCTTTTGCTTTAAAAATACCAACGAGTTTATCAGGAAGCGGTGAAAAACCATATTCACTTCCGGCAATAATTACCTTGCCGGCTTCGAAATCTATTTCAACTTTATCTCCTTGTTTATAAGCATCTACGGCTTTGGGGAGCAAAATAATAGGCAGGCCCTGGTTCACGGAAGACCGATAGAAAATGCGGTTTACACTCTTACAGATCACCGCTTTGATACCGGCATAAGCCAAACCTACCGAAGGATGCTCGCGCGAACTGCCGCAACCGAAGTTGGCTCCTGCAACAATAATGTCATTTTCCTTAACGCGTCCTGTAAAACTGTCGTCAAAACCTTTGAAAAGGTGGGGCATGATTTTCTCGGCTTCAGAACTCTTAACGTTGTAAGTGAGGTTTCCGGCAAACATCTGATCCGTATTCAGGTTGTCGACATCGGCATAATTCCAGGTTCCGTTGGCATACCTATCATCGTCGGCACTGATATCCACGGTTTTACTTTGGGAAATGGTGAAAGGATATTTATCATCTGTCGTTATTTCGCGGGGATCGGATATTTCACCCCTCAAAGCCGAATAGGCTACAACGGCAGGGGAGGCGAGGTAGATCAAAGAAGTTTTGTTCCCCATCCTGCCTTTAAAGTTCCGGTTGGCAGTCGAAATAATAGTCATATTATCGGCAGGTATTCCCTGTCCTGTGCCCAGGCAGGGACCGCAGGAAGGGGCAAGTACACTGGCTCCGGCTTCCATAAAAATGCGGATCAGACCTTCGTCCATGGCCTGCAAATAAATTGGCTGCGATGCCGGAATCACAAGCAACTGGAAACCATCGGGCAGCTTTTTGCCTTTCAAAATGGCGGCAGCTTCGCGCAAATCGTCAATACGGCCATTGGTACAAGTGCCAATCATAGCCTGCTGAATTTTTGTTCCCCTCACTTCAGCCAGAGCTTTTACATTATCCACATTATGCGGGGCCGATACCACCGGGAATAATTCATCCAGGTTGATCACAATTTCTTTAACATATACAGCATCTTCATCTGCCCAGGTGCCTTCAACATCCTCACCAAGATGTTTTTTCAAGACATCGTCGGCGGGGAAAACTGCATTTTTGGCTCCCATTTCTGAAGCCAGGTTAGCAATGGTCATCCTGTCGGAAATGGATAAGGTTTTCACGCCTTCGCCATGATACTCAATCGACATATAGTCTGCGCCGCTCGAACCTATCATCCCTATGATCCAGATCGAAAGATCCTTGCCATAAACACCCTGCGGAAGTTTGCCGTTCAGGGTAATTTTTATGGAATCAGGCACCCTGAACCATGTTTCGCCCTGCCGCCACAGACCGGCAGTTTCGGTGCGGTCGATACCGGCTGCTAACGAATTATAGGCGCCGGCGGTGCAGGTATGACTGTCGCTGCCGACAATGATCATATTGGGTTTTGCATAATCGCCCATGATCTGGTGGCAAATGCCTTTTCCGACATCGTGAAATTTTCCAATGCCTTGTTCTTTAACGATTTCGCGGATTTTCTGGTAATCATTTGCCAGTTCCGCACTGGTTGGCGGGGCGTTATGATCGAGCACAATAAGCAGTTGATCGGCATCTTTCACCTTTTCACCACCCATTTTTTTAAAAGTGTTCGCAATACTGGCCGTATTGTCGTGGGTTAAAATAATATCGGGTCTGCGGAATACTATTGCACCAGCTTCGGCACCCAGAATTTTTTCAGCAAATGTTTTTCCCATAATTTTTATATCTATTTGTGGATCTTGATGTTACAAAATAAATAGCCATCGAAACCGAGAAAGGTTTGAAGGAGTAAATTTCTAAAAAAAGTATTAGAATGCAAGATAAATTTATAGCTCAATAAAACTGTTTTATCTTTCTATTGGTGGCTGTTTTAAGTACAACCCGGTGAAGTCATGGTGAAGTCAGCCGTAAGAATGCCAATATCATTCGAACTCATGATCCTTAGGATTCAAATGCATGGCTGATATAGGTTTCCAGTTAAAGAAGAGCTATTCCGGATATCATCAGTTTTCACTCGTGGAATTATAAAGATGAGGCTATTATTGTTTTAGCCTCGAACTTTAATTTTTTAAATAATTCATCTTCAATAAGATGAAAATTTAGTCTGTCGAATGTTTTAGCAAACTTCCCATAATCCAGGTAATGAATCTGGTCGCAAACGGTGAGCAGAGGATCGAGGATATGTGATGAAACAAAAATGGTTTTGTCTTTTTCTTTGAGTGTGGTGATGATCAATTCCAGTATTTTGTTGGTTTCGAGATCAAGCCCGTTGAATGGCTCATCAAACAAAAATATTTTCTTATCCTGCTTTAAAACTCCAAGCAAAGCCAGTTTTTTTTTCATTCCGGTTGAGTAAGTTTCAATAAGGTCATCAAGTGGTAGTTTCATGAATTCCTGTAAAGAACTGAGATTGAAATCAGGGTTTGTTTGTTTGAAAATTTTCAGATACTCGTTTCCTGTTAACCTCGAATAGAAGAAGTTTACTGTTTCCAGGTAGGCTATGTCTCTATATGTAATGGTATTCCCGTTAAATTTGATATCACCGGTTTGTTTTTTTAAAGTAGTTGAAAGCACATTGAAAAATGTAGTTTTCCCGGCACCGTTCAATCCAACGATTCCATGAACCTGGTTTTGATTGAAATCAATTGAAATGTCATCCAAGACTTTGTGACCCGAAAAACTGAATGTCAGGTTTTGTATTTTAATCATTCAAATAGATATTTAAGTTCTTTTTTGCTTTTCCATAAGTAAATACGGCCATCAATAGTGGAATTGGCAGAAAATATGGAATTATGGAACCTATGCTAACCAGCGAGATTACCACATTATTTCCGATTGCATTCCTATTTGGTTCGTAGGTTGCATATTTAAAAAATATTGAATAACAAATAAGCGATACCTGCAATGGAATGAACAAAATATTAAGCAACCAATATTCCGGGTTAAAGATTGTATTTACCACTAAAACAGGTATATACAAACTAATAATATATTTTGCCATGCGAGTGAGTTTCCGTTTTAGAAGACCGGAGGAAGAATAATTACCTTCTTTCAGAATATGTAATGGTTCACATTCGGTGAAAAACGAAGAGATAGTAACCGAAATAAACCAAAGAATAAATAAAGGTAAAACCCGGAACCAACTTAAACTTAAAGCCAGAATATAAAGTGGAACCAGTATGCCAAACGACCTGCGAAAACCACTGATCCACTCAAAATCACCAGCAGGAATCAAAGATGAAATATTCTTTAAATATGTTTTTTGCTTGAGTGTAAATTTCAGATTAGGGACGACATACAATGCTGAAATTAATATAGGGAAACAGATCCAGTTAACTGTAAATAAACTACTTACTGAAAAAACTGATACAAGAACCAGGTATTCCAAATATATTTGGAAATGCGGCCTTCGGATATGGATATACACAAATTGCTTGTCATTCCGGTACGATTGAATTGATACACAAACCAAAAACAGGAAAGCTGTAAGGTAATAGGCATTTGGAGATTTTAAGAAAACAGTATAAGCAGCGTAAATCAGAAACGACAACAATACAAATATTACCAAAACGCCCAAACCTGCAGAATTCAGTTCCCTTTTCGCCTGTATCAGCCGGATGTTTAACAGAATTGGCATACTGCTATTTTTGACGTTTTATCCGTATCCGCTTCCTACTTAATGTTCACTGTGAGCATTTTCTTATCACCAATAAATGCTTCAAGTTTATCGCCAATAGCAACCGGGCCGACACCGGCAGGTGTTCCGGTAAAAATATAATCACCGGTTTTAAGGGTCATAAATTGTGATACAAAAGCAATTATCGCAGGGTAGGAGAAAATCATCTCTTTTGTGTTTCCCATCTGAACGGTTTCGCCATTCTTATTCAGACTGAATGCAATCTGCTGAATGTCATCAAATTCTGCAACCGGAATAAAACTGCTGATAGGAGCTGAGGAATCGAAAGCCTTGGCTTTTTCCCAGGGTAATCCTTTTTCCTTGGCTTTCTGTTGCAGGTCGCGGGCGGTAAAATCAATGCCGACACCAATGGCATCAATATAGGTTAATGCAAATTTCTCATTAATACATTTTCCTACCTTGCCTATTCTCAATACAATTTCGCATTCGTAATGCAGGTCTTTTGTGAAATCAGGGTAAAAGAACGGGCGGTTGCGGATCAATAAAGCGGAATCCGGTTTCATAAAATATACCGGCTCGGTTGGAACCGCATTGTTCAGTTCTTTGGCATGTTCGGCGTAGTTACGGCCGATGCAGATGATTTTCATGGTGTTAAATAGTTGTTTCTGGTTTCAAGTTTCTGGTTTCTGGTTTCAAGTTTCTGGTTTCAAGTTTCATGTTTCTGGTTTCATGTTTCTGGTTTTAAGATTCCGACATTCCACATCCGACATTCCAGATTCCAGATTCCAGATTCCAGATTCCAGATTCCAGATTCCAGATTTTTTTAACCTTTATTGAAATTCCTCAGCTTTATCGCGGTAATTGTCTTTTTGGTCGATAACGGGAAATCACCCTTCATCATCCAATCGTAATAAGAAGGTTCCGACTTAAAAATTTCTTCCACCACTTTTCCCTTGTGCTTGCCAAAATTGATCACTTCCTGGCCTTTTGCATTGAAAATGATATGTCCAACCAGGTCGGCATTGCGGTTATAATAGGAGAATTCGTCAAGTGCTTTCATGTCATTTTTCACCGGAAATGAAGTTTTTCCATCCTTATCGGTATATTCAACTCCTTCGTAACGTTGAAGTTGCGATTTCAGAACTTCGTAAGTTGCACGGGTATCGGCTTCGGCGGAATGGGCATTTATGAGTTCAGTCTGGCAATAAAATTTATAAGCTGCTTTCAGGGTGCGTGGTTCCATTTTGTGGAAAATATTCTGAACATCGATGATGCGGCGGTTTTTCAAATCAAATTCAACCCCTGCCCGCAGAAACTCTTCGACTAACAATGGAATATCATATTTTATCGAATTGTAACCCGACAAATCGCTGTTCCCGATAAAAGCATTGAGGTTGCCAGCCATTTCTTTAAAAGTAGGCTCATTTTTAACCATTTCATCTGTAATTCCATGTATGGCAATCACTACCTCCGGCATAGGGATAGTTGGATTGATGAGATGGCGTCGAAACTCCTCATGTCCGTCAGGAAAGACCTTCAGCATGGCGATTTCAACAATCCTGTCGCTGCCAACGTTAACACCGGTTGCTTCCAGATCGAAAATGATAAGTGGTTTGGTAAGATTAAGTTGCATGTTTTTATAGTGATAAGTATGATGAAATGCGTGAATGGCTAAATTATCTATTTTTTGGGTGTAAAAAGAAAAAACCGGCTAATAAATACAAGCCGGTTTTTTTAAGTAAGAGTGAGGGTTTAAGATTTCGGATTTCGGATTTCGGATTTCGGATTTACGATTTTGGATTTTGGATTTACGATTTACGAATTACGAATTACGAATTACGAATTACGATTAACGAATTACGATTAACGATTTCCCCATTTTCTATTTTCCATTTTCCAACAACCATTCTCCAGCAACATCAAAACTAAATCACCATATTTCCATCAAAGCCCTCGAGCAACTGCTGAATACGTTTAATAAATTTTCCTGCGAGGCCTCCATCCACCAGCCTGTGGTCGTATGAAAGGGATAGCATACATATATGGCGGATGGCAATCATGTCACCATCTGCTGTTTCGAGCACCCATGGGCGCTTTTTGATGGTTCCAATACCAAGTATGGCAACCTGTGGCTGATTGATTACCGGAACCCCTGTAAGACTATCAAAAGATCCGAAATTAGTGATGGTAAATGTGCCACCTGCAATATCATCGGGATTCAGTTTGTTTTTCCTGGCACGATCGGCCAGATCATTCACATCTTTAACCAGGCCTAGCAGGTTTTTCTGATCGGCATTTTTTATAACCGGAACTATCAGGTTTCCGTCAGGCAGAGCTGCGGCCATGCCAATATTGATCGCTTTTCGCTGAATAATCTTGTAGCCGTCGATGGATGCATTCACATTTGGAAATTCGCGTAGCGCTTTGGAAGCAGCTTCTATAAACAACGGAGTATATGTAATTTTCTGACCTTCGCGTTTCGCGAAACCGTCTTTGATTTTTTCGCGCCAGCGTACTATATTGGTTACATCCACTTCGATAAATGAAGTAACATGTGGCGAAACCTGTTTCGACATAACCATATGGTCGGCGATAAGCCGGCGCATACGATCCATTTCAATGATAATATCGCCGGTGGAAGTGGTAACTGTCGGAGCTTGTATTTTTGGCCGCTCGACATTGGTGATTGCAGCCGCAGCAGGTTGAATAACAGGCTGTTTTCCGCGATTTTGAATATAGTCGAGAATATCCTGTTTTGTGAGGCGATTCTCTTTGCCTGTACCGGCAACGTTTTCGAGTTCGCTTAAGGGAATATTTTCCTGCTTAGCAATGCTCCTGACCAGCGGCGAATAAAACCTGACGCTTTCAACACCGGTTTCAACAATGTTCGTAACTGAAGCGGCTACCAGAATATCAGTTTTTGCTTCGGGAGTAGCATGTTCTGGTTCCGGTTGCTTATCTATTGCTGCATTTTCCTCACCCCCCATATTGATGATGGCAATAATTTTTCCGACAGGAACAACATCGCCCTCCTTGTAAAACAATTTTGTAACAATACCTTCAACAGGCGAAGGGATTTCCGAATCTACTTTATCCGTTGCCAGATCTGCAATCGACTCATCTTCAACAACCTGATCGCCTTCTTTTTTGTGCCAGCGAACAATTGTTGCTTCAATAATACTTTCGCCAAGTTTTGGCATTACCAGTTCAAAATTTGCCATGGCAGGATTTGTTCTAATTTTTAGTTATAAAATGTATTCTTTTTTTTTGTTCAATTCTTTATCTGTATACATAAACAAACGGACAGATACATTAGTTCACAAAGATCAGCATTTTCGGCCTAAATGCCTGAATCCTTTGTAAAGAAGCCTGAATTCGTTGCCAATCCTATAATCGCGGGCGTAAAATATATTCAACCTGTCTATAGTTTTATCATCAGTTATTTGCTTATTTAAAGCGTCTGTCGGATATAAAATGCCCCGGCGGATATCAGGTAGTTTGTGTTCCTGTTTATCCATAGGGTGGTATCCCGTAATTGATTTTAAACCAAAAAGTACTCCGAAAATATTTCGTAAATAATTAAACGGATTTCCGGTAAGAAATAATGTTAAAGGGTATGAAGCCATCAGAATAAGGCACACAACAACATCAAAAACTCGTTTGCTCCGGCGGTTTTGAAATTTACCTATCGAATTTACATCAATTACATACAAATCTCCGGCTGTGTCGATGGAATTGCTTCCAATGATCGACATGCTCTCCGGTGGTGCAATTTTAAAGTCGAGTTGCGTGTGCTGCAGGGCCGACATCTGATCGATTATATTCTCGGCAGGCATATCCTTGGCACAAAAAATAAGTTCATCGATCTTATAAATAGCGATGATGTCATTAATCTGGGTGATGTTGCCGAGATAACCATTTTTCTCGCTTTGTGCGGCACCCGTGTTGATAAGACCTATAAATCCAGGATTCAAAAGTGCTTTTTGAAGTAGGTCGGCAACACGCTGCACTTCAGGCTCTTCGCCGAGTACGGCAAACCTTTTGTTTTTATTAGCCTGGATGCTGAATCCATTTACACGAAGTAAACTCAGTAACAAGCGCGAAACCGTAAGCGCAAGTATACCCCAAACTGTTCCGGTAAGGATTAATGAGCGTGAAAACCGAAAGTGCTCAGGCAGTAAAGCGTAAATGACCAGGATCATTATTGTGCCCGCTGCCAGGCCGCGGTATGATTTCCAAATACTTATAGGCTTATCGTAACCACCAGAATAATAGATGCTTATCATCCATCCGGCAATAAATGACGGAATCACCAACAGGTATAACTCGATAGGATAGTGGCCACCCCAGGGGTAAATTACTCGCTGTTCCAGTATCCGGGCAATCGCAGCAAGTCCGGCATACAATAAAATTCCATCAGCCAAAGGTAAAAGCGTACTGTTCAGAACCCTGCTGATTATCGACAGAAAAGCCCTGAAATAAATCGCGATATTGATCAGTACTGAAAAGAGTTGAGCGTTTTTAGCCGAGAAATGTTTTTTGGCAAAAATGATCATTGCGTTATAAAACACGAAAACGTAGTTCAGGCTGCCTTTTTTAGTGCTTTCTCCCTTGTAGTGTATGATGCGTGTTTCGGGGTAATAATAGTTGTGATACCCTGCTTTTATGATGCGGTACGAAAGGTCGATGTCTTCGCCATACATAAAAAACGCTTCATCAAGAAGGCCGACCTGGTCGAGAACCGATTTTCGTACCAACATAAAAGCACCGGCAAGGATTTCAACCTGGTGAGTTTTGTCCTTATCAAGATACCCAAGATGGTATTTGTTAAAAGTTTTTGATTTCGGAAACAAGCGTGCCAAACCGAATATTTTATAAAAAGCCACTGTCGGAGTTGGTAATCCACGTTTTGATTCGGGCAGGAACCGGCCCGTTCCATCCACCATTTTTACACCCAGGCCACCGGCATCCGCATGGCTGTCCATAAATCCGATGATTTTAGCGAAAGTGTCAGTCTCGACGATGGTGTCAGGATTTAACAACAGAACATATTCCCCAACTGATTGCCTGATAGCCTGGTTATTGGCTTTGGCAAATCCCTGGTTATCCTGATTGGCAATGCATTTCACCCCGGGGAATTTCTCTTTCACCATTTTTACCGATCCGTCAACCGAAGCGTTATCAACCACATAAATTTCAGTTTCAATGCCAGTGATAGCCGAATGTACCGAATGAAGGCACTGCTCGAGGAAGTGCTTTACATTGTAGCTGACAATAATTACTGAGAGTTTCAAGGGCGACTTAGGTGTTTGGAAAGCAATTTTAAGCGGTATGCAAAGTTAACAGGTTTTGCTTGTCATCTTTACACTTTACTGCAAATAAGAAGGTCCTGGTAGTCGAAATACGGGTCGCGTCCACACCATTGTCCATACTTTATGAAATCCAGTCTCAGGCCAGCCTTTAGCAGCTTTTGCAGTATCCAAACTTCATCGTATGCAACATTCGCGGTATCAACCTGTGCTGAATGAAGCCTGTAAAAGCCTTTATTGATAGGAAAATTCATATGTGTCGGACGATTGATCATAAGGTCTTTCGATTCTTTGTTCAGGATGAAAAACGACATGAGCGAGGTTGCCCCGGGTTTCATCACCCGGCCAATTTCATTGATGTAATTCTCTACCTCGGCAGGCATCATATGGGTAAAAACCGAGGTCAGGAAGACGAAATCAAATTCCGAGTCAGGGTATGGAAAAACAAAATTACATGCATCAACTTTATCGGAAGTGTTGTAAAGCTGGTTGTAGAGCCCGGTGTATTGAAATTTGAAATTCGGAAATCTCGTTGCGATATTTTTTTCGCACCAATCAATGCCGCTTTTTACAATGTCAAACCCTTTGTAAGAGCCGTCTTTATCAAGAAAACCAGTCAGGGGCAAAGCCATACGGCCAATTCCGCAACCTACATCCAGTACTTTATGATAAGGCTTTAACCCAGCAAGTTCCTGGAAATACCGGAGGAATTTTTCACCAAGCTCTACATAATCGCCCGGGCCAATGAAAATTTTTCCCCTTGGAGGAACGCCCTGAGGTCTTTTGCCAAGAATGGAGTCGTATAAATCCGCAGGCAGGTAGTACAATCGCCTGACAAGCAAGCGAATGGGGACGGGAAAAAGATAATAAAGGAAGCGTTTCATAGAATACCGAAAAACAGTCTAGGATTTGGACAAAAGTAGTAAATTAAAAATTAATCAATAAGGTATAAACTGGCAGGGTGTACGACAAATATCCCTAAGCCGCATTTTTTATAGCAAACGTTCTAATTC
>JBAXBJ010000038.1:0-39033 GCA_037142075.1 Bacteroidota bacterium
CATTCGCAACTGGAAGGAATCTCGAATTGTACAAAGTGCCATATTCTAGGCGAAAAGGTTTCGAATGACAAGTGCCTGGCCTGCCATACCGAATTAAAAGTAAGAATAGATCAGCAAAAAGGCTACCATTCGTCCGGTTTGGTGAAAGGAAAGCAATGTGCATCCTGTCATAACGATCATCATGGGGTTAATTTTCAGATACTTAAGTTTGATAAAACTAAATTTGACCACAATCTTTCCGGCTACAAACTCACAGGAGCGCATAGTAAGAAAAAATGCGAAGACTGCCATAAAGCTGAATTTATCACAGACAAAAAAATCAAGGCCAAGACTTTTAGTTTTCTTGGCCTGAAAACCGAATGCCTGGCTTGTCACGACGATTACCACCAGAAAACACTGTCAAGTAATTGCACCGATTGCCACAACGATGAAAAATTTAAACCGGCATCGAAGTTCGATCATCAGAAAACCAAATTTAAGTTAGCGGGTAAACACGAACATATAACTTGTGCCGAGTGTCACAAAACGTCGGTTAAAAGCGGGGTCAAATACCAGGAGTTCAAAGGTGTAAAAGCCACTAATTGCACCAACTGTCACAAAGACCCACATGAGAATAAATTTGGCCAGAATTGTTCGGAATGCCATAATAATGAATCATTTGCTGTAGTAGCCGGGGCGAGTAAATTTGATCACAACAAAGCTAATTTTAAGCTGGAAGGCAAGCACCAGAAGGTTTTATGCAAATCGTGTCATAAGGTAAAACTTACCACTCCTTTAAAATACAATCGCTGCACCGATTGCCATACCGATTATCATGAAAAGCAATTTGTAAAAAACGGAATACCTCCCGATTGTTCTGTATGTCATACGGTAAGTGGTTTTACTGAATTTGCTTATACTCTCGATCAGCATAATGCAGGAATATTTCCATTAAAAGGAGCTCATGTAGCGACACCCTGTTTTGCTTGTCATAAAAAAACAGAAAAATGGAAGTTTAAGGAAATAGGCAAAAAATGTGCCGATTGCCATGACAATATTCATCAAACCCAAATAAGCGACAACTATTATCCTGATAAAAACTGCGAAGCCTGCCACAATTTAGAGCGCTGGCAAGATGTGAATTTCGACCACAAAAAAACCAAATTTGAACTGGAAGGTGCTCATACAAAACAAAGCTGCCGCGATTGCCATTTTAATAAAGAAAAGACAGGGCATGCCAACCAGAAATTCGTCGGCTTAGCTACGAGCTGCACTAATTGCCATAAAGATAATCATGCACAACAATTTGATAATAATGGAATTACGGATTGTAAAAGATGCCATAATTCTGACTCGTTTAAACCTGCCACAAAGTTCGATCACAGCAAAACTCTGTTTCCGCTGGATGGAAAACACGTAAATGTAGCTTGCAATAAGTGCCATAAAAATGCAAGCAGTCAAGGAGTAATTTTTGTCCAATACAAAATAAAAGAATTCAAATGCGAAAACTGTCATCTTTAATACTGCTGGTTTTACTTTCAGTCAGCTTGTTTGCTCAAAAATCACCTCATGGCGAGAGCTTCAAGGCCAATTGCGATGATTGCCATAAAACAGATGGCTGGAAAGTTGATTTGAAGACAGTATCATTCGATCACAACAAAACCAGGTTCCCGCTCATTGGTCAGCACCAGTCGGCCAATTGCAAACAGTGTCACACTTCGCTCGAATTTGCTGTTGCAAAAACTGACTGCAATTCGTGTCACACTGATTTCCATGAGCAAACGGTTGGCCCCGATTGTGCAAGATGTCATACGCCAAAGTCGTGGACGGTAACTAATATCACGCAATTACACCAGCAAAGCCGTTTCCCGCTGCTTGGAGCTCACAAAACGGCCGATTGCAGGGAATGCCATAAAAATATGATGTCCACATCCACATCTGCGTCTCCAACGGCTTCACTGTTACGATTTGACCCCCTGGGAGTGCAGTGTTACGATTGTCATAAGGCAAACTATGAAAGCACTACCAATCCAAAACATGAACCAATTAACTACCCTCCTGATAATTGCACCCTATGTCATAAGCAAAATGCTTTTTCATGGAAATTTAACCATGGTACCATAACCGGTGAATGTAAGGATTGTCATATTGACAATTACAATACAACAACAAATCCAAATCATACTTCACTTAACTTCCCGACCTCCTGCAAAGACTGTCATACCACTGAAAGCTGGAAACCTGCCGATTACCGCGATCACGACGCAATTTCATTTCCCATCTATTCGGGAAATCACCAAGGCGAGTGGAATAGTTGCTCCGACTGCCATAAAAACCCGGCTGATTATGGGCAGTTTACCTGTATCGATTGCCACGAGCATAGTTCAGGTAAAACAGATGGAAACCATAATGAGGTAAGCGGGTATGAATACAACAGCGCTGCCTGTTATGCATGTCATCCTACAGGTTCGAAAGAAGGAAGTATGGATCATAGTAAAACAGCATTTCCTTTAACCGGTGCACACACGACGACAGCTTGTGCCGATTGCCATAAAGGTGTGTATGCGGGAACCCCAAAAGTTTGCTCCAGTTGTCATAAAAGTAATTACAATGCCACCAGCAAGCCAAGTCACAAAATTCCCAACAGCGCGTTTACTGAAGATTGTGTGGTTTGCCATACCACAGCACCTGGCTGGAAACCTGCTACTTATCCATCACATTCAAAACTAACAGGAGCACATATTCCAATTGCTAATAACTGTGATGATTGTCATAAAGGAAATTATACTGCCTTGCCGAAAACATGCAATGATTGCCATTCTTCCGATTTCACTCAATCCAATAATCCTTCACATGTTTCGGCACAGTTCCCAACAACCTGTCCGGATTGTCACTCACAAACAGCCTGGAAACCTGCTAATTATGATCATGATGGGCAATATTTCCCGATTTATTCGGGCAGCCACAAAGGCGAATGGAATACCTGCGCCGATTGCCATAAAAACGCCTCGAATTATAAAAGTTATACCTGCACCAGCACCTGCCACCTTCAGCCTAATATGAACAGCAAACATCAAGGTGTAAGTGGTTATCAATATAATGATCCTGCTTGTTTAGCATGTCATCCGACCGGTAAAGCCGAAGGAAGTTTTAATCATAGTTCATCAGGTTTTCCATTAACCGGAGGTCATGCATCCGATAACTGTGCTGGTTGCCATACAGCAGGATATGTAAATACGCCAACAGTCTGTAACGCTTGCCATACACCTAATTACAATCAGTCATTCAATCCAAACCACACTACGAATAATATTTCAACCGATTGCGCCGTCTGCCATACCACAGCTCCGGGGTGGAAACCTGCTGCTTTTGCAACCCATAATAACTATTATGTAATTGCTGGTGCCCATATCCCTATTGCAAACGAGTGTGCCACATGCCACAACGGCAATTATATAAATTCGCCGAATACCTGTTTTGGCTGTCATGATGCCAACTACAACCAAACAACCACACCGAACCATGCTGCTGCACAATTTGCTACTACCTGCCAATCATGTCATACCCAGACAGCCTGGAAGCCATCCACTTTCAATCACGCTACTGTTTATCCGCTTATAGGAGCACATGCAACGATTGCAACAGATTGCAATCAGTGCCATGCTGCCGGATATGCAAATACACCTAGTACGTGTGCCGGGTGTCATTTGCCTGCATTCAATCAAACTACTAACCCGAATCATATTGCAGGACAATACCCAACAACTTGTGCTACCTGTCATACACAAACCGCCTGGGTTCCGGCAAGTTTTAATCATAATGCTGTTTATCCTCTTACAGGTGCTCATGCCACTGTAACCAATTGCAATCTGTGCCACGTTAACGGGTATAATAATACTCCAAACACCTGTGTTGGTTGCCATCAGAGTAATTACAACCAATCGGCCAACCCGAGCCATAATGCACTGAATTTGTCGACCAATTGTGCTACATGCCATACCACGAATCCAGGCTGGGCGCCTGCCACATTCCCTGTTCATAATAATTACTATGTTCTGGCGGGTGCGCATGTTCCGTTAACCTGCAATGTTTGCCACAATGGCAATTACAACAGTACGCCCAATACCTGCTCAGGCTGTCATATGCCTGATTACGCTCAGGCTAATAATCCTAACCACGTTACTGCACAATTTCCGGCCACCTGCGCTGAATGCCATACACAAACGGCCTGGAGTCCTTCTACCTTTAACCACGATGGACAGTATTTCCCGATTTATTCCGGAAAACATAAAAGCAAATGGAATACATGTTCGCAATGCCATCAAAACGCAGCTAACTTTGCTATTTTCACCTGTACCAGTTCCGGCTGTCACTCTCAATCATCAACGAACAGCAAACACAACGGAGTCCCCAATTATGTATACAACAGCATTAACTGCCTGAATTGTCACCCAAATGGTTCAGGTGGTAAAAGTTTGCACGAGAATTTTATAAGGAGCAATTAATAATAATACAATGAGACATCTACTTCCAGTATTTCTTTTGCTCTTTCTAGCAACCAGCCTGAAAAGTCAAACGCTCGGCGACGCTAAAGAAGGAACAATTTCGTATGTGACTTCCCAGAATGTGTATGTGAAATTTGCGAGTACTGAAACTATTTCGGTTGGAGATACTCTTTTTATGATGATGGATGCGAAAAAAGTCCCGGTGCTGATCGTGAAGGATCTTTCCTCTATTTCCTGTGTTTGTACACCGATATCGTCAAAGCAATTAGCCGTGAACGATAAAATTGTGACACAAAATAAAGTTGTTAAATCTTCTGAACCCGCCGAAGTTACGGTAGCTCCGGCTATACTATTACCAGTGGTTACTAAAGTGGATACAGTTCCAGTAAAAAAAGATACCCAGGCAGCCCGGAAACAGGACATCAGCGGACGTATATCTGCTTCTTCATATTCCAATTTTTCGAATGTTTCTGATTTTTCTCAGCGTATGCGGTACAATTTTTCGATGACTGCACAGAATATCGGCAACTCCAAATTGTCAGCCGAAACCTATATCTCCTTTTCGCATAAAATCAACGAATGGAGCGAAATTCAGAGTAATATTAACAACGGGTTAAAGATTTACAGCCTGTCGATCAATTATGCGTTCAATCAAAACAATAACGTCTGGCTTGGGCGGAAAATCAATCCGCGCTTGTCAAATGTCGGAGCCATCGACGGACTGCAATATGAAACCAAGCTGAAAGCATTTACCCTGGGTGTTTTTGCCGGCACACGACCCGATTACATGGATTATAGTTTCAATGCAAAATTGTTACAGTATGGTGCTTATGTAGGGCACGACTATACAAACAAAAAAGGTGGCAGTGCACAGACTTCGCTGGCCTTCATCGAACAAACCAACAATGGCAATACCGACCGACGGTTTGCTTACCTGCAGCATTCCAACTCACTTCTGCCTAAGTTGTTTTTCTTTGGTTCCGTAGAGTTCGATCTGTATAATAAAGTAAGGGATATTCAAGGCGTGGATACAACTTACACACAAAACAACACGCCCACGCTTTCAAATTTTTACGTTTCGTTACGGTACAAGATTATAAAACAGTTGTCACTCTCGATTTCATACAGCGAAAGGCAGAACATCATCTATTATGAAACCTATTATAAAAACATCATTGATCAATTGCTGGAAGCAGCCACAATGAAGGGATATATGTTTCAGGTGAGCTACCGCCCGGGGAAGAAAATTACTTTGGGCGCAAATGCCGGTTACAGGTTCAGTAAATCAGATCCAAAACCTTCTAAAAATCTGTACAGTTATTTGACTTACAGCGAATTGCCATGGATTAAAGCCTCCGCCACCCTTTCGGCTACCTTTATGGAAACCAGCTATATTAACGGCAGTATATACAGCCTCGGACTTTCGCGCGATCTGATTCCAGGAATACTTTCGGGTGGGGTGGGTTACAGGTACGTGAATTATAAGTTTGCAAATGCGGAAGTCCCATTGATACAAAACATGGGTGAAATGGATTTAACCTGGCGTATTACAAAGAAACTTTCATCCTCAATCAATTATGAAGGAACTTTTGAAAAGGGAATAAATTACAATTCTATATACGTGAATTTAACGCAGCGCTTATAAATCGATGGGGGTTCAAATAGCTGTCAGAATTTCAGGCTGCCAGGTTTTTAAGCTGTCAGACGCAGGCATCAAAAGTATTTTTAACCAGTTTGCCACTCGATATTTACCTCAAAACGTCGACACCAAACGTCGAATCCCAAATTTCAAAACCCGTTGTTCTGAAATTTGGGACTCAATTACGATTGACATTTGAGTCAATTGCGAAATGATGAGTTGTATATAATCCTTAAATGGAAATAAAGCTCAAATGATCACTCTCAACCCTGTCGTCATCAGGCATTAACAGCCTGGATAACCTTATTCCAATCAAATGCAGGACCAATATCCGCTTTGTCGGCCCTGCAGTTTGCATGGCTCACAATTCCGTTGAAGTCCCTGAATCCGGCCTCAGTCATAATTTCGTAGCGTGAAGGTTCGTTCAGAAATTTTTTCTGGATGTTGTATTTGGCGCAGAGGAACTTTAGGAGTTTCCCAATGGCATCGTACTGCACATTGGTGAACGTGGCAAAGTATTCGTTTCCACGGAACTTGGTGCTGAGCTTGGTGTAATACTGTGTTTCAGCCAGCGAACAATAGACATCGGTGTCGGAATAAGTGGTTACCAGGTTGTTACCAATCAATTTCAAAGGGCCGATATTCGAAATTTCAATCCCGATGCACTCTTTGCTCATTTCTGTATTGCCGCCTATGGCTCCGGGTCCGAGGTGATAACTCCAGTATTTGGATGCGAACAGATTATAAATTGCTCCATTGCGTCCTACCACGAAAGGAACAGAAACATGCTGCTTCGTTAAAGTGGCAATGTCGCCTTTAAGGTACCCCATCGTAAAATGAAGGGTTATCTTCTTTTTGGCGGTCTCTTCCTGGTAAAAGAAGGATTTATCCCCGTTATCCCTGGCACAATCCGTTATTTTAATGGTTTCGGTGGTGCCTTTAATGGTAAAAGTCCCTTCAGTTAAAATAAACTTCTTTCCGAAACTATCCAATTCGCTGGACTGGAATGAACTTTCGTGAGTTACGATGCTTGCTGCTTTCATGGTTTTTGGATTAGATTATTAAAAGTAATTTTATTATCTATTTTGAAGGTAATGGTTAGTTCTGACTGGTAAAGAGTGGTTTTTGGGAGTATTCAGATTTTGCCTAGAACAGGATATAATCTCGCCCGGTAAAAGAAAAAAGACAGTAAGCATTTTGCTGTTTCATCCATTTTTTTTTCAGTTTAAATTCCCTCACTTCACTTTGGTTCTGCTCTACTATCCAGTTTTGTGTTTTCTGCCTCATTTGCCGGCATTTGTTTGTATTGTGTTTATTGGTAAACCAAGAGTTGAAAAAGGCAATGATAAACCAAAAAACCAGAATGGATTATCCGTTTTAGTGTCATAGGATAAGCCTACTGATAAAACATCCTGAAACAGAGTAAAAACGCCTCCGATGCCGATATCAGGCACTCCATCCAGGTCAAAATCAGGGGTTGAAATATTAAACCCTATACTTGGTTCAATGAAATTCCATACTTTGCTTTTTCGTGAGCCAAATTTGAATAACAGGCTGCCTGAAGGGGCAAACTGGAATTTATTTTCAAGCTTTACTAAATCCGAAAAATTATATGGATCGGCCAAAATAACACTGACATTAGAAACCGAATACACGCTTATTTGCTGTAAAGTAAGAATATGTTTCTCAATGATAACTCCGGGCTTTCTGTGAATGCTGTCTTCAGGTGTCCTTATAGTTAATTGAATTTCAAGTTGGTCCAGGTTAGCCCTTTTACCGGTATTTTTCAGATTAATGTACCCAAACTGAGGCAGATCCTGAATACCATAGCTAAACACGTCCTTGCTTAAATCTATCCCGGTATTGGCAACAATCTGAGACGGTCTTAGGACTCTTCCTGTTATTTCCAGGATACGGTTGGCGTTATCTATGTCCGCTTTCAGCAAGGTTTTGCAGGTGGATATTTCGCTAATAAGCCTAACAATGGACTGGTTTGAACCGGTAATTTCAAGCGGTAATTTTGAAGCCAGTGAATCGATTTTAACCGGAAATGTTGATGCCTGGCTAATAAAATCATGTTGCATAGAGTTGAAAAATTCCAATGCATTTCCATTTTTGCCATCAAATTCTTTTATACGCCGGATTTGTTGCAGCAATTTCGAATATTCATCCTGGATGTTATTCAGAATATTTGAAGCAACATCCGTGTTTTTCTGGAAGATGTTGTCTCTATCGGCATATATTGCATTCAGTTGATCAAAAGAGCTTTCGATACAACTGAATGACCTGGTATTATTCCGTACCAGGTTCTTTATTTCGGCAAAATTACTGTTGACCAGTTTGTTAAGATTAGTTGCCAGATCCCGGGTATGAGCAAAAGCTTCCACATCTTCCTTGCTGAATGAAGTTACCCAGGTGGGGACTTCGTAAAATTCCCCCAAATTATAATCATCAAAATTTTCAACATGGACCTTCCTGTTCCTTTCGGCTTTCGTATTCAGATAAGCCGATATTTGTATCCTGATTTTTTTTTGATCAATGGTTTTTTCTGCTGTTTTCAGGTTGTTTGCCATTTCCTGGTTTAACTGAACTATTCCATAAGCTATATAATAATTGTTATACTTGATCCATTCTGATTTTGGTAATTCTCTGAATTGCAGGCCGTAATCATTAAATTTCTTTCTAAGTTCGGGGTCTTTAAACATCGTGCCATAAAATGTCTGCATTTCCTTCGAGAAATTACCCAGCGCTTCAATTTTTCCGGAATCTGGCAGATCGGATATATCTTTATTTAAAAGTTCAAGAATCTCCTTTTGGTTAACAAGCAATAAATTAAACCTTTGAAGTTCATCTAATAGCTCAATATTACTGTTAGTCTTTCTGCTAAGTATTGTATCAAGTGAAAAATGATTTATTTTTAATTCCAGATCGCTGTTTATATCAACAATAGCGTATTTACCAAGGGGAATCCGGCCGGTATCTCCTTCGATCTCTGAAATATTTATGATCTGGCCGAACGATTTGGAACAAATAATTCCAAAAAGAAGAAGGAGAAGCAGATTCTTCATGATTCCTGGTTGTATTTAATATCACCGGCTTGTATAAACAGATAATCTATTCCTGGTATATCTATTATATCGCCTTCGCTGATAAAAGAGGCAACTTTATTAATCGTCGATAGAGAGAAGGCCAGAATCGTTGTTAGTTTTTCAGGCAGATGCGGAATTTGTGTTCTGATTGAATCAAAGTCTGCATCCTTAACCCAAACAACATACCGGTCAAAACCCATTGGCGCTTGCTGAGCCACAAAATCGGCAATGCCGACAAATTCTTCATCCAGGGTTAACACAATGATTTTCAGAGTTTTTTTTTCAAGTATTTCAGGATTGATGTTCCCGGAGCAAATAATGGTATTTTTCGAATAAGGCATAGCTTTCATTTTAAAGGTTGATTTATTTAGCTGATTAGCATATGGCAGTTGATGGATTGGTATTTTTTCATGAGCATACGGATTTCGTCCCGGATAGTTGTCTTGATTAGTAGTAATTAACCAGCTTTTCGGGTTTCTGTTCAGCGGTTTGTTGCAAATACAGAGAAGGTGGCCGGTAATTTCGGAAACAGAATTTGCAGGCTTGTCATTATCTCCAGTATAGTGTTCGAAAGAAAATTCATTATTATTTAAGCAGAAAGGATCTTACAATAAGGATCAGCAATTTTGGATTTCAGAGGCGTTTTGGATTTCAAAGGGTTAGCTCTAAGAAATAAAAACTGAGTATCAACGTCACTCACAAGTATCGCATAATCAGTAAAATAACGAAGTCTATTCGTGAAACTCCTTATCCTCAAACAAAAAACACTTTGACTTCTTACAGGTACGAATATTAAGCTCTAATTAAAAATCAAATTTCAGCACCCCGTTCTGGTAATAATAAAATTCCGAATTCCGCCTTCGGGTTAATCCTGCAAGTACCTTGCCGGCAGCCTTATTCCATCGCAGCCACTGGGTTTGTATAGCCGGATAGTCTAGAGGGTTGGTATTGATCACTTTAAGCAAGGTCGAATCTTTAAGATTTTTGGCACCCAGGTTGTAACAAAAACTCACAAGGGCATCAAACTGCTGCTGACTTACATCATCCCGGGTATAAGCATCGACCATCAATTCAAAATATGCCAGATCGTTGCGCAGGTATTCCAGGGCCTGGTTCCCGGTACAGGTGTCGCCGGCCTTCACTTTTGTGCCACCGGGATAAATGGTAGTGCCATAACCAATTGTCCAGACATTGGCCGGACATAGGTAAGCTTTTAAAAACAGCCCTTCAAAATGTTTGATCAGCTCGGCACAATTTGTTGAACTCTTTGTGATTTTCGCCATAACTTCTCTTGTTTATTGGTTTGTATGAATATGTATTTGCTTTATTACAATATCGGTTTCGGGAATGGATTATTTACTGGTCAGGAAAAAGTTCGAAATATTCCTCCAGGTTCATCATCGATAGTTTTTAAAGTATAGGTAGTTCACATGTAAAATAAATCGCAAAACGAATTCAATTCTGGTACTCAATTGATAACCCGGTTAGTTCGCAGGCGCCGGAACTGTGATATTTTTTATTTCAGCCATAGCTCAATTGTCCCTTCTTTCGTTTTGTTGCCATAGCTAAAGATAGGTTTTAGTATTGCCTCGATATTTTGATTTTGGAGCAAGGCTTGAAGCGCTTTGGCAAAGGTTTCGTCTGTTTCTCTGAAATACCGTATTTCGTTTGCTGGCATTTTACTGGCACTCTCAACCAGTTCAATGCCGGGTGCCTTGAATCCGATTTCATTTATTTTATCAATTAATTGTTTTGCAGTATTTCGTTGTGCTTCGCTGCCAATTTGGATATAAACTACAGGGATAACAGAACTGTTGGGCAGTAAAAGTGGCTGTGTCAGTATGCGTTGCGTTTCCCTGACCTGTATCTGGAGATCATCTCTTTCTTTTTTCTGAGATTTGGTAAGCGATGCAGAGTCCTGATCCATCAACTTGTTTAATTTTAGCTGATTGAGGCTGTCTTTTTCGAGAAATTTCCTGTATTCAATATTTACTTCATCGTAATATTTTTCCCATCCTTCTCTCAGTTTGCCCGAAGGCGTTACTTTTGAGAAGAATTGTGCCAGCATACGTTTCTTAACAGGATCATTGTTAAGGACAATCAACTCTGTTGCATATTTGTCGTACTGCTGTACTTCCTGCAATCCCGCAGCCCGATCTTTGAAACCCCAGTCGATTATGGTTGTCATAATAACCAATGCAACACTTCCGATAAGCCATTTGAAGAGATCAATTCTGTATTTGTATTTTTCGAAAGCCTGGTCAGATGAATCTTTTGACATATACTTCCCGTTTTAAATAGATGTTTAATAAATTATTATTCGTCAGGATGATAATCAAAGTATACCCCTGGTTCTTCGATGGCAGTTCATACAGTATAGGTAGCATCCAGGTATAATAAATCGTACAGGTTTCTTTTATTCAGGTACTCAATTGTTAATCCGGCTGGATTGAAGGTGACTGAACTGGTTTGTTTCGGATCCTTCGTATCAGCTTGATTACCTGTATTGTGGCGGCAATTAAAGCTTTAAGGGTAGTTTGCCCAACGGGTTTAATAAAAGCAATTGAACCTAGTTGGGCAATCAATATTGGCAAGATGCTCCTTATTTCTGACCAGCGATCAGCTCCTTCACAAATTGCCCGGATCGGTTCGTAATTCCACAGAGCAACAAAAGATAAGATGAAGATATTTAAAGACCAGACAAGCTTATTTGGGAGTAATGCTAAACCGGCTAGTTTCTGACTGAAAGATTTTAAGACAATTTTCCACTGTTGTTCAATCCTGCTGTCCGAACGAATCAGTTCATAGATATCTTTATCAACGGATGTTATTGTTTTCAGGGGACTTATAAAAATTAATATATCACCGGTTATATTTCCCTGAAGCCTGACCTTTATCTTGTCTCCTTCAGTAAAGTCGCTGATTTCGCCGGTTTGTATGAGTTCCCAATAGGCTTTTATTGCCGGGAAAATGTTGGTTTTCAAGCTGATGAATCTTATTTGGTAAATAATCCCAGAAAACTCTCGCCCATTTTAACAACCACGTTGATCAGGTTTTTCCAAAAGTCAACCGATACTCCAATGGCTTCATTATGTGAAGTATGGATAAATGCTATCGGGTTTTCGGCAAATGCCCTGGTGACGCGGGTTGTAACATCTCCATCGATCCCAATTATAGTTTGAAGTACTACTTTTTCGGTTCCTATATCATTGGCTTTTTTTATAACCATAAACTGCCTCACATCCAGAATAAGCTCGTATTGCTCAGCATCCTTGGCTCGCATAGTGCGGAATTTAATTATAGTCTCCTTTTCATCGAAGTTGAAATCAGGTTTATCTTTACAAGGGTCAACACCATCCATTTTAAGAATTCGCCGTATATCGTCCGAAATGGTTTCTATTCGCTGAAGCATCATAAGGTCGGAATTCACGGCTATATCTCCTTCTGATTTAATTAGTTCGTCCTTTTTTGCTTTCAGCATTTCGAAAGAACTGGCAGCCCTGGTGCTTAACTCTTTAAATGATTCAAAACCCGATCCTAAATTTACTTGTTCCCCCCTGAAAAGGTTATTGCCATCTTTAGGCAAATCAAAGTATTTCTGGTACTTGGTACCTAAAAAAAGCAATTTTTCGTGAAAATTTTTCGCCAATCCATGTAACAGGAGCCTTGGGCTGCCCGGTGCCTTGGATGCATCCATTTCATCCTTAATGATGGTATTCACCTCAAGGTGGGTAAGATCGTAAACCAGGGATTTCCCCTTTTCCTGCAACTTATCTATATTGCCTGACATCGCTTTATCTTATATAATGTGAATAAAACTAAGGCTGTTGTGCTTCTTTTTCAAAATTACGGAGAGTGTCAATAATTTGTTTCAAGGTTTCGATATTCTTGTTAATAATGGCATGCCCCTGTTCCTCGCGCAGGGTGTGGTATTCGCGAAGTTCCTTGTAATCGACAACGAACTTTTCGGTCATGGCGGTGGTTATATCGCCGGTAATCAGGTTGATCTGCGAACACATGCGGTCCTCAACACTTTCGACATTGATCGTAGTGTTAATGTTATCTGTTTTATTGAAACTGTAACTCCCTACCAAGGTGTTTACCTCAAGGCGGGTCAGGTTGGAAAGGCCTGCAATTGCCTTTTCCAGGAATGTTTTCTTGTCGCTCATAATGTGATTTTTAAGATGTGATTACTGTATTGATTTTATAATTCACTTTTAAAGATATGAACTGTGTGGATACGTTATAACAAAGATACGATCAAAAATGTTTTTTCGGAATACTTATTGGTTCAAATTTATTTTTTTGGGGATGATTTTAATGTCGGATGTTGGATGTCGGATGTTGGATGTCAGATGTCAGATGTTTGATATCGAATGTTGGATGTCGAATGTTGGATGTATAAGGTCGGAAGTTGATGGTCAAAAGTCGAAAGTCAGAACCGGATTTATTTTCAGTTTAGGAATTAACGAGGTATTACAACTCAGGCTACCCGGATTTGAGAAGTTCCATTTTAATGGTGATAAAACCTGTTAATTCGAAGCATTCATCACTTTTATCTGATGATTAATGGATTCCTGGTGAATGGCTTTAAACATCTGATCGATAAACTCTTCGCTCAGGCCTTTGCTTTGTCCTTTAATTGAAACCTTCCTGATGATTTCTTCCCAGCGCTGGTTCTGCAAAATGGTGATATTATTATCTTTCTTGTACTGACCAATGGTTTCGGCTACATGCATGCGTTGTTCCATCAGGTCGATGAGTTGATCATCAAACATATCAATCTGGCTCCTCAGTTCGCCCAGGATATCAAGGAATTTGCTGTTGCTCGAAACCGGCTGGCGGAGTATCAGTTTGTTTAACAATTCCTCCAATGCCTGTGGTGTAACCTGCTGGCTTTTGTCGCTCCAGGCACAATCGGGGTTTATATGCGATTCGAGCATCAGCCCGTCGTAATTCAAATCCATCGATTTTTGGGCAATTTCAAACAGAAATGCCCTTGCACCACCAATATGGCTTGGATCGCAAAGCAGGGGTAATTCAGGAATGCGAAGGCGAAGCTCAATCGGAATCTGCCATTTTGGTTGGTTGCGGTAGGCTGTTTTTTCGTAAGCCGAAAATCCGCGGTGGATAGCGCCAATATGCGTTATGCCGGCAGCATACAGACGTTCGATGGCTCCGATCCATAAATCAAGATCGGGGTTTACAGGATTTTTTACAAAAACCATCACTTCTACCCCTTTCAATGCATCAGCTATTTCCTGCATGGCAAATGGGTTGGCCGAAGTGCGTGCACCAATCCACAACACATCAATGCCAAATTTCAAGGCTTCGTACACGTGTTTTTGGGTAGCAACCTCGGTACCTGTAGGCAAACCGGTTTCCTGTTTCACCTGTTTGAGCCATTTCAGTCCTTCGGAGCCAACACCTTCAAACGCATTGGGGCGTGTACGAGGTTTCCAGATACCAGCCCTGAATACATCCACCTTGTTTAATGCTGCGAGTTGCCGGGCAGTTTCCATAACCTGGTCTTCCGTTTCGGCGCTGCAAGGTCCTGAAATGAGTAATGGCCTGCCTTTGTATATACTCCAGTTTTGAATGGGCTCGATATGTAGTTTTGTTTCCATTTTTTTATGTGTGAATGTGTTAATGTGCTAATGCGGTAATGTGCTAATGCGGTAATGTGTTAATGAGTTGATGGGTTGATAGGTTGATGGGTTGATAGGTTGATGGGTTGATAGGTTGATGGGTTGATAGGTTGAGTGATTTTTAGTTATGCTAAAGGTTAAGACACTATTTTTTGTTTTCTATTTTCTATTTTCCATTTTTCTATTTTCCATTTTCCATTGAAACCAACTCTTTCTAATTCAATATTTTTCGTATTTTATTTGCTTCGTTCATCAGGTCTTTAAGACCCTCAGGGTTTTTTTCGAGGATGTGTTTCTTAAATAAATTTATTTTTTCAAGATAATTGTCTATTACTTCGATGATGTAATCCGAATTCTGCAAAAAGATTGGCGCCCAGGTTTCGGCATTGCTTTTTGCCAGCCTGACAGTTGAGTCAAATCCACCGCCGGCTAATTTAAGAATATTCTCCTCATCTTTTTCTTTGTCCAAAACACTTAAAGCCAGTGCAAATGAGGTAATGTGCGATATGTGAGATACATAGGCAACATGAATATCATGGTCAACAGCTGTCATAAAAGATAAGCGCATATTCAGTATTTTATACATATCAGCAACCGTTTCGAGGGCATCGGCATCCGAAAGTTCGCGGTCACATATAATAACATGTTTGTAGTCGAATAGTTTGCCAATGGCAGCCATGGGTCCCGAAAATTCGGTTCCGGCCATGGGATGAGATGCCACAAAGCGGCCACGGTTCGGATGATTCAAAACCGCACCTGAAATTCCGGCCTTGGTAGAGCCCATGTCCGTGACTACTTTGGCCGTTCCTTCAATCAGCGAGAGTATCCCGGGCAACATTTCCCTGTTGGTATTTACGGGCGTGCTCAAAATGATCAGATCTGATTTGTTTACGGCATTTTCAAGTATATCAATTTCATCAACCAATCCGCTGTGCAAAGCAATATTCTGATGGTGAATATTGGCATCAACACCAATAATTGTTGATGCAAAACCACGCCGTTTAAGGTCGATGGCAAGCGAACCGCCTATTAATCCAATTCCAACTATACAAACTTTCATAATATATTCTTTCTTTGTCGTTACAAACTAAATTAATGCCTGGGTGACTGTTGCTTTTTATGTCACTTTTATGGATAAAACGCTGATAATCTTTTGATTGCTTTGTTCAGCATATGTTCGTTCGCACATAACGAAATGCGGATATACTCATCACCTTGATCGCCAAAAACCATCCCTGGCGTAATAAAAATATGCGCTTTATGCAGAAGTTCTTCGGTGAGTTGTTCCCCGCTGGAGTATTTTGCCGGAATTTTCCCCCATAAAAACAAACCGGTTTGATTTGCGTCAAAAGTACATTGCAAGGTATTCATGATCTGTTCGATCAGTTCCCGGCGTTTACCGTAAATTTTATTGATGGATTGATACCATTCCATAGGACTATTAAGTGCCTCGATAGCTGCCGATTGCATTGGCTGGAACATGCCTGAGTCCATGTTGCTTTTTACTTTTATAATTCCTGATATATACTCTTTATGTCCTGCTACCATCCCGATTCTCCACCCTGCCATATTGTGCGATTTGCTCATGGAGTTCAGTTCCAGTGCGACTTCTTTTGCCCCGTCAACTGATAAAATACTCAAATGTTCGTTGTTCAGGATGAAACTATAAGGGTTGTCGTTGCACAGCAAAATGCTATGTTTATGAGCGAATGTTACCAATTCCCCGAATAGTTTTTTGCTGCCTTTCGCTCCTGTAGGCATGTGCGGATAGTTTATCCACATGAGCTTAACCCGGCTCAGATCACTGTTTTCAAGCTCATCGAGATCCGGATGCCACCGGCGATCGGCATGCAGGTTATAAAAACGTATTTTTCCTCCAACCAGTTTTGAAACCGAAGTATAAGTGGGGTAGCCTGGGTTTGGTACAAGCACTTCATCGCCTTCATTTACAAAAGCCATGCTGATATGCATTATGCCTTCCTTCGAACCAATGAGTGGTAATATCTCGTTGTCCGGATTCAGATCGACGTTGAAATATTTTTTGTACCAGCCTGCAAAAGCTGACCGTAAAGCCGGAATGCCATTGTAACTCTGGTATCCGTGCGCATTAGGCAATTTCGAAGCCTCGCTCAGCTTGTCAATGGCTGCCGGCGAAGGCGGAAGGTCGGGGCTGCCGATTCCGAGATTTATTATGTCGGCACCGGCTTTTCGCATTTCGTCAATTTGCCTGAGTTTGTGCGAAAAGTAGTATTCCTGTACTCTTTCAGTCCTCGATGATAGTTGTATTTTCAGCTGGCCGTTGTCCATTTTGATATTCTCCTAATATTTGTAAATGCTCGGTTAAAGGTGTTACAGCATCCAATGCTTGCTGGTAACGGACATAGTCGCCGAAAACCAGGTCGATGTAGAAAAAATATTCCCATTCGACACCAACAATTGGAAGCGACTGGATTTTTGTGAGGTTCATTTTGTAAAAGGAAAGCACCGATAGTACCTGCGACAAGCGACCTTCCTCGTGCTGAAGTGCAAAACACAAAGTGGCTTTGTTAATGGTCTGGTTGGCAATCTGTTCCAACTCTTTCACTTTATCACTTTCGGTAATGATCTGAAAACGGGTAAAATTCCGTTTGTTGGTTTCAACACCGGCTTTCAGGATTTCCATATCATACATCCGGGCTGCCATTTCGCTGCCAAGTGCACCAACTCCCATCAGGTTTTCATCTCTTATCCACTTCACGCTCAGAGCAGTATCAGCCGAATCGATAATACGAACCCCCTTCCGTCGTAACTCGTTTAAAAAAACCTGGCATTGCTGAATGGCAATCGGGTGCGAATGAATTTCCCTGATAGTTTCAATGGTTTGACCGGGCAGGGCTATTAAATTTTGAACCACGCGGAGGTATTGCTCACCCATGATATTTAACCCGCTCTCGCGCAACAGGGTGAGATTCTGGAGCAAGCTGCCGGCAACAGAGTTTTCCATCGCCACAATGCCGCAGTCCACTTTTTTATCCTGAAGTTCATTAAACAGGTCGGTGAATGTTTCGCACGGAACGATCTCGATCGGGATATCCCGAAAAAACTGCTTTGCAGCAATCTCGTGAAAGGCACCAAACCCACCCTGGATGGCAACGCTTATCCTGTTTTCCTTAATTGGAGTCATGTTTTTTTATTAAAAAAAAAGTCCCGAATCAACCGGGACCTTTACATTATTATTTTTAAGCAATAACACATCAGTCCGTTTTTTGCAGATAATAAAAAAAGAAAAAGGTAAATGTGCTCTTGATTTTCATTGGGTAGCCTTTTAAAAAACCGGAATCAACCTGATGTGATGTTTACATATGTCAATTCCCAGATGCAAAAATAAGTTTTTTATTAATACGGTGGCTTCGATGCGTTAAAATTTCTGTAATGTGATAATGCGATAATGTGCTAATGAGTTGATGAGTTGATGGGTTGATGAGTTGATGGGTTGATGGGTTCATGGGTTCTATATGATTGGTTTTGAGTTATGCAAAAAGCTGAGAGACTATTTTCCATTTTCCATTTTCTATTTTTCCATTGTCAATTATCATTGTCCATTGTCCATTGTCAATCAATTTTATATGAGATACGGAAAAGCCTCGCTCCATGTGATAAAACCTGCGGCCGCACAGCTGATTCAAACTGCCCCATGAGATCGCCTGTCCAAAGATCGGTAATGCTGCATTTGCTTTCAAAACCAACTTCTTTCAGATCAATCGGAACTAATTTGGCATTTTCACCAAGGTTAAAAACTGCCAGGTAAACGTCGTCGGAGCCGGGAACATCGGCGATCCAGACGATTTCGTCCTTATTACGGAACAATTGCCTGTTATTGCCGCTATGCTGGTTTACGGCCAAAACTGCCTCATTTTGCAGCAACTGCAACTCTGGCAGGCGGATCATGCTTAAGTCGCCACCATACATTAATGGGGAGCGGGCAATGCACCACAATGTCATCATGGTTACCAGTTCGGTATGCGTTAAATCCGACCTTCGCTGTTCCCCGACAGGACCGCGCTTCGAAAGGATTCCGATATTCAGCATATCGGCATCCGGAAAATGTCCCGGACCTATAAGGTTTTCCCAGCTATGCAATAAACCGAACATCTGCACCAGGGAATTCCAGTTGTCCCTGAAATCGGTGGAAACACGCCACATATCAGCACATTCTTTTACCACTGCAACTTTGTTTAAAGGTGTTTCACCCGGCGATAAACTCAATACCATCGGCCTGCCGCTATGTACTATTGCAGTGCGGATCGCCAAAATTTCCTTCTCTGAGAATGGCGACGAGATATCGTCCGCTTTTACAAAATCAACTCCCCATTTGGCATACAACTCGAAAAGCGAGTTGTAGTATTCCTGAGCCCCGGGCTTATCCATATTTACGCCGTACATATGGTTGAACCAGGTGCAGGTACTCGTGGTATCGGCAATATCTTTTGCATGGAGTTTAGTGCCTTTTATTGATGTATTAGCAGCAACTGCCTGCCGGGGAATGCCACGCATGATGTGAATCCCGAATTTTAGCCCTTTTTTATGCAGTTTGTCGGCCAGGGGTTTGAATCCCTTGTTGTTATAGGAAGATGGAAACCGGTCGGGAGCAGGTAAAAGACGGCCATATTTATCCATTGGAAATCCCGGTAAGAAACCTTCAAGTTGCTGCGGATCACTGAGTGCTGCAGGATACGGATAATACCAGCAATAGCCTACCACCACATATTGCCAACCGAAACTTTTCAGGTGTGTTTCCATGAATCCTGCATTTTCGAGCACTTCACTTTCCTTCACGCTTGCCCCATAGCAATTGTAGCTGTTCCAGCCCATGGGCGGGGTTTGGGCAGCTTTTTGAAATTGCGCTTCTGCATGCGAAACGAACAACATGAAAATCAACAACAAAAAACTACTTATTTGGAAGGCAATTACCGGGCGTGTTTGTATAGGGTTTAATCTCATAACTTTAATTTTTTCTGATCATATCGTTGCTCAAAACCCATTGCATCCCGAAGCCGTCTCCTTTATCAATTCCCATGCTTTTTCGACATGATGTTGCTTTGTGAGTGTTCCGGCAATGGACATTCGGAGGGTGTATTGCCCGTTCAGTTTGGTATGTGTGAGGAAAATCTGGCCGCTTGCATTAAGTTTGGCGAGCAAATCAGCGTTTAGAATATTCAGGTTTTCGGTATTTGTAATGCATGAAGGCCTATTACGGAAACAAACCAGGCTGAGTGGCACCGGCGCCATGATCTCAAAATTCGGGTGAGCTATAATCTGTAGTTCCAACCAGCGGGCAATGCGGATATGTTCCCTGATCATTTCCTGCAGTTGGTTAACACCATACGAACGAATTACAAACCAAAGCTTTAGTGCCCTGAATCTGCGGCCAAGAGGTATTCCCCAGTCGCGGTAGTCGTTCACAAGTCCGCGGTTGCCGGTTTTCAGGTATTCGGGCAATATTTCGAAAGTGCGAACCAGGGTCTCTTTATCTTTCACAAAATAAGCCGAGCAGTCGAAATTGGTGAACATCCATTTGTGCGGGTTAAACACAAAACTGTCGGCTTTTTCAATTCCTTCAATCATCCAGCGGTATTCGGGCAAAAGAAGTGCGGTGCCTCCGTAGGCCGCATCCACATGCAACCATACTGAATTTTCTTCGCAAACCGAAGCTATTTCTTTAAGCGGATCAACCGAAGTACTGCCTGTGGTTCCCAGGGTTGCCACCACGCACAATGGAACAAGCCCGGCGGCGATATCTTCAGCAATCGTTTTACGCAAAAGGCTTGCATCCATCCGGTACGAGGCGTCGGTAGCTATTTTAACCAGATTTTTACGCCCGATCCCGGCTATTTTTACAGCTTTTTCGACCGATGAATGTGTTTCCGTTGAACAATACACCCGGAATTTTTCACTGCCATTGAAACCGGTATCGTTTGTAGTATAAGCTGTTAATTTTTCACGGGCACTCAATATGGCCGCCAGCGTTGAGGTAGATGCCGTATCCTGTATCACGCCATGCCAGCTGGCAGGGAGCCCGGTCATTGATTTGAGCCAGTTCATCACAACTTCTTCCAGTTCGGCAGCTGCCGGTGAGGTATCCCAAACCATGCACTGTGCGCCAATTGAAGCGGTTAGCATTTCGGCCAATATGCTTGGGAAACTGCCATTTGCCGGAAAGTAGGCGAAAAAATTGGGACTTTGCCAGTGAGTGATCCCCGGCATAATGATACTTTCGAAATCGCCCATGATTTCGGACATATTTTGCTTTCCTTCAGGTGGAAGAGCAGGAAGTTGAGCCATTATTTCGCCCGGTTTCACTGCTGATTTTACCGGGTAACTCTCTATGTTTTCGTAATAATCGGCCATGCGGTCGGCAAGGCGGTGCGCCCATTCCCTGAATTCGGAATTGTCCATGGTAAACCTAATTTTCGGTAAAAGTAAATATAAGCCTTGGGATTTGATACAAGGCGATAAAACAAATACCTTTGTGAAACAAACCTGATTCGGGTAGTTAGTCGGATGGAAAATATTTATTTACAGTACACATAATTTTCTTAGAGCTTATGCCACAGGAAATAGAGCGAAAGTTTCTGGTAAGAAAAGGATTTCAATTCTCTGCATATAACTCAACCCGGATTATGCAAGGCTATTTATCCTCGGTGCCCGAACGGGTTGTGAGAGTGCGGATTAAGGGAAACTCAGGATATTTGACAATTAAAGGAATTTCGAATTCCTCTGGCATGAGCCGGTATGAATGGGAAAAAGAAATTCCTGTTTCCGAAGCCCTCGAATTGCTTGCTTTATGCGAACCCGGAATTATCGATAAAACCCGTTACCTGGTGCCATCAGGACAATTCACGTTTGAAGTGGATGAATTTTCAGGAGAGAATGATGGCCTGGTTATTGCTGAAATTGAGCTCAGTTCGGAGGATGATTTTTTCGACAAACCCGAATGGCTTAGCACGGAAGTAACGGGTGATGCCCGTTACTATAATTCATATCTTGTCAGGATTCCATTTTCGGAATGGGATAAGCAGGATATCAAATAGTTTAAAATGCAGTTATATGCTATCAAACAAGAGGTTATGAAGACAAAAAAAAATCCGTTTTGGCTAACTTTACTGGTGCTGCTTGGTTCATTTGCATCCTGGGCACAATTTCCAAATGTGATAATCAGCGATGTAGAAAGTCCAAATGAGACGAGCATTTTTATCAATCCCAAAAACACCAACCAGATCATTGCCGGCGCAAACATGAATTCGTGTTATTCTTCTTATGATGGAGGTCAAACCTGGAATCGCAATGCAATGAACTCAAATTTAGGTGTTTGTGGCGACCCTTGCCTTGTAATCGATACAAGCGGGTATTTTTATTTTCTACACCTCTCTTGCCCCAACGCTATAAATTGGCTCGATCAGATCGTTTGCCAGCGATCGATTGATAGTGGTTTAACCTGGAGCAACGGTTCCGGAATGGGGAAAAACAGTCCGAAACAACAGGATAAAGAATGGGTGTGTGTGAACCCTAAAAACAACGAAATCTATGTTAGCTGGACACAATTCGATGAATATGCATCCACGCTCCCTGCAGATAAATCGAATATCATGTTTTCGAAATCTTCTGACCAGGGATTGACATGGAGCAATGCCATCCAGATCAACGAAGTTTCGGGTGATTGCATCGACAGCGATAGCACCGTGGAAGGAGCCGTTCCGGCTGCAGGACCTGGTGGCGAAATTTATGTGGCATGGGCCGGGCCTGCCGGGCTGGTTTTTGACCGGTCGCTCGATGGCGGACAAACATGGCTCGACCATGATATTTTTGTAAGTGATATTCCAGGTGGCTGGGATTATTCAATTCCCGGAATTTACAGAACAAACGGGCTGCCGGTTACCTGCTGCGATTTAAGTAATGGCCCAAACCGCGGAACTATATACATCAATTGGACCGACGAAAGGAGCAATGCAGGCACTTTACAGGATGTGGATGTATGGATGGTGAAATCGACAGATAAAGGTTCAACATGGTCGGCACCCCGCCGGGTAAATGACGATGCGCCGGGAAGCCAACAGTTTTTTACCTGGATGACAGTCGATCAGGTTACAGGCTACATCTGGTTTGTGTTTTACGACAGGCGAAATTATCCCGATACCCGTACCGATGTTTTTATGGCAGTTTCGAAGGATGGTGGCGAAACTTTCGAAAATTTTAAAGTCAGCCAAAGCCCTTTTATCCCGAATTCGAATGTGTTTTTTGGTGATTACACCGGTATTTCAGCTCATAACAATGTTGTACGCCCTATCTGGACCAGGCTCGAAAACGACAAGCTTTTTGCTTACACGGCCATCATCGATCCCTATTTTAAAGGCCTACCCGAAGAACCGGTTATCCCATTTGCCATTGAGCAGATATTTCCAAATCCTTTCAGCGAAAGCACTGTATTCTCCTTCAAACTTCATTCTCCAACCGTAATAAGTCTTTCTGTGATTGATATTTACGGAAACAATGTAGCATCGCTGATCGAAAATTCATTGGTACAGCCCGGAAAGTATATCGAAGAGTTTGATCCCTCCAAATATAAACTGCCTTCAGGAGTATATTACTTTTCGCTAACAGGCAATGGTATCAACAAACAACGCAAGATCGTTTATCAGAAATAGATTTTTGAAAAATGGTTTGCTAAATTTGTATCCTTTGCGGGAATAAAACAAAAGAGAATCTTTGGTTGTTATATCTTGTTTAAAGTCCTGTTTAAAGTTGTTTCAGTCGTTTTTCATTACTAGGTCAATTGTTGCATGATGCGTGCCGACAGCATCTTTTGGGATGAGTTGCACTGATTTTTATGGAGATACAACTTTTCAGGTGTTTTTTGCACCTTTAATCATCACAGTAAACCGGATAATTAACCAATATCAGTGTGCCAGCACTGTGGCAAAATACCTTATAAATTATGCAAGATTATAACTTCCCATTGGTTGAAGAAGTGCGGAAACTGCTCTCCGGGTATAAATCCGGCGAATTTATTTTTCAAAACCTGGCTAAAGACCTGAATCTGCCACTTGAAGTGCTGGTACAGGCATTTGGCAATGAATCGGGGCTGGTTGAAGAAATACTGAATTATGAACAGCAAAACCTCGAAAATATTTTTTCGGAATTTGATTTCAATGCCAGCAATGCTATTGATGGTTTGCTGACTGTGAGTAAGGAGATAAACGATAAGTTTGCGGATATTCTGCCAAATATTACTTTTGATCTGCGTTCAATGTTTCCTGAAGTGAGACAGAAGTTCGTCGAAAAACGCATCAGCTTTGTGAGTGCAAAAATAAAATCAAATTTTGAGCTGGGCATGAATCAGGGAATGTACCGCCCCGATCTGAGTGCCGAACTTGTGTCGAGATTATATATCAGCAGGTTGATTGATTTGCATAATCCTGATTTTTTCCCGAACGAAACTATCTCATTTTCAGTTCTTTTCGATGTGATGTTCGATACATTTATCCGTGGTATCTGCACTGATGCTGGTAAAAGGTATTATGAAAAAAAAATAAAAAATATCAAATTCTAAACTACCGATTTCTTCCGGATTTTAGTGCCAAAAACTTATTTCCGGCCAGGTTTACTTCGCCATTTAAAAAAAACAAAAAGTTACCCTGATTTTTGTTTTCCCCTGCATTTTAGTCTTATCTTTAGCCATTCTAATAAATTTTATATGGCAAGAGTTATAGTACTTGGAGCCGGTATTTCCGGACACACCGCCGCACAGATATTAAAGCGGAAACTTGGGCGAAGTCACGAAGTAATAGTGGTAAGTCCCAATACAAAATACCAGTGGATACCTTCCAACATCTGGGTCGGCATTGGCCAGATGACTGCAAAACAAGTGACTTTCGAACTGGCTCCGGTTTATAAGAAACTGGGGATAACCTATGTGCAAGCCAAAGCGACAGCTATTTTCCCGGAAGGCGACTCAAGTTTGGCTAAGCCTTTTGTTGCCGTTGAATATACTTCGCCGGAAAACAGCGGAAAAACAGATAAAATTGAATACGATTACCTGATAAATGCAACCGGGCCCAGGCTGAACTTTGGCGCAACCGAAGGTCTGGGTCCCGAAGGGTTCAGCGAATCGGTCTGCACTTATACCCACGCGGGTCATGCCTGGAAGAAATTACAAGAATCGCTCGACAAAATGGCTAAAGGCGAAAATCAGCGTTTTCTCATTGGTACGGGTCACCCGACCGCTACCTGCCAGGGAGCTGCTTTCGAATATGCCCTGAATGTGGCCTTTGAAATAAATAAACGCAAACTCAACGATAAAGCAGAAATTACATGGATCACCAACGAATATGAAGTAGGTGATTTCGGTATGGGGGGCGCCTTTATTAAAAAAGGAGGCTATGTTACTTCCACCCGCATTTTTACCGAATCTATACTATCGGAGTATGGGATAAAATGGATCAAACGGGCTGGAATCACGAAAGTAGAACAGGGGAAAGCACACTTTCAGACACTCGACGGGGAAACTCATACCCAGGAATTTGATTTTGCCATGCTCATTCCGGCTTTTGCTGGAGTTGGTTTAAAAGCCTTTACTAAGGATGGTGGCGATATAACAGCTGAAATGTTTGCTCCCAGCGGATTTATGAAAGTCGATGCCGATTACAAGCCTAAAGATTTTGAAGACTGGTCGATAGCTGATTGGCCCTCCGTATATCAGAACCCTAAGTTTGATAACGTTTTCGCAGCGGGTATAGCTTTTGCCCCTCCTCATGCCATCTCGAAGCCAATGACCAATAAAAACGGGTTGTCAATTTTCCCCACACCTCCGCGTACGGGTATGCCTTCAGGCATTATGGGAAAAGTGGTGGCGCTCAATATTGCTGAACTTATTCTGACCGGTAGCAAGGAGCTTAAACACAAAGCCTCGATGGGTAAAATGGGTGCAGCCTGTATTATTTCTTCGGGTTATGGCCTGCGCGACGGCATGGCCGCTACCATGACGGTTTTCCCGGTTGTGCCCGATTATGAAAAATATCCGCAATGGGGACGCGATATGAATTATACCATGGGCGAACCCGGACTGGCAGGGCACTGGATCAAACTAGTGCTTCATTTTATGTTTATTTACAAGGCGAAAGCCAAACCATTCTGGTGGCTGATACCGGAATGAGAATAGAGAATATCCACTTTTCGATTTTTATCATAATCGCCTACCAACCTAACCGCCTAACAGCCTAACTACCTAACAGCCTAACAGCCTAACAGTCTAACAGCCTAAAAGATAAAAAATGATCAAGAAAAATATAGTTAAAGGATACAAAGATGAAGCTTACCCACCGGTGCCGACAGGAAATACACGTTTCTGGCGAAAGTTCTTTCCATGGCAGATTGTGCGGTTTTTTGTGCTGAACCTTAAAATAATGCGGATCATTATTGGCGGACATTCGTAGCCCGTTCATATTGAGTTATTTAAAATGAGTATAAATAGCACAGGGGGCTTTTAATTTAAAAAATAATGTACATTTGTACATATGTTACAAGCTCTTAAGGCGTATATTAAATCAATTGAATTATTTCAGCCGTCCCAGCGTATTCTCCTGGCTGTGAGCGGTGGAGTCGATTCAGTTGCCATGGTCAGGTTGTTTAAAGATGCAGGGTTTGATTTCGGAATAGCTCATTCCAATTTTGGGTTGCGGGGCGAAGAATCTGACGGCGATGAAGCATTTGTAAAAAACATGGCTGGACAAATCGGAGTTCCCTGTTACATCAAACATTTTGACACAAAAAAATATGCTGCCGAACAGAAAATCTCTATTCAGATGGCAGCCCGCGACCTCAGGTATGCCTGGTTTGATGAGATCCTTTTAAAGCATGGTTTCAGTTTTGTTGCTACCGCTCATCACCTGGATGACCAGGCTGAAACGTTCTTTATAAATCTCTTGCGCGGTACCGGCATCAGTGGCATGCACGGAATTTTACCCAAACAAGGCAAAATTATCCGCCCGCTGATGTTCACAACGAGGGAAAAAATTATGGAGCTGGCCATCGAACTTAAGCTGGAATGGCGCGAGGACAGGTCGAATAAAAGCCGAAAATATCTTCGTAACAAACTCAGGCTCGATGTATTAACTGAACTATATAAGATCAACCCGCAGTTTAGTTATAAACTGAACGAATCTATCGGCTATCTTCGTGATGTTGAATCCATTTACAACGATCATATGGCTGGCATTACCGCCGATTTGGTTCTGCACACACCCAAAGGTATCCTGATTTCGATCGACTGGATTTATGAATACGAGCCTCACGATACCTATTTGTTCGAACTGCTTAAACCATACGGTTTTACATTTTCAGTTGTTAAAGAAATTGTGCATTCTCTCGATACTTTTTCCGGTAAAATCTTTTATTCGCACACTCACCGGCTTCTGCGCGATCGCGAGAATTTTATTATTCAACCCTTAAAGGAGCTAAGCTCGGGACTCAAGGACGAGAAGGCATTTTTACTGGATAGAGGCATAGCGAAAATTGAATATCCTATCTGTCTGAATATCAATGAAACAGAGAATATTGACAGCTTAGTGATGGGCAAAGACTCTGTCGCCTGCCTCGACCTGGATAAGCTCGTTTTTCCGCTTAAATTGCGTAAATGGGAAAGAGGTGATTGGTTTGTGCCGTTGGGATTGAAAGGAAAGAAAAAGCTGAGTGATTTTTTCGTGGACCAGAAAGTTTCGCTGGCTGACAAAGAAAAAACATGGCTTCTCACTTCGGGTGACGATATCGCCTGGGTGATAGGCAAAAGGATTGACAATCGCTTTCGGATAAGCCCAAAAACGAAGAATGCACTCGTTGTTTCCTGCACCGACGAAAGCAAGGATGCCGATGAACTGAAAGGCAGTTGTTGCCTGCTTTTTAGCTAAATTGTGCTACACATCCGATAGGTTGTTAGTCAGGAATACCGATCCTATCTACATCAATAAATTTCTTAATTAATTCTGTTACAAAGGTGTAGCTCCTTGTGTATAAATTTATAATTTTGCCGGCTGTGGTTTATAGCAGAATTAAATTCGTTTAATCAAATCTTTATCATGAAGAGAATAAAACTTCACTCGTATAAAACATTGATACTTACAGTTGTACTAAATATTCTTGTAGGATTTTCGGCTTATTCGCAACTACTGGAACCGGCTACCTGGTCGTTTAAAGTAGTACGAACGAATGACACAATTGCTGAGCTGCAATTTATCGCAAAAATTATTCCCGGCTGGCATTTGTATTCGCAGGAAAAATACCCGGTAGGCGAAGGCCCTATGGCGACTGAGTTCATCTTTGAAAAAACATCAGGAATAAAATTTCTGGGCAAAGTGGTTGAACCAAAAGGACATAAGGTTTATGACGAGATGTTCGAGAGAGACATTAAATCGTACGATCTGAATGCCGTTTTTACGCAAAAAATTAAAATTGTCAGCAATAAGCCTGTTAAAATAAGTGGTTTGATTTATTTTCAAACCTGCGACGAAGGCACATGTATTCCCGGCGAAACTCCTTTTTCTTTTACTATGCCGGGTGCAAAAACGGTTATCGCATCTGCTGCAGTTGCCTCTAATGATACTTTGCCGCTAAAATCTACTGATTCTGTTACAACTGTTAATTCGGTTTCTCTTTCGACACCGGCCGCTGTTTCGACCACTGATACTTTTGACGACGGGAAAACACCCTTGTGGCTCTTCTTTTTGATTGCATTTGGGGCAGGTTTGATTGCTATACTTACTCCCTGCGTTTTCCCGATGATACCGATGACCGTTTCCTATTTCATGAAATCGGGTTCCAACGGGAAAGTTCAGGCTTCCATATATGGGTTGTCAATCATTGCCATTTATACTCTTTTCGGAACCGTGATAGCCGTCCTTTTTGGTGCGGAGTTCAGCAACTGGATCAGTACGCACTGGCTTCCCAACATTCTGTTTTTCCTGATTTTTGTGATTTTTGCAGCTTCCTTTTTCGGATATTTCGAAATCACCATGCCTAACTGGCTGGTAAACAAATCGGTAGTAGCTGAAGACAAGGGCGGCACTATTGGCACCGTATTTATGGCACTTACCCTGGTGCTGGTTTCGTTTAGCTGTACCGGGCCAATTGTCGGTACAATACTAGTCGAATCGGTTGGTGGTCAAATCATTAAGCCGGTGGTTGGGATGCTGGGCTTCTCACTTGCCTTTGCCATACCTTTTACCTTGTTTGCATTATTTCCGCAGTGGCTTAATAAAATGCCCAAATCGGGTGGCTGGCTCAATACTATCAAAGTTGTTCTGGGATTTATCGAACTGGCTTTTGCGCTTAAATTTCTCAATGTGCCCGACCAGACTTACCATTGGGGAATCCTCGATCGTGAAATTTACCTGGGTTTCTGGATCGTGATTTTTACCATGATGGGATTTTACCTGCTCGGAAAAATAAAATTTCCCCACGACAGCGACTACCCGGTCGTGAAGTCGTTTCCGCGGCTGCTCCTTATCGTGGCTACCTTCACTTTTGTAATATATCTTGTGCCGGGTTTGTGGGGAGCACCCTTAAAAGGCATTTCAGGCTGGCTTCCTCCCATGGAAACGCAGGATTTTGATGTAACAGCCATTGTGCGCGATAATGCCGGAAGCGGAGGCGAAATAAGCAAGGGGAATATCGCCGAAACTCCAAACTACCTTAATACTGCACTTAAATTGCCTCACGGGTTAAAAGGATATTTCGATTATGACGAAGCCCTGAAAGCTTCAAAGGTCTTAAAAAAACCTGTATTTGTTGATTTCACCGGGCACGGCTGTACCAACTGCCGCGAAATGGAAAACCGCGTTTGGAGCGATCCCCAGGTACTGAAACGCCTCCGAGAGAATTTTGTTCTGGTTGCCCTTTATGTGGACGACAAGGTGATAGAAATGCCTGAAAATCATTGGTACACCAATAAAGCTGGACGACAGGTAAAGCTCCTGGGAAAGAAAAATACTGAAATACAGATCGAAAAATTCGGAAAGAATGCACAACCTTTTTATGTAATCCTCGACGGGGACGGTAATTCGATGGTTACACCTCATGCCTATGACCTGGATATTGCCTCTTACATTAAATTCCTGGATGATGGGGTTGCTGCCTACAATAAAAAGTTTGGAATAAAATAGAATTTTCTATAATTTTTTGAAAAACCAGCAGTATTTCAACACTGCTGGTTTTTTTTATCTGTCTGTTTTCTAATGGGTTGTAATTGCCAGGTCGAAATTCGTATAAATTTTTGAAAAATAAATGTAAAAATCGATTTCTGTGGCACAGACTTTGCTTCATACTTTGTAACAGACTGTCTGAAACTATTGTTAATAAAGGATTTAATTAATAACACATTACTAACACTTACTGCCATGAAAAAGATAACCTTATTCCTGCTCCTTTCGATGGTTATAGTATTGGGTGCCGAGGCACACAAATACAAAAATATAAATTCACACCTAACCATCTCGATCCAGACTTTCTACGACCAGCTCTCACCCTATGGTGATTGGATTTACTCCCCTGATTTTGGATATATCTGGCGTCCTTACTTCGATTACCCAGAGGATTTTCGCCCTTATTCCTCCGGTGGAAACTGGGTGTATACCACATATGGCTGGACCTGGGTTTCTGACTACAACTGGGGATGGGCAACATTTCACTACGGCCGCTGGGATTTTGACGATTACTTAGGCTGGATGTGGATTCCCGGATACGAATGGGCACCTGCCTGGGTAACCTGGGGTTCGTACAATAATTACTGGGGCTGGGCACCAATGGGACCAAACATCTACGTTAATGTGAACTCCAATTGGTATGCACCTGACCCATGGTGGACATTTGTACCACAAAACCGCTTCTGCTCAAATAACTGGAATAACTACATCTACGACAAGCATGTGAATGTTACCAACATCACAAATATCACCAATATCTATATTGACAATAGTCACAACAGTGGAAATCACAATTCCTGGTATCAGGGACCAAGGGTTACTGATGTGGAAAGATACGGCAGGACCAAGGTCAGAACAATGCAGGTTGTTGACAATAAAAGACCTGAAAATACCGGGGTCAGAAGCGACAGGCTGAATGTGTACCGCCCTGAAGTTGATAAGCCAAGAGGTGAATCACGTCCGACAGAATACAGGAATGTTGAACAGGCAAAATCAAGCACGCGTATTCAGCAAACCAACGCAAGAACGAACAACCCCGGAGCTATCCGTACCCGTGAAAGCAGCACCGAAACGGGCAGAGCAAACCAGAGATTGAATGAGCGTAATGAGAATGTGAATGCTTACAGTAGGGAAAATCCAGGAAATTCAACTCCGGCTCCAGCCACGAGGACTACAGGGGAAACCAGGGATCCAAAAGTGAATACAACACGCATTAACACCCAGTCGGAGCAACGTAATGGAAATGTAAATGGTGAAACAAGAGTTGAACCTCGCAATGGGTCACAAGGTTCTGGCGTTAGAAATATTCCTCTACCTTCAGTTGAACCAACAAGGCAAACACCTTCAAGGGATTTTAACAATAATGAGGCTGAAAGAGGTAAACTGCAAACAACATCACCCAGGATTGAAAATTCTGAAAACCGTCAATCCCGCACTACTACTACCCGTGAAAATGGAATCAGTTCCTCATCACGCGAACCAGTTAAAATGCAAACTCCTGTTGTTCAGCCATCACGCCAGGAAAGAGTGATTACATCGATTCCGGCATCGGCTAACCGGGTAGAAAATACGGTCAACAGAAAGATTGAAAAAGAAAGCGGCAGGCAGACGGAAATTAAAAAAGATACAGAACGCCCTGAAAGCAGAACTTCCGAAAATCCTACACGCAGGTAGTTTCAAACATGTAATTGATGGCGGTTGCAGAAGAAATTCTGCAACCGTTTTTGTTTGTATATTCAGCCCTTACATAGTATTGAAAACAAATACAAGTCACAGATTTCGCAGATTTGAATTAAATCAATTCAGTCAGTTTTAACATAAAACTATCCCTGGTGCTATAAATCTGTGCTTTCTGTGAAATCTGCGGCAAAAATGGCGAATTGAGGGGGTGAATAGTAGCTGATTTTGAAATAAGAAATTAGTAAAGCAACCGATATTATTTATATTTGCGACTGAATATAGATGTCTTTTTTCAAACATCCTTCTGCTTTTTTAACCATTTCTTAAAATCATCGCTATGAATTGGGCCTATTTTCATTTAGTGATCAACCATTTCCCTATCATCGGTGTGATAATAGGAACCCTGATCCTGCATGCAGGGATGGTATTCTCCAACCAGGGAGTTAAGATAAGCGGTCTTGCAACCGTGTTTTTTGCAGCATTAATGGCGATTCTTGCCTATTTGACTGGTAATCCGGCAGAAGAAGCAGTAAAAGTAATACCCGAAGTAGCCAAGAGTCTTGTCAGCCGCCACGAAGAAATAGCATCCATAGGAATGTATTTGCTTATTCCTGCAGGCTTGCTGTCGGCGTTAACATTATTCAGTATCTGGAAAGAGGAAAAATCCGTTCGTTTTCTCTTTATAATTACTCTGGTTCTTTCGCTGATTAGTTCCGCAGCAATGGTTTACGTGGGGCGCACCGGAGGACAAATAAGGCACAGCGAATTCTGGAGTCCTGCTACAAAGCAGTATATTATTGATCATCAGAATGATAAAGAAGAAGATGATGATTGATTTATAAATTTCTTACTAATTGATTTTAAAGCCGGACCATATCTTACAGATAGATTCTATTTTTAACAATTAAAATGAAACCAATATTCCAGCGTCCACATTTATACTGATTATGCTAAAAAAGATACTACTTGGCGGTTTGTTTTTCCTGGTGGTTTTTGCTGCTTTCTCCCAGGGGTTTTCCCCTGCAGATGCCGGAATAGTTGACGTAGGCCGCAGTTCAATTGCATGGGGCGACTATGATAATGACGGTGATCTGGATGTTTTGCTCACCGGCGATCATGGAAACGGACCTTATGTGGCATCCATTTACCGGAATGATGCAGGTGAATTTACGAATATAAATGCTGGATTGACAGGAATTTACAACAGTGCGCTAGCCTGGGGCGATTACGATAACGACGGCGATCTCGATATTTTAGCCTGTGGCAGAAACATCAACAATTCAAAGACTTATATTTACCAGAACAACAACGGTGTTTTTATTCAGAAAGAGGCCGGTTTGCCCGTTATTGGTTCCGATGGTGCAGTAGCCTGGGGTGATTATGATGGTGACAACGACCTGGATATTCTCATTGCAGGTGCATCTAGTTGCCGGATTTTAAATAACAATGCCGGTGTTTTTACGGATATTAATGCAGTGTTACCCGCAGTATCAAATTGCTGGGTCGATTGGGGTGATTTTGATAACGATGGCGATTTGGATGTTTTTGTAATGGGTGATTTGGGTGGTATTTTAATGGCGGCCATCTATCGCAACAGCGGGGGGGGATTTTCCGAAGTGCCACAAACTGCGATTACTCCGCTGGCTGGTGGTTCTTCATCCTGGTGCGATTTCGACCACGACCGGGATTTAGATTTACTGATCACAGGCTTTAATGAATACCTCGAACCTCAGACTTCCATATTCAGGAACCTTGGCAACATGGTTTTTGAGAATGTTTACCCTGGATTGATTGGTGCTTCATTAGGCACGGCTGCCTGGGGCGATTATGATAACGACGGAAAGGCAGATATTCTTTTGACAGGTCAGAACGCAGGATGCGGAACACTTTCAAGTATCGTTTATCACAAAGATGGCAATACCAATTTTACTGATATCAATGCACCTCTCGAAGGAGCTGAAAGGGGTTCGGCAGCATGGGGCGATTATGATAACGATGGCGACCTGGATATTCTGATTTCAGGTATAACATCGGCAGGAACGGCAAAAACCAGATTGTATTCAAATGTATTGAGGAGCAATACCTTCTCTGTGAATCAACCACCATCAATTCCTGACGGATTAAGTATGTTTATTGACGGGCACACTGTTTACCTGGGATGGCTTGATGCGACCGATGACCACACTCCTGTAAAAGGACTTACGTACAATATCCGCATCGGGACTGCTTCCGGGGCCCAGAATGTACTTTCAGCCATGTCGAATCCCGTAAATGGGAAACGATTGCTTCCACAGGCCGGCAATACAGGCAATAATACCGACTGGACAGTAAATCTGCCGGACGGAACTTATTACTGGAGTGTTCAGTCCATTGACCATACCTTTGCAGCTTCCGCATTTGCTCCCGAAGAAATGTTTAGCCTGTTGAATGTTGGTGAAACCGAAAAAGAGATTCCGGGAATACAAGTTTATCCAAACCCGGTATGCGATAAACTTTTAATTACAGCTAACGATCCTGTCACTATTGAAATTATGTATTCGGACGGACGGGTTATTAAAGCGCCACAACTGTCTTCAAAAACCATATCATTCGACACAAAAAACTGGCAAACTGGCGTTTATATCCTGAAAATAAACAATCGAAACCAGGTGGTTTTCCGGAAAGTTGTCAAGATGTAGTGCTATTCCGGTTTCGGAAGGAAATTTGTCGGTTTTCAGCTGATCACTCTTTTTACGCGAGTTCCTCTGCGTAAAATTTGTAAAACCAGGTAATAGTTTCAATGCCATTAAAGAAACATTCGAGATGGAAATTTTCGTTTGGCGAATGAGCCGCATCTGTATCAAGGCCAAAGCCCATTAAAATGCTTTTTATTCCCAGCACCTGCTCGAAAGTCGAAATAATCGGGATACTTCCACCGCTGCGGGTTGGGACAGGTTTGATGCCGAACACAGTTTCGTAGGCTTTGCTTGCTGCCCGGTAAGCAGCCGTATCGGTAGGCGCAACATAAGGAAATCCCCCGTGATGCTCGGTCACTTTAACCTTCACAGTTTCAGGAGCAATGGACTTGAAATATTCAGTAAAAAGCCCGGCAATAACATGTGGATCCTGGTGAGGAACCAACCTCATACTTATTTTCGCGAAAGCTTTGGCAGGGAGTACCGTTTTTGAGCCTTCGCCGGTATAACCGCTCCAGATTCCGCTTATATCCAGGGCAGGGCGCGTGCCGGTACATTCGTTTACCGTATACCCTTTTTCGCAAAGAGTAGCCTTGATATCAAGCTTTTTCCTGTATTCAACCAGGTTGAAAGGTGCGCGAGCCATATCCCTGCGCTCTTCAATGGTCAGTTCCAATACGTCATCGTAAAATCCGGGGATCGTAATGTGGTTGTTTTCATCGTGCAGGGAAGCAATCATCTTTGCTAAAACATTGGCCGGGTTAGCGACAGCTCCACCGTAAATGCCCGAATGCAGGTCTTTGTCAGGACCGGCAACTTCCACTTCCATGTAGGCAAGTCCGCGCAATCCAACCGTTATGCTTGGTATATTGATGGCAATCATGCTTGTGTCCGAAACCAGGATAAGATCCGCTTTCAACAGGTCTTTCTGGCCGGGAAGCCATTTTGCCAGGGCCGGCGAGCCCATTTCTTCCTCTCCTTCAATCATCCATTTTACATTAAACTGAAGCTGGTTGGTCGAAACCAGGTATTCAAAAGCCTTCACCTGCATGAATAATTGTCCTTTGTCATCCACCGCGCCGCGGGCAAATATTTTCCCGTCACGGATTTCAGGTTCAAAAGGCGGCGAATCCCAGAGGTTAAGCGGATCAACCGGCATTACATCGTAGTGCCCGTAAACCAGGATTGTCGGTTTAGCCGGATCAATTATTTTTTCGGCATACACCACAGGATGCCCTGTGGTCGGCATGATTTCGGCTTTATCGGCACCCGATTTAAGTAACTGGTCAACAATATATTGGGCTGTTTTAACCATATCATCCTTATGCTCGCTTTCGGAACTGATGGAAGGAATACGAATAAGGCCAAACAGTTCGTCCAGGAAACGGTCTTTGTTGGTTTCGATATAGGTTTTTATAGAATTCATGAGTTGCAGTTTTAGCTGGTAAATGTATGAAAAATGAGTTATTTTGGATTTTTAATCTTATTACTTGGCTGAATTTGTGCAGTTGGATGATAAAATGATAATACAGTATTACACTATTCCTGTTCAAAATAATTTATTTCGAATGTTTCTCCATCAAATTTACCATAGGAGTAATGTTTCACCCAATCGCCTAGGATGATACAACTTGCCGTTTCAGAAATTTTTAAGTTAGTAGGAACATGCCGGTGCCCGAATACAAAGTAATCTATTTCAGGTTTTTGCACTGCCATTTCGTGCGAAAAAATCAAAAGGTACTCTTTTTCGGCAAGTACGTATTTCTCGTCTTTCCCTTCTTTGATCATGTTCGAGATCCGGCTACCGCGCGAAAAATAATATCCTATTTCCATTCCCAGGTCGGGGTGAAACCACTGAAACAGGAATTGGTGAAATTTTGAAAGAAACACCTTTTTCATAAACTTATACCTGAAATCGCCCGGACCAAGGCCATCGCCATGAGCAAGAAAGAACGTCTTTCCCTTTAATGTTATTTCCTGTGTGTCGTTGTGAATAATAACCCCCGATTCCTCCTTGAGGTAGTCGAAAGCCCACAGGTCGTGGTTTCCTTTGAAAAAATGAACAGGAATCCCTTTGTCGTTTAAGTCAGCCAACTTACTGAAAAGCCGGGTAAATCCTTTTGGAACAACCGTTTTAAACTCGAACCAGAAATCGAAAAGATCGCCCATCAGGTAAATGGCTTCGGCATCCTTTTCAACTATATTCAGCCACCGGATAAACCTTTTCTCCCGAACCAGGCTGCTTTGCCTGTCGGGAATACCAAAATGAAAATCACTGGCAAAATAGATGTATTTTTTTATGGATTGAGTCAAAGGTTTTGGGGTTTAGGGGTTAGAGCAAAGGGAAAAGTTATAAGTTATGAGTGATGAGTTATGAGTGGAGAGTGAGTAGGGGAATTATAGGTGATTAGCAGGAGCCCTTGTTTTAACATTATTTGGTGGATTTTAGTTAGTTTTATCTCTTTAATTATAACCGATTATTATATCCGACATCCATCTTTAAAGGTTATTCTTTACCAGACCGTCCAATTCTCCGAAAACCGGGTTGCCAGCGATGATCTTGCCATCTTTTCCAACCAGGATCATTTTTGGCAAAGCCCTTACGCCATAGGTTTTACTATAGTCAGATCCAAGACCTTTCGCATCATTTACCTGCATCCAATAAGCTTTATCGAGCCTGAACGCCTTTTGCCAGAGGTCGGCGTCGGAATCAATGGAAACGGCATATATTTCAAAACCTCTGTCGTGATACCGGCTGTAAAGGCTTGTAAGATTCATATTTACCTGCCTACTTTTGGCGTCCCAACTGCTCCAGAAATATACCAAAGTAAGTTTGCCTTTTAACGACGACAACTTTCTCTCCTTCCCTGTCGCGTCCGGCAGGCTGATTTCAGGAGCGGGCATTCCGGGTTTCAGAAGTTTATCGTGAAGTTCCATATCTCCCATTTCTGCTTGGAAATCGAGCATACGCAGGTGAAATGCAGTAACCAGACTGTTTTCGGGAAACGATCGGATAAGTGTACTATCAAGTTTTAAAAACAGATCGGGGTGTGAATGCTCCGATAACAACGGGTTCGGACCAAAATCAGACGAAATTACAAGTAAGGATGCCAGTGAATTGGGGTGCTTCGTCACAAACGAAATGACTTTTTCTTTCTGATGGTTAAAAATCTGTAAATAAGCTGTATCCAGCCCGGTTTTGATTTCCTGGAAATCAGAGCGGTTGCGGCTTTCGGCGAAAATCCGTGATAAAGAATCAACCTGTTTAAGATTGGCTGTGGTAAAATGGCTATAATCAGCAAACAATGCCGAGTTTTCTGAACCTTCAACTGAGTATGAATCCAGCATGGAATTGCCATTGCCTCCAATTTTAATATTTTCACCGGGCAGAATCACCAGCGTAATTTCATCACCAAGATTGCGGCGTAGGCTGTAAAATGCAGGTTTCTTAACCTGAAAAGAAATACTGAAATTTCCTTTATTATCAGTGTTTACAGAATCAATCAGCGGTTTGCTGGCAGGCAGAATCTGGTAAAGATATAGCCTGGCATCCGGCAGATTTGCGAAACTGCCCTGAACGGTAAGTTTGTCTTTCGAAACATTTTTACATCCATGTAGTAACAGGAAACCGGAAATAATTAGTAAAGTGATGAACCTGAATCGCATATGAAATGTGCTAATGAGTGTACAAATGTCGGAAAAATATCAATACTTCGGGCTTCGGGCCCATTTCAGGGCGGGAGTAATATTTTTGACTTTTTAACAAGCAATAGAAATAAATTTGCTTAATTTTAGCGGTATCAAACAATTCGTTTTATGAGACTATATTTACTTCTGTTCTGGACTTTATTATTTATTTTATTAAATCAAACTGTTGAGGCACAGAAGGTTTTGTTACTCCAGAAGTCAGGGAACACTCAACGGTTTTTGTATAACATAGGTGATAAAATTTCGATACGTACCGGCATTCCTGAGTTTCAGGCATCCGGCGAAATAACTTATCTCGATGATTCGGTATTTACGATTGACAGAAATTTCACTTTTGCCCTTGCCAACGTTTGTGAAGTTGATAGGAAACGGCATTGGTTTTATGTATCCTGGCCGAAATTTTTCCTGGCTTCAGCGCTGTACGCCGGAGGAAGCATGATAAATCGAACCATCCACGATGAAGAGCCCTTGGTCGATAATACGATATATATTGTTAGCGGTTCTTTGGCAGCACTTGGTGCTACTTCGTACTTTTTGCGTTACAAGAAATGTAAAACGGAGGATAACTGGCATCTGAAAGTACTTGATTATGATATTTTTAAAGAAAAAAAGGCGGTGGAAGAATAATTTCGTTCTAACCATTAAAGCCCGGAATGCATTGAAATATTTGGGTGATTGTTGCTGGTTTCTTGTTGCTGGTTCCTGACTTTCCATTAACGAAAAAACAGTTTCTATTTTCCAGTTTCCAGTCTCCATTTTTCCAGTCCCCAATTTCCAGTCCCCAGTTTCCATTCTCCAGTTTCCAGTTTCCAGTCTCCAGTTTCCAGTCTCCAGTTTCCAGTCTCCAGTTTCCAGTCTCCAGTTTCCAGTCTCCAGTTTCCAG
>JBAXBJ010000039.1:0-39004 GCA_037142075.1 Bacteroidota bacterium
AAATTCCTGCATCTAATCTCAAGAAGGAGATAACAAAAATCCTCTTCGACCAGGGCTATATTCTTAATTTTAAATTTGAAGATGAGAGTATACCCGGTGTTATTAAGATTGCGCTCAAATACCATCCTGTTACCAAGCAATCGGCCATCACGCAGATTGAAAGGATCAGTAAACCAGGATTGCGCCGCTACGTTGGTAAGGACAATCTTCCCCGGGTTCTTAACGGACTTGGAATAGCGATAGTGTCCACATCACATGGTTTGATGACCGATAAAGAAGCCAAGAAACAAAATGTTGGTGGCGAAGTAATTTGTTACGTTAGTTAATAAAAAGGAGGATATAAGAATGTCGAGAATTGGAAAATTACCGATTACGATTCCTTCCGGAGTTACAATCACAGTGTCAGATAAAAATCTTGTTACCGTTAAAGGTTCAAGAGGCGAACTGAAACAACAGGTAGATCCGGATATTATCATAAAGGTAGAAAATAATCAGATACTTGTGCAGCGCCCTACTGAACAGCAACGCCACAGATCAATGCATGGTCTGTACCGTTCACTGCTTTTTAATATGGTACAGGGTGTAAGCGATGGGTTTACAGTAAAACAAGAACTTGTAGGTGTAGGTTATAAAGCCGTTGTTGTAGGTCAGACTTTGGAACTCGCATTAGGCTATTCACACAATTTCTTCTTTGAACTTCCCGGTGAAATCCAGGTAAGTGCACTGACCGAAAGAGGTAAAAACCCTATCATTACCATGGTGTCACACGACAAACAACTTATTGGTCAGGTGGCGGCAAAAATAAGATCACTTCGCAAACCAGAGCCATACAAAGGAAAAGGTATCAAGTTTGTAGGCGAAGTACTGAAACGTAAAGCTGGCAAGTCAGCATCGGATAAATAATCATTGAGAACAGCATAATACTTTCAATCAATGTCATTCAAAGTAGATAAAGAATACAGGAGACTGAAAATCAAGCGACGCGTTCGTAAAGTCATAACCGGCTCAGGTGAACGTCCTCGCATGACAGTTTTTCGCAGCAACAAAGATATATATGTGCAATTGGTTGATGATCAATCAGGTACAACATTAGCTGCAGCATCATCACGCGCTAAAGGTATAGCGGATCAAAAAGTTACCAAGAGCGAGAAAGCCAAGCTTGTTGGAAAACTAATAGCAGAACGCGCCCTCGAAAGCGGAATTCTGTCGGTGGTTTTCGACCGTAATGGTTATCTTTATCATGGTAGAGTTAAAGCCCTGGCTGATTCAGCCAGAGAAGGTGGGATCAAATTTTAAATACAGCTATGGCAAACGTAATCACAAATAGAGTTAAATCGAGCGATATCGAATTAAAAGACAGGCTCGTCGCCATCCAGCGCGTTACTAAAGTTACCAAGGGCGGACGTACATTCACATTCTCAGCTATTGTTGTAGTTGGAAACGAAAATGGAGTTGTAGGTCATGGTCTTGGCAAGGCGAAAGAAGTACAGGCTGCAATTGCAAAAGGTATTGAAGATGCCAAAAAAAATCTGGTACGTGTTCCTGTTCTTAAAGGCACAATACCTCACGAACAATTAGGTAAATATGGCGGAGCATTGGTTTTCATGAAACCGGCAACAAGTGGTACAGGTGTTATAGCCGGTGGCGCTATGCGTGCAGTACTCGAAAGTGTTGGTGTTAAGGATGTACTTGCCAAATCTAAAGGCTCATCAAACCCTCACAGTGTTGTGAAAGCAACAATTGAAGGTCTGTGTCAGCTTAGAGATGCACATTCGGTAGCTCAACTTCGCGGTGTTAGTATGGATAAAGTATTTAACGGTTAACCACTAAATAAATAGCGCGATGAGAAACGTCAGAATCACACAAATTAAAAGTGGTATTAAACAACCCGAACGTCAGAAACGTACACTGCGTGCACTTGGCATCACCAAAATGAACCGCCCTGTTGACCACGTAGCAACCCCACAAATTGAAGGCATGATAAGAGCTATCAGCCATCTGTTGAAAGTGGAAGAAATTTAATTGTAAATCCTTTATAGAACTTATATAACATGGATCTAAGTAATTTACAGCCTGCAGAAGGCGCTACAAAATCTCAAAAACGAATCGGACGTGGTCAGGGATCAGGTCGCGGTGGTACATCTACCCGCGGACACAAAGGAGCCAAATCTCGTTCAGGTTACAAGCGCAGACGCGGTTTCGAAGGAGGCCAGATGCCTTTGTATCGCCGGGTGCCTAAATCAGGTTTCAAAAACATAAACAGGGTTGAATACACTGGTATAAATATAGATGTTCTTCAAAAACTGGCTGAATCAACTGGTATTGTTGTCATTACTCCTGAAATTCTGAGAGAAAACGGATTACTTGGAAAGAAGGATCTGCTCAAAATTTTGAGTCGCGGCGAATTGAAAGCGAAAATTGATGTTACAGCCAATGCTTTTTCAACCAAAGCTATACAGGCTATTGAATCAGTTGGTGGAACTGTTATTAAACTCTGAGCTTAATGAAAAGATTCATTCAGACACTTAAGAATATTTATAAGATCGACGAACTTCGTAGAAGGATAGGCTATACACTTGGCCTTGTTCTGATCTACAGGTTCGGATCCTATGTTACAATACCGGGAGTTGATCCTCAGCAATTAATGGCATTGAAGAATCAATCTTCATCCGGACTGTTAGGCTTGCTTAACATGTTCTCAGGAGGTGCCTTCAGTAATGCTTCAATTTTTGCTTTAGGTATCATGCCTTACATTTCGGCTTCCATCGTAATCCAGTTGCTGGGTATGGCTATACCATATTTCCAGAAACTGCAGAAGGAAGGCGAGAGCGGACGTAAAAAGATCAATCAACTTACCCGTTACCTGACCGTTGTCATTACAGCACTTCAGGCTCCCGGTTATATTGCTAACCTGATTTCACAGTTACCTTCGCAGGCAATAACGCCCTTCGATCCGAATGTAACTTCACCCTCGGTATTCTTCTGGATCACTTCAGTAGTAGTATTAGTTTCGGGTACTATGTTTGTTATGTGGCTGGGCGAAAAGATCACTGATAAAGGTTTAGGAAATGGTATTTCACTCATCATTATGGTTGGTATCATGGCTCGTTTGCCTTTTGCTATCTTTAGCGAGTTTTTGGCTCGTATGGAGCAAAAGGGAGGCGGACTTGTTCTGTTTATCGTGGAATTAGTTGTTCTTGTAATGGTTGTTCTGCTTTGTATCCTGCTTGTTCAGGGGACACGTAAGATACCTGTTCAATACGCAAAACGTGTAGTTGGAAACAAACAATACGGTGGTGTTCGCCAGTACATACCCTTGAAAGTGAATGCAGCCGGAGTTATGCCGATCATTTTTGCCCAGGCTATTATGTTTCTTCCTTTAACTATAGCTGGTTTTGCAAGCAGCGAAAGCTTACAGGGATTTGCAGCAGCGTTTACCAACATTAATGGATTTTGGTATAATTTCACATACGCACTCATGATCATTGTTTTTACCTACTTCTACACAGCTATAACGGTTAATCCAAACCAGATGGCTGAGGATATGAAGAAGAATAATGGTTTTATACCCGGAGTAAAACCCGGAAAGAAGACGGCTGACTTTATTGATTCAGTGATGTCGAAAATTACTTTCCCAGGTTCACTTTTCCTGGCGTTAGTTGCCATCATGCCAGCGCTGGTTCGTATGGCTGGTGTAAGTTCACAGTTTGCTCAGTTTTATGGCGGTACATCCTTACTGATTCTGGTTGGAGTTGTGCTCGACACATTACAGCAAATTGAAAGTCATTTATTGATGCGTCATTACGAAGGTCTGACAAAATCAGGCAGAATAAAAGGACGTAGTGCTGCCGGAGCTGCATTTTAATCAGTTGTAAAACTGTTGTAATGGCTCTTATTAAAACGGAAATAGAAATTGAATTAATACGTACCAGTTCTTTACTTGTTGGAAAAACGATAGCGGAAGTTGCCAGGCATATCAAACCAGGAATTACTACACTTGCTCTCGATAAAATAGCTGAAGAGTTTATCCGCGACCACAAAGCAAAACCTGCTTTTAAAGGGTATCATGGATTTCCTGCTACGCTTTGTATATCGGTTAATGAGGTGGTGGTTCATGGAATACCCGGAAAACGCGAATTGAAAGAAGGTGATCTTGTTTCAATTGATTGCGGAACTATTATTGATGGTTATTTCGGAGATTCTGCCTTTTCTTTTGGCATAGTACCGATGGCTGTAGATACTGAGATGCTGATGCAACATACGTATAACTCTTTGTTCAAAGGGATAGGCGCCGTTGCTGCCGGAAAACGTGTCGGAGATATAGGTTATGAAGTACAAACCTATGTGGAAGGTTTCGGTTATTCAGTAGTTCGCGATTTGGTGGGGCATGGACTTGGAACCAGCCTGCACGAAAAACCTGAAGTGCCTAATTACGGTCGAAGGGGAACAGGTCCGAAACTGGAGGCAGGAATGGTTATCTGTATCGAACCTATGATTAATCTTGGCAGCCGGCAGGTGATGCAGGAAAATGACGGATGGACAATACGGACAATAGATAGAAAACCTTCGGCTCATTTCGAACATGCCGTAGTGATTAAAAAGGACGGAGTAGAAATTTTGTCGAGTTTCAGTGAAATTGAGCAGGTTATTAATCCTGACATACTAATAACAAGGTAATAATAATTTATGGCTAAACAACTTGTAATTGAGCAGGACGGTGTGGTAAGAGAATCACTAGGCAATGCTATGTTCCGGGTTGAACTTGAAAATGGACATATGATTATCGCTCATATTTCAGGCAAGATGAGAATGCATTACATTAAAATTCTTGTTGGCGATAGGGTGAAAATTGAAATGTCGCCGTATGACCTCAGCAAGGGAAGAATAAACTTCCGTTATAAATAAAGTACAATACACCTTTAAGAAATAACACAAGCAATGAAAGTTAGAGCATCAGTCAAGAAAAGAACACCTGAATGCAAGATCGTACGCAGGAAGGGGCGGATTTACGTCATTAATAAAAAGAATCCCAAGTACAAACAAAGGCAAGGTTAATAATTGTGTAATCCCCAAAGCTATTACTATATATGGCACGTATTGCTGGTATTGACTTACCAAAAAACAAAAGAGGTGAAATAGGTCTGACCTACATTTTCGGAATTGGCCGCGCCTCGGCACAAAGTATCCTGGATCAGTGCGGTATCGATCGCAATAAAAAAGTCCAGGACTGGAACGATGATGAGCAGAATAACATCCGCGCTATTATCAACGACAGTTTCAAAATTGAAGGAGCGCTTCGTTCGGAAGTTCAACTCAACATAAAACGATTGATGGATATCGGTTGCTACCGTGGGGTTCGTCACCGTTTAGGCCTTCCTTTGCGTGGACAAAGTACCAAAAACAATGCCCGTACACGTAAGGGCAGGAAAAAAACGGTTGCTAACAAGAAAAAGGCAACTAAATAAGAAAGCATTTAAAGTACAAATAGTTTTACTATGGCAAAGACCACCAAAGTATCGAAGAAAAGAGTTGTTAAAGTTGAAGCTACCGGAAGAGCTTATGTTTCAGCTTCTTTCAACAACATCATAATTTCGTTAACTAACAATGCCGGACAGGTTATTTCCTGGGCATCAGCTGGCAAGATGGGATTCAGAGGTTCCAAGAAAAATACTCCTTATGCTGCCCAAATGGCTGCTACGGATTGTTCGAAAGTGGCTTTTGACCTCGGACTGCGTAAAGTGAAGGTTTACGTTAAAGGACCGGGCTCCGGAAGAGAATCTGCAATACGTACGCTTCATACTGCTGGTATAGAAGTTACAGAGATACAGGATATTACTCCTTTACCTCACAACGGTTGCAGGCCTCCAAAACGCAGAAGAGTTTAAGGTTTACTTCCTACTTCGATATTTACGAACAACAAGTTTAATAATACATAATTAAAAGGCTTTATGGCAAGATATATTGGTCCTAAGACAAGGATAGCCAGGAAATTTAAAGAACCTATCTACGGACCCGACCGTTCTTACGAAAAGAAGAACTATCCTCCCGGAATGCACGGTCAGACAAAACGTAGGAAAAAACAATCTGAATATGGCGTTCAGCTTCAGGAAAAACAAAAAGCTAAATACACCTATGGTATTCTTGAAAAACAATTCAGGAATATTTTCGAGAAAGCTACACGTAAAAAAGGTGTTACGGGAGCAATTCTGTTGCAACTTATTGAGGCACGTCTCGACAATGTCGTTTACAGGTTAGGAATTTCCCCAACCCGTGACGGAGCGCGACAACTGGTTGGTCACGGACATATTACGGTTAACGGCAGGGTATTAAATATACCTTCGTACGAATGTGAAAGAGGCGATGTTATTGCTGTTCGTGAGCGTTCCAAATCACTCGAAGTAATTCAGAATTCACTGCAGGGACGTATTATGCGTTACTCCTGGCTCGAGTGGGATGGTGCTTTGATGAGCGGTAAGTTTATTAATTTCCCTGAGCGTGAAGAGATTCCTGAAAACATCAAGGAACAGCTTATTGTGGAATTGTACTCGAAGTAATTTTTTTTACATTTTTTAAACAAAGGACTTTTATGGCAATTTTAGCATTCCAGAAACCTGATAAGGTTATCATGATTCAGGCTAACGAGTATGACGGCGTTTTCGAATTCCGCCCTCTCGAACCTGGCTTTGGTATCACTATAGGTAATGCATTGCGCAGGATATTACTTTCTTCACTCGAAGGATTTGCTATTACCTCATTACGGATTGATGGCGTTGAACACGAATTTTCTTCGGTTAAAGGAGTAGTTGAAGATATTACGGATGTAATTCTGAACCTGAAGAAAGTTAGATTTCGTAAACAAATTGAATCGGAAGAAACAGAGAAAATTAACTTCACCGTTACCGGTAAGGATACTTTCACTGCAGGTGACATAGCCAAACACCTTTCCATATTTCAGGTACTTAATCCTGAAATTGTAATTTGCCACATGGAACCTTCCGTGAAGATGAATGTGGAAATATGTGTTAACAAAGGTCGTGGATATGTACCTGCCGAAGAGAATAAAATCCCTACAGCTCACATTGGTACTATTTTCATGGATTCGATACATACTCCGATTAAAAATGTGAAATTCAGTATTGAAAATTACCGGGTTGAACAGAAAACCGACTACGAAAAACTAGTTCTTGAGATTAAAACCGATGGATCTATACATCCAAAAGATGCTCTGAAGGATGCTGCAAGAATTCTTATACACCATTTTATGCTTTTCAGCGATGAGAAAATTACTTTGGATATTGAAGAAAAAGCTGTGGCTGAAGAGTTTGATGAAAATACACTTCACATACGTCAGTTACTTAAAACTAAGTTAGTAGATATGGACCTTTCGGTTCGCGCTCTTAACTGCCTGAAAGCTGCCGATGTGGAAACCCTTGGGGAATTGGTTGCTTTTAATAAGAACGACTTATTGAAATTCAGAAATTTCGGTAAAAAGTCGCTTACCGAATTGGAAGATCTCGTAAAAACCAAAGGACTGGAATTCGGCATGAATGTTGCCAAGTACAAATTAGATAAGGAATAAGCGAAATGAGACATCAGAAATCAATAAACCACCTGGGACGTACCAGCAGTCATCGCAAAGCTATGCTGGCCAATATGGCAAGCTCTTTAATAAAACATAAGCGTATCAGCACTACTATAGCCAAAGCGAAAGCACTTAGGGGTTACGTAGAACCATTGATCACACGCGCTAAAGTAGATTCAACGCATTCGCGTCGTGTTGTGTTCAGCTACCTGCAGGATAAAGATGCTGTTACCGAACTTTACCGCGAGGTATCAGTAAAGGTAGCCGATCGTCCGGGCGGATATTTGCGGATACTCAAAACAGGCTTCCGTCTCGGCGATAATGCTGATATGTGTATTGTCGAATTAGTTGATTACAACGAAGCTTTGTTATCAGTTAAAGAAGCAGGAACCAAGAAGACTACCCGTCGCCGTAAGCCATCTGCTAAGAAAACAACAGAAACGCCTGTTGAGGCAACAAAAGCCAAAGCTCAGGCAGCCGCTAAAGACGAAGAAGTTGTTGAAAATAAAGTGGAAGAATCAGCTGAAGAGACCGAAAGCGAAGAAAAATAATTAAAAATAAGTAAATGAATTACTTAAAAGGATAAGGTGAAGTTTACTTTACTTTATCCTTTTCTCATTTTTTGACAATGTGATAATTTGATAATGTGACAATGTGCTAATGTGACAATTCGATAATGTGACAATTTAACAATGTATTAGTACTAGATTGTAGTTGTTAAGATAATTAACACATTAACACATTAGCACATTAGCACATTAACACATTAACTCATTAACACATTCCCTAACCCCCAACCCCTAAATCCTAAAACCTAAAATTTAAACATATGAGTCAGATTGTAAACATTACAGGCCGTCAGATACTTGATTCTCGCGGCAACCCAACCGTAGAAGTGGATGTTTTTACATCAAACGGTGTTATGGGCCGTGCAGCAGTACCTTCCGGTGCTTCTACCGGTATTCACGAAGCCTGTGAGCTTCGCGATGGTGATAAATCCATTTACAATGGAAAAGGTGTTTTAAAAGCCGTTCAGAATGTAAATAAAGTACTTGCCGAAGAACTGAAAGGCTACTTTGTTACCGAACAGAATGAAATCGATCACAAAATGATCGAATTGGATGGCACTCCGAATAAATCGAACCTGGGTGCAAATGCCATTCTGGGTGTTTCACTGGCTGTAGCCAATGCAGCCGCACAGGAATCAAGCAGTTATTTGTTCAGGTATGTTGGCGGTGTGAATGCTAACACGCTACCTATCCCAATGATGAATATTATTAATGGTGGGTCGCATGCGGATAATAGCATCGATTTCCAGGAATTTATGATCATGCCAGTGGGTGCTCCGTCGTTCCGCGAAGGTCTGCGTATGGGAGCCGAAGTATTCCATAGCCTGAGTGCTGTGCTGAAAAAAGGTGGTTATTCAACCAACGTAGGTGATGAAGGTGGATTTGCCCCGAACCTGAAATCGAACGAAGAGGCAATCACGGTCATTCTTCAGGCTATCGAAAATGCAGGCTACAAACCAGGCAAGGATGTATTTATCGCTCTCGATCCGGCTTCGAGTGAGTATTTTCTCGAAGATGAAAAAATGTACCACCTTAAAAAATCGACCGGTGAAAAACTTACTTCATCACAAATGGTCGATTACTGGAAAACCTGGATCGATAAATATCCTATTATTTCGATTGAAGACGGAATGGCAGAAGACGATTGGGAGGGCTGGAAACGGATGACGGATGTTATGGGCAAGAAAATCCAGCTTGTAGGCGATGATCTTTTTGTTACCAATACCAGGCGCCTCCAAATGGGTATTGATAAAGGCGTAGCCAATTCAATCCTGGTAAAAGTAAACCAGATCGGAACTTTGACCGAAACTATAGATGCCGTAAATATGGCGTACCGGAATTTCTATACCGCTGTTATGAGTCATCGTTCGGGGGAAACTGAAGATACGACAATTGCTGATTTGGCAGTTGCCTTAAATACCGGTTTGATTAAAACCGGTTCAGCAAGCCGCACCGACCGTATCGCAAAATACAACCAGTTGCTCCGTATCGAAGAGATATTAGGCAACAGCGCGCGATATCTGGGTAAAGATTTCAAATACGCCAGGTAAATAGGTTTTATTGATTTTTGAAAAGCCGGTATTATTAACCGGCTTTTTGCTTTTAGTGGTTAACCTGTTGATTAATAACTTTTTGTAATTCCGGTTATCCTAATTTTAGTTTTGTAAGTTTTTGCATTATACCCCTGCTTCATAGAAAGTTCCCTGCTTGACAAATCGCTTTTGTTGAATTAACTTTGTTCCAGTCAGAGGGAAAGGGTATTTTAGTTTCTTGGCTTTATCTCGTTTCGTTTACTGACGGGTTCTGTTTCTTTATCAGGTTTGCTTAATTGTTGGTGTTATGAGATCCTGGTTAATTATTATTTGCAGTATGTTCTTATCCCTAAGGTGCAAGCCCGACAGAGCTATAGTGCCGCCAGAGCCACCCGTTTCGCACGAAAAATTTCTGATTGTAACAGCCGATGATTTCGGTGCTTCGGTAAATATTAACGAGGGAATAGAAATAGCTGCCGACAAGAAAGCGATTACAACAATTTCGGTATTAACCAATTTTTCTGAGTCGTTGCCTTTGCTTAAAAAAATTCCCAACAAGCATCCGGAGATCGGAATCGGGGTACATCTTAATATAACGACCGGAAAACCAATACTTGAGGCGGACCAGGTCTCTTCCCTGGTGAAGGCAGACGGAAGCTTTTATCCCCTCGAAGAATTATTGCCTCATATTGGTATGGTTTCAGTTGATGAACTGAGAAATGAACTCAGGGCTCAAATTGCAGCTCTTCAGGATTTGGGTATTAAAGTGGATCATTTATCCGATCAAAACGGAATCATAACTTTGTACAGCCCATTCTTTGATGTTATGCTGGAACTTGCCCTGGAATTTAAGGTTCCTGTCCGTTCCCCCGAAATTGCAAGCATAAAATATCCCGATCTGTTTCCAAATTCGAATATGAATAAATACGGACGTCAGGTAGCAGCCAGGTTTGCAGTTTCCAACCCGGTAAAAGCCCTCAGTTTTAAAAAATTAGCCCGTTTGCAGGAAATTGAGAATAAGGTTCATAAGCTTGAAACTAATAAAATTCCGCATCCTGATTTACTGATTGATTATTTTTGGGGGAATCCGACCTCATCTAATTTAAATTACATCCTCGGACATCTGCCGGACGGTATATCCGAACTTATCCTTCATGTAGGAACTGAAACACGGCAGTCCTTCTACCCCAGCGGATTAGACCTTGATTATTTTAAAAACCGTGAGATAGAATTGGCTGCCATCACAAACGGTTGCCTGAAAAAATATTGCGATTCATTAAATATCAGAATTGTCGGGTATGGAGCGATTTCATGGCATGCAAACAAATCGTTTTTATACCAAAATTCATTTTGAGTGTTTGAGGTGGTATGTGCATTACAATATACAACAACAAAGCTTGGATTTGAGCCAACTTTCTTACCACGTATTGCGGGTAATACCTCCATCCAACAAGGGCTGCATTTTTCGAAAGCCTTTTTTGGGGTTACTTTTTACCCTCTACCGAGCCTATCAGAGTGTTGGGTGGAAAGTAAAAAGCTAAACATCAGGATCTGAGTTTGGATCGGGGTACATTTCAATTACCACTCAAAATAAGGATTAACCAAACACAAAGTATGGGCTGAATAAGAAAAAAATGTTTATAATTCCCAATATTATTTTCTTACTTTTACACTTGAATAAAAGCAATTTGGTTATTTTGTGTAATTTTAACATTTATGCGGTCAGAACAATTAATCTATTCAAGTGCAAAAGGATGGGAAACCAAAGACGACAATAACCTTGGAGAAATCGCCCAACTTGTTTTTGTATTTGGTCATAAGGATCTACTTAAACAACAGCAACATTTCGATTCAATCAGGGCCAGGTATCCAAATGCTGAAATTGTCGGCTGTTCCACTTCCGGCGAAATATGGCAGGATGTGATATTTAACAACACCATAGTTTGCACAGCAGTCCATTTTGAAAAAACAACGGTTAAAGTTACCAGCGAACAAATTGATTCAATGGAAGATAGCTTTGGCATAGGCGAAAGACTTGTAGGTAAGCTCGACACTCAGGATCTCGCTCATGTGTTTGTATTGTCCGAGGGTCTCAATATTAACGGCAGCGAACTCGCCAAAGGTCTCAATTCCAGGCTCAATGATAAAGTATCCGTTACAGGAGGACTGGCAGGAGATCAGTCGGACTTTGCAGAAACTGTAATTGTCCATAATAAGCCCGGTGAAAAGAATATTTTGCTGGCTATTGGATTTTATGGACAGAATATTCAGATAGGATACGGGTCGATGGGAGGCTGGGATTCTTTTGGTGTCGACAGGCTGGTTACCAAATCAAAAGCGAATATTTTATTCGAAGTTGATGGTGTGCCGGCTCTGGAACTGTATAAAAAATACCTCGGCGTTCATGCGGCCAACCTTCCGTCGTCGGCACTGCTTTTTCCCTTGAGTTTTATGCTCGATGATTCGCAAACTCAGATTGTGAGAACTATATTGTCAATCGATGAAACCAATGGAAGCATGGTTTTTGCTGGCGATATACCCGAAGGTTGTTATGTGCGCCTGATGAAATCTAATTTCAATAATTTGATTGACGGCGCCTCCGGAGCTGCCGAAATGTCAAGAATCAGTCTGCAAAACAATACTCCTGACCTGGCAATACTTATAAGCTGTATTGGCCGTAAACTCGTTCTGAAACAGCGCATTGAGGAGGAACTTGAAAGTGTACGCGAGGTATTAGGAACATCAACGGCAATAACAGGGTTTTATTCGTATGGAGAAATTAGCCCGGTCAGACCTTTTGAAAAACATTGTGAACTTCATAATCAAACCATGACAATAACTGTTTTTAAAGAAATATAAATTACTTTATGGATCAGAGTCTGAACAGGTTATTGCTACGGCAGGTAAAGCGTCATTTTGGATCCGATCCGGTTATGACTGATGAGATAAGGAATTTTTTGCTCGATGTCAGCGATTCGTACAATAGCCTTGAGGACGATGCCCGCTTGTATCAAAATTCCCTTGACATCAGTTCGCAAGAATTGCGCGATGCTTACCTGCAGCAAAAACAAGATGCTGATAATCAAAAAGATGTAATACGAAAAATAAAAAGAGCCATTTCCACCCTGAATCCGACACAAATTGTTGAAGGGTCGGACACCGATGCCAACATGGCTTCCTTGTTAATCGAATCTCTTCTCAATTTGATCGAAGATCATAAAAAAATGGAGATTTCGTTAAAAGAAAGCGAATACTCTTTAAGAGAAATTCTTGATTCACAGGATGTTGGAGTGATGATAATAGACCTGGAAACTCATCATATCTCATTTATTAATCAAAAAGGAGCAAACCTTTATGGAGCTTCGAAAGAAGAAATAATCGGTAATGTATGCCATGATTATATTTGTCCCACTACATGTGGCGACTGTAAATTGTCCGGTTTAGAATCAGATCTGAGATCGACCGAAAAAGTTTTGCTCAATGTGCACGGCGAAAAAATTCCGATCCTTAAATCGGTGGTTCATACTGTTTTTAACAACCGAAAGTGCCTGGTTGAGTCATTTGTCGATATAACCGTTCGCAAACAAGCTGAAGAAGAGGTGATCAGGGCCAAAGAGGCTGCTCAGGCTGCAAACATCGCTAAATCGGATTTTCTGACGAGCATGAGCCACGAAATCAGAACTCCTCTTAACGGGGTAATCGGATTCAGCGATCTGCTGATGAAAACAGATCTCAATAATATACAATTGCAGTATATTTCGACGGTATCGCAATCGGCTAACACACTGCTCGAAATTATAAACGACATTCTTGATTTCTCAAAAATTGAAGCCGGAAAACTGGAACTTGAGCTTTTGCAAAATGATTTGTTGGAAATCAGTAACAAGGTGGCTGACATGATTAAATTTCAGGCTCACCAGAAAGGGCTGGAACTATTGGTCAATATTCCGCCTGATTTGCCCCGTATGGTTTGGGTTGATGCAGCGCGCTTAGAGCAAATTTTAGTGAATATATTAAGTAATGCAGTGAAATTTACCGAAAAAGGTGAAATTGAGTTCAAAATCAGCTATTTAGGCAGTAATTCCAAAGGAACTGCTGAATTTCAGTTTTCGGTCAGGGATACGGGTATTGGAATTTCACCAAAACACCTGGCTAAAATATTCGAAGCTTTTACACAGGAAGACACATCTGCTACCCGGAAATTTGGCGGAACCGGCTTAGGGTTGACAATATCCAACAGGCTGCTCGGTTTGATGGGCAGCAAATTGCTTCTGACAAGTGAACCAGGCGAAGGCAGCACTTTCTTTTTTAATCTTTCATTCAAAGTGATGGAGGGCTATCCGGTAAATTTCAGCAATGTTGAACATATAAAAAAAGTACTGATAGTCGACGACAACGAGCATAACAGGTTTATTCTGAAAGAAATGCTTGCGTATAAAAAAATAGAGTCGTTCGAAGCCAAAGATGGGAGGGAGGCATTGGCACTTATTGAGGCGGGCAACAAATACGATACCATTCTCATGGATTATCAGATGCCGGAAATCGATGGTATCGAAACCATACGTAAAATCTATGGCCATTACAGTACTTCTTCTATGTCGAATCCTACTATCCTGTTATGTAGTTCCTCCGACGACGAAAACGTTAAAATCGGTTGTGCCGAACTCGATATAAAACATCGGTTGGTTAAACCTATCAAGATGCAGCAACTTTTTGATACTCTTTCACAAATGCACCTCACTGAAAACAGTGGACACACCGATTTGGCGCAAGCAGCAAAGCCAGGTAAAAGCATTTCAAATAATCAAGCCTACACAATAATGATTGTTGAAGACAACCTGGTAAATATGCTTCTGGCAAAATCAATGTTAAAAGAGATATGCCCAGATTCGAAGATTATTGAAGCGGTGAATGGTAAAATAGCGGTAGAAAAATTTACTGAAACCAAACCCGATTTCATCTTTATGGATATTCAAATGCCTGTAATGAATGGGTATGAGGCTACAGCTGCCATACGCAAAATGGAGAATGACAACAGGGTCCCAATCGTTGCTCTAACCGCAGGAACAGTTAAAGGAGAAAGAGAAAGATGCCTGGCCTCTGGCATGGACGATTATACAACCAAACCCATAGTGTTAAATACTATCACAATATTGCTCGAGAAATGGCTGAAATGCGAAATCAAACCTTTGTAAAAAGCTAAGCAGGATTTTATTGTAATCCATTTGCTTCGACGCCGGAATTTAAAAGAATAACTCAGATGCTTTCTGTTTATAATCGGGAATATTACTCCTTCAGTCATCTGAATTGCCATACAGTTTCATTATAATAACTTCCTCCGGTTTTTAACCATCTTTATGCATATATTATTTTTAATACAATTAGATTTGCATAAAAATCTCTGTATGAAAAATATCAGCAGAATTCTTACTGCCAGCTTACTTTTAATGATCGGGATGTTCGTTCAGATTCAAGCCAAAGCTGCTATAAAACTCCCTGCACTGATCGGAAACAACATGGTGTTACAGCAAAATGCTGAAATTAACGTGTGGGGCTGGGCCGATGCCGGCGAAAAAATCAGCATCCAGGCAAGCTGGCTTGCTACCCCCGCCTTGGCAACCACCACCACCGATGGTAACTGGAAGACGGTAATCCATACTCCGAAAGCCGGAGGTCCTTATAAAATGATCATTTCGGGTCGCGATTATTCCATTACCATCGAGAATATTATGATTGGCGAAGTCTGGGTTTGTTCAGGACAGTCGAATATGGAGTTTACCCTGGCCGACCTGAGTGGTTGGCGGTATTATTTGCCCGAAGTCCGCGATGAAGTTGCATCAGGAGCCTGCAGCAGCGTCCGTTTGTTTACCGTTCAAAAAGATACTTCAGCTATTCCACTTGACAACTGCAGGGGAAACTGGCTGGTGGCCGACACCAATACGGTGAATAATTTCAGTGCAACAGCCTGGTTTTATGGGGCGTACCTGAGCAAAAAGCTGGGTGTTCCTGTCGGGTTAATATCAACGGCATGGGGCGGAACCCCTGCCGAGGTTTGGACCCCTGTCGCCAGTATTAAAGAAGAGCCGGAGCTTGGATTTTATCTCAGTCATTTTAACGGAAGCCAATGGTGGCCGGGCACACCCGGGGTCCTGTATAATGCAATGATCCATCCTTTGCTGAATTACAAAATTAAAGGAGCCATATGGTACCAGGGCGAGTCGAACCGCTCCGATGCCAGATTGTACCCGTTGTTGATGAATACATTGATCACTTCCTGGCGAAATGCATGGCTAAACTATGATTTTCCGTTTTATTTTGTACAAATTGCTCCCTACAACTATGACGAACCATACACTGGTGCCTTATTGCGAGAAGCACAGCTTAAATGCCTTTCCGTTTCGGGCACTGGTATGGCTGTAACCATGGATATTGCCGGAGACATTAATAATATTCATCCGAAAAATAAACTCGATGTAGGGATGCGCCTTGCTTTATGGGCTTTGAGTCAAACATACGGAGTTAATGGAATTAGTTTTTCAGGACCAATCTTTTCAGGAATGAAGATAACCGGAGGAGATATAATTCTCGGATTTCATTACGCTGACAAGGGTTTGAAACTTGCTAAAACCGATAAAAATAACTTTACTGTTGCTGGTGCCGACCATATATTTTACCCGGCATCTGTAAAAATAAAAGACAGTACCCTGCTTATTTCGTCACCAAAAGTGAAAATTCCGCTGGCTGTAAGGTATGCTTTTGCCAATACATCCGAAGCCACACTTTTTAACGGAGCCGGTTTACCTGCTTCTTCTTTCCGGACCGATACCTGGGATATTATAACCGAAAATGCAGTTCTGAAACCCTTCTTTGATCCGGATACGAAAACATTATCATACCTCTTAACTTCAAAAGCAAGGGAATCAGATATTTACTACGAATATAACAAACAACCGGACAAAAACTCGCCGCTTTTTCTTAATCCGATACCTGCTGCCAAACAGGGGACTTTATTTGCTACAGTCGCCCGCGATGGGTATTTATCGGAAACAAGCCAAAGCTGGAAAATTATTGCCAATAAAGCCTCGGGGGCTGCAATAGCTTACAAATCAGCATTTTCAAATTTATACCCGGCAGGTAGCGATCTGGCACTTCTTGATGGAATTGTTGCTTCCGACAATTTCGCAGATGGAAGCTGGCAGGGATTTGAAGGTAATGATCTTGATGTGGTTATTGACCTTAGGAAACTGATGCAGGTCAAATCCATAAGCAGTCATTTTCTCTCGGATAACAATTCATGGATATTTCTGCCAAAAGAGGTTTCTGTGCAGGTTTCGGAAGATGGTATGACGTACAAAAATATGGGAGAAACCATTCCTAACCCTGGAAAGGAAATTAAAGACACATTAATACAGACAGTTACATTCCCGGTAAAAAGCCAGGTCCGTTTTATAAAGCTATCGGCACTTAACCAGGGAACTTGCCCTTCCTGGCATCCGGGAGCGGGTAAGAAGTCGTGGCTTTTCGTGGATGAAATTGTAGTCGAATAAGCACGGAGCACAGCATCTCTGGGAAAGAAACACAGAAAAACAAACTAAGAAGTACATAATGAAGAATAATTGGGATGAACGTTATGCCAGCCGTGAATATATATACGGAACCGAGCCAAACAGATTTTTAAAAGCGCAATTGGCTTTACTCAAACCCGGGCTGATTCTTTTACCAGCCGACGGCGAAGGACGTAATTCAGTATATGCAGCTTCGCAAGGCTGGGTTACAGATGCTTTCGACCAAAGTACAGAAGGGCAAAAAAAAGCGCTTCAACTTGCTGATCAAAGAGGCGTGGCAATTAACTTCTATATCCAATCGCTCGACGATTGGAATCCCGAACCAGATCAATACGACTGCATCGCACTTATATTTGTGCATCTAACCGAAGGGTTGCGCCAAAAGGTTCACCAGGCTGCCATTAAGGCTTTGAAGCCCGGTGGAACGCTCATTCTTGAAGCATTTAGTGTAAGCCAGCTAACTAGAGCGAGTGGAGGCCCCAGGACGGCTGACCTTCTTTTTACATCGGAACTGATTGAAAACGATTTTATAAATTTATCCGAAACCAAAATATCTGAAACCCAAATTATTCTTAACGAAGGTTTACTTCACCAGGGATTGGCAGATGTGATTCAATTCTCTGGCCGAAAACCTGCAGAATAATATATATGTATTACATTTGCCGCATTCACTAACTAATTTTCACATGAAGTTTTTTTCTGCCTTTTTCCTCGTTGCTTCGCTATGTTTATTCAGCGGCACTTTCACCTTTGCACAAAAGAATAACTCTATCGAAGCCAAAGCTGCCCGGATTCACCAGGATGCATTCACTGTTGATTCGCATACGGATGCGCCGCTCAATTTTTCGAATAAAAAATTTGACATTGCTAAAGACAACAGCGAAACCCTGAAGCACAGCTGCGTTGATTTCCCCCGTATGCGCAAAGGCGGACTGGATGCTGTATTTTTCGCGGTTTTTATCAGCCAGGGGCCGCGTACTGCGGAAGGTAATGCCAAAGCTAAAACACATGCAGAAACTATCTTCGATTCTATTTATGCAGCCGTAAACCGCAACAGCAATATCAGCGGTATAGCTACCTCACCAGGCGAAGCAAAGAAATTACTCAAACACGATAAAAGCATTGTATTTATTGGAGTTGAGAACGGTTATCCCGTTGGTAACGAAATTGCCAATGTTAAGCACTTTTACGACCGGGGTGCGCGTTACATTACTCTTTGCCATACCAAAAACAATGATATCTGTACCAGTTCGACGGATACTGCCAATACCACAGGTCTGAGTAATTTCGGTATGCAGGTTGTTCAGGAAATGAATCGCCTCGGGATGATGATTGATGTATCCCATGTTTCCGATAAGTCGTTTTACGATGTGCTTAAAGTCAGTAAAGTGCCGGTCATTGCATCGCATTCCTGTGCAAGGGCTTTATGCGACAATCCGCGTAACCTGTCTGACGAAATGCTCCGGGCTTTGGCTGCCAATAACGGAGTTGTGCAGATGTGTATTTTGAGCGACTACGTGAAAAAGCCATTGCCTAATCCCGAACGCGACTCAGCCAGACTAGCAGTAAGGAAAAAGTACAATAGTTTTCAGGATCTGAAAGACGAAGAGAGGGAGGCTGCCAGTGCAGCCTGGCATTCCATCGATGACTTATTTCCCCAGCAATTGGCAACTGTGAGCCAGGTGGTTGACCACATTGATCATATAGTGAAAATTGCAGGCATAAATCACGTTGGAATCGGAACTGACTTCGATGGAGGTGGCGGTGTGGAAGGCTGTAAAGATGTAAGCGAAATGGGAAATATAACATTAGAACTCGTAAAACGTGGCTACAGCGAAAAAGATATCAGGAAGATTTGGGGAGGCAATTTAATGAGGGTAATGAGCGAGGTTGAGAAAGGTGGGGTTAATTAGGGAATGTGGTAATGTGATAATGTGATAATGCGGTAATGCGATAATGTGGTAATGCGATAATACGATAATGATGTTAACGAAGTATAACCTTTGAACCTTTAACCTTGCACTTCGGCTTCGCTCAGTGCCCGGTCAATTGAACCTTGAACGCGAAGCAATTGAACCTTGAATTAATAAGCAATAAAGAATTTTTTCACACCCGGCAACTATGACCAAAGTCTTTATCCTGAAACTTAATGAATCTGACAACGCTCCTGAATTTATTGTTCAGTTGCTTCGGTATATTCCCGAAGAAGGGCGGCTGCGGGTTAAGGATAGGCTCAATAACAACAGTAAACTGCAAACCATTGCAGGTGAGTTGCTTGCCCGGTATTCGGCAGGACAATACACCGGAAATCCTGAGCAGGAAATAAACCTGGGTGTCGGCGAAAAGGGAAAACCTTTTATTAGAAACCTTCAGAATGTGCATTTCAATATTTCACATTCAGGTCATTACGTGGTGTGTGCTGTTGCTTCGACCGAAATTGGCATTGATGTGGAAAGGGTCCGGAAAGCAAATCTCCGCATTGCCGAAAGGTTTTTTTCATCCTCGGAGGTTCACGACCTGATGGAACTTGATGAACCGGATAGGATACAGTATTTTATTACGCTCTGGACAATAAAAGAAAGTTACCTGAAAGCTGTCGGCCGTGGGCTTACACAACACCTGAATTCTTTCACTGTATGCAAAAATAACGACTCGTATTTTCTGATCGGAGACGAAGAAGCCGAGAAGTATTGTGTTGAGCTACACCAGCTTACATCAGGCTATAAAATGGCAGTTTGTACTCTTCAACCTTATTCCCCTTCCGAAATAAGTTATATTTCATTTGAAAATATTCTATCCACACTTCCGATATATCCATAATTTGCTTATATTTGAGCAGGCCATATTCGCTTTTTCTGTTTTAAATTTTTAGTCCGAATTTCATTTTTAAATACAGGTATTATGTCTCACAATGTTGCATTGGTTCTGTCGAGCGGTGGTGCCAGAGGAGTTGCCCATATCGGGGTTATTGAAGAACTGATAAAATCGGGATACAATATTACATCCGTTGCAGGTGCATCCATGGGCGCCATGGTTGGAGGAATGTATGCCAGGGGTATTCTTCCCGGGTTTACCGAATGGCTGCTTGGTTTTACTAAAATGGATGTTATCAAATTCATGGATATTACTACCGACCACGGAGGTATGATAAAAGGCGAAAAAATTCTTAAAGCCCTTGGCGAATTTATAGGTGATGCAAACATCGAGGATTTGGCGATTCCCTATGCATGTGTTGCCGCTGATCTTATTGGACGGAAAGAAGTTGTTTTCACCCAGGGGAGTCTTTTACAGGCGGTGAGAGCTTCAAGTTCAATACCTACCGTTTTTATGCCGGTAAAGATTGATGGAATGATGCTGGTTGATGGCGGTGTTTTGAACCCTCTGCCCCTCGATCTGGTGCATCGCATCGATGGGGATATTCTGGTTGCCGTGAATGTTAACGCCAATATTCCGTACGAACCGCCTTTAAAACTGACCGAAAATGCCAATCATGCCATGCATTATGGGAAAATAAGAGCTTCAATAAACCAACGCTGGTCGGGTCTGATTGATCAGTATGTCGATAAATATAAAAACGGGAAACAGCCCAAACCGGCTCAGGTCAATTTGTTCGATATAATTTCCGATTCAATTAATTTAGCACAGAATAAGGCTGCAAATATCTACATTGAGAAATACAAACCGGAAATAGTAATCAACATTTCGCATAACAGCGCCTCCGTGTTCGATTTTTATAAATCGGAGGAACTGATTGAAGCAGGGCGTATTGCGTGCCGTGAAGCATTGGATAAAATATAAATACAAATAAGAATCGCAAGATTTCAGTGCAAAGTGCCCAGTACCCAGTGCCCAGTTTCCAGACTCCAGTTTCCTTATTTACTCATAATATTGAACAACAGCTCCCTTGCTCTGAAAAGGCGTACTTTGACCGTACCTTCCGGAATTTCCAGTTGCCGGGCGATCTCTTCGCACGATAATTCTTTAAAATAATGCAACTTAATAATATCCTTGTACTTGGGATGAAGTGTTTCTACTATTTCACGCAGTAGCCTGGTTTCCTGTTGGTTGATCATCATTTGCTCAGGACTTGGCAGTTGGTTGGCGAGTTCGTGGGCGGTTATTCCGCCTTCTGCTTCGTGCTCGTTTACCATTTTGTCATTATCCTTCTTGTTCCTGCGGAGATAATCGATGCAATTATTCTTGGCAATACGGTAAAGCCAGGTGCTGAAAGCAAAATCCGGGGTATATTGATCAAGTTTACTGAAAGCTTTGTTAAAAGCCTCCATAGCGAGATCTTCGGCATCCCCTGCCTGACCGGTCATTTTAAGCATACGCGAATACACTTTATCGAAATATGCATTCATTAACTCCGAATAAGCCACCCGGTTACCCGTTTCCAATATCTGCCGCACCCAACAAATATCCCGCTCGGAATTACTGACAGTATCGGTAGAGTCTTGTTTCTGCACTGTTTCGACTTTCTTAAATTGCTAAATTCAAATTACCTGATTTCAACTCATCTCAAATTTAAATCATCACATTATCAGTAATATAGAGGAACTATCCTTTATTATCCTGGATATAGAATTATACGCACTAATAACTTTGAGCCTTTTGGTGAAAAACAGCTCTAAGTAATACTATCAACCAAGTTAAGCCGGTTTTGTTGCAGTAATAGCCTGAAATAAGTTTATCTCCACTTAACCGGCTTTTTTATCATATTGGCAACAGCTAGCAGCGGGCTTACCAGCATGAGGAAAAATTCGAAAACGGGGACGAGCAATAAAAATCCTTTCTCCGATAATTTACGCATCACTTTGGCTGTGACAAAGAGCTGACTGAAAATCCGGATTCCGATAAAAGCCAATACAATATATGGTTGATACCAGAATGAGAGCAAGCAAATAGCCGATATCCAAAATAAAACTTGTGTAAAGGCAAACAAACCTAGTGCAAATTTATGAGAGGGCTTGTAGTATCCGCCTGTCATCAGATGCCTGCGTTTTTGCCTGATCCATTGGTTTAAAGTTGTCTTTGGCAAACTGATAGTATGTGCCTCTGGCAGTATCTCAATCCTCGTATTTTTAGCGGTAGCCGCTTTGTTAATAAATAAATCATCATCGCCCGACTGTATCCGGTAATGCGAGATAAAACCATTCTGGTTATAAAACAGCGATTTCCGGTACGCCAGGTTGCGTCCTACTCCCATGTACGGCATTCCCAAACGGGCAAAACCAAGGTAATTCATGGCAACACGGGTTGTATCAAACCGGATCAGCAAGTTCAGTAAGGATTTCGAATTCTGGTAAGCCCCGTACCCAAGAACAATATGGGTGCCTTCGGTAAAATTTGCAGCCATCCGGCGTAACCATTGATTGCTTCGCGGTACACAATCGGCATCTGTAAAAACCAATATCTCATAACTCGCTGATTTTATTCCGATCGAAAGGGGGAATTTTTTACCCGTAAAAAAATTGAGATCCTGGGCCAGGTTTACAATTTTCAGGTTGGGATGTTCGGCTGCCATATCGCGCAACAAATACTGTGTGTCGTCTTCCGAACTATGATTGACCACTACAACTTCAAATTTTGAGTAATCCTGGCTGAGCAGTTTCGGGAGGTTCTCTTTCAGGTTATAATATTCATCGCGCGCACATACGATCACAGAAACTCCCTGATCGGATCGGGCAAACTCATTCTTTTGTTTGAAAAAAGCAACTTTCCCGTAAATGAACCAATAATAAACCACCTGGACCAAGGTGGCAAAAACCAGCAAAGCAAGGGTGATAAATAACAGTGGATTCTGTATAAAATATTCCTGAAGCATCAATATCGTGATTTGGACTAACAAAAGTATTACTCTGAAATGAATAATGGTCTATCTTCGCGAAAAAGTTTATAACAACTACCTGCTACTGTAAAATATTGTATTACTGACAGATAGATGTATATTCAAATCTTTTGTTAATCAATAAATTGTAAGTTCCCCTGAATTGCTTATCCATTTAAAAGTAACTCCGGGTTAAACAATAGTATTTAGCGCCAATTCACTGCCAAACGAATGCATTTCGACTTAAAGATAACAGATCCGCAAAGTGCGGCCCGGAGGGGAACGATAACTACCGCGCATGGAGTGATCGAAACCCCGACATTTATGCCTGTAGGTACTGCCGGTGCTGTAAAAGCGGTGCACATGCGCGAACTGAAAGATGATATTGAGGCCCAGATAATCCTAGGTAATACGTATCATTTGTATCTCCGGCCCGGTCTTGATATTCTGGCAAAAGCGGGCGGGCTTCACAAATTTAATGGCTGGAAGTTGCCAATACTCACTGACAGTGGTGGTTACCAGGTATATTCACTTACCGACAGACGTAAACTTACTAACGAGGGCGTGGTTTTCAATTCGCATATCGACGGATCAAAACACTTGTTTACACCCGAACGGGTGATGGATATTCAGCGTGTGATTGGTGCCGATATCATCATGGCTTTTGATGAGTGCACGCCCTGGCCCTGCGAATACGAATATGCCAGCAAATCGCTTGACCTCACTCATAAGTGGCTAGCACGCTGTATGAACAGGTTTACCGAAACCTACCCTCATTATGGGTATGAACAATCCTTGTTTCCCATCGTACAGGGGAGCACTTTCCGCGACCTGAGGATAAAATCGGCAGAGGAAATTGCAAAATACAATGCAGATGGCAATGCAATAGGTGGTTTATCAGTAGGTGAACCAGCCGACCAGATGTATGAAATTACCGAATTAGTTTGTGGCATTCTGCCTAAAGATAAGCCCCGATACCTCATGGGAGTGGGAACACCTGGTAATATCCTCGAAAATATTGCGCTTGGAATTGATATGTTCGATTGTGTGATGCCAACCCGTAATGGCCGTAACGGAATGCTTTTCACGCAAAGAGGAACTATTAACCTGCGAAACGAAAAATGGAAAGATGATTTTTCGCCACTGGACTCAGAAGGAATCTCGTATGTTGACCAGGAATACAGCCGGGCTTATGTGAAACACTTATTCAAAGCCGGCGAAATGCTTGGCCCGATGATTGCCAGTATTCATAATCTTGCTTTTTATCAGTGGCTTGTGAGGGAGGCACGTAAACATATCGAAGAAGGTGATTTTACAAACTGGAAAAACAGTATGGTTAAACAGTTGTCAATCAGGCTGTAGTTTTGAAATACGTTCACTACTGCAATAAAGCTTTGTTCTAAAACTGATAATCAAACACAAGCACCTTTCAGCCAAACATTTGTATCTTTGCCAAAACAAATGAACATGCCGACGATTTCAATGTTTTATGGCATTTTAATTAGAATGTATTATGCTCCAAAAGAACATAATCCGCCTCATATTCACGCTTATTACCAGGACTTTAGATCGACAATAAATATTGATGGTTGTGAAATACTGGAAGGAAAATTGCCAGCCCGCCAACTGAGATTAATCCAGGCATGGATCGAGATACACCAGGATGAACTGCTGGCAGTTGGAAGTTATGCCAGAACGGGGAGAACCCTTTTTCAATAGACCCATTAAAATAAAGAAAATGTATTTAGCCATTACAAGTGTTCAGCCACAGGATGATTATCTGCTTTTACTTACTTTCGAAAACGGGGAAAAAAGGCAGTTCGACATGAAGCCATATCTTAGTTTCGGGATATTCAGTGAACTTAAAGATCTGACACTTTTCAATTCTGTATATAAAAGTTTCGACACAATTGAGTGGGAAAATGATGCTGATATTGATCCGGAAATATTATATGCGAACAGTATAAAAATTGAATAAATCAGAATCTGTCTGCGACAAAATTTATCATAAATCACTGTTTTAAAGATCGTTTACAGCATTTTATAAACAGTCAAATCAAACATTGTGTTAGGACTAAAAAAAATTGATATTTATATAATCCGTAAGTTTTTAGGGACGTATTTTTATTCCATCCTTTTGCTCACGGTTATTATTATCATATTCGACATTTCGGAAAAAATCGATGACTTTATCGAAAAAGATGCCCCGCTTAAGGCCATTATTTTTCAGTATTATCTCAATTTTATACCCTATTTCGTAAACATGTTCAGTGCATTGTTTACTTTCATAGCCGTAGTATTTTTCACTTCCCGGCTGGCATCAAATACTGAGATTGTAGCTATGCTCAATGCCGGGATCAGCTTTTACCGGTTGTTGGTTCCTTACTTTATTTCCGGGATTTTCCTCACTGTGCTGTCCTTTGCCCTGATGAATTATGTGATTCCTTATACCAACCGGAATTTGCGTGATTTCGAGAAGGTATATATCAAAAATCCATTCCGGTCGAATGAGATGAACATGCATATGCAACTTGAGCCGGGAACGTATATTTACGTCGAAAATTTTAACAGCATCGGCAAGATCGGGTATAGGTTCAGCCTCGAAAAATTTGACAGTACAGGTTTGCAGTTAAAACTGAAAGCCGAAATGATAGCCTGGGACAGCATTCAAAACAGGTGGAAAATGACCAATTATACCATTCGCAAAATACGGGCGGGCGGCGAATCAATTTACCAGGGAAAGGAAACGGATACGGCAATGGCATTTACGCCTTCGGATTTTATGGTCGATATTGAAGATGCTAAAATAATGACATACAGCACGTTAAATCATTTTATTGAGCGCGAGGAAATGCGTGGAAGCACCATTTCGAGGCAATTCAACCTCGAGAAATACAAACGGCTTACTTTTCCTTTTGCCAACCTGGTTCTGACATTTATTGGAGTCGCCTTATCGAGCCGAAAAGTAAGGGGCGGAATAGGGATGCATCTCGGTATGGGTATTGGTATTGCCTTTACCTTTATCCTGCTGCTGCAGATATCCTCGGTTTTCGCCATTTTTGGCAATCTTCCGGCATCGGTGGCACTATGGATTCCTAACTTTTTATATGCAATAGTTGCTGTTATCCTGCTACGACTGGCTCCCAAGTAAAGTTTGAAATACAGTACAACCCGGAAACCCGACCTGGAACTGATTTCCTGAAAACAACCCATACACAGCCGACCCGCTGCCACTCAAAGCTGCATAAACGGCACCCTGGCGATACAAGGAGTTTTTTATCTCCCGGATGTCAGGGTAAAGTTCAAAAACGATAGTTTCAAAATCGTTGTATAAAACATTCTTCCAATCCTGAACCGGAAATGAAATTAATTCTTCAATTGATACTTCCCTGTGCAAAGGACTGATCCCGGCAAAAGCCGCAGCCGTGCTTACATGCATAGGTGGCTTAACTATTACAAGGTTATATCCGTCAAGAGTAAGCTTAAGAGGTTTCAGGAATTCACCCCGTCCTTTTGAGACTGAAGGTCTATTTTCGATAAAAAACGAACAATCCATCCCCAACTGAACGGCAAGCGAACGAAGCATTTCATTACTGAGATCCAGGTCAAACAGCTCATTCAGCATCTTGAGGGTAAATGAAGCATCGGACGAACCTCCGCCAAGCCCCGCACCGGCAGGAATTACCTTATGCAGATGCATCCTTACTGAAGGTATTTTATAGGCATCAGCCATCAGTTGCCAGGCGCGAAAACATAAATTAGATTCGGCATTGTCCTCAATCTGTGTGCCTGTAATGGTCAGGATGGTTTGGGCATTAACTGCAGGGACAATTTCCAGGATATCGCACCAGGGAACCGGGTACATGACTGTTTGGATATTGTGGTAGCCATCTTTACGGCGCTGTGTAACCCAAAGCCCGAGGTTTATTTTGCAATTGGGGAAGGTGATCATTTAATTGTTTTAGAAAAGTTTCAGAGTTTCTGGGTTCAGAGTTTCTGGGTTTCAGGGTTTTAGGATTTCAGGGTTTCAGGGTTTCAGCGTTTCAGGATTTCAAGGCAATAAGAGATTGTTGCTGAGCGATAGCTGAAACAAGCCGAAGTGCAGTGTTTCGGTATCTTCCTACCCATTTATATCAAGTCATTATAATAAGCATTTGAACAATTTCCCATTAACAATTTTCTATTAACGATTTCCCATTGACTTATTTTCCCAGGAAAATCCTCATGTTTTCCACATTCTGCTTATGGTACAAATTCTTTCCGCCGGCAGTAAACAGAAAATCAATGAGTTGCTTATAGTGCTCCGTGATTACGCCACGCACCATTTTCATCGTGGTATTAACCATGCGATTTTCTTCGTTAAACGGAGAAGGTACTATTCCAATAGCTGCAGGAAGCCATCGATGCGGGAACATTTTACCATAATGGCCATGCTTGCGGTAATGGTTTAAATCGTGGCCTATGACGCGAAGGGCCTCATGGATTCCGGCATCCGAAACGGGGTCAAGGCCTTTCTGTGTTAAGTGATTCAGTATCTGTGCTTTTTCGGGTACTATCAGAACAATGGTATATGGGTTCTGATTGTTGTACAGCATACATTGTGAGATATACTGGCTTTGACTCGTAAAGGCTTCTTCAATTCCTTCGGGACTGAATTTTTCGCCATCGTCAGCTATCAGCAGGCTTTTGGTACGACCCAGCACATAAAGAAAGCCATCTGCATCCATATAGCCAAGGTCACCGGTGTAAAGCCAGCCATCGCGCAGCGACTGGGCACTGGCTTCCGGATTATTCCAATAGCCAAGCATCACATTTTCACCTTGTATTACGATTTCACCCTGTTCGCCAAGCGGAAGTTCATTGCCTTTTTCGTCACAGATTTTCAGAAGCATATTCTTTACCAGCGATCCTGAAGATCCGAGTTTATGCTTCGCCAGTGAATTGGATGAAATAATAGGCGATGCTTCGGTTAGCCCGTAACCCTGGAACATAGGGATACCTATAGCGTAAAAAAATCGCTGCAAATCGATATCGAGCAAAGCTCCTCCTCCTATAAAAAACTCAAGCCGGCCACCAAAACCTTCCCTGATTTTGCTGAAAAGAATTTTATCATAAAGTTTCATCAAAGGACGGTACAGGAATGTCAGCCCCTGGCCTTTGTGCCATCCATCGTTATTGTAAGCATACGAAATGCGTAAGGCATTTTTAAACAACATTTTAGCTGCAAAACCCTTATCATTTATCCCTTTTTCAATGTTTTTCTTAAAATTAGTCGCCAGCGCAGGAACGCTCATGAGCAGATACGGTTTATTCTCTTTTATATTGACAGGGATATTCTTGAGAGTCTCCATTCCACCCTTTCCTGCCTGGACGGAAGCCATAGAAGCCCCTTTTCCCATCATGCAATAAATACCGGCTGTATGTGCAAAAGCGTGATCCCAGGGTAAAATTAAAAGCGTGGTAAAATGAGGTGGAATGTCCATGAGTGTATATCCCTGGTATACATTGGCCACATAATTATTATGCGAAAGAACAATACCTTTTGGATCGGCTGTAGTACCTGAAGTGTAGCAGATATTGGCCGGATCGGAAGGATTAACCGATTGGCATGCTTTAATAAAAGCATCGCCCGTGGCCGATCAAAATTTCTTCCCCAATTCAAGCACTTTATTATAGGTGATTTCCGAATCATCTTCGGCATCGCCGTCAAGAAGTATCAGTTTAGTAAAATCAGGAAGAGTTTTTTTTATCTCACGGATTTTTTTCGCCTGGTTGCCTGAAATTACTGCCATACTTGCGCCGGCATGAACCAAACGGTATTGTATTTCATCTGGTTCGACAAGTTTTATCGACAAAGGAATATTGATGGCTCCAATATACAACATGCCCAGTTCGCTTACCACCCAGGCGTTGCGTCCTTCGGACAAGAGTGCGATACGATCGCCTTTTTTAACTCCCAGGCTGAGCAAGCCGGCTGCAAACTGTTCGACAAGAATTTTTACCTGGGCGTAGGTGGTTCCCTCATAAGAAGAACCTGTTTTTTCCCACAGGTAAATGTTGTCAGCAAATTTATTTACATTTTCTACGAAAAAATCGGGGATGGTTTGCATAGTCTGCGAGTTTAAGATTCAAATGTAATACAATATTAAAGAATCTGCAAAAACTCGTTTCTGTTTGAACTTTTAGTGCCCGCTCATTTCCGATAATTAATTTTCTGATCAAATTTGTTTAGAACTTAGCCTCTTTAATCGAGAGCCGTTCGGATGAACTCAGGCTGAAGCTGATCAGTAACGAAAAACAGGGAAATTTAAATTTAGAACGAAAAAGTATGGGGTTTTGCGATACTTTTATATCCAGACCGTTGAATTTGATAATGAAAAAGTCAACCCACTTTCAATCCGATTCCTTTACTTCAAGCCTGAAACCTGATCCGTGTATATTTACGATTGAAATATTGGGATCGTCTTTCAGGTACTTACGGAGTTTGGTGATAAATACATCCATGCTGCGGCCAATAAAGTAGTTGTCGCTTCCCCAAACAGCTTTCAGGGTTTTCTCGCGGGTGATAAGTTGGTTTTTATTACTATATAAAACCTGCATCAGGTCCAATTCTTTGGTGGTGAGCGAAATTCGTTTATCCGCAATGCGTAGTTCGTGATTCACCGAATCGAAAATATATTTACCAAGCGGGTAAATGCCTTTTATTAAACCCGACTCCGGCTGCTGATTAGTTTCCGGCTGCAAGCATCTCCGTAATATAGCCCCGATCCTAAGTTCAAGCTCTTCGCTGCTGAAGGGCTTGGTAATATAATCGTCGCAACCGGTTTTAAACCCTGTTACCCTATCCTCCATTTGTCCCCGTGCTGTGAGAAAAATTAAAGGAATTTGCTGATCTATTGCCCTAATTTCGTTTGCCAGCGTAAATCCGTCTTTTCGGGGCAACATCACATCAAGCAACAAAAGGTCGAAAGGCTGCGACTTAAAAATTTCTAACCCTTCAACGCCATCCATAGCCCGGGTTACTTCATACTCCTGTAGTTCAAGGTAATCGCGAAGCACATCGCCCAGGTTAATATCATCTTCAACCAATAAAATCTTAACTTTCATAGGACTGTTTTTGTTGTGAACCATTGCTGAGAAAATCGAGCGGTAACGAGATTTCGAACCGGCTTCCTTTACCGGGTTCGCTGTGCAGGTGAATGTCGCCGTTATGGGCATTTACAAGTTGTTTCACGTAATACAGTCCCAGGCCAAAACCCTTCACATCGTGAAGGTTCCCGGTATGTACACGGTACATTTTACGGAAAATATATTTTTGGTTTTTCGTGCTGATTCCTATGCCTTTGTCTTCGACAGCCACAACCAAATGGTCGTTTCTGTTATAAGTGCTTAGGGTAATATCGGGAATTCCCGGTGAATATTTGTTTGCATTATCGAGCAGGTTGACTATTATGTTCTCGATATGCATACTATCGGCATACACCTGGTGATTGGCAGCGGCAAGCTGCATTTTGACACTGCCTTGTTTTTCCCTCACTATCAGTTGAAAGCTGTCAACAACTTTATGCACAAGTTGGTGCATATCCACAGTCGAAAACCTGAGGTTGAAAGTACCATTATCGAGTTGAGTGAGCTGAAGCACATGATCTACCTGGTTCTTCAGCCGGATGTTTTCATCGTATATAATGCCCGCATATTTGCGGGTTTTGGTTTCGGAAGCAAGTACCAGCGGGTTTAACAACATTTCACTGGCCAGGGATATGGTAGCAATGGGTGTTTTGAACTCATGGGTAATGTTGTTAACAAAATCGGTCTTCATTTCCGATATTTTTTTCTGTCGCAAATAGGAATATATATTGAATATAAACCCGAATACGAGTATAGTAAGCAGGGCGAAACAGAGCAGTAACCACCAGAATATATTTTGAAACGCCCGGTTTCGCTCATCCGGAAACCAGACTCCAAGCAACATGTGATCATTTTTATAAATACATGATAATGAAACGGTATGTTCGGTTTTTATCAATTGCGCATCGTAACCTGTTTTGGAGATAAATTCAGCTTTTTTGGCTTCAGGATTATAAATACCATAAACATAGGGGCCCTGAAGGCCAACTTCCGAAAATTCGGTATGTATGAGAGGTTTGAGCACATCCATGTTAAGCCCGTTAATGATAAGGCTATTCGAACGCGAACAGTTGCGGCTGCAGAAAAGGCCGTCGTCGCAGGTATCCGATTTATTTTCGTACATCTGATTCACAGTTCCTTTAAGTGCAAGCCGGACGCGGCTGTTAAATTGTTCTTCCTGCAGCAAAACAGCATTCCGGATCCAGTAAAACTGTATTAATATGATACCTGCCAGCGCTAAACCGGTTATGGAAACTATTATCAGAAAAGTTGTTTTCTTCACAGTTCCAAAATTAGGAAGTAAATTGGAATACACCCCTCTTGTTAACATATTATTAACAAGGAGAAAAAGAATATAAACCGGGTCTGCAGTGAAATGTTGGCGGAAAATCAGGTCTTTTCACCAATTCAGTCATCAAGCCGGGTCAGTAGAGTTCGTACCGGCATTGGAAATAAAAATCAATTTTCAATATAAAATTGTCGGGATATATTACCACCAGATTTGCATTTTATAAATTTTTAAAATCCAGTTATACTGATAGTTATACAATTGAGTGTTTTCCGGATGAAACGCCGTCAATAACTTTGCTATCTTTGCACGATAATCATATTTTCATGGAAACTTCGAGGGTTACTTATTTGGGCGATTTGCGCACAGAAGCGTTGCATTTAAAATCCGGGCAAATTATTTTTACCGATGCTCCCGTGGATAACCAGGGCAAAGGTGAGGCTTTTTCGCCAACTGACCTGCTGGCAACTTCCCTGGGAGTTTGCGCTATTACAGTAGTCGGAATTGCAGCCCGGACGCATGGATTTAATGTGGATGGCACCACGATTAAAATAACCAAGATCATGGCTTCGGAACCTCGCCGGGTTGGTGAAGTGGTTGTCGAATTTGATTTTCCTGCCGTGAAATATTCTGCTAAGGAGAAGTCTATAATCACAAACACGATAAAAACTTGCCCCGTAAGCCAAAGTTTAAGCCCAAATCTGAAACAGACTTTTATTATCAATTTTGCAGACTGAACCGTTCATGGAATCTGAACTTGCAAAGGGCATCGAAGGTAAAAAGCAAATTATTGTTACTGCCGATAAAACAGCAATTGCTTTCGGATCGGGCACAGTCGAAGTTTTTGCTACACCGGCCATGATTGCTCTTATGGAGCAGACGGCTGTGGAAAGTGTTGAAAAGTTTCTGCCCGAAGGGTTTGTGACTGTTGGAACCGAAGTTTCGGTGAAACATTTTAAAGCAACTTTACCAGGTAAAATGGTTTCATGCAACTCAAAATTAATACAATCGCAAGGGAATAAACTTGTTTTCGAAGTTTTCGCTACCGACGAAGCCGGGATGATAGGAAAAGGAACTCACACACGTTATATTGTTGATAAACAGATTTTTATCGACAATCTTATAGATAAATAGAATTGACTACCTCATTGGAAAAACAAATTCACTTGGAACCTTCAACAGACGGCACAATGCCACAAACATTTATTGTAAAAACCATTGCAGGCCTCGAACAGGTGCTGGCAACCGAAATTGAAGCCCTGGGTGGAGCCAATGTTCAGATGCTTACACGCGCAGTAAGTTTCGAAGGCGATAAGCGTTTGTTCTACAAAGCTAATTATTGTCTGCGAACCGCTCAGCGTATCCTGATGCCGATTTTTACTTTCCAGATGGCCGATGAAGATGATTTGTACAACCAGATTACTGCATATCCCTGGGAAAATTTTCTAACCTTACAAAAAACCCTGGCTGTTGATGCCGTTTCGAGCGATTCGGAATTAACACATACGCACTATATTGCCCAGCGTACCAAAGATGCCATTGTGGATCGTTTCCGCACCATCAGCAATGGACGCAGGCCATCGGTTGATACTGAAAACCCACATGTTAGGATAAATATTCATATCCGTGGCAGCATTTGTGATGTATCTGTTGATAGTTCAGGGGCTTCGCTGCATAAACGTGGTTACCGGGTTTCCAATGCAGAAGCGCCTATGAGCGAAGTTTTGGCCGCAGGGCTTATCATGCTTTCAGGGTGGAAACACGATTGCCATTTTATCGATCCTATGTGTGGTTCGGGTACCCTGGTTATTGAAGCAGCCATGATTGCAAATAATTTTCCAGCCGGAATGTATCGCAAGGAATTCGGATTTATGCACTGGCCCGATTTCGACCAGGATCTGTGGAATGAAGTTACGAAAGAAGCCATGGACCAACAGACCGAGTTTGAATTCCAGATATTAGGCAGCGATATTTCGCCTAAAAACCTGGCCTCGGCAAGGGCTAATGTGAAATCAGCACGTTTACACAAAGATGTTACGCTTTCGGTGAATCCAATATCAGCTTTGCAGCCGCCTCCCGGCGAACCGGGTATCATCATAATCAATCCGCCTTACGGCGAACGAATACGCCTGGGCGATATTATTGGCTTATACAAAAGCATTGGCAATACGCTGAAACAGGAATTCGCCGGTTACCAGGCATGGGTGATAAGCAGTGATCAAAGGGCATTAAGCATGATTGGCCTGAGGCCCACGGCTAAACTGCCCGTTTTCAACGGCCCGCTCGAATGCCGCTTCGAGCATTTCGATTTGTATAAAGGCAGTAAGAGGGGTCGTTACATGGATGGTGAAAACCCGGAAGAAGATGGCCGCGACTATTCGAAACGGGACGACAAGCCAAACTGGCGCAGCAAAGATGCACCTGAAGGCGAATTTGATTCGCTCGATCCTAAACCCAGGGAATATAAAACGCGCGAGCTTAAACCACGAAGCGAATACAGCGAAAGGCGATCGACCCGATTTGAAAGTAAAGAGGGCGAGAATAATGAAAACAGGCAACCCCGCCGCGAACGCGATACCCCGGAAAGTGAATATAAATCAAGGGAATTCAAGCCGCGTGAATACAAACCCCGCGACGAAAGTAGCGATACCGTATTTATTCCCCGCGAAAAGAAAGAATTCAACAAAGATGACCGTAAAAGTGACAGACCTGGCCGCGAGGATCGCTATAACAAAGGCGACAGGCCGGAACGTCGCAAAGTTGAAAAAATAAAACTAAAACCTGTCACCCGCATCGAAGATCGGGACGAATACCTGCATCCAAAGAAAATGGTGACTGAATTCATGGATGTAAATCCTGAAATCCCGCAAACTCCTTTTATTCCCGTACAACCAACAGATTCAGCTCCGGAACGCGAACCATCAAAAGGAAACAAGTTTACCGAACAACGCGATTATAAAATAATGCGAACCCGGGAACTCAGGCCGCGAAAAGCAAAAACAGAAGAAAGTGAACCCGAAAAACCGAAAGCAAAACCGGAACCAAAATTAATCAAGCCTGAACCTAAATCGCCCAAAGCACCTGTTAATTATGATGATTTGGAGGATTAAAGGGATATTTGCCCCCTCTGCTTCTTGTATTTCATTATTCAAACATTTATCTTTGTAAGAAAGAATAGATTATGACAACAAAGGATAAAATAATTAATGGTATCAAAAATTTACCCGATACCGTGAGTATCGATGATATTCTTGACCAAATAATGCTTGTGGAGAAGATTGAAAAAGGTATTTATCAGTCAGATAATAATCAGGTAGTGCCAGACGAAGAACTTGAAAAACGACTAGGTAAATGGCTCGTTTAAATTGGACAGAACAGTCAATAGATGACCTGCTAAACATCGCGGAATTTATTTCAAAGGATTCCGTTAAATACGCTGTGATTCAGATACGACGTATCAGAGAACGTGCCAGAATTCTCAAAACACAGCCATTTCTTGGAAGGATAGTTCCTGAAATGAACAATGACTCTACCAGGGAGTTGATTCTTGGAAACTATCAAATCATATATAAGTTCATTTCGGAAGAAGAATTGATATTTTAACTGTTCATCATTCAGCAAAAATATTAAGAATTGAATCATTATAATGCAGTATCCTTGCCGTAACTATTATTTCCATTCCTAATAACATTGTAATCATACATCGCATAGTACTTCAGTCTTCTATAAAAGACTAAACTGAAAAAATCCCCGCCTCAGCTTTTCATGTCTAACTAATGTCCAATGCGCACCACATTATTTGTAAATGTTTTGCTTCCGTTGCCTGTAGCAGGTTACTTTACGTACCGGGTACCCTTCGATCTTAACGATGCGGTTGTGCCTGGCAAGCGCGTGGTGGTGCAGTTTGGGAAAAAGAAGGTGTATACCGCATTGATTCACAGTATTTCCGAAAAAGCGCCTGCTGTCGAAACCAAATATATCTTAGGCGTTCTCGACCTTCATCCGGTTGCAAACGAATTTCAGTTCAGGCTTTGGGAATGGATAGCATCCTATTACTGCTGCGCGGTGGGTGAAGTAATGAATGCAGCCTTGCCTGCAGCCCTGAAACTGGCCAGCGAGTCGAAAATCAGGTTGGTCCTGGATGTCGAAATCAGCACCCAAATACTATCGGAAAAGGAATACAATTTGCTTCGGGCTTTGAAGGAAAATGGGGTTTTATCCATTACCGATGCATCCCGCTATGCCGACCTCGCGAAAATCATCCCTCTGATACACAATCTTATAGAGAAAGGATATATTGTTACCGAGGAGGAAATACATGAACGGTTTACACCGAAAACGCTTTCCTTTATTAAACTTACCGAAGCATTCAGCAGTGAGGAGGAATTGCAGAAACTTTATGAGAAACTGGAACGAAAAGCGCCAAAGCAGCTTGACCTGCTGATCGAATACATTCAGCTTTCGAAAATAATGTCGAACAACCCGCTGGAAGTTTCCCGCAAGGAATTGTTCGCACGTATCGAGGATGCGGCATCAAAATACAAGGCACTTGAAAAAAAAGGTGTTTTCGAGGAATACGATAAGGAAATCAGCCGTCTTAACTACCGTAAAGCCACTCACACAACCGAAAGTATTGATTTAACTCCTGTGCAGCAACAGGTGATGAAGGAAATTGCCGATTCGTTTGCCGAAAAAAATGTGGTACTGTTGCATGGTATAACCTCAAGTGGTAAAACTGAGATTTACATTAAGCTCATCAGGGAAATGCTCGAAAAAGGCAAACAGGTTTTGTACCTGCTGCCCGAAATAGCACTTACTACCCAGATTATTAATCGTTTGCAGAAGTATTTTGGTAATGATGTAGGTGTATATCATTCGCGTTACAACGAAAATGAAAGAGTCGAAATCTGGCAGCACGTTGCCGGAACTGGTTCACAGGCATTTAAAATTCTGTTGGGCGCACGATCGGCCATGTTCCTTCCCTTTAACAATCTTGGGCTGATTATTATCGACGAAGAACACGATGCATCGTACAAACAAAACGACCCCGCACCACGTTACAATGCCCGCGATACGGCCGTTTTCCTGGCTTCGATGCATGGAGCAAAAGTATTGCTGGGATCGGCAACTCCTGCCATCGAGAGTTTTTACAACGCGAAACTGGGGAAATATGGTTTCAGCACACTTGCCGAACGTTATGGCGGATTATTGCTTCCACAGGTGCAACTTGTGAACCTGAAGGAGGAACACCGGAAGAAAACAATGCAGTCAATATTTTCATCGGCATTGATCCGTGAGATTGAAACAGCCTTATCCGCGAATGAACAGGTAATCCTTTTTCAGAACCGGCGCGGTTTTTCACTTCATATCGACTGCGAAAACTGCAGTTGGATACCTCATTGCGTACAATGCGATGTTTCGCTGGTTTACCACAAAAAGCAGAATCAACTCCGCTGCCACTATTGTGGTTATACAACACGTATTCCCGAAAAGTGCCCCGATTGCGGGCATACTCATTTGGTAATGAAAGGCTTCGGTACCGAAAAAATTGAAGAAGAACTTTCGTTGATCGTTCCCAGGGCGCGGATCGCCCGCATGGATCTCGACACTACCCGATCACGATTTGCGCATCAGAAACTGATAGCCGCTTTTGAAGAACGCAAAATTGACATCCTCGTCGGTACCCAGATGGTAACGAAGGGACTTGATTTTGATAATGTTAGCCTGGTTGGGATACTTAATGCCGACAGTTTGCTTTCTTATCCCGATTTCAGGGCCTTTGAGCGTGGTTTCCAGTTGATGGCCCAGGTAGCAGGGCGGGCGGGCCGGAAAAACAAACAGGGCAAAGTATTGATACAGGCATTTAATCCTTCACACCCTATACTCGGTATGGTGCTGCAACACGATTATGATGCTTTATACCAGAATCAGATTGTTGAGAGAGAACGATTCAACTATCCGCCATTCTGCCGCATCGTTCAACTTTCGCTCCGGCATGTAAACGCTGACCTGATCAATAAGGCTGCCGATGCACTGGCTAAAAACCTGAGGGGATTGTTCGGCAAAAGAGTGCTAGGCCCCGAATATCCTAATGTGTCGCGTATCAGGAACCAGTATTTGAAAAATATTCTGTTAAAATTTGAAAAGGGAATTCCCCTGCCCAAAGCAAAGGACGAAATCCGTAAAGCTATTGTGACCTTAAATGCCCATCCCGATTATAAATCGGTGCGGGTGGTGATTGATGTGGATCCGATGTAGGTCTCGCATTTGTAATTTTCCCTGGTCTTCCTTAATCCAATGGTTGAATTTGATGCTTAGAACTGAATTGTAAATAATGTGCCGGCGATACGGATCAGCAGTAATATTCCAACAATAAAATACCAGGCGTAAGGCGATGAAAACATTTCCCTGTCTGATTTGCGGATAGATATATCTTCGTGTGCCACAGGCCGGACAAATATGGGCAGTGCGACAATGCCTAAACTCAAAAAGAATACAGGCCAGAAAATATCCCTTAGTGGCCAGTTGAAAAACAAAAGGATTAAAAACCCGTAGAGCCATGATTTGGTGAAAACATGCATGATGTAAAGGTCCATCGGCTCTTCGTCGGTTAGAAAGAACCGGCTTGAGGTGGCTTTCAAAAACAGGAATACCCAGAAATTCCTCGAAAGAAACATCATCAGCAGGGCGCCCAGCCCAATCGCTAGGCGTATAAGTGTATTCATTGCCAGCCAATGAAAAATGATACCGAAACTGTTTACGGAAAAGACTCCTGCTATTATAGCTGCCGGCACTGAATTCACAAGCAGAAAGGCAGTCCATGTTAATATCAGCCGGGTTTTCCAATCAACATTATGAATATTTTTAAATTTATTCATCAGAAAAATTCCGGCTAACATAAAAGCCAGGTACCCAAGCCCAAAGACAATCAGAATCCTGGAAATGGGCCATTTGTTGCCATCGAGTGATGAGAAAGTAATATCGAATAGCCTGTACCGGAAGTGATAAGAATAGAGCCGTAGCAAAGCTGATGTCTGCAGGTTTAGTAAGAAACGGAAAGCCAGGGCCGTGAACACAAAAATGATAGTTGAAAACGCCGCTATTTTTTTAAGATAACGTGAGACAGCAATTTCTTCCTCTGTATTGGTGGGAGCCGACCAGCTGATTTTTATTAACAAATCGTTAATAGTCTTCTTTATCAGGGCAGTGTTTAGGTACATGTGTGAAGTCTTAGAAGCGGGAATCCCTCATATTCAAGGGCATAGTAACTGATAAATAGCTTTTAAAGGGTAAAAATAGGAATATTTTTCAGGATACCATGATGATATTGAGATGAATCTAGAAAAAACACTTTATCCTGATGACCGGACAAAGTGTTTTAACTGAAGAAACTAAAAAAATGAGGATTGAATTATCTATTCATTTACTCCGGCAACATTTACGACATACAGTTTTCGCCCTGCATAAGCCACAGCCAGGGCAAACAAAATAAATGTACCGTTACCGATGG
>JBAXBJ010000040.1:0-38597 GCA_037142075.1 Bacteroidota bacterium
AAGTAGTTTTGGTTTTTGAAGATAAAGAGGAAGCAGTTCGACATATTCATATTATCCTTCAAATAATGATGTTGTTTCCTGTGAGCTGACTTCAGCCATTCCTACGTGTATCACCGGAAACCCGGCAGCCTCAAACATCATAACCATGACGGTGAACCCTAATATTCCGGTAAGTATATTGATCGGAAGTTCGGCAAACCCGGTTTGTTCGGGAACAGCAGTTATATACACAGCAACGCCTGCCAATGGAGGTTCGACACCTGCTTATCAGTGGAAAGTGAATGGAATTGCTTTCGGTATTAATAGTTCGACTTATACTTATACTCCCGCAAATAATGATGTCGTCAGTTGCATCCTGACATCCAGCATCAGCTCTTGTGCCATAGGGAATCCGGCAACTTCAGACAGCATTACCATGATCGTAAATCCCACTATGCCGGTAAGTGTTCTGATTGGAAGTTCAGCTAACCCGGTTTGTACAGGTACAGCAGTTGCTTATACAGCAACACCCACCAACGGGGGAACAACTCCTTCTTATCAATGGAAAGTAAACGGAACCGATGTAGGGGCAAACAGTTCATCTTATTCCGATATTCCTTCAAACTATGATGTGATAACTTGTGTACTAACTTCGAGCATCAGCTTATGTGCCACCGGTACCCCTGCAATATCGAACATCCTTGCAATGACTGTGAATCCAAATCTTCCGGTAAGCGTATCAATCGGGAGCTCAGCCAACCCGGTTTGTTCAGGAACAACGGTAATATATACGGCAACGCCCACCAATGGAGGAACAACACCTGCTTATCAATGGAAAGTAAACGGAACCAACACAGGGATAAATAGTCCCGGTTATTCTTATAATCCGGCAAACAATGATATTATTAGCTGTGCGCTGACATCCAGTATCAGTTCGTGTGCGATTGGAAATCCGGCAACATCGAACAGCGTCAGCATGGTTGTTAATCCGAATCTGCCGGTAAGCATACTTGTCGTAAGTTCGGCAAATCCTGTTTGTGCAGGCACAACGGCAATATACTCAGCATCGCCCGCCAATGGTGGAAACTCACCTGCCTATCAATGGAAAGTAAACGGAACCAATGTTGGTACAAATACGTCCGGTTATTCCTATATTCCTGTAAACAACGACCTGATTACCTGTGTATTGACTTCGAGTATAAGTGCTTGCGCTACCGGAAACCCGTCAGCCTCAAACAGCGTAAAAATGCTGGTAAACGCGATACCGGTTCCGGTAATTGCAGGGCCGACAAAAATTTGCAATCATTCGTTAGGCGAGGTATATACAACCCAGGCAGGAATGACTGTTTATTCGTGGTCTGTTTCGTCCGGGGGTGTAATTACAACAGGTGCAGGTACCGGTTCAATAACAGTTGACTGGAATGTAGCCGGCAATCAAACTGTACATGTAAGTTATACGAATACAAATGATTGCAATTCCCTGGTTTCAAATTTCGTAACCCTGGTGGATGTTTGTCCTGCCGATTTAAGAGTTGTGAAAACAGCAAATAATATGCACCCGCTTTTTGGAAACAACATTGACTTTGTGGTCACAGCAACCAACGATGGACCTTACAACGCAACGAAAGCAGTAATTGAAGATATCCTGCAAAGCGGATATACCTATATTTCATCTTCAGCTACAAGAGGAGCTTACGACCCCGCCAGTGGGATTTGGTTGCTGGGAAATCTGACGAATGGGTCTTCCGGGAGTCTGACAGTAACGGTAAAAGTAAATCCTGACGGAAGTTATATTAACACTTCTGCAATCAGTGGTTTTGAAGCAGATGAAAATATGGGAAACAACATTTCATCCATTGAACCCATTCCAACGGATTTGTTCATTCCTGAAGGGTTTTCGCCCAATGACGATGGAATCAATGATATTTTGGTTATCAGGGGGATATCGAATTTCCCTAACAACACTTTTGTGGTTTATAACCGTTGGGGGAATAAAGTATTCGAGGCAAGCCCCTACAACGATACCTGGGACGGCATTTCGACAGTCGGCATAGTAGCAGGAGGCGATAAATTACCGGCAGGGACCTATTTTTACCTGTTTACTCCGGGCGATGGCTCTGCAGTCATGAAAGGGAGTTTCTATCTCAACAAGTAAGATTTCCGGACAAAGGAAGAACACAACAAAGTAAAATCAAAAAAGATGACAATATATAAACAAGTAATTGCTTTGGTTTTGAGCCTGTGGAGCCTGAATGCTATTGCGCAACAGTCGCCCATGTACACCCATTATATGAACAATACCTTGGTTGTGAATCCTGCTTATGCCGGAAGCCGTGATGTGCTAACCTTGACTGCACTCCATCGTTCGCAATGGGTAGGTTATGAAGGTGCCCCGGTAACGCAAACGCTGACTGCTCATACGCCTGTAAAAAACGAGCATATTGGTTTGGGTTTTTCGTTATTGAACGATAAAATAGGTCCCACGAACACGACTTCCTTGTTTGTTTACTATGCTTACCGATTGAAAGTATCTGAGAAATCGAAATTGTCATTGGGTTTGAGCGCAGGTGCAAATATATTCCAGGCAAACCTGGTTGGTATACAGTTGGATCAACAAGTTGATCCTGCATTTGCTGTAAATATCAACAACAGCCTTACTCCTAATTTTGGTTTTGGCGCCTATTATTCAAGGGAGCGTTTTTATGCAGGTATTTCTATTCCCAATTTACTGGAGAATAATTATACGGTATCAAATCAGACAAATCAAAACACACTGGTAGCAAAGGAACAACGGCATTTTTTTTTCATTGCGGGCAGTATATTTACTTTAACTGAGAATCTGGCATTTAAACCTACGACACTTGTTAAATATACACCTGCTGCTCCCATTCAGGCTGATTTCACAGCATCTTTCATCATTATGAAAAAACTTTTGGTAGGAGTCATGTACCGGTCAGGTGATGCTTTCGGAGCCCTGGTGGGTTTAGATATTACGGATCAACTGCACATTGGATATTCTTTCGACGCATCGTACGGTATGAATACGCCTAAATACAACCAGGGAAGTCATGAATTATTGGTGAGGTACGATTTTATATTCATGGATAAGAGGCAAATCCATTCTCCCCGTTATTTTTAAAAACGTATAACAACACGAAAAATGAAAAAATTACTTTTATCTATATTAGTGTTCGCGGGGATTGGATTAACTGCTTTTGCTCAGCAACGGCCGGAAAAGGAATTGGCCGGCGACAAGTATTTCTTAAATTACTCATTCGATAAAGCTATTGAGGCATATACGCAGATACAGGCTTTGAGTGTCATCGGACAAGAAAGGTTGGCCCAGAGTTATCACAACCTGAACCAAAACAAAGATGCAGAAGCCATATATCGCAAATTGATGGGCAACCTGAAAGGTATTTCATCAGAAGATTATTACGACTATGCAATGGTGTTAAAAATCAATGGCAAATATGATGAGTCATGTAAACAGATGGATGAATTTTTGGCTAAAAAGCCATACGATTTGAGGGCAAAGGATTATGAAACTCATAAAGCCGAATTGGCAGGTTTGTTGAAGGACAAGGGGCAATACAAGGTACACCATCTGAACCTGAATACTGCAGAACTTGATTTTGGAGCTTCATACTATAAGGACAGAATTGTTTTTGCTTCGACAAGAACGGATCAGAAAATGATAGTAAGAAAGTACAATTGGACAGGTCAGCCATTCTGGGAATTGTATATTTCGGACAAGGATGGTGAGCAATTGAAAAATCCGCGAATATTTGATAAGAACCTGAATGAAAAACTTCATGTTGGCCCTGCCAGTTTCAGCAGCGATGGGAATTCAATGGCATTTACCGCTAATAACCCGGATGCAAAAAAGAATGACGGCGAGGTGACACTCCAGATTTATTTCAGCCATTTTATGAATGGAAAGTGGACTGAACCTGAATCATTTACTTTTAATGACCCGAAATACTCCTTTGGACATCCAAGCCTGAGTGCTGATGGGAACACTATGTATTTTACAAGCGACATGCCAATGGGATTTGGTGGTGCAGATATTTACAAAACCAGGAAAAATGCAGAAGGAGAATGGAGCATTCCTGAAAATATGGGCGATAAAATAAATACCGAAGGCGATGAATTGTTCCCCTTTTATGAAGAAAATAACCAAGTGTTGTTTTTTGCATCCGACGGGCGTTTTGGCCTGGGCGGTCTCGATATTTTTCTTGGTGAGATGAACGGTACCGGGGTAGGATCAGTTTATAATGCCGGTTTTCCGATCAACACGCAATGCGATGATTTTGCTGCCATTACGGATTCAGGTATGCGCAATGGCTTTTTGTCATCCAACAGGAGCGGTGGCAGCGGTGGCGACGACATCTATTCATTTGAAATAAAAAAATGGAAACCAGCAGTACAACCCGAAGTATTATTTTCGGTAATCGCTCCAATCAATGTTCAGGAAGCACCCAGGATAATGGAAATCTTCCCGCTGCGTAATTATATTTTCTTCGATGCGGGATCGACAGAGATACCGAATCGCTACGTAATGTTGAGTAAAGATCAGGCAGGAACCTTTAGCGAGTTTCAAACTGAATTATTCGCACAGAAAGGATTGGCGGATCGTTCGAAACGACAGATGAATGTTTATTATAATTTATTAAACATCCTTGGCGATCGTATGAGGAAAAGTCCTTCGTCAAACATAAGATTTGTTGGATCTTCGGAGAAGGGTCCGGAAGATGCCCTTATGATGGCAAGAACAGTGAAAAGATACCTGGTTGACATATTTGGAATTGAATCGTTCCGCATAGAAATCGAAGGCAGAGATAAGCCGAAAATCGCATCGCTGAAATCTGGTGGCACAAAGGAATTGCAGCGTCTTGGTGAAGAAGACCGGAGGGTTTCTGTGGAGAGCGATTCGCCTGCTTTGTTAAGAGAATTTCTATGTGAACCGGATGGTACGGTCAAGCCGGTAGAAGCAAATAATAAGCAGGAACCACCGCTGAACACTCATGTTTCTTTCCAGGTTACCGATAAGAGTGAAATCCTTACTTCATGGGGGGTGGAACTCAGGGATATCAGTGGCGTAGTTCTGAAATTCGGACCATTTACTCAAGAAAATGTTTCTATTTCGAGTAACTCCATATTGGGAACACAGTCCGACGGCGTTTACAAGGTAACTATGATAGCTCAAACCAATACCGACGTTACGTTAAAAAAGGACACTGCCATTCGTATCACTTATTGGTCTCCGGCTGTTATTGAGGAAATTAAGCGGTATAGCATTATTTACGAATTTAATGACTCGAAGACATCAGAAACATACGATAAATTTCTTTCGGAAGTGGTAATGCCAAGAATTCCTGAGGATGGAACAATAACTATAAATGGACATACTGATATCATTGGCGATGAAATGTATAACCAAAAATTGTCACTGAAAAGGGCTACGGTCGCAAATACCATCATGCAGCGTGGGCTTAAGAAATCCGGTAAAAAGGATGTTTCATTCGAAGTATCCGGTTTTGGAAAAGATGAAAATCATGCGCCTTTTAAGAATATACTCCCGGAGGAGCGCTTTTATAACCGAACGATAATTATTGATATTCAGACAATTAAGTAATTATTAAAACAAGATTGAACGTTTGGTATTGTAAATTTCAGCCAATAGTCGAAATTGGTCTTTTAAAGTTCATGACAAAAAAAAAGGTGCTCCGATTACGGAACACCTTTTTAAATGATTCAGATAGGTATTATAGGCTTTTAATGTAGTATATGAGTGCCCATCTGTCGCCTTCGCTTGTGATTTTCTTTTCGAAATTTGGCATTTCGTCGCGGCCAACCATGGTCATATAGTAAATGTCGCCATCAGCCTTAGCTTTAAAAGCTTTATCGGCAAACGAAGGAACAAGAGTCTTTAAACTGGCAGATTTTGTACCATCACCTAATCCTTTTGCGCCATGACACGATTTGCAGTGTTTCATATAAGTATCTTTTCCAACCGTGTTAATTGAAGCATCACCCGCTTTAATAGTGCTCTTCATTGATTTGTACTTAGCCGGGATAGTCCATGGGCCACCAGCTTTTTGAGCCATTGCAATATTGGCCGATACAAAAATAATTGCTGTACAGATAATTACAGCCAGACGAATTGAATTTTTCATGATGTTTTTTTTTGATTAATTAAATTGGGTTAGATTTATGCATTAACTATTGCAATATTTATTCCAAAAGTAAGCAGAAATTATTAAACATGTGACGAATCATACAAGAATAAATAGTTATTTATATATGTTATTTTTCACGCCTATGATTAACTATCAGTGATTCAGTGGCATGAACTTAATCTATGGGAAAGTGGAACAGTAATAGTTGATAAAAAAATCGAGATAAAAATCCAGCCTGTGTAGGAAATCATTGGTCCATTTATAGAAAAAACTTAGTTGAAGGCAGGCAGTAAAATCAATGCAGTAAATTTGTAAGTAAAAGAGCCGTAATCAGGGTTATTGCTGACACAATCATGATAAAAAGTCCGAATTTCCCGACACCACCTTCCGAATCGCGGGCAATGTACCCCGTAACCAGCCCGATAATAGCAAAGAGAATCAAGACAGTTGATGTAATGGTATAACCTGTAATAATGGTGAGGGCAACAATACCCGGCAGACCAACGAGTGCGATCAAGCCCACTGTAAGACAGCCTTTTGCCTGGATAAAATCAAATAATACCGAGAAAAACTTAAGCAGAAAATAAATGATAAGTATCACAAACAGTATGATGGGGATTAACACCCAGGGGCTTGTATTGCTCATTTGCAGGGAAGTATCCATTATTTTTACTTTTTCAATTCTGTTTTAGTAAGAATAGTTGTTAAGGTTCTGGTGTTACGTCTTCCTATCTTCAATTACCTGGCAATTTCCCTGAGCATCCCCTTAAACATCAACAAATGGATGGGCAGCAGAAGAAACCAATACAGCCTGCCGCTCAGCCCTTTTGGCATAAAGGTAGCTGTTTGAATAAGGTAATATCCATCTTCTTTTTTCTGAATTTTTAATTCGAGCCATGCTTCTCCCGGCACTTTCATTTCGGCGAACAACAAAAGGCGCATCTTTTCCTTGTCTGCAATCAGCACCCGCCAGAAATCCAACGAATCGCCGGGATTGAGTTCTGAGGCATTGCGCCGTCCTCTCCTTAGTCCGACTCCCCCAACCATTTTATCGATCATTCCCCTGATCTGCCATATCCAGGTAGCATAATACCAGCCGGTATCGCCCCCGATGGAAAACTCCTTATTCAATACACGATGATAATCACCTTCGATGCGGATGCTTCGCCTGTCGCGCAATACTCCGTAAACCGGAACTTCGAGGTTCTGGAACAATTGCCCTGGATTTTTAATCGAAACGGCATCAGTCCAGCTCGATTGCACCGTATCCAGGTTTATACGTTCCAAAGCCCTGTTGCATGCCTGCTTGTATGTAAATGGGGTTATATTCAATATATCCTTCAAGCGGGTATCTTTACATACAACTTCTACTTTCATGCTGTTAACAAGGTTTACGGCCAGATAGTAAGAAGTTGAGGTGACAAAATAAAGCCAATAAGATGATATCCTGGGACTTATAAACGGAACCACCCAGAGGTGCCGTTTCAGGCCCCGGACTTCGGCATATTGCAGAAGCATTTGTTTATACGATAATATCTCGGCTCCACCAATGTCGAAAGTTTGATCGAAAGTTGCCGGATGAAGCATGCAACCGGTCAGGTATTTTATCACGTTACCTACTGCTATAGGTTGGCACAGGGTTTTTACCCAGGTAGGAGCAACGATTACAGGCATTTTTTCCATTAAATCCCTTATGATTTCAAAGGAAGCGCTGCCACTTCCTACGATTATGCCAGCCCGCAGAACAGTGAGGTGTTTTCCGGAACTTACCAGGATATCCTCTACATTTTTTCTCGACTGCAAATGCCTTGAGAGCTTTTCAGAATTGGAAATTCCGCTGAGGTAAATAATTTGCTTACAATTGGTTTTGGAGATGAAATCGGCGAAATTCTGCGCTGATAGTGCTTCTTCCGACATAAATTCCCCGATGGATGTTGACATGGAATGTATCAGAAAGAACGCCACATCAATATCCATTGAGTGAAATGATTCGGGTACAGGGTTAAGAAGATCGGCCTCCATACCGGTAAACCCTCCCAGAGGATGCTCTATGGCCATCAGGCGTTCGAGATTCCTGACCAGGCATGTAACCTCATGGCCTTGTTCAAGAAGCTGTTGCAGTAATCTTTTCCCAATATAACCGGTGCTCCCGGTAAGTAATACTTTCATCGAAACTGTTCTATTCGTAATGCAAAATACAGGGTTGAAAAGTACAGAAAATTCTTCTCGCGAAAAAATAAATTACCCAGTAACTATTCATACAAAGCACGGTGACATTCCGAACAGAATTCTGTTTTCCATTTAGTGCCAATATCAGTCGGGTGAACGAATTCAAGAGTTGATCTGATTGAGGCATCAGTAATATTTCCTGTTTTACCTTGTGCAATAAATGTGTGACAGAGTGTGCAATCTCTCGAAATGCTCTCGCCTTTGGCCGTTTTATGCCTGCCCGAGTGGCAACGGAAGCAGCCTTCCGACTCGAGGTGGCCGATATGATTAAGGTACTGGCTTGCATCTGCCCGCATGTAAGGAAAGGCGTTTAATTTATACTCTCCCTGTACCGAAGCTATTGCATTCCGAACGCGTTGCTCGTCCTTTTTCAAGGCATCGGGATGTTCCTTTTTGTAATAATTCAGCATGATTCCGTTTATGTCGCGCATGGCGGTGGCATTGTCTGGATATGGATTTTTTAATGCCTCCATGGCCGCTTTTTTAAAATAGGCAATGTTTTTTGGGATCAAACCGGAGATGAAGGCATTGTCGATATAGTCAGGTGCTGATTTGAACAAATGTGAAGGCCGGTTGTGACAGTCCATGCAATCCATATTCCGGACTTCAAGGGTATCAAATACTTTCTTATCAAGCGGATTTTCTTCATCAGTGAACACTTTCACTTCGCCAGTTTTGAGATTGGTAAGTTTTACCCAGGGAATACTTTCGCGGTTGCGACTATCGGAAACATATTCAATTCTGAAATTTTTATTAATATGCCAGTGTATCCCTTCGGTAAGTCCCATCGGGCTGAACTCCGGACCTATTTTCATCAGCAAGGCCACATTCCATTCGGTGTTTGCCGAATCGGCCAGATAGGATCGCTGGCTGCGGAGTTTCCTCGAATAAAATTTTTCGGGCCAATGGCAGCGTTCGCAAGTCTCGCGCTGTGGCCGCAGGCTGTAAATAGGAGTTGCAATAGGTTGTGTGTATTTTTTAAATAGGACCGAATAAACCTGGTAAAGTCCCGACATTTTCGATTTTACATACCAGTCGGCACCTGCACCAACATGGCATTCGACGCAGGTGACCCTTGCATGGGCCGAATGCTGGTAGGTTACATATTCGGGTTCCATTTGAATGTGGCAGAGTTTTCCGCAAAACTCAACGGATTCGGAATATTGAAAAGCCCTGTAACTTCCCATAGCCGAGGCCACCAGGAAAATCGAAGTTATCAGGAAAATTTTAACAATGGTCGCCCAGTCTTTCCTTTGATTCAGATCAATTATCGGCCATGAATCTTCGCTGCGATGTGCTGCTTTTTTCTTCCGGATATTAAAAAGCACTCCAATCGGAATCAGAACCAATCCTAAAACAAGGAAAGCGGGAAGTATAATATAGATGTACAAACCAAGATAAGTATTGCTCTGTTTTGATAAAACTGAGAATAAGAATAGTATTAATATAAGGATCAGGCTATTAGCTGTAAGTATAAAGCCTGTCAGGCTAATCCAGTTGTAAAATACTCTTGCATTTTTTCCAGCCACCGGTTAATGTATTTAAATTAGTATGTATTTGTAAAGATATATCTAAATATGTAATTGTTTTAAAAAAATGAAAATGATAAATATCAGTTATTTGCATGATATTAATCACGGTTGGTGACTTGAGAAAATTGCATGGAAAATCTCATTTTTGGAAAGCCCTGAATAGAAAAAGCCCGCCGGATGGCAGGCTTCTTTTATCGACATAAAATATAATTACCTGATTATTAGTTTTTGTTGTTCCAGCGTTTTGTTTCCGGTCATTTTCATAAGGTACACACCCTTTGGCAGATTGTTCAGATTAAGAGTCTCCGAAAGATGAGAAGATGATTTGATCTTACGACTGTACGCCAGGGTACCCTGGGCATTATACAACGAAATACTCAGGTTTTCAACATGCTGATCCGAATAAACAGTGACTGTGCCGGATGTCGGATTTGGATAAACCCGGATTTTATGATTCTGCGTGGATTCTATCCCAACAGTAGGAGTAGCGGCAATGTTAATGTTATCAATATACAGATTGTTTCCAAACCGGTTATAGCTTTCGAAAGCAATTTTAATATTTGGTTTATTAGCCCATGCCGTCAGATCAATAATATTACACATGCTGCCCCAGCCACCACTGCACCAGTCATCATCCACAGCAGGTGCAAAAGAAGTGGTTTGCTTAGGTACTGTGGCTAATTCGCCATTCTCTCTTTCGCCCGCAGCAAAAATTCTGGTCCATGAAGTACCGCAATCTTCAGATACATAAATTATCAGTGAATCGGAAGCCGTGGTATAGCGATTTGCGTATGCATGCTCAAAAGTCATGAAAACAGGGTAAGTATTTGTGAAATTCAGAGGAGGTGTGATCATTCTGTCGCGACGACCCGGTGGTACGGAATAATTGAATAAATTCATCCAGGCCGCCTTATTTCCAGGCGAATCTCCGCTCACTGTTGTAATTTCCCAGGTTTTGAGATAGTCAGGATTATCAATTGACCACCCTTTGTTTTCGAAGGTGTTGCTTTCAAAATCTTCGTTAAACGGGACATTGAACCCACCGGCAACAATATACCCTGCCTTTGTAAGTGAACGCGATCCATTTCCGTTCAAAGCTTGTAAAGTGACAGTGTAGGCTCCGGTTTGTGTAAATCGTACTTGTGGATTCTGTGAACCGGGGTTTGTGCCGTTTTCGAATACCACTGTATTGGGTGAAAATGCCCAGTTCCATGAATACGGGCATGATTTAGTTGTATCGGTAAACTGAACAATCTGGCTCAGGTCGCAAAAGGCAAGCGGTGTCGCCTTGAATCCGGGAACAGGTTTTATAGTGTCACTTACCTGAATATACCCGGATTTTACCAGGGTTAGAGTGCCGGCAGTGTTTGTGGCTATAAGCTGAACATCAAATGTTCCGAAAGTATTGTATTCGATACCGCTTGGGTTTTTCTCGGTGGATGTGGATGGGGTACCTCCCGGGAAACTCCATTGCCAATGGGAAGGCACGCCTGAAGTAAGATCCTTGAAATTCACCTGGCAACCTGAAGGAATTATAGTATGATCAGCAGCGAATTCGGTGGTTGGTGTGGTAAAATACATATCCGATTTCCACATGCCACGCCCAAATGTGCCTGCTTTGATCCTGTCACCGGCGGGTGAGGTGGGATCATAGAAAATTTCGAGTTCAGTAGCTTTCACAGCGACAGGCAATCCGCTGCTGAAAGGGATCCAGTCGGCAAAAGAATTGTCCTTATAGTAAACTCCGGCATCGGAACCCACGTAAAGTCCTTCCCGGCTGTTCTTATAATAAACGATACTGGAATAATGAATTGCCGGAAGTCCACCGGTTATATTTACCCATGTATAGCCTTTGTTGGTTGATTTGAAGATTTCTTTATCCTGAATGATGTACACGGTGTTTTCATCAAAAGGGCTGGCTTCTATATCGGAAATAGTGTTCCCTGTGGGCAGATTTGTAGTAATACTTTGCCAGGTAGGATCTGCCTGTTGCGCATTCACGCATATATACAGGGAAGCTGCACTGGATGCATACAATATGTTGGTATTCACAGGCGATTGTTCAAGAACGGCCAGATTTCCGGTATTGATAGTGGAGATTTTTTTCCATGCCACACCCGAAGCAGAACCATTTTTGATATTTACACTGCGCCATACGTTTTTGTACCCTATAAACATGATGTTCGGGTTATTTTCATCAATAATAAAAGGTGTAACCCAGGCTCCTTCTTCATTGATGCCGTTAACGCCGTTTCCTGCGATCTGCTGGGCATTCTGACCAATAACCCTGTTAATGGCTCCATAATAAACGGTAGTATAACGATACATAGGATTTGTCTGGTCGATGGCACATTCCATTCCGTCGCCACCGCCAATGGCGATCCAGGTATCCAGATCAAGAATAGAGGTTCCGTTGTCCTGGTATCCGTTTACAACCAGGTCGTCATCCGTTGCACTCTGGCCAATTTTGTAAGCCTGGCTAATTGCAAGGCCAGTAGTTATCTCAGGCCATTGAGCTCCGCCATTACCGGTCCAGTAGATGCCCCCGTCATTTCCGATATATATCCTGTTATTGAGTGGATTAACTGTAAAAATATGCTGATCGGCATGAACAGAAGGAACTCCGCAACCGCCATACCAATGCCCGCTGATTTGCCAATTGGCACCTCCGTTAGTCGATTTCCAGACATTAACACCGCCGGCATAAATGATATCAGCATTGACCGGATCGGCCACAAGTGCCAGGTCGTACCAGGCTTGTCCGCCAGCACCAGATCCGTCGCACGACCAATCCATGATATTTGGCGAAGTTGACATTTGTTCAAAAGTAAGCCCTGCATCGGTTGACCGGTACAATCCTTTGAACCCATTATCGTTCAGGGAAAGCATAAAATAAACAAATTCGGGATTTGCTGCTGAAACCGCAAGCACACCCCGGGCACCTCCGGGCAAACCAGCAGTGATCGGGAACCAGTTTTCGCCTGCATTTGTTGTACGGTAAAAAATACCTCCTGAAGTGCCGTAAAGTACGGTTGAACTTCCAGGTTTAAATGCCATATCTTTAAATGCTCCGTCTTTCTTCAAAACCCAGGTCGTACCACCGTTTGTACTTTTAAACAAGCCTGAATTGGTTCCAGCATATAAAACCTGTGAATTGGCTGTGTCAATCAGCAGTTTACCGACAATCCGGTTACCCATGCCTGTATTTGATGATTGCCAGGTAGCTCCGTTATCAATACTTTTCATCACTCCAACACCGGGAGCATCGCTTGCATCGCGGTCGCCGGTGCCAATATATATTACAGATGGGTTGTGCGGATCAACAACAATGGATGACACTCCAAGCGAAGGCAGAACATCAGTCGTCGTTGTCCATTCATTGCCACCAGTGGTGGAAACCCAGAGCCCACCGGCAGGAGCACCGATATAAATGATATTAGGGTCGGTAGGATGGAAAGCGATGGCATTGATACGACCGAGTCCTTTGTAGCCTTTGGAAGGCAAATCGAAAGGTCCCTGGCATACCCAGTTTCCGGCTAATGATTTTGAATTGTCGTACTGCGACATAAATACATTATATGCATTACGAATCTCGTCGGGTGCCGGCATTTGTCCGCCTGGAGAAACACGGTCCTGCATGATGCTTTCCCAACGTTTAAAGGGCTTCCATCCGCAACCTTTTATTATGGGGCGGTTTTCCCAGTATTTGTTGAAAGCACTTTGAATCTGAAAGAAGTTTGCATCCGGATCCTGCATCATCGAAATCCAATAGGGATATTGTGACGTATCTGCAACGGCGCTTACTGGCTGGGCGTAAGATTTGGTGAAGGAGAAAAGAACTGCAAGGACGGGTAAAAGTAAAAATGATTTTTTCATCAGTTGAGGGGGGAAGATATATTGTTTGAAATAGGTATTCAGATTGGAGGATGGGAACAGGAATAAAGGCCTTTTGGCAACGTGGATAAGGAAATCAGACTGCAAAAGTTTTGCAGAGAGCAAACAAGTATTCTACTTTTGTAGTCAGAATAATTATTAACCGGACCAACAGACTGGCTGAAGTTTACTGCTTTTTTTCTCCTTTGAAATCATACCCGGCTTGAGTGATGGCATCGCCAATGGCCGAAATGGAAGTTTGTGTTGAATCAAAGCTCACAACCGCTGTTGAATCAAGATGTGAGGCTTTAACGGTGGATACGCCGGCAACTTTAGTTACAGCTTCCGAAATGGTGTTTTCGCAACCGGTGCATGTCATGCCTTCAACGGCCAGAGTTACCGTTTTGTTAGCAACAGCAGTGGTTGCAGCCTGCGAAGTATTCCCGGTACCGGTAGATTTTCCTGCGCAGCCACCAAAGATTGCTGCCACCAGGATTACAAAAAAAAGTTGTTTCATATCGTTTTTATTTGGTATCAAAATTAAAGGATTTTGCAATTGCAAAATCCTTTAACAAAAGATAAATCAAACTATTAATAAGTTTGTATCAAAAATACAAAAGTCGGCAGGTTTTACTCTACTCTTCAAGGGCTGTTAAGTCCCCTGTGTCGTGACCTAATACCCTGGCTTTAATTACTCTACGCATAATTTTTCCTGAACGGGTTTTGGGAAGTGATTCTGCAAATTCTACAAAGGCAGGTCGTGCGATGGGTCCGATTTCTTTTTCAACATGAGTTTTCAGTTCTTCGGCTAATGCCGGACTTCCTGCAGCACCATTCCTGAGTATAACGGTACAATGAATAATATTTCCGCGAAGCTCATCAGGTAACGCAACAGCAGCCGCTTCGGTTACCATCGGATGGCTTACCAATGCACTTTCGATTTCGGCAGAGCCCAAACGATAGCCACTGACTTTAATCACATCATCAATACGTCCTATAATCCAATAGTAGCCATCGGCATCTTTCCGTGCCGAATCACCTGCAAGATACCATCCCTGGCTCGAATATTTTTCCCAGTATTTTTCAACAAACCTGTCGGGATCGCCCAAAATAGTACGTGCCATTCCCGGCCATGGATTTTTGATAACCAGATTGCCTTCCTCACCTGTTTTAACTTCAACCCCATGTTCGTCGACAATGGCCATTTCATTGCCAAAAAAAGGTTTTGCTGCCGATCCGGGTTTGAGTGGCATGGTAGGGATGGGCGTAATCATAAAGCCGCCCGTTTCAGTCTGCCACCATGTATCCATAATCGGGCAACGGCTTTTGCCAATTACTTCGTAGTACCATTTCCAGGCCTCCGGGTTTATTGGCTCACCCACAGAACCCAGCAGGCGCAGTGAACTCAGGTCGTGGCGATCGGCCCAGGAAGAGCCAAACCTCATCAATCCGCGGATGGCGGTAGGGGAGGTGTATAAAATGTTAATTCCGTATCTCTCAACTATTTGCCACCAACGGTTTGGGTATGGATGGTTGGGTGCCCCTTCGTACATCATGATTGTAGCCCCGTTGATAAGAGGCGCATACACTATGTAACTGTGGCCTGTAATCCAACCTGGGTCGGCTGCGCACCACCAGCGGTCTTCCGCTTTGATATCAAACACATACTTGTGAGTAGTAGCCGTATATACGGCATAACCGCCATGAGTATGAACCAATCCTTTAGGTTTACCGGTAGTACCCGATGTGTACAGAATAAAGAGGGGGTCTTCAGCATTGGTTTTTTCGGTACAGCAGTTTGTGTTTGCCAGCGGCATACCCATCAGGTCGTTGTACCAGAAATCGCGATCGTTTTCCATATAGCACTCTTCGCCGGTGCGTTTCACCGTGATACATACTTCGATGGTTGCCGAGCGCTGCATGGCTTCGTTAGCGATTGTTTTCAACTTTGTAGGCTTTCCGCGACGGTAACCTCCATCGGCTGTGATCAAAATGCGGCTTTTTGCATCTTCAATGCGTTCGGCAAGAGCTTCCACACTATATCCGCCATAAACTACACTATGCACAGCACCGATTTTAGCACAGGCAAGCATCGAAATAACCAATTCGGGTACCTGCGGCATATAAATAGTTACCACTTCACCTTTTTTGGCACCCATAGCGCGGAGCACATTCGAAAATTTGGTTACTTCCCGGTTAAGTGCGTGATAGGAAAAGGTGCGGACATCGCCGGGCTCGCCTTCCCAGATGATAGCTAGTTTGTTGCGTGTTTCATTTTTCTGATGCCGGTCGAGAGCATTGTGAATGATGTTTATCTGGCCACCTGTAAACCATTTGTAGAATGGTTTTTCGCTGTCATCCAGTACTTTATCCCATTTTTTAAACCAGTCTAATTTTTTTGCTTCTGTAGCCCAGAATTCTTCACGGTTTTCGATTGACTTTTTATAGAGTGAATCGTAGTCTTTGATAATAGCTTTTTTTACAACTTCTTTCGAAGGGTAGTAAATGTTGTTTAATCCGGGTTCAGGGTTGCTCATGGGACAAGAAATTTTATCAGTTTATTTACTCGGGTAAAGTTAGACTATTTTTGACAAGCTCGCATTTTAATAGCTTAAGGGTGAAAGAACCGGGAGGGTTAGACAAAACGGCCGCCCCCTGTTCAGATTGCTGCCACTTTTTTTCTTATATTTTTCAACATCTTATAGCTTACACTATTTACCATAAATTACCTATTTTATGGGTTTTTTCAATTATAATTTATTTCCCTGATAATTTATTTTAGTAAACTATTCAGTCACAAAAGTACCGAAAAAACAAAAATATTTTTAGGGAAGAGGAAAATATTGCTAAGTACTACGAAGATTACAGAACGCAAAAACATCCTATATTTTTATTTCTTCACACAAAATCTCTGGTAATTAGTTACTGCATCATTATTGCCTCCATCCATTGCAACTTTGAAATCAGCGCAAGCTTCTCCTGTATTACCTAAGCCAATATAATTTACACCTCTCAGATTCAGTAAATACGGTTTATTTGCGCCCGGATTTTTGAGAGCTTTCTCCACATCCATCAAACTTCTGGAATATTCATGCAAATAATAGAGGCATATGGCACGTTTGGGGTAAGCATCAATATATTCAGGTTTTTTGCTGATAAAATCATTCAGAAGTGCCAGTGCTTTGGAATATTGCTTGGCTATAAATGCCTGGTCAGCCTGATCGTACAATGGTTTATAGGGCTTAATATATTCGGAATTAAAAATGGATCTGCGGATATCGGCAAGTTTTTTGTCGTCGGGCAAATATTTGGCTGCGGTGTCTGACAGAGTAAGAGCCTTTTTACTATTTCCCATTATCATATTTTGTTCAATTGCACGAAGCCATGCATCCTGATTTGTTTTTACCAGGGCCAGGTAGTTTTCCAAAGTCTGAACTGCTTCCTCCCGTCTTCCTACATCAAATAACCTCGTACTTACAACCAGAACTATATTTGCATGAAGGGGTTTGAGTGCGATAACCCTTTGCCCCCAATATATTACGCTATCGTTATTTTTCAATTTGTCATAAGCCATACTCAGGTAATATTCACGGCGGGCATCATAGGGACTCGGGTTGTCGTTAGTAAGCAAGGAAACGGCTTCGGCACTCCGGTTTTCATTTATCAGGTAACGGGCAATATATGTCGTAATCGGGGCGCCCAAACAACTTATATTGGGTATGGATGGGAATCCATCTGCATAAAATGCAGATGGATGGGAATATGCGTTCCTCTTTTCGTCCTCATAGGTCAATCGTTGAAAATGAAGTGATACCGTGTTCATGTATAAGATCACGGCAGAAGAACCAATCAGTAAAAATGCAAGGCCTTTAATAAAATAGGGGAGGAGTTTTTGTGAAGACTTCGGTAGTTCAGTAGATTTGGGTACCGGATTTTCTTCTTTACCAAAACTTAAGCCCGAAAAAGCAATTCCCATTGCCACATATATGGCAAAAAGTGCCTGTATCTCCGGACGGTCGTTAGGGAAATTAAAGGCCGCATCCATGCTATAGGCGAGGATGCCAAATGCCGGAAGGAAAAGGTATTTCAATGTTTCCTCATCCGCTCCCCGGTCTAAGGCTTTCCGGATGAAATTATACAGTATCAGGATGAAAATTGCTATGTATGCCAAGCCCCCCAGCAGACCTGTTTCGGCTGTAACTTCAATAAAATCGTCATGGTTTTTATAGCTGATAATATAATTGTCGGCAGTGGGTGCTTCGTATTTCAATACTTGTATTTTCCAGTTGCCGGTTCCTACGCCAAGCAAAGGATGTTCTTTAATTAATTTAAACGACCTTTCCCAGTTGGTAATGCGACCACTTGATGCTTCAGCCTCTTGTTTAAGGGTTGATAAACGGTCAACAACACCTGCATTGTATGTATTTTTAACTTTTGGATAAAGAAATTGCTGTACAAGCGTAAAAATAAATATGGAAGTTATAATGATGATCGTAAAGGAAATAATTTTTTTTAGCGACAAAAATGTTTTTTTTGTAACATAAGCAGTAATAAGCAAAAATGCCACAGCAACTGAAAGTATGACCAATCCTAAATAAAAAGATCGGGTGCTCATGAACAACGTGGCTAAGACTCCGGTAAAAAAAGCAATATTTCCAAGATATTTGGTCCATCCTCTTCTGAAAAACATTAACCAGATTGCTGCAGGTATTTTTACAAATAAGGCTGCTCCGAGAATATTTTTATTTGAATATACTGTTTTGATTTCATCGATTGATGATACTTGTTTATTGATATATTCTGAAATATGATAAAAAACAGTGAAACTGTCAAAAAGTAACAACAGACAAAATGCGATGGCAACGTGAAGTAAATAATCCCGATTACTGAGGAAGATAACATAAAGAGCATAAATTGAAGCGAAAACAGAAAATAGTTTGGCGAAATTTATTACCGACTCCGGTATATTATAAGCCTGGAAAAAGGAAAGCAGGGTGATTATTAAAAATAAAGAATAAGCCATCCCGATGAGATTACGGAAAAAGCCTGACTGCATTTCGGTGCGATGGTTAAAATCTTTATCCGCAAGAAATACAAAAAACGAAATCATATTAAGCACAGCAATTGCCAAAAACTTAGGGCCATTAGAATCGAGTGTATAAAAATTCGGGGTATAGGCTGGAATAAGAATGTAAGCAAGTAACAGGAGGTAATAAGTAAGTTTTAATTTACTTTTCACCTGTTGATTTGTTTTTGTTGATTTGGAGGACTGTGTTTTTTTCATTTTTAAAGTTGAATAGTGGTTAGCTGTTGCAATAGTAATTAAAATAAGTTTTAAAAAAAACTTAAGTGACAATTATTGGTTTAGAGATACTTCGTTATTAACTTCCTCAAAAGCAATTGAAAGGTAAAACCGAGTTTTCTTTATTAACTTTTTTGTGTTAATGCCCTACGGGCAATCTTTTTTTTTGGATTTTTCTTTATCGTTATTAAAGTCCTACGGACTAAAGGTTTTGATCTGACACCCCCTATAAAGACTTAACTATGATCATTATTTTTCGCTCTGGCCGGAATTTCTATTGCTATTACAAATGGGGAATTTATTTCGAAAGCTTCACTTAGTTCAAACCAGCCTATGCGTAATCATCACAAAAATGACAAATGGATAATACATATTACTCAGCAAAACTGACTTGCCGACATTGAATGGCATTTCCCGGTTTGGAAATGGGATAAATACGGCAATTATTGCCGCTGACAGTGCAATAAAATCAGGGAAATGTATGATACATCTCAAGTATTACGAAGAATACAGAGCAAAATAGCATCCTGTTTTTTTATTTCTTCATGCAAAATTTCTGATAATTAGTTACTGCATCATTATTGCCTCCATCCATTGCTGCTTTAAAATCAGCACAGGCTTTTTCTGTGTTGCCTAAGCCAAGATAATTTGCTCCTCTCAGATTTAGTAAATACGGTTTATTAGCAGATGGATTTTTTATTACTTTTTCAACATCCAGCAGACTTTTGGAATATTCATGTAAATAATTGAGGCATATAGCCCGTTGGGAGTAGGCGTCAATATAATCAGGTTTTTTATTGATAAAATCATTGAGAAGTATGAGCGCTTTGGAATATTGTTTATCAATTAATGCCTGTTCAGCCCGATCGTACAAAGGTTTATACGGTTTTATATATTCGGAATTGTAGATGAATGTGCGGTTATCAGCAAGTTTTTTATTGTCAGGTAAATATTTGGTGGCAGTATCAAGTAAGGTAAGAGCTCTTTTGTTATTTCCCATGATTATATTTTGATCAATGGACCGAAGCCAGATATCCTGATTTGTTTTTACCAGAGCCAGATAATGATCTAAAGTCTGAACGGCTTCTTGCCGTCTGCCGGCATCAAACAACCTGGTGTTGATAACCAGAACCATTTTAGCATGAAGGGGTTTCAGTGCAAGAACTCTTTGCCCCCAATATATTACGCTATCGTAATTCTTCATTTTATTATACGCCATACTCAGGGAATATTCACGGCGGGCATCATAGGGACTCGGGTTATCGTGGGTAAGCATACTTACAGCTTCATCACTCCGGTTTTCATTTATAAGGTAACGGGCAATATAGGTTGTAATCGGGGCTCCTGTGCAGCTTACATTGGGAATAGAAGGGAATCCTTCAGTATAAAATGAGGATGAATGCGAATACTTATTCCCCTTTTCGTCTTCAAACGCATAGCGCTGAAAATGAAGTGATACCGCGTTCATATATAAGATTACCGCAGAAGAGCCAATCAAAATAAATGCAATTCCTTTTAGTAAATAGGGGAGGAGGTTCCGGGAATTCACCTGCAATCCGGCAGGTTTGGGTGCGGATTTTTTAATATTTACAAAACCTGGACCCGAGAATGCAATTCCCATGGCAACATATATGGCAAAAAGTGCCTGTATCTCCGGACGGTCGTTAGGGAAATTAAAGGCCGCATCCATGCTATAGGCCAGGATACCAAATGCCGGAAGAAAAAGGTATTTCAATGTTTCTTCATCAGCCCCCCGGTCTAAGGCTTTTCGGATGAAATTTAACAGGATGAGGATGAAAATGGAAAGGTAAACCAAGCCCCCGGGCAGCCCGGTTTCGGCCGTAACTTCAATAAAATCGTTGTGGTTTTTATAACTGACAATATAATTATCGGCAGCGGGTGCTTCGTATTTCAATACCTGTATTTTCCAGTTCCCGGTACCAACACCTGTCAAAGGATGTTCTTTAATTAATCTGAAGGAGCGTTTCCAGTTGGCAACACGCCCTGCCGGTGCTTCAGATTCTGTTTTAAATGTTGCAAAACGATCTAAAACACCCGTGTTTGTTCTATTTTTTGTGTCCTGATTTACAGGATAGAAAAACTTTTGAATCGTCGAAAAAATTACCAAAGCAAGAATAAACAGACCTGCAAACATGAGTGCCTTTTTCAAAGATAGATTTTTTCTGATGAGAAAATGGCGGGAAATGAAAAATGCTGACAGGGCAACGAGCAATAAAGCCAACCCAAGATAAAATGCCCTGGAACTCATAAATAGTATGGCAATTGCTCCTAAAAAGGAGGCAAAGTACCCAAGTTTTTTCTTCCACCCATCACTAAAAATCATTAGCCAGATAGCCGCAGGGATTTTTATAAATAAGGCTGCGGAAAGAATATTTTTATGTGAATACACTGATTTAATGTCATAGATAGAATCGACGTTTTTGTTAACATATTCCAAAATGTGATAAAACACTGTAAAACATTCGAAAAGAAGCAGTAAGGTGAACGCAATACACAGATGGAGTATGTAGGTGCGACTGCTGCTAAAGATAACATAAAGTACATAAGTTGAAGTGAATACGGAAAACAGTTTGGCGAAATTTATAATTGACTCCGGCAGATTGTATGCCTGGATAAACGAAAGCAGTGTAATTAACATGAACAAGGTGTAAGCCAATCCGATGAAATTCCTGAAAAACCCTGATTGTATTTCGGTGCGCTGCTTAAAATCCCGGTCATTTGCGAGAACAAGGAACGAAATCAGGTTCAACAGTGCAAGGGCCGCGAATTTAGGGCCGTTTGAGTCGAGCGTAAAAAAATTGGGAGTAAAAACGGGTACCAGGAAGTAGGAAAATAGCAGGATGTAATAAGCAGGGTTTAAAGGGCTTTTTACAGGATTATTACGGGATACTGCCTGCTTGGTGAGGGGTGCTTTCTTCATTGGATTCTGATTTTTTTATATTATTTCAGTAAGTTTATTTAAATAAGTTTCTTCGCTAAACTTATCTTGAAAAACTTCAAGCCCTTTATTGCCTATATCTTGAATCAGGTGAGGGTTTTCTATTAGTTCAATTATTTTTGCAGCCAGGTCATTCTCATTACCAGGTTCAAATAACATCCCATTCACGTTTTTTTCAATGATTTCATTAAATCCTCCAATATTTGCGGCTAATACTAACTTCCCGACACTCATTGCTTCAATAGCCACTAATCCAAAAGACTCCGGTAGTACTGAAGGTATAGCTACAACATTTGCCCAATTATATAAAATTTCAGGATTTGATGTGAAAGATTGAAATTCAATAATATGCTGAAGATTATTTTTAACAACCATATCAGTCAGCATGGTTTTAAGTTTGTTTTGTTTTAAATATACATCTCCGACGATTTTAAGTTTTAAGTTTTTTTGATAATTTGTCGGGAGAAGGCTAATTGCTTTAATAAGCACATGATGTCCTTTTCTGTAGCTAATTCTACCCAATAATAAAATATTGATAATATCTTTATTTTGACTTGAATTTTCTAATTTATTATAAGATTTGCAACCATTCCAGACAATAAACTGTTTTTTATTCCGAAGATTTATGTATGCTTTTTGTGCAGCTTCCGAGACAAAAATCAGGTCAGACCTTGAAAAATTGAGCAACCTGCTAAAAATACTTCTTGATAATCCGATAGGTAATTCATGAACATGAATAAACGAATGAACTTTACAATACCTCAAGGCAAGTATGCAATCAATAGCAACGATTGAATTAATATAGACTAAATCGAAAGAGTTAAAAAAAGGTATTAGCCTGAAGAAAATAAAAATTCTCAGAAAAACATAAAAATTTAGGTGCTTCAGATCGTTTTTCCGGATTACACCAATTCTTTTGATAGTAATTGTAATATCACCAAATTCTTTTTCGAGATAATCTGACAAAGTCCCGCGTCTGGGCAAAACAATTACAATTCTTTTTTCAGGATATTTTATTTGTGCAGCTCTGATATTCAGAAGCAGCATTCTATCGGAACCGTATAGCTCAAACCCTTGATTAACAAAGAGAATTTTGTTGTTTAATTTATTTGTTTTCTGGTCAAACATATTTATCCGAGTTTTGGAAACTCCAAACCATACCTGCTTTTTCTGGATAGTCCATCAATAAAACCAAGTGCAATTGCCTTTACTGATTTGAACTCAAATAAAAAAGCCATTTTAAAAGATAGATACAAAACCCAGCGAAAGAAAAATACGAATATAAAAACCGGAAAGGCCGTTCTATCAGAGTGTTTATTTTGGAGCAGAATAAAATTTCTGGTTGCCAGATAGTATTTAAACCAATTTTGATTGTTACTGCTGAATGAATGACCTCCTTTATGATAAACCATTGATTCAGGAACAAACATGATTTTATATCCGGAATTCAATATTCTGATGCTGTAATCCGTATCTTCGGAATAGGCAAAAAATGTTTCATCGAAAAAACCAATTTTGGTAATAGTTTCTTTACTTAATAATGCAGCGCATCCACTCATAAAGCCTGTAGCTCCCTTAACAGCCTTATAGTATGAGTCATTTTTATTTTTTCCATATTCAGTTACTATCCCGGTCAATTTTGATATTTTCCCACCAGCAGAATCGATTATTTCTTTTCTGTCAAAAGAATATATTTTTGGAACAGATGCTAAAACCTTTTCTTCGAAGTAAAAAGGTCGTATCAGTTGACTAAGAAAATCAGTATTAACAATAGTATCATTATTTAATAACAAGAAAAACTCTGGATCGTATAGTTTGATAGCATGGGCTATTCCTTTATTTACACCTCCAGCAAAACCATAGTTTTTATTCAATGTTAGGTAATCAATTTGTGTAAATTCCTTTGATAATTTTTCTATTGAATCGTCAGTAGACCCATTGTCCACTAATATTATTGTATAGTACAGGTAACTGATTTTTATTAACGAGAGCAAACATTCCCGAGTTGTAGTATATCCATTCCAGTTCAATACGATAATACATATTAGGGGTTCTACCATTATCCATTTATTTTTGACCACCCAAAACTTTAAAACGCACTCTAACAAAAAAATATCAGGTCAAAAATTACCAACCCGATAGTAAATCATAAAATTCATCAGAACAGATGTGTCAAATAGAGCGAAATTTAAATCTCAATTTTCATGCAGTAACTTCGAACTAAGTTTTCTTTTTCTCAATGATAACCAACATGTAAGGATTCAGAAAAGTCCCGAGTAACAATTTGGGAAGGTGCTCGACATAATACCTGATAAGGTTACCGACAAATCGGAAGGAGCCAGTCTTAAATTTGTCGAAGCCAAAATAACCTTTCAAAGGAAGAGGTTTAAATTTTCCTGTCATCTTGTTATGAAGGAATAACCTTCTTGTTTCAGCATATGAGAGCAGGTGATATTTTCCCCATATTTTATGAAAATTCAGTCCGGTTTTGTTGAATATGTACCAACGAAACCTGACGAGATGATTGCCGCAGGTTGGCCCATGATGAATATCAATAGGAAAGGATTTGTTTGGACAACTTATAATGATTTTCCCTCCAGGCTTAATAACCCGTAGAAGTTCATTTGCGTATTTGGCCCGAAAAGCCTGGTATTCAGGAATAAGTGTTGCTGTATCGGCCGATGTGCCGATATGCTCAACCACACCCAACGACCAGATCAGGTCGAAGCTGTTGTCAGGGAAAGGCATACTCACAGCACTGCAAGCTATAAAGCTATCGGGATCATTTGATTTCTTGCTCCAATAGGGTAGCATATTAGGTAAATCAATGCCATACGCGTAGTATCCATCCTTTAGTGCTTCATTTATTTCTGTCCCCAATCCACATCCTGCATCCAGTATTTTTTTTGAACCTGACTCTTTGATTATTGGAAGTAAAAACTCGCTGTAAACTCTCAAAGGATAAGTTTCCTGTTGCTCAAGATATAATTCATCCTGATGATGACCTGGATCTTGGACAACTGAAGTAAGAAAATTATAAAAGCCATCCTTGTTTTTAGAGTAAGTTCTTTTACATAACATACAGGCCAAGTCTGTATTATTCATATATAAAATCCTTTGACAATCTGGGCAACAAATAGATTGTTCCATTTTCTTAATTTTTATAGCCAGAAAAAACATTTGAATATTTTATGAATAAAGAAAATAAATAAAAATATACATCCCCTCCAATAGTAACACATCTTCCTGCAATTATTGATTTCAGTAAATCAGATTCATTGATTGTAGAATGTAATATTGTTAAAAATACCATTTCTCTAACACCTATGCCTGCAGGAGCTCCAGGTGTAAGTAGCCCAGCTAACCATGCAATAACATATACTCCTATAATCCCAATATACTGCGAATTGACTTCATATTTGAAATCTGTCGTTATCATAATTGCAAAATAGAAAATTAATCCTGAAAAAAGTAAAAAAAGCACATACCATTTCACTGCAGATGTTATATTTCCCCCAAATAATTTATACGAGAAAAAAAGAGAAATGAAAATTACTATTGAGAAAACAAAAAGTGCTAATTCAAATGAAAGTTGAGTCCATAAATTTGGAATTATCAATATAAAAAAGAATAATCCGGATATTATCAACAAAGAAATTTCCCATATTGCTGATTTAGCTAATGGTATTGGAGATATACCATTTGAAATCCCTAAAGTTTGACGACCTGCAAATTGAAAAATATTACCCGGTATATATTTCCCTATTTGAGAAATACCATATATTTGAATTGAGTTTTTTTTAGATGTTTTCACACCTAAAAAATCTAATATGCTGTGCCAGGCAAGTGCCAAAAAAAAGTTTGATAAGAAGTAGATAATGCTTAATAAAATAAGGCATAAAATTGAAACATAAGTCAAGCTTGATAAATCAATTTGATTAGAATAGCTTGATAATTTTCTTACTACATATGCAATGCCTATGATACTTACAAGAAATCCAACCCAATTTAGAATGAGTTTCCATTTTATTTTTTTCACCATTTATACGTTTTCATTTTTACATAAAAGCATTGTCCATGGCATTGGTAAATTTACATTTATTACCTCAAAATATTGTGAAACAAATTTAAGTAATCCATTTTTTGACCATTTTTGTATGTGTCCGGGTGTATTTCCGCAATCAGACAAATATTTTCCCCTTGCCATGTTTAAAATGCTCCAAAGTGGTTCATTTGGAACACAAATTATTACGTATGGTTTAGCAACACTCCGTAATGCTTCTAAGGCTTTTATTGGGTTTTCCAAGTGTTCCAATACCTGGCAGCAAACAACCAAATTTGCAGTATCGGAATTAGGGTCAAGATTGTAAATGTCTCTTACTATAAAATTTTCAGTATTAAGATTACGTTCCATTGCATTTGACTTAGCCATACTAATAATCGTATTCGAAAAATCTGATCCAAGGGTTTCGATACCTTTTTCAAGCCACTTTAGTGACCAATAACCTTCGCCACAACCTACTTCATGAATTGAAGTAGGGTTTACAATTGTAACAAACTCATTTAATGAATTTTCATATCCTTGCATCATTAAACGAACAATTGGATTTTTTGAACCATATTTATCATAAGTGTTACCAATAATAACACCATCTTCCATTTTTCCGCCTGCAACTTTCATGAAATATTATTTTTTAAGTTTAAAAAGAGCCAATTGATTTGCTCCAAATAAAAATCTTTTATATAATGTCATTTTCAAATTACATAAATCAGCAATTTCATTTAAACGCGTATAACCCAATAACTCTTCATGTTCTTCATTTGCGTGTTTACTAAATAATCCCAAATATACACCGATTGAATAAATTTTTTCAAAAAATGGATTTGGTGTTGTAATAATAATAGTACTGTCCGAATTAGTTGTTAGTAATTTAGATATTTTTGTTAAAAAATCAACAGGATACGCAATATGTTCAATAGTTGCCAAAGAAACAATACTATCAAATTTTTCATTTTCAGATGGTAATTTCAAATAAAATCTATGATATGGATATTTCTCTTTAGCTAAATTTATTGACGTTAAATCAATATCTACGCCAATATATAAATCTGATAAAACTAAATTAGCAAGAACACCTGTTCCACATCCTACGTCTAATATTTTACCTTTTAGAAAAGGCTTAATTGCATTAATTCTCCTTTTTCTTAAAAAGGAAGATAATAAACCTTCAGTTCCCTGATCAGCCATAATTACTTAATCAAATCATTCTTCCGGATTCTATATTGTATATCTTCATTCAATTTTCGGTTTACGGCTAATAGGTCTGCCAGAAATGCAACAATAATTGTCTGAAAACCAATTCCTAACAAAATAGATGCTAAAATCAATGATTGCATATGACCGTTTCCATTACCAAATATAAAAAAGTAAAGGAATCTTAATCCAATTAAAATGCCTGTGCCAAATAAGAAAGATCCGATAAGAAAAAAGAAACGGAATGGACGATATATAATAAAAACCCTAACAATGGTTACAATTGAAAGCTTGACGTATGATGAAATGCTTTTCAACAAACGTGATGGACGTAAGTCTTCGTTTACCCTGATTGGAATCGAGATAATTGATAGGTTTTTTTGACCAGCTTGTATAATTGTTTCAAGCGTATAGGTGTAATTATTAAAAACATTTAGCCGCATTGCTGCTTCACGGTTTAAAGCTCTGAAGCCACTGGTTGCATCTGGTATATTGGTATGAGATGCTTGTCGTACTACCCAGGAGCCAAACTTTTGAAAAAGTTTTTTGATCGGCGAAAAATGGGCAATTTCTTGTATTGGTCTGGCTCCAATTACAATTTGCGCTTCTCCAAGTAATATTGGTTTTGTAAGTTTTGGTATATCTCCAGCAAAGTATTGATTATCTGCATCTGTATTAACAATTACATCAGCCCCAAGTTGCAAACATGCTTCAAGGCCGGCCATAAAGCCTTTTGCCAATCCCTGATGTTTTGGTAGTTTTACAATATGATCAGCCCCATTTTTCTTAGCAGTTTCTATTGTATTATCGATTGAACCATCATCAATAATAAGCCATTCTACCTTGTCAAAACCTTGAACCCCTCTTGGTAATTCTGCTAATGCTATTTGAAGGGTTTTTCCTTCGTTGTAACAAGGAATTTGGATGATTAGTTTCATGGAATTTATGTGATTAATTGCAAAATTGAAAAATGAAAAGTGATGTTTTTTTTATTGTTTTAATCGGATATATGAAAACCATTCTTTGCTGATAAATCCCATATCCTTACTTTCTAATTCGAATTGTTTAGCAAACTCCAAAAATTCAGTTTTGGTTTTTTCTTTAGGAGGCCAATTATAGGAATCCCAACGCAAATCAAAATGAGGAAAAACAATAACGGTAGCGAGTTTTGATTCTAATATATCCTTCATTCCTTTTATTTCAGGATTGATAGCAAATTCATAAACTTTCTTTGGCCATTGTTTGCTTGATAGATCTATTGCTTTATCAGTAGAAATATTGTATGTTTTACACTTTGCAGCAGAGCATAAGTAGGTTGAAAAATACTCATTAGCTAACCCTCCTTTTTGTGCAAAAAGCACAAAATCATTTTGGTTTAAAGTACTTTTAAATTCAGCTAAAGCTGATATGTTAAATTTATTAAAGCTTTTTGTTTGATAATTGATGGAAGATAGTCTGCGTTTGTAATTTGGGGTATATTCATATATAACAAGCAAGGTGATAATAAAAACAAATATTTTACTCATTCGATTATATTTCCATAAAAAGGAACATAGAATCATTAAGAATATTACAAATATTAAAACAGTTGGTAACAACCATCTGCTTACCGAACGCATGTATTTAATAGGAGCAATTTTATAAACAAAAGCATGGGGCATTGTAAAAACTGCAGATTCTGATGGCATTAAATAATCATTAAATGTAAAATTTTCTGATGTTATTTGTTCTTTGTCTCTTTGATTATTGATTTTTAATGAAGGACCTAGTGAAAGGATTAACGTTGTAATGCCAATTAATAGAAATAGCCAATGATAAGAATGTAGGCGTTTTCTGAAATGATAAATTAGAGGTAATACTAATAAAAAGCTTATTCCAAAATATACATTAAAAACAGATTCTCCATCAGTAAAAAACAACCGAGGGTTTGTAATTTTAACATTCCATAATGATTCAAAAGCATATAAATTGCTACTTCTGTTAAAAAAAGCAATTAAATCAATCCCCTGACCTCGGAGAAAATCCATTGGCATGATACTGTAATTAGCTCCATCTGGAATATAGTTTTTGTATAACAAATATGCAGTGAATGGAGCAACACTAAGTGTAATTATTTTTATAAAAGGTTTGTATATTGTTGATATATTTGTTGATAATGAGAATGTTTCGAAAAGAATAAATCCACCTGTAAAGAGAGATGCCATTACAAATGTGTATGGTTCCAGAAAAATTAGAAATATTTTTGATAGGAAAATCAACGGAATGTAAATTAACAATCTTTTAGTCTTCAATAATATTATATCTAATAAAATAAATATTGGTAAAGATGCAAATGCCCACATCAAAAATACATAATTGCTTTTTGCCCATACTATGGGCATAAAAAGAAATAAAAAACTACCCAAAATTGAGAAAAAAAGATTGCCACCAAAATTTCGGATTAAATAAAATACGCCTATCCAGCCTAAAAATAAAAAAACAAAACCAGTCAGATTATATGCTTGTATTACAGATACACCTATTAATATTTGTATTACTGATGAAATATAAGCATAAGGCAGACCAAAAGGCATATAGCCTCCTAAAGGCAAACCAGAAAAGGCACAAGGTGTACATAATCCCATTTTACTTAAACAATCAATATTGCCTAATGCTGTGTACATTATAGCAAGAGAACAAGTGTTGCTTATAGGCAATATACCGTAAAATGGAGCTAAAACAAAAATGATTAGTAATAAAATTATTGAAACTAAAAAAAATCTATTTATACTTTCTTTATTAATATTATCCAATACAAATCTGTGCATGATTATAAGTGGTTTTAATTGTTTTTTTAATTGATTTTTTTTTCAATAAATGGAAGGTTTTCTATTTCAGCTTTTTTGATTTTGTAAATATAACAATTTCCGCCAAGAAATTTATAAGAGGTAATTGGTTTTAATGATAGGCTATCTTCTGTTAATAAAAAAACAGAATTCATTGTGTCACAGACAGGAATTTTACCTTCAACAGGAATATAATTAAGTTTTGGAGCTCCCCAAAAATAAGAAACACTTTCCCAATATTTTGGCCACAAATATCTTACAGAATAATATACCGTTGTTTCTTCTTTTTTTGTAAAGTTATTTTTTAAATATCCTGCAAACTTTCTTGCATGTATTCCGCTAATATTATTTTTTATTCTTTCCGAAGCATTAATAAAAATAAGGCTTTGCCATAACACCAAAATGGTAGCAAAAAGTGCCAAAATAAATTTAGTTTTTTTTATTTCTATCTTTTTAGCAATGATTAACATTAAACCAAGTACACTTATTAATATTATTGATAAATTGAAGTTTAAATCTATCTTATAAAATAAAGAATCTGGTGAATTAAAAGTACTATTTGCAAAGGACGACTTGAAAATCCAAATCCAATTTTTATAAAGAATATTTCTAGAAAACAACATCAAGATAATCATGATTAAAATAGCTACAATTGTATAGTTTTTCTTTAAAGATATAGATTTGTTAAATATTTTGTCAATAGAAATGATTCCAATAACTAAAAAAAGAGGGGTTAAGTGCATCAAATATCGTCCTAAAAGATATGCAGGATTGGGATAGTTATATGCAGCCCTAAAAGAATGTTGTGTGGAAACAAGCCAATACATTAACAAAAGACTTATTAGTAATAATGAGATATGTTCGAATTTGAAATCGGTTTTCTTATAATTGGTAACTCTAACCGAAGAAAAGTAGATCATTAAGGTTGTAAGAAAAGGTGATAATGCAAGAATAATATATGAAGCATAAGCACTACCCCACATTAAAAGACTATTCAGATTTCTTTCATTTGAAAAAAAATTCGTGGATATATTTGCTAAAACTTTATTATCTGTGAAAAAAAAACCAAATGCATCAGAAAACCGAATATTTGATTTTTGCGAGAAAAATATCCATGGAAGCATTGTTATTAAGAAACAAAAAGCTAGTAATAAACAATTAATCCAAAAATGTTTTAATTTAAATATTTTGAATTGAATATTTTTTGTTGTTATTGGTAACAAAAGCCAGAAAAATATTAATATTGGTATAGCAGGCAACATTAAATATTTAGTTAGATAACCTAAACCAAGGGAAATGCCAAAAAGTCCTGCTTTCAAATAAGTAGTATTTGATCCCTGAATCGAAAAGTAAACTGTAAAGGCAAAAATGAATAAAAATAAGTTTTCACTCATCACATATCCTGGATAAATTGCTTGAAAGGGCAATAATACTGTTAATAATAAGATAATTAATGATTTAGTATAAGAAACAAACATTCTTGAAATCATCCAAATAGGTATAATCAATAAAGTGGATGTTATACAGTTTATAATTTGAATACTTTCGTACCAATTTTTAAAGAAAAAGGCGATACTTATAACTAATGAATATAAAGGTGGATAAATCGGGTGATAAAAGTACTTCCCATTAAATAAAAGTTCTGCATTTTCTTTATACAATAATTCATCTTTGATTATTGTCGGTCCTGTGGGTAGAAACATTAAAAAATGTTTATAAATTAGAACTGATATAATTAAGATGATAATAAAAATATTAAATCTATTTTTATTAAATTCAGTAATTAGAAAATTGCTCATCATATTTTTTTATAATAAAAATGTTTTCGACTACTTTTTACTTACAAAAACTTCAATAAACTCACCCCTTACCCCATAATTTAAGTTATCAATATACTCTACAACTGTTTCCAAACCGCTTTTTTCTTTAATAAACTGTACTATATCAAATCCCCAATGCATTGTTACAGGGGAGCCTTTGGAATCAATAGGATTACCGTGCCATTCAGGTGTTTTAAGAAAAACAGGTGTGTTGTTTTCTCCTTTGACAGCCCATACTTCCGTAGGTTTATGTCTGTTAATAATTGGTACTGTAAAAATATGTGCCCCTCCTTTTTTAAGTGTTCGTGCTATTTCAGCAAAAGCCTTCACTGGCTCATATATATGTTCCATAACATCTTGTGTAATAACCAAATCCAAGGATTCATCAAGAAAAGTTTGATTCTCCAAATCCTGATTTATGTAATTTCCTATTATGATGCCAAATTGCTGATATGGATTATACTGTGATGCGATATAATTTCTGGCACCTTTGAATAATTTCAGACTTGCACCTCTATTTACAGGCGAAGATTCATGAATGTCAAGATTTCTCCAGTTAGGATAATATTTTTCGATAATGAGCATGAGTGCTCTTTCACGGGGAATGGAGCCGCAATTGCTACATAGAAAATAATCACGAAGCCAACTATTATAGGCAGTAAATGTTACTTTTCTATCGCAACAAGGACAATAACCCTTATGAGAGAAATAGAAGGCGTTAGATTTTGTCAGAATTAGAATTTTACTTAAAAAATCTGTTATAAATTCATTTAGTCTCATCCAATATTTAATTTGCAGTATTACCTCTGGAATAATTATAATGTATTATACAACTTTCCGAATCCAAAAACTACCTCCACTATTCTTATAACAATCAGGCATTTGTGAAAGACAATCTCCATGCTTCATATGGATAAAGTGCGAAAAAAGTATGATCTCAAAGCTATTGTTATACATTAAAAATGATCGAAGGAAATAATCTTCATTCCAGCTCCTGCCACTTAAAACCCAATCTTTCGGATATTCGAAGGGATAAAAAATATCATGAAAATGTATGAGTACACCCTTTTTAAGCGAAGGCAGTATTTCAAAAAGCAAGTAGTTCACATCGCTGCCGGTTTTAGCAATATGTGTACTGTCAATAAAAAGAATATCGTTTTCGCTTAATTGTTCAAAATATGTACTATCCACTGTTTGAAGCCTTTTTTCAATAATATTTACCTTCTGCCTGTCATTATCTGTTAATAAAGAATGCAAGCGTTCGGCATAGGGTTCGATAAAAGTCAATTTTGTTTGTGACCTGTCCAGTATTTGAAGCGTATCAAGCATCGCTGCAGACGAAAAACCTGAACCTACTTCAATGATGCGGGTAGGGCTATAATGCCTGATCATTGAGTAAAGAAAAATTGCATCGGAATAGGAGAATAAATCGTTTTTGAAATAATATCTGTGTTTTTCGTTTTTATTATCCGGGAAAGGTATTTCGGGATAAAACTTTGTAAACGATTTGATTAATGCCAGTTGTGCATTTTCATTCAAATCAATTCCGGGCAAAGAGGTTGGCGGATCCCTTTGCCAGATTTCATTCTCGCGTACTTTTACTTCGTCAACATTTACGACTGGGGAGTAATAATGGCCTTCCTGAAAAAACATGTGTGTGTCTTATTTTTTAATTTTTAATAGTGCGTATTGTAAAATAGTTTCATTTTTTACTTTGAACTCTATTTATTTGAAGTTAATTAAAACTAAATAAGCAAAAATCCATTTGATCGGATACTGATACTTAATTTTTTTTGACGATTACTATACTAGGAAAAATGGTGATACTTTCAAATTTCGACCCACGTATTGGTTTACCAGCCAAATTCTTCCTTGAAACATCACCGGCTCCCTGTTCATCCACAAGTTGTTTGATAAAGCCAACCATCCCATAACTGTGATTTCGCATAGGACTTTTAGCTGCCATCCGAGTTGAAAACAGTTGTTTAATATTATCAATCATACTGTAAATAAGATTTCGTTTATGACTTTTAGCTACCACCCGGGTTGTAAACAGCGGTGATTGGGAATATGATTCCAAATTAAGACTCTTGCCGTCGCACCAATCATCCCAATAACCAGTACCCCAGTCTTCAATAATATAAAGCCCATTAGGTTTGAGGTGGTTGTCGAATAGATGCCAAAAGGCTACTTTGGTCAATTCTCCAATATGAGAGGCATCATCAATAATGATGTCAAACCCTTCAGTGGCAATTTCATTTGCAACATCTGAAAGGAATTTGGTGTCCGCCTGGCTACCTTCGTATATATGAATTCGTTCTGTATCCTTGAATTCTTTCGGAAGATTGAGATCGATTCCCACAATTGACCCATTCGGAAAATAATCACGCCACAATAATAGAGATCCCCCATTTAGAATCCCCAATTCCAGTAAAATAACTTTTTTATCCTGTACGGATTCAAAAATTTGGTCATAACGATTCAAATAACAATTAGTTATTTTATCTGTATCGTATTTATCTAGTTGTAATTTAGTATGTTTCATGTATTTTCATCTTTATATTTTAATGCATCTTATATTTATTCTTAAAATAGCTAATTAATTGATTATTTAGGGTTGTAAATCGTAATAATGGGCAAAACGTGTTTCATTATACTCTTCAATATGGGTAAGTACTTATCCGCTATAGCCTTATCAATAAAGCATATTGTATTGAAATTTCTATGATTTTCTGTTACCCAAAGAATCCAATTTTCTTTATAATAATCTCCATATAAGATTTCTATACCTCTTTGTTCCAATTCAGAGACGATAGTCTCTGTTCTAAGAAAATCATCAGGTAGAAATTTAATATTATAACCATGTTCAATATAATGATTTATCATGTTTATTGTCTTATCGCAATGAATAGAAGAAGATGGTAATGCATAATCTATCAATAGAACTGTTTGTTTATTTTTACTTTTATCACGGGCTTTAAACAAATTTTCATTTCTATTAAAATTGTTTTTGTTTAATTTATCTTTCCATTTTGCATGAAAAATAATTTGATTTTCTGCTTGTTTCTTTTTTATGCCTTGTGTAATATCTGTTCCATTAGAAATTCCTTCGAAGTGTATGACTCTTGATTTAGGCTGAAATATAGTACGGTACCCAAGAGATCTTATTTGCATTGCTAGGTCAGTATCTTCATAATATGCTGGAGCATATTGAGTGTCAAACCCTCCAAGTTTATCCCATAATTCTTTTCTGAGGCAAATACAAGCCCCTGAACAATAATCCACATCTTTTAAATAGTTATATTGAGATTGATCTGGATTATCTTCTCGTCCATAATTCATAGCTGAACCGTCTTTAAAAACGATTCCTCCTGCCTCCTGTAATTGCCCGGTGGAAAATACAAGTTTTGCACCTGTTAATCCAATATCATCCTTTTCTTCCAACGGTTTAATAAGCCATTCTAACCAATCAGCCTGAACAAGAGTATCGTTATTTAAAAAGAGGATATATTTCCCTTTGGTAAGCTTAGCCGCATTGTTGCAGTTAACTAAAAACCCAAGATTATTCTCATTTCTGACTATCTTAATATTTTCGATATGCTTTTCAGCAAATTTTGTATCATCTGTCGAATTATCATCCGCTAGTATAATCTCATACTTAATATCACCCGAATTTTTAAATATGGAATCCAGGCAGGTATGGGTATAGTCCCATTGGTTAAAAGCTGGAATGATGATAGAAACAAGAGGCACATCGGTTAGTATCGGGAACTCGATTATTCCAGTAGGTTTAATGAGTTTATACAAGATTGGGTAAGGCAGTTCTGGCTCAGTGTCAGATGTTTTTTTTTCTCCACGGCCATATGATAATAATTTCCCCAATGTTTTTTTTACACCTTCCTGTTTTAAGTATTTTAGTCCTTTGATAAAAAAAGTATTTGGTATTGAAAGACCTGAAGTATATGAAAGAATCAGCTTCTGAAGTGAGAAATGACTATTTATTGGCATAAGACGGTTGCATTCTTCGACAAGTTCTTCAATTTTTATTTTTACTGCACTTTGGGAACAAATGGCTGTATTAAGTTCCTGACCTGCAATGCCCATTTCATGCTGCAAAAGATCATCATGCAATAGCTTTATCACACAATCAGCAAATCCCTGGACGTCATCAGCTATCATAATTTGTTTGCCATGTTCAGCCTCAAAACCCTGAGCACCTATTCTGGTAGCCACTACAGGAATTCCATGAGCCATAGCTTCGTTTACCTTACCCTTCATACCTCCACCAACCCGCATAGGAGCTACAGATAATGCAGCTGTTTCAAAATATGGTTTTGTATCAGGCACATATCCAATTACTTTTACCCCTTTAATTGTGCCTAATCTTTTAATATCATCAGTTGGGTCACTTCCTATTATTAAGAATTTAGCATTCGGTTTGCTTTCCAATACAATCGGCCAAATAGATTCAACAAACCAAATTACCGCATCCGGATTTGGATACCAGGTATAACTGCCTATAAAAACAACTTTTGGGTCGCGTTTACCAGGGTTGCGTGGATAAACGCGCACAATATTAGGTATTAGAGACACATTTCCAACCGTTTCGATATTGCTTAGCAGGTGATAATCATCTTTACTAACGGCAATTGTAATATCTGCCTGTTTGTAGATACCTATTTCTCTTTTTTTGGTTTGCAATGCCTTCGATTCTTCAATTTGTCCAAGCTTTGCCTGTGTTTCTTCTCTGGCATAATGTACATCCACAGAATCTACAATAGTAATTGCGTTAGGTTGTAAGAGTTTGAAAATGGGCATTACTTCTTCTGCAATCCAAAACAAATTGAAGTAGCCTCCAACATAGGAAGCCTTTTTTATTGCTTTTTTAAAAGCGTCTTTTTTTAAAGGCAGTACTTTTATCCCTATTTCAGAAAGTTTATTTATATAAGGAATCAACTCGTCCGAAGTATTCCATTCAATATGAGAGGGGGCAACACAAAAATCTATTTGCCAGTATTTGGTTAACAATTCGAGTATGGATACAAACCTTAATTCGCCCGAACTCCTGTCGGGTCGGGGGACATTATAAGAAACTACAAGTATTTTTGGTTTGGATTCCATTTTTCAAACATTATTCTTTGATAAAATGTTCTTTTTTGTATTGGCCAATTTTCGAAGCACGTCATAAATGTTTTGCAAATAAGCGTAACCATATTTTTCATCAGGCTCCAGATGTGCCCCTTCTGCCCATTCATTCCATGCATTTACAAAAATAAGCCTTTCGTCTGGGTTTTCAAATCTTGTAATAGTATCCTTAGCCGCATTATAAACCCATTTTTGGAAATCATCAGGATGGCTATTAACAAAAATATGACTATCACTTTTTCTTCTTGGGGTATTATCCCATGATGGGCAAACGCCCCTGAATAATTTGAAATCAGGTACAGAATAGGGTTCGCTGTTCATTACCATAGTATTCCAATCAAACACATTACACCTGAAGTTATTATTATAGGGCTTTATAAGATGAGTAACCATTAGAGAATTAAAACTATTTGGAGGAAACTCAATAGCAGCATCATATCCAATTTCGGATGGATGTGGATTTTCGAACGATTGAACGTAAGCCAGATAAATTTCGCCGATTCCATTAGCCCTGCACCAATCTCGCCAATTTTTAGCAGTTTCTTTGGCTGATGGCAGCAAACCCGGCCTGTAAACCATCAATAAAGGTTTGTTGTTGATACGTATGTAACGATTATCGAACATATATTTTGAGACATGCTGAATAAAAGCCAAATCGTCTTCGGGTGAGTGGTATTGCTTAATTAAAATTTCGTTTTCCCTACCATCCCAGCGGCGTGTCCAGTTTTCATTGGCCCATGATATGCAAAATGGAAGGTCCAATTGTGGGTTTAGCAAGTAGTTTTCGATTGGTTTTTCCAATAATCGCTTTCCATTAAACCAATAGTAATGAAAGCAGAACCCACCTATCCCATAATTTTTGGCAAGTTCAACCTGCCGCTCCTGAACTTTTGTATCCAACAAATTATAATATCCCAACTTACCAGGAACATGTGGCTGATAATGCCCTTCGAATTGAGGTTGTGCAGGTTTCACGTTGGTCCATTCGGTAAAACCTTCTCCCCACCAAGCATCATTTTCGGGTATGGCATGAAACTGAGGCAGATAGAATGCAAGTACTTTAACCGGCATTTCTGGAATGGTTATGTTTTCTTTGTATTCAATTCTTTGAATGATTCTGTTAATGTTTTCCCTTAAAGATATTTCAATGTTGGTAGTGTCATGTTCAATAACGGAACCAATTTCACCTGCTTTGATTGTATTATAAATGTCGTGGAATTTTAAAAAGAACAGTTTTTTAAGCCTTTCTCTAGCTCTGCCTGAAAAGGGCAGTAAATGGAAAATAAACTTACTGCTGTACCAAACTATTTTTTTTAGAATAAGAATTGCGAAAAAATTCCTAAGAATTTCAAAAAGGGCGCGTAACGGTTTTGTAATCTGCCATGATCTTGAAGCGACTATTTGGTTAAGTTCTTCATTTTTTTTGTTTAGTTCTTCATTCGTTTGGATTAGTTGTATATCCTTTTGGTTTAGTTTTTCGTTCTTTTGGTTTAATTC
>JBAXBJ010000041.1:0-37900 GCA_037142075.1 Bacteroidota bacterium
CACTTTGCGTTAAAGAACTTCAAAATTTCATTTTTTGTTTGAACCTATGGATTTTTAATCCTTAGTGGTTTAGTTTTGAAGTAATCCTGTGAAAGCATTGTAATAGGAAGCGATAATGTTTTTCCAGGTATGATTTTGCCTGATTTTCGCCAGGTTGTTGACTATAAAAAGCTTGTAATCCGGTTTTTCGGAATGTGTGTTCAGGATTTTAGCGATATCAATCTCAGTTTCAAAATAGAGTGCATCGTTCCCCAGAACTGAACGATTGAATGCATTATCGTGCGCACATATTGTTGCAGAAGCTGCCATAGCCTCGAGCAAGGAAGGATTGGTGCCCCCGGCAGAATGCCCGTGAAAATAAATGCCCGAAAAATGCCTGAGTTGATTCAGGATATCTTTATCGAAAATACTTCCTAAGAATTGCACATAAGCAGAGGTGTATTTTTCGGCGAGGTATTTTCCGAACCTGTTCTTTGTATTGCCAACAACAAGTAACGGGAAGGTGGTACCGTATGCGATTACTCCTTTTATAATTTCTTCGATATGATTATCGGGCTGCAAACGGGCAATCAGGAGGAAATATTCCCCCGGCCTGATGTTAAAAGGTTTCAGCGTATTTTCGTCCGGCAATTCAAAAACATCGGCTCCATAGGAAATGTACGCAGATGGCGTATGATAAGTTTTTTGAAGGTAATCGTTTATAGGTAATGCATCGGCAATTAGTAAATTACTGCTTTTGGCAGCAAGTTTTTCGGCATATTTTAAAAAATGACGTATAAATTTATTATACTTGCTTCGCTGCCATTCGAGGCCATCCATATTGGTGACGACTTTTGCATTCCGGGGTAAAAGTCTGCACCAGATAGAATTGGTGGTATAACCCAATTGCAGCAAAACATCAAAATTGCGGCTGCGGCTGTCGGTTATGCAGTTGAAATCGTAAATAAACTGCCCGGCCAGTCCCATCCTATATTCAGGATCAAAACAGTGAATAAGGTTGACATGATTCCAGCTTGTTTCTTTACAAGGATGATTATGGGAATTATACACCCACACTTCAACACCCAACTCAACTAAGCCAACAGCCAGGTATTCGGCAAATTGCTCAAAACCACCGTAATTATTTGGTATTCCACGCGTGCCTAAAATTCCGATTTTCATAATGAGGTGCTAAGCAATTCTTGTAATTTGTTTATACTCGTAATTTAGTGGGAACAGTTATTTTGTCGGAAGACCGAAGTCGGAAGACCGAAGTTTCCCTAAAAACTATATTTATTATGGGAGTAAATTTTTGTTGTCCAATATGCTTTCTTTAGAAATTTTCCACTTAAAGGGTCAAATTTCAAGTTAGCACTTTCTTCGGTCTTCCGACTTCGGTCTTCCGACCATTTAATAACCATTTCCATTCGATTCGTGGCAGAACCTGTAATTTGAATAATTTCAAAACTATGAATTGCAAATAAATCTATCAATTAGTTATTTCATTGAAAGATTCATCGTGCGTTTTTAGAACACATAATCCGAAAATGCCGGAACAAAAGTAAAAATATTAAACTTAAATTTAACCCTGTTCTCAAATATAGGTTCAATTTTCAATGTGTTTAGTTAAGGGTTTTGAATCTGCAAAGTTTTTAACGCAAAGTTCGCAGAGGAGGCGCAGAGAGCCACGGAGTTATTTTAATGGCCAACTTTGCGAAACTCTGCGCAAATCTTAGAGGTCTTTTACGGTTATTTTTTTGACCTATTCTGTTAACTAAACTACATTGCTTCAATTTCTCAAACCAGTTTATCCGCAATCATCACAAACATGATAAAAAGATAATAGACATTGATCAGCACAAAGGATTTGCCGACATTGAATGGTTTCTCCCGGTTGAGAAGAGGGATAAATATGATAATCAATGCCGCCGACAATATCAAAATAAGGGAAATGCTCCATATTTTATCCTGCAACCCGAAAAGGGGTAATGCAAGTGCTGAAATACCGGTTGCTGCTATCCATACGAAAGTCAGGCGTTTAATCTGTTCATCCGTAAATAGTTGCGTGAGCGATGGGAGATTGGCGCTTTCGTATTGTTTACCCAACTTTAAGAGCAGCAGCCAGAAATGCGGAATCTGACCCATAAAGAAGAAGAAACCTATAGCCAGCGCTCCAGGATCAGTCAAACTTCCGCCGCCTGCAACCCAGCCCGCCAAAGGAGGCAAGGCTCCGACCATGGATCCCGGAACAGCGGCAAAAGCGGTTATTTTCTTTAATGGCGTATAAATCAGGTTGTACCAGACGAATGTCGAAATGCCAACCAGCAGTGTTAATAAACCCGGACCAAAATACAGAACCAGGCAGCCTGAAATAAAGTAAGTAAAAGCTATCAGCAGAGCTCCCGTTTTGCTGATACGGCCCGAAGGAAGGGGCCTTCCTGCGGTGCGTTTCATGATACGGTCGGTTTCGGTTTCCTGCAACTGGTTAAAAGCAGAAGCTCCACAGGCAAGCAGAAAAATGCCGATAAACGGCAAAACAAAACCACGGTCAAATTCGCCGTGGCTGAGTATGTAGCCTGTAAAAGTAGTAAATGCTACTGCAACCGAAATCCTGACTTTCCCAAGTTCGCTGATTACTTGCAGCAACTCGCGCGGAGTATTACTTTTCTTCACCCAGAGTTTTAATGTATTCAATAATATCATTTACGTCCTGTTCGCTTAGCTGGGCTTTATAATCGGGCATTGATCCTTTCGGAAATCCCTTTACCACATCCGCATTTGCTTCGAGTATTGATTTTTTCAGGTAGGCTTCATCTACCATGATTTCGCGATCCTTGCCATTGGTTTCAACGGTTACTTTATGCCCGAAAATGCCTTTGTACGAAGGTCCCACAATCTTAGTTCCGTCAGACGAATGACAAGCAATACAGCCTTTTTGTTCGGTAAGCAATTTCCCTTTAAAACCAGGTTTTGCAGCAACGGTTGAATCATTCTTGGGTGGTGTTGCAGCATACCATTTATTGAAAGTTCCCTGGTCGACAACTTCTACAACGGTTCCCATATAGGAATGCCGCAATCCGCAATATTCAGCGCAAAAGAGATCGTATGAACCAACAACCAGCGATTTGAACCACATGTAGTTATCCGTTCCCGGAACAACATCCGTTTTAATACGGAATGCCGGAATGTACAAACTATGAATTACATCGAGGGAAACCATGTTCAATACAACTGCTTTGTTGACAGGCACATAAAGTGTGTCTTCCACTTTACCGTTTTCGTATTCAAAACGCCAGCTCCACATCTGGGCAGTCACTTTTATTTTCATGGCATCCGCCGGCACCTTGCGTTCGGGGGTGTATGAGCGCCAGCCAATCCAGAACATGAACAAAACAAGGATAAGCGGGATAATGGTCCAGATGATCTCCAGCTTTGTGCTTCCTTCTATTTCGGAGGCAACAGGATTTTTCTTCCTGTTGTATTTGAAAATGAAGCTGATAATGACTGCGGTAATTCCGATCAGGAAGAATAGTGAGATACCTGTGATGATAGCAAACGCTGTATCTACTCCTTCCGAAAAATTTGAGTATCCTGAGAACATAGTTTTTATCGGTATAAGTAATCAAAAAATGTTATAATGATCACGACTGCATAAATGGCAAGAACCAGTGTAACCATGAAGCGGTATATTTTTTCATCAAACTTCAGGTGCATGAAGTAGAGTAATACAATGGTAGCTTTTATGGATGCAATAAGCATAGCTGCTGCTGTATTAAACGGGCCCAGGTGCACGCTGGTGATGGTTACCGTGAGCACGGTGAGCACAATAAGACTGAATAGAACAACTAACTGTGACTTATAGGATGAGATGTGGTTTTTATGTTCGCTCATGGGGATTAATGTATTAGATAAAACAATGGGAACAGGAAAATCCAGATTAAATCGACGAGGTGCCAGTATAAGCCGCCGTTTTCGAGCAACGAAATTCGGTTCTGATTCACGGACCCGTTTTTAACTTTAACGAAAGCAACACCCAACAGAGCCAACCCGGCTATGATATGCAAGGCGTGTAGGCCGGTCATAAAGAAATACAGCCCAAAGAAAAGCATGTCTCCTTTACTCAGGCTCATCAGGAATTCGCTCCCGGGATAAATATCGTGGTGAATTTTTGCTCCCCATTCAAAGTATTTATTAACCAGGAAAACCAGTGCCAGCAAACCTGTAGTTGCCAGAAGTAATAGAGTGAGTTTTTTATTTCCCAGCTGGAGGGCGGTGATCGACATGGCCACTGTCATACTGCTAACCAGGAGGATAATAGTATTGATAAGACCAATGGTAACATTCAATTCCTCAGCTGCCAGGTGAAATTCGACCGGGTGTTTAAACCGGTATACTGAGTAGACTATAAATAATCCACCAAAAAGCAGGATCTCGGTAAAAATAAACAGCCACATACCCAGTTTTGACGCAACCGGATCGAAGTGTTCAGTGTGCTCTACATGATTTTGTTCCATAGACTGTTTATTTTTCGATTAATTCGTAAGGTTCGTGGGTTATGACCGGTATCTCCTCAAAGTTCTCGAGCGACGGAGGTGATTGTGTTTTCCACTCCAGCGTACGTCCGCCCCATGGATCATCCATTTCTTCGGGTGTGCCTTTTTTAGCCCTGAGCAGGTTTACAATCACAATTATCAAGGCGGTTGCCATGATCCAGGATCCGATTGTCGATAACAGGTTCAGGTTGGCAAACTGGGGAAGATAATCGTAATAGCGACGGGGCATTCCCATGAAACCAAGGAAGAACATCGGCATATACAAGGTATTGAAACCGATAAACAACATAAGAAGTGCACGGTTGGCAACTTTCTTGTTGTACATCTTGCCAAACATTTTCGGGTACCAATAGTGCAGTGCCGCAAAAAAGGCCATTCCCGCCCCACCAAATACAATATAGTGAAAATGCGCCACAACAAACATGGTATCATGTACGTGTACATCGGTTGAAACACTCCCTAGTATAAGCCCGGTTAGTCCGCCTATCATAAAAATAAAGATGAAAGCCATTGCCCACCAGAAAGGAGGCTCGAGCGAAATAGATCCTTTATACATGGTTGCTGTCCAGTTAAATACTTTTATCGCGCTGGGGATGGCAACAAGGAAGGTCAGGAAAGAAAATACCAGGCGTGCCGTTTCGCTCATACCTGAAGTAAACATATGGTGTCCCCAAACCAGGTAACCAACAAAAGCAATGGCCAGGCTCGACATAGCAATAGCTTTATACCCGAATACGGTCCTGTGCGAAAAGGTTGTTATAATTTCGGTGATGGCTCCCATGGCAGGTAAAATCATGATGTACACGGCAGGATGCGAATAAATCCAGAAAAGATGCTGGTACAAGATCGGGTCACCACCCTGGGCCGGATCAAAAAACCCGATATGCAACAGGCGGTCGGCAACCACCATCAGGAAGGTAATCCCCACAACCGGTGTTGCGAGCAACTGAATCCAAGCTGTACCGTATAACGACCAGATAAACAAAGGCATGCGGAAGAAACCCATACCCGGTGCTCTCATCTGGTGAATGGTAACAATAAAGTTCAAACCGGTAAGAATGGACGAGAACCCGAGCACAAAGGCACCGAAAACTGTCAGTACCACGTTGGTGTTTGTTTTCAGGCTGTAAGGAGCATAAAAAGTCCAGCCGGTATCAGGCGGGCCATCGCCGGTGAATATTCCGAAAAGAACGATAGCTGCCCCGAAAATAAAAAGGTACCACGAGAACAGGTTTAGTTTCGGAAATGCAACATCCTTGGCCCCGATCATGATAGGAATCATAAAATTACCAAAAGAAGCGGCCAATCCCGGAATGATAAACAGGAAAATCATAGTTAACCCATGCACCGTGAAAAGCGCATTGTAGGTGGCAGGCCCCATGATCTGTTGCCCGGGTGCTATGAGCTCAAGTTTCATAAATAAGCCCATTACCAACCCGGCCAGGAAGAAAAACAGCTGCGAATACAGGTACAGCAAGGCAATACGCTTGTGATCGGTAGATAAGATCCAGGCGCGGATCCCGGTGTACTTACCCTGGTATTCAAGGTAACTGGGCATCCGATGTGATGTAGAATTTCCGGTCATGTATAATTAAGTGATTATTGGTTAACTGATTTTGATTTCTTTCTGCGCCCGCTCACCAGCAGGTAGAGCAGAAGTGAAACAGCAAAAATGATTGTAATTGATGCAGTAATCCGCGTTACATCAAGGGAATATGTTTCAGTTTTTCTATCGTACGAATAACAATACTTGAGCACCTTAATAATTGTCGGCGCCGACTTACCCTCTGAAGCTTCGATGACTGCGAGCTTGAATTCGAATGGAACGAAACTGATCCCTTTCAGATACCGGGTAATTTTTCCTTCGGGGCTGATCATGATCAGTGCTCCCTCGTGCATAAACTCATTATTTTCGAACTTAAAGCCAAACCCGAGTGCCTGGGTAGCTTTGGCGATATTGGCACTGTCGCCAGTCAGAAATGTCCATCCTGAGCCATCCTGTCCTTCCAACTTCTTGAGATATGTATTTCTTTTCTTCTGTCCCAGTTCGTAGTTTTCGCGGCTATCGAAGCTGATGGTGATGGCCTGGTAATCTTTCGCAAGTGCCATTCCGCTTGCTGCCATCACTTCGGCCAGGCCATTCATCAGCGGGCTGCAGATGCCAGGGCACCTGTAATACACGAAACACAATACAGTCGGTTTGCTGATAAGTTGTCTCAGGTCCACCAGTTTGCCGTTATGATCCGTAAGCATGATGCCGGAAGGAACATATTCATCCAGGTGTTCGGTAATTCCTACCTCGAGAGGCTTCGCATTACCCGCAGATGTTGTATTTGAATAAAAAAACAAAACTGCCAGTAACACCGGCAGCACAAACCACATTCTGGTTTTCTTCATTTTTGGTAACGTTATTTTGAACAATGGGTCTGTTTTTTGCTCTAAAGATACACATTCATTCTAAAAGCCGGCCAACAGCCTATGAATATTATCCCGAAAAGTTTATATTAACGCTTTATTAACAAGAATTGCCCGGGTTTTGTTTAACGATATCCGAAATTCATGAAATATTTATTCACTTTTTGTTGCACTGTTTTAGCCTGAAACGATAATGCTCTGCATAACAAAATATTACCGGAATTAGTGAAAATCATTTATTCGCAAGTAGGCTATTTATTAACACATTTGATGGAGCAGTATTTCCAGATGGTAAGGATGGTTTTTAGTGTGTTATCTTTTAATTTGATGTTTTTTCTGGCATAATATTCGTTAGGGAATTAAAAACATTAAACACAGAACACAAAATGTAAAAGTATTGCAAGCCCCTAACTTTTTCATTTTTAATTTAATGTTATGTGCTTTGCGTTCTTTTTTGGTTCTGGCTTGTCCAGGTTAGGGATTGAAGAAACTGTTGAATAGCTCCCGAAAATATAGAGTGTCAGGCTGTGTTAGCCAGCTTAAAAAGTCGAAAAAAGCAACCGCAGAAGATCGCAAAGGTTTGCGCAGACTTATGCGGAAAAGACGCAGGAAAAGGCTCCGCGGCTTTCTGGGCCTGCTCAGCGGACTTTGGTTGCCGATAATGGAAATCAAGCAAGAAGGCTAACCAGGGCACACCAAAAATTAATGAAAAAATTGCTGTAAGGCTTATTCCTATTTCTGAGTGGTGGATGTTGAAATAATAGAGAAATTGATACAGGCATGATTAATAAAGCCTGGTAACATCGACAGAAAGTGGTGGTAAATACAGGCAATAAAAAGAGGCTTAAAGTTAGAATATAGCATGATTTCAGCATGTAAAAATAAAAAACCGCCTGTAAACTATTGTTTAACAAGCGGTTAGATAAACTATCAGTGCCCAGAACAGGACTCGAACCTGCACAGCCGTAAGGCCACTGGTCCCTGAAACCAGCGTGTCTACCAATTTCACCATCTGGGCAGATGGATCTTAAATCGTGTGATGAGTGCCCAGGACAAGACTCGAACTTGCACATCCTTAAGGACACCAGCCCCTCAAGCTGGCGTGTCTACCAATTTCACCACCTGGGCAATGCGGGTGCAAAGATAATACTTTTCCGAAAGGTTAAACATCGAAGGTGGAAATATTTCAGTTTATGAAAAAAAATCCGGAAATTGTTCCATATCGGATTTATTCTCTTGATAAGTGATTCTCTATATGTCTGAATACGAATAGATTAAACCCTGGAAAGCAAAATAGCAGTCATATTGTATTGTTTTTAACTAAAATCAATCGCTGTCATGCCAATTTTACTAATTTTGACAACTGCACAAATTAAACTGTTAATATGTTTACAAAAGAAGACCTCAAACAACTGCAATCACGCGGAAGCGACCCAAAAGTAGTTGAATTACAAATAGATAACTTTAGAAAGGGATTTCCTTTCATAAATCTCGACAGGCCCGCAATTGTTGGTGATGGCCTGAAAGCGTTCAATCAGCGCGATGCCAAGAAACTTTCCTATTTTTATGATTCCAACTCGAAAAGATACGAAGTGCTGAAATTTGTTCCCGCTTCGGGCGCCGCAAGCCGTATGTTCAAGCATTTGTTCGAATTTATGGAGTCATTTACCGGCTCAGAGGATGATATTACACAACTTGAGTCTTCTCCAAAATTGAAACTGGTTAAAGACTTTTTTGACCGGATAAATGACTTTGCTTTTTACAATAAACTGGCAGAAGCATTGCGAAAAGACGATTACGATATTAATGAATGCCTGTCGAAGCATGAATACAAAATCATCATCGATTACCTTTTAAATCCGGTAGGACTTAACTACGCAAACCTGCCAAAAGGGCTTTTGCTCTTTCATTCGTATCCTGACGGTTCGCGCATGTCGATTGAGGAACATATGGTGGAAGCTGCAAACTACTGTAAAGACAAGGAAAAACGTTCAGCCATTCATTTCACGGTTTCGCCCGAACATGCAGATATGTTCCTCGAAGAAATTAATAAGGTGAAAGAAAAATACGAGGACCTTTTCGATCTCACTTATGAACTGACGTTTTCGCTGCAAAAGTCATCAACCGACACCATTGCCGTGGATATGAATAATAAACCTGTTCGCGAAACTGATGGCAGGCTGATGTTTCGTCCTGGCGGACATGGCGCCCTTATAGAAAACCTGAATGACCGCGAAAGTGAAATTGTTTTTATTAAAAATATCGACAATATCGTGCCCGACAGTATGAAAGCCGATACATTTCTTTACAAAAAAGTATTGGGTGGTTATCTTTTCGAATTACAGGATGCCGTATTTGAGCATCTTGAAACGCTCGATGACAAACCGGATGAGGAAGATATCAGGACTATCCTTCGCTTTATAAAATCAAAGCTTGGTTTTGTTGTCGATCCTGAATTTGGAAATATGCCGCGTGAAGATAAAATTGAATACCTCCACAACAAATTAAACCGGCCCATAAAAGTATGTGGTATGGTTAAAAATGAAGGTGAACCCGGAGGCGGCCCTTTTTGGGTGAAGGAACCAAACGGCGAAATTTCGCTTCAGATAGTGGAATCCTCACAAATTGATATGGATAATCCTCAGCAGAAAGAAATCTTAGGCAAATCTACCCATTTCAATCCGGTCGACCTGGTTTGTGGTGTGCGCGATTACAAAGGAAAAGTTTTCGACCTGAGGAAATTTGTCGATCCGGCAACAGGATTCATTTCGACCAAGTCCAAAGACGGCAAAGCTCTCAAAGCCCAGGAACTCCCTGGCTTATGGAATGGAGCGATGGCCAACTGGATCACTGTTTTTGTCGAAATACCGATCAGCACCTTTAACCCGGTAAAAACTGTAAACGATTTGCTGAGAAAAGAGCACCAATAGGATTGATCTACCCATACTGATTCCCAAAGCAATGTAAATTTGTTTCTGCTACAGTCCCTGATTCCAGGTATCCGGTTTCCAACAGGACGTAGGAAGAGTCTGGGTTTTGGGACTTGGTTATAAGGACTTGGTCTTTCCATACCGGAATTTATCCACTGCAAAGTATAATTGAACAATTTCTTGGATTAAAAGGAAGACTCCTTTGAAACTAATTTTTCAGGAACGTGCAACGCTCTTGTATTATATACATATTTCTCTACCTTTGCAGGTCAAAAGCAGGAGGATGATCCTATGTTGAATAACTCCACAAACAGTTATACTGATTCATTTAAAGTCGCATTTTTCCTTTATAAATGGCGAAAACCCCTGGCTATTCTCGGGTTGGCAGCTGCTTTACTTGCAGCAGTTTTTTCATCGCCTTTTTTCATCACCCCATTATTTAAGTCAACTGTAATAATGTACCCTGCTTCGAGCAACTCCATCTCAAAATCGTTGCTCAACGAAAATGCTATTGCCAAGCAGGACATTCTTGAATTTGGAGAAGATGAACAAACCGAACAGATGCTGCAGATATTAAATTCGAACAGGATCAGGGACAGAGTGATACGAAAATTTAACTTGGCCCAACATTATGATATTGAACCCGGATCGAGGTACGAACAGACGCGTCTGAATAACCGCTATGAGTCGAATATTACCTTTAAGCGGACCGAGTATATGGCAGTGAAAATTTCGGTTTTAGATAAAGACCCTCAAATGGCCGCTGACATTGCAAACCAAATTGCTTCTTTACTCGATTCGGTTAAGAACGATATGCAAAAGGAACGGGCTTTGCAAGGTTTTAAGATTGTAGAAGAGGAATACCTCAAATTGCAAGCCGAGGTCAGGCTAATGGAAGATTCGCTCACTCAACTGCGCAAACTTGGGGTACACGATTACGAAACCCAGGCCGAAATGATGAACCAGCAACTTGCCATGGAAATAGCAAAGGGAAACACCAAGGGTATTAAAGCCCTTGATGAAAAACTCAGTATATTAGCCACTTATGGCGGTCCTTATGTTTCAATACGTGATGCGCTCGAACATGAAAAGAAACAATTGAGCTATATTAAAGCCCGGTACGAAGAAGCAAAAATAGATGCATACCAGGAAATCCCGCAAAAATTTGTTGTAGAAAATGCATTTAAAGCCGAAAAAAAGGCATACCCGGTAATCTGGATCATAGTGATACTTTCAACATTAGGAACTTTATTGGCAGGGATGCTGGTTATTTTTATTGTTGAAAGGAGTCCCGTTTTCCTTCAAAAACTCAAGCAAACGTACAGCTGAATTACATCTTCTTCAAAATTCCTGAAAACAACCTCACAATCAAGCCAGAACATTACATCGAAAAAAATATTAAATCAATCAAACCTGATGGAAAACTTCTTTAACAATACCAACCTGTTGCAAATCACACTAAAGTGGAAATGGCATTTGATTATTCTTGTTATAGTTGCTGCTCTTGTTTCGCTGTTTGTTTCGAGCCCGCTGATAATGAAACCACGCTTTAAGTCGACCGCTTTTATTTACCCATCAAATGTTTCACCCTATTCCGATGAAAGCGAGACTGAACAGATGCTTCAGTGGATGAACTCCAACGATGTCCGCGACAGCGTCATAAATAAGTTTGACCTGGCCAAACATTACAATATTTCCCGTGACGACCCATATTATGCATCCACGATGGAAAATCTATATACCAGGAATGTGAAAGTCGCCAAGACGCAATATGAAAGTATCGAGGTAAGTGTTACAGATGTTGACCCTGTGATGGCAAGAGATTTGGTGAAAGCTTTGCTTTTTTATACTGATGGAAAGATCCGCGCTACCCATAAAATAAAGTACATGGAAGTATTTACCGCTGTCGAAAAAATGATGCAGGATAAGAAGCGTGAGATGGATTCAATTAAAATTCTGTACACCAATATTGCAACAACTTATGGTATATATGATGTAGGTGGTCAGAGCCAGGAAATCACAAGAGGGGAATTACGCACTGTTGATGGGGGAGGTGGCAACATCAATACCAAGGATGTTAATAAACTGAAACAAGGCATGATGGAGAAAAGTGCAGATCTGTTATATCTGGGCAACCGTATTTCGCACACTGCTACCGAATATAGTGAAATTATCAGCAAATACGAAGCTGCCAAATTCAATGTTGATAAATATTTCACCTATGTAAATGTTGTAACACCCCCACAAATACCGGACAAAAAATCCTACCCCAAAAGGTTGTTTGTGATGTTTTATTTTGTTGCAGGCACATTATTGTTTAGCTTGCTGGCCATCGCATTTATCGAAAGGCGTAAAACTCCTGCATCAGAATAATCAACTGATAACGCCATTCATACCTTGACTGAAAAACTCAAAATATCAATTGTTTACCTGGTAACAGCAATATTTGTATTGCTGAATACTTATTTGGTATACAAGGAAGTATATTTTGGGATACTTATTCCTATCGCAGTGATAATGATAATAATGTATATTTTTAGTCTCGAGAAAATATTATTGCTTGCTGTATTTGTAACCCCGCTCGCTATTGATATAGGCGATTACGATCTGGGAGTGAGCATTTCGGTACCAAGTGAGCCCCTGCTGATAGGTATTTTATTCCTTCTCATCCTTAAAATTCTTCTCGAGGGTGGCGTTGAGCGCAGGATTATCAGGCATCCTGTTACATTGGCTATACTTTTCAACCTGTCGTGGATGCTGATTACAGCCATCACATCCGATATTCCTCTGGTCTCATTCAAATATCTTTTGTCGCGATTGTGGTTTATTATCCCCATCTATTTCGGCGGATTGATGCTTTTTCGTACCAAAAGCAACATCAGGCTATTTGTCTGGGCCTATGCAGCAGCGTTGATCATTGTGATATTTTATACTACCTGGGTGCATATGGGATACGGATTCAGCGAAAAAGCAGGGCATTGGGTCATGACTCCTTTTTATAATGACCACACCGCTTACGGAGTTATTTTAGCTTTATTTATTCCGATGATGGTTGGATTGTCAATCGATAAGACTGTTTCGCGCAATCAGCGCGTCCTGGCTTTAATAGCCGCTGTTATCATGCTTGTTGCATTATACCTTTCGTATAGCCGTGCTGCGTGGGTAAGCGTTGGTTTTGCGATTGGAGTACTTGTGCTTGTGAAATTGCATATTAAATTTAAGTGGATAGCATTTTCCGTAACAGGACTCTTACTTATTTTCTTTACATTTCAGTTCGAAATACTAGATAAACTTCAAAAAAACAAACAGGATGCTTCCGCAAATTTTATTGAGCATCTTCAATCAATATCCAATATTTCATCGGATGCATCAAACCTGGAGCGTATAAACCGGTGGCAGGCGGCACTTCGTATGTTTTCCGAAAGACCTTTGGTCGGATGGGGACCGGGAACGTACCAGTTCGAATATGCTCCATTTCAGCGCGCCCAGGAAAAAACCATTATCAGTACCAACCTGGGTGATATGGGGAATTCACACAGTGAGTACATCGGACCTCTTGCCGAATCGGGAATGCCGGGTTTAATAAGTGTTATTCTTATCCTTATTACAGTAATCTATACCGGGCTGAATGTATATAAAAAGTCGGGTAACAGCCAGACCCGACTGATTGCATTGTCAGCAACACTGGCTTTAATTACCTATTTTGTGCATGGTATTATGAATAATTTCCTTAATACGGATAAGGCGAGTGTTCCCTTCTGGGGTTTTGTTGCCATCATTGTGGCACTCGATCTGTATTACAGTTCGTCGGAACGGGAAGCCGAATCCTGATTTCTACCAAAAAAAATACCCCCTGATCTTAGGAGGCATCTTTGAAATTCAAAAATCTTCAAACCTTTATTGCAGGAACTTATCGTACAACTCCGGCAGCCGGCGAAGCATAATAAGTTCTTTCCATTTTTTTCGTGCTTCAATGGCAGGACTGCCAAAATAGGTTATCCCGCCGGGTAAGGATTTATCAATCGCGGAGGTGGCAAGGATAACTGCGCCCTTTCCTATTACAATATCCTTGTTAATGGCAACTTTTGCCCAAATAATAACATCATCCTCAATACAGGTTACACCGGCAATGGCAGTATGTGCACCAATCAGGCAGTTTGTGCCAATCCGGGTGTCGTGACCTACCTGAACATGATTATCAAATTTTGTACCTTTCCCAATCAGTGTGTCACCCGATACGCCTCTGTCGATAGAACAAAGGGCTCCGATTTCAACATTATCACCGATAACCACCCGGCCGCAGGATTCGAGTTTGCGATAGCCTTCGGGCTTACGCTGAAAATAATATGCATCGGCACCTATCACACTGTTGGCGTGTATTACCACGTTGTCACCGATTACAGTATAATCGTTGATGCTCACGTTTGCATGGATAATGCAGTTTTTACCTATAACAACCTGGTTTCCTATAAATGCGCCAGGCTGAATCACCGTGCCTTCACCTATATCAGATGTAGCACTGATGGCAGAAGTAGCCGCAGTGAAAGGTCTGAACCGCCTCACAAGCGAAGTATAAGCGGCAAAAGGATCATCGTGGAAAAGGAGCATTTTCCCTTCAGGACATTCAACTTTCTGGTTGATGATTATAACGCTTGCCTCTGATGTCAAAGCTTTGGTGTAATATTTAGGATGATCGACAAATGTCAGATCGCCGGGAGAAACCATATGAATTTCATTCAATCCGGTAACAGGAAACATGGCATCGCCCTCATAGGATGCACCTATAAAAATTGCAATATCCTTAAGAGGTATGGCTGGAAGAAAAATCATACTTAAAACGGAAAGGTAATAATTGCAGATGCAATGGGAAATATAAAATTATTTTACCCTTTCGAAATAGTCGCCCGTGCGGGTATCGATGCGGATTCTTGTACCTTCGTCAATGAATAAAGGAACCTGGACAATAGCACCTGTTTCGAGCGTTGCTTTTTTCAATGTATTTGAGGCTGTATCGCCACGGAAGCCCGGTTCGGTATATGTAACTTCTAATTCAACAAAAGCAGGAAGTTCGCAGGTTAATGGTGTTTCGGTATCAGCATGTACCATAATTTCAACACCCTGGCCTTCCTTCATAAATTGATATCCGTCAATCATCTCCTGATCAATAGAAATCTGATCGAAAGTTTCGGTATTCATGAAATTATACCCGTTTTCATCTTTGTAAAGGAATTGGTATGGGCGGCGTTCGACACGTGCGATATCAATTTTTGCGCCAGCATCAAAAGTATTTGGGATGACTTTCCCGGTTTTCAGATTCTTGAGTTTGGTACGGACAAAAGCAGCGCCCTTGCCTGGTTTTACATGTTGAAACTCTACAATTTTATAAAGATCGTTATTGAATTCAATGCAAAGTCCATTGCGGAATTCAGATGTGTTTGCCATAAACTGGTATTATAAAGGAACGAGATTTTTTTAAAATGGCTGCAAAAGTACATATTTTCCTGATAATGTTCTAATTTGAAAATAAGGTTAAACAAATCAGACTTTCACCCGTAACAAAAAAAAATAAACTTTTTTATATATTGATTGTTTAACATATCTTATAAGATCGATATAAAATTACTCGGCCGCACTAATATACAGAAAATCAATCGATTTTCTTAATTTCTATTTTTCTTTTCGTAACGATCTGAGCCAAATGATACATAAATTTGAGTCATATGCAATAATTGAAATAAATTTTGCGGCATTCATAAACCTTTTGCATTTTAAATGAATACATAAACTGATAAATAACCCAATTAATAACCCTTAAACTGAAACCCTATGAAATTAAAAATTACTTTACTAATTGGATTAGGCATCATCTTATCCAATTTATTTGGAGTTGCTTCAGCAGCCAACTTCATCAAAACAGATAATTCATGCCGTATTCATTCACAGGCAGGTTCTGAAGGTATCAGCAATTATCCTTTTTCTGAAAATACCGGCAGTACCGCATCATTCTTAGCTAATCCTTTCATGGTAAGCGATGAAAATCATAATTCAGATTCTTTTCTTTCCGGCACTTCCGATTTCAGCATAATGGCTCCAAAGGCTTGCTGTCCTGAATTTATTTTAAAAGATGCTGTCGAAATCTGTCCACCCGAAGGTGCCTGTTCGCGCACTACACCCGACCCGGTCGGAAATGGCAAAACTCATGGCTTAGCCGCGTGTAAAAGCCTGGCTCACACCTACACTGTGTATCCTAACGATCCAAGTTTCACCTATACCTGGACGGTTACCGGCGGAACACCAACAAGTTTTACCGGCAATCCGATAACTATTGTCTGGGGAGCCGGAAGTACGGGTTCTATAAAAGTAGTGATGAGCAATGTGGGTGTTGGCGGAAGTTGTGTGAGTACCATCACCCAAGATATCTGTCTTATTGACGGTCCAAAAGCTAATTTTACCAAATCTGCCGATACAATATGTAAAAATTCCCCTGTGCATTTTGCTAATACTTCATTAGGCGGTAGCGTTTATCATTGGGATTTTGGTGATGGAACAACCTCCAATCTGGCCAACCCGCCTGATCATATCTATTCATCAACTGGAACTTTTACCGTGCTTCTGACAGTTACTGATATGGGGTCGGGACAATTGATTGGAACAACCCAGGGGGAACCGACACTTGTTCCGTGTGGGTGCACTGATACTATTTCGAAAAAGATTGTGGTGGTTACCGGTAACGGGCCAAGCATTGTCAACGATTGCTGTTTTGGAACCGTTTGTGCGGGTGATACTTCTTCATTTTGCACAGCAATGACCTGTGGAACATACAGTTGGAGTGTAACCGGCGGAACAATTATTTCCGGTTTAGGAACAAGTTGCATAAAAGTAAAATGGTTTTCAACCTATTCAGTACCCACAACGGTAACATTACAGAGTTGTCCGACTTCTACATGTCCGGGTGCAACTACACTGAATGTGCCGGTTTTATATCCTAATTTGCCCATCAGCGGGCCTACAACTTTATGTGTTGGAGCATCCGGGACATACTCATTACCCTGGTTACCGGGTACATACTATAAATGGACTGTAACAGGCGGTTTATATACTTTTAACAGAGTGGACAGGAATTCAACATCTGTGAATATAACATTCAACACCCCCGGTTCATTCTATGTAAAATGCATTTATAATAATCCATTAGCCGGTTGTAACGGTGTAGATTCGGTTAAAGTCAATGTTCTGCCTGTATTTTCCATATCAGGAGACAAAATTGTATGTGAATCAACTCCGGTTGCTTATTCAGCCACCGGACCTGCAAACTGGACCATTTCACCTGCGGGGTCAACCATTTTATCCGGTAACGGGACAGCTTCCATATTGGCATCTTTCACACCCGGAACACGCGTTATAACTGCCACTCCTATTAATCCGGCTTTATATTGCAATGCTTCCGCAACTCTAAGTGTTGAAGTTACTGCAAAACCAATTTTAGGAAATATTGTTGGAGCCGACAGTGCCTGTGCGGGCAAGAAACTCACATATAAAATTACATCGAACGTATCAGGGAGTGAGTTTATGTGGCTGATTACCGGTGGAATAGGCACAATCAACTCTCAAATGGGTGCCGACAACGATTCAGTTGTTGCCGAATTTTCAGGGACCGGTCCATGGGTAATAAGCGTTTATCAGAATGTTGAAATAAGTCCGGGCGTATTTTGTCCGTCGCTTACCAAATCGCTGATGGTAAATCCATATTTACCTCCGCTTATTTCAGGAAATAACACAGTTTGTATCGATGCAGTCGAAACTTATACTGCAGGCGGATCGAATCCACCGGATGGATATCAATGGTCAATATCGCCTTCTAGCCAGGGTACCATTCAAAGCGGACAGGGGACAAATTCTGTAACCATACTATGGCATGGTCCGGCAAACATTGCATCACTTATGGTAAGTAGTTGTTCAGGGAATGATACCTTTTTGGTAACAATTAACGGACCGCCCACAGCAGTTGCGTCGTATAATATGTTGCCGCTTTTCTGTGCAGGAGTGAGCCAGACCCTGGTTCTTTCTACTCCCGCAGGTGGAGGGTATTCTTACAAGTGGTATAAAAATAATATCCTGGTTGGTACAAGTTCAACGCTTAACATCAGCATTGCACCCCTGGCGGTAGGAACCTATCAGTTTTATGTTGAGGTTACCCAGAATGGTTGCACCTCAAGATCGAATATAATTAACGTTGTTATTGAAAATTGTGCGCAGGGAGGAACAGGAGGAGGTCCGGGACCCGGCGGCTGTAATGCTCTAGCATTCTTCAGGCCGTATGTGGTTTGTGGCCAGGTAACTTTGGTAAACAAATCAGTTGTTACTCCTCCGGCTACTATGACCTATTTGTGGACCGTTTCGCCAAGTGGGACATTTACTCCGAATGCGACCAATGCAACCGCATTGACGGTAGCTGCATCAGGCACATACGTCATAACACTTACCGTTACATCTTCAACAGGTTGCACCAGCACATGGACTGAAACTGTGAATGTATTGTTGCCAACGGCCAGTTTTACGTTAACAACACCGTTATGCGAAAATTCAGTTGCAACTTTCGCTCCAACACCTAATAATCCTGCTTGTAATTATGCCTGGACGTTTGGCGATGGTTCAACATCTTACACGGTCGTTACCCAACATGCCTACTCACCGGCAAGCCCGCCACCTTACAATGTTTCGCTTACCATAAAAGATGCCATGGGATGTATTGCTACTGCATCGAACCCAATTACCATAAACCCTCTTCCAAGTTGCACGATAACAGCATCGGACACAATTTTCTGCCCGGGTGGTTCTGTTATTTTAACGGCTTGTGCCGGAATGAGTTCATACCAATGGTACAAAAACGGAGCTGCAATCAGCGGGGCAAACAGTGCAACATACGTTGTAAATAAACATGGCGAATATTGGGCAGTTGTTTCCAATTCCTATGGTTGTTCGAGCAAATCGAACAAGAAATACATATACATGCATCCATTACCCAAGGCTAAAGTTAAGGGAGACAAGTATATTTGTGCTGTAGCCGGAAGTTCTGTCAACCTGGCTTTAAGTACTGTATTCAATGTCAACTATTCGTACGCATGGAGCAGCAATCCTGCCGTAGCTACTTTCAGCCCTTCCAACGCCAGCAATACAACTGCCACACTCACCTTGCCTGTTGCATTGCCGGTAACCTACCAGTTTATTGTAAAGGTAACCGACTTAATTACTAACTGTATTAACAGTGACACCATGTGCGTTACTTTTTTTGAGACGCCTTCTATAAGTGTGCCATATCTGAATGTTTGCGAAGGATCGAGTGTAACACTGACACCTACCCCGAATAGTCCTGCTTTATACAGTTACCAGTGGAGTAACGGAGCCAAAACACCGGTTATTATAGCCAAAGCACCTGGTTTCTATAGTTTGACCATTACCAATAAAGCAACCGGATGTGCAGCAACTGCAAATGCCGGCTCTATTCATCCAAAGCCGGATGTGAGTTTATTCCCGTTAGGCTGCGAATCGATGTGCAATATTGATACTTTGCATTTGTATATGCCGTTGCCTCTGAATGCATTCTTCCCGAATAATACGTATGCAAACAGTTATCCGACCATTAAATGGTATGATAACGGGAACTATGTTACACCAATTGGTTCAGGGCAAAATCTCGCCTTTGCCGGTGGTGCAGCAGGGAATCACCAGATTTCGGTGGTTGTTACCAATAGTTTTGGATGTGCAGATACGGCAGGAGTTTTCTGTGTGAAAAATGATGCTTGTTGCAAGATTGTTCTCGAACATATCAATACCGAAAGCGCTCTTTGTCCTGAATCGCCTAATGGCTCGTTCACAATACTATTAAGCCCGACATCAGTCGGTGGTCCTTTCACTATAACAACTTCCCCTGTTGTTCCACCAATGCCTACGACCATTACACCGGGTGTGCCGCTGACAGTATCAAATTTAGCCCCCGGTGTTTACATTATTATCGTTAAAAGTGCATCAGGAACCTGTGTAGCAACATACGATGTTGTAATTGGTCATACCAAGGAAGCTTGTTGCTTTGCTGAGGTTGACACTTCGTTCCATAAAATCACTTCAAATATCACATACACCAGTAATGTAGTATGGGATGGCAAGTATTATATAGGCGACAACGTGATTGTAACCGTATCGGGTGCCGTGCTTGATATTACCACTATGGATGTAGTTTTCGGTAAATGCGCCGGTATCGATTTTGTGAATGGTGGCCGTTTACGCGCCAGCAACTCAGTATTCAGGCCTTGCGATATTGATGGTACATGGAGAGGATTGCGGTTTGTAGGGGTTGGCCAGTTTGATAATATTATCAACGAATCGACCTTCAAAAATGCCGAGGTTGCACTTTACTTCCAGACGCAGGCCGATGGTGTTGTGTCGAACAACCTGTTTTCCAATTGCAATTATGGGATCAGGGTCGAAAACAGCAGTAATTTTTCGCATCCTATCACAGGCAACCAGTTTGTTACCGAGCAGTTTTTCCCTGTGTATAAAAGCTGCTACAGTTTTGTGAACAACAGCAGTACTTACGGGATTTACACTACTTCGACCAAGTTAAGCCAGCAGGTTTCGCAAAATGGATTTGTAAACACAAAAGCTTCGGCTAATCCGCGCACTTATGGTATCTACCAGATTAAAGGCGGCGGATTGTTCTCAACCAACACCTTTACCGATCAAACTTATTCAATATTATTAAATTCGGCTTTGTATCCTACCAACATCGAAAATAATAAAATTGAAGTGAATACCGCTGCTGTAGCTCCTCCTTCGTCAATATATATTGACAACTCAAATAGTGCTGTTATTGAAGTCAACAACAATGAATTATCAAATAACTTCAATAAATACAACAGTAATTCAGCTATTTACGCCCAGTATTCATCCAATGTGAGCATCGTTAACAATAAAATCAACGGTTTCAGGTATGGGATAATAGCGACAAATGCCAAGAACTTCCAGATCAGCAATAATGATATTGTTGATCCTGATATTAATGGTATTTATTTCTACGGAACGGGCACTGTGAAGAATTATATTACCTGTAATTCGATTAAGATGAGAAATTTCACCAACACCAGGGGAATTTATACCATCAACCTGTCGACCTTAAGCGAAGTGTCAAGCAATTGTGTTACAGATTGTTATACTTCATTAGACATCAGGTCGTTCCTGCCGGCACAGCTTCCTAAAATCCGCAATAATTACCTTTATAACTACAATTTTGTAGGTATAAATGCGTCAGGCTATTCGGGAAATATCGGAACTTTGACCCCGGCAGATCCCGGATTGAACACGCTGTGGAGCAATTTTAATACGGCGGTTGATATAAACAGTAATACGTTGATCCAGGTAGCTGATAACTTCGGGATGTTCAATATCTCGTTCCCGTTTGTTCAGATTGTAAGTAACAGGCCATACCATTCAACAGCATCGTGCGGCCACCAGATTTACAATATGCCTTCGCAAGGAAACCTGAATATCAAGTATGTGTGCGATAATTATGCGGCTATGGCTAAAGTTGTTAATGGCACTGCCGGCTCGTATGCATTGGTAAATAATTATATTGAGATACTCAAGTCGTCAAATAACCAGTTCGATGATGCCAATATGATTATTTCCTCCCTCGAAAATTCGGATATTTCGTTGCTGAACGGTATTCTTGCAGCGACTTCGATGACGCCAAATGAAAAATCAGTGTTGAAATACAATTACTATTATAAACATGCTGATTTTACTGCCGCCAGGTTGAATTTGGACAGTTTTAATCCTGAAAATCCTGACGAGGCTGATTACAAGCTACTAAGGCTGAGTGATTTGGATATGATTGAGAACGGAAGTGTTAATTTGCCTGAAGCTACAATTGAAAGGTTGAAAGTTATTGAAGATAAGAAAAGCGATAACTCAAATTTTGCCGTGGCTCTCCTCAATAACAGTTCTACTTACCGCGACTATATTTTCGAAGAAAAGTCGCTGCTTGATGTAGAAAAAGGCTCGGATATACAGCGCGTTGCTGATGGGGAAAGTTCCCTGAAAATATACCCGAACCCCGCTAAAGAGCAGGTGTATATCGAAATAGTAAACAGCGGAATGCTGGAAGGAAAAATCCAGGTATTTGATGCAAGCGGCAAGCAGGTAACCGATTTCAAGGTGAGTTTTGTAGCCGGTGGAATAGATGTTGATATCAGGAATTTACGAAATGGAATGTATTTCGTAACACTTACCGACCAGGCTTCCGGAATTATTCAAACTGGTAAACTGGTTAAAAATTAATTCTGAAGCAATTCAATAAAACTTTACCCCTGTTCCGGCGTTTGTCAGGACGGGGGTAATTTTTTACATCAGCATTTAATTCAAATGGACAATGGACTATGGACAATGGACAATGGACAATGGACAGTGGACAATGGACAATGGAAAATGGAGAATGGGCCGAATCGGAATGGGCGTTAGTCGTGTAAAAATAGTACAATGGTCCGGAAAAAGAGCACATTTTGGAAGATTTGCATTTGTTTAGTTACAAGTTAAATGCTTAACTCCGCGGTTGGCTTAAAAAAGAAAACTGAGTGCTTGCAATAGGAATAAATTTATCTAAAAGGCTAAATATAAAATAATTACAATAAAGTGATGGGCTTGTAGATTCTACTGTTCATTGTTAATTTTCCATTGTCCATTGTTAATTATCCATCGTCTTCTCCATCTCTACTTTAAGCTTCGAAAGAAGCATGTCGACGAAATTTTGTAAGGGGTTTGCAGCCATCACGGCAATAAATGGATTCATATCCGAATCAATAACCAGTTGTACCTCACAGCGTTGCGGTGCGGTTTCTTCAATAATGGTATTGAACGTAAAGTTGAACGGAAGTTTCCCTTCACTTTTCATACGTATACCGTAAAAGGGCGTTTTATCGATGATCCGTAAACCAATTTCAGGAAGACCCCTTACTTCAAAAGAACAGAAATCACCTGAACATTGCCAGTTCGAAACCTGTTCAGGCAGCAGCCGTGTGAAATTCTTAAAATCACTCAGAAAATTATAGTTTTTTTCAGAGCTGCAGTTAATGGTTATCCTTTCGCTTTCGATACGTTTGCTCATACAGCCTGCCCCCATCCGCTAGGGTTTTCGCGCCATTCCATCAGGGATTTCATTTCCGAATCCTTTATGAAATTTTGCTCCAGTGCCTTCCTGATCAGAAAATCATAATTAGTCAGCGTATGCAGACTACAGTTGGCCGCCTTAAAACTTTCGTCGGCGACGCTCAGACCGTAGGTAAAAATAGCAACCATTCCCTTAACATTACAACCGGCATCGCGCAGAGCCTGGACTGCATGTAAACTGCTTTTACCCGTCGAAATAAGATCTTCGACAACTACTACCGACTGACCACTTTCGGCCACACCTTCAATCTGATTTTCGAGCCCGTGACCTTTCTTCTCTGAACGAACGTAAACGAAAGGCAATCCCATTTCCTGGGCAACCAAAGCCCCGATGGCAACTGCCCCGGTAGCTACACCAGCAATCAGATCAACATTGCCATATTCTTCGGCTATCAACTTTACAAATTCCTGGCGGATATAAGTGCGGATTTTTGGATAGGATAATGTACGGCGGTTATCGCAATAAATAGGGGATTTAATACCTGATGCCCATGTAAAGGGGTTGGAATTGTCGAGTTTTATTGCTTTAATTTGCAAAAGCGATTCAGCCGTATAAAGTGCAGTTTCAGTAAAATCTTTTCTCATGGGGCAAAGGTATTTAGTTTTTTTGAATGATAGGTCAATATTGATAGGGGAGAGTCTTATAAAGTATGAAAATGACTCTGGGGGAATTGATATTACTTTCACTGACAAAGCATCTCTTAGTCAGGCATTCTGCCGTTTTAGTGAAAATCCGGATTGCGCAAATTTAAGAATAAAAGCGGCACAAAATTTTGCGGATGCATGCAAAGATTTCAACAGTATGTTCTCCCGCATTGAGGCGGCAGGCGGTATTGTACGTAATCGGGAAGGTGAATATTTATTTATCAAAAGGCTGGGTGTATGGGACTTGCCTAAAGGGAAACTGGATAACAATGAGTCGGCACGGGAGGGCGCAATTCGCGAAGTTACTGAGGAAACCGGGCTTAAAGATCTCCTTATCTCGAAGCAGTTATTATCCACCTACCATATTTATACTGATAGAGAAGGAGCTGAAATTCTGAAAGAGACGTATTGGTTCGAAATGATGAATAGTACATCGCAACCGCTTGTTCCTCAGTTGGATGAAGATATCACCGAGGTTAGGTGGTTCAGGAAGGATGAACTGGAAATCCCGTTGAAAAATACCTATGCTTCGCTACAGAACTTGTTAGAGGATTACCTTAAAAGTTAAATTGTGGAAGCTTTCGAACCAGGTAAATTCCCGGCAAGCTAAAAGCCATCCATAGCAGAAAAGGAAAGTAAATTTTTACCTTTGCAAAAACTTTTATATGAAAATTGCCATCTTTCCCGGTTCTTTCGATCCAGTTACACTAGGCCATGACTCAATCGTGAGGCGGGCTTTGCCATTGTTTGATAAAATTATTGTCGCTATCGGGGTAAATGCCGATAAAAGCGGGTATTTTGATATCGAAAAACGGCTGGATTGGCTTAAACAGACTTTCAGCGATTTGCCCCAGGTAAGTGTTGAAAGTTACAATGGGCTTACTGTCGATTTTTGCAAGAAAATGAATGCTTCCTACATCATCCGTGGGTTGCGGACCTCCGCCGATTTCGAATTTGAGCGCGGTGTTGCACAGGTAAACCTGAAACTTGTTCCCGACATCGAAACCGTATTTCTGCTCACATTGCCCGAATATGTGATGATTACATCTTCGATTGTACGTGAAGTGCACAAACACGGTGGTCATATCGGACAGTTTATACCTGAGAAAATTTCGATTTAGGAAGCGTTGGAATATGTAAAATCCATTCTCTTCTTGTGTCACAAGTGAGGAGATCGGAGAGGCTAAAAGTATAGAACCAAAGTGTTATGATGCACACGGGGAAATTTAACGCTTTTTTGTAATCACAAATTCTAAAAGGAATACAGGCAATACCTGGGGTCTGCGACTTGGGTTTTGGGTTCCTGTTTTTTTTGAATGCCAAAAAGTATCCCCTGGAAAATTAGCGTTTAGTATAAAATGGATCCTTATTCTCGAAGAGATAAATCAATAAATCCTGTCCCATCCCAAACCGGCACAGCTGTTGAACTATTTAAAAGAAAACAGTAGCGCAGATCATTATAAAGTCCGAGTTGATGTAAGCGCTGGTAATGATTCGCTTTTTTAACCGCTTCGGGCAGTGAATTTTTGACTGATGCCCAAAGTGATAAAGAAGCGGAGGCCGCATCACAATCTGCTATGAACCTGCCCGACAATTCCAAAGCCTCAACCAAAGCCCCGGCGCAAAGTGTATCTTCGAGGCTGAAAGTGTTCTTCCATCCCGAACATAGTATTACAACGTTCTTCTCTTGTTTTATCAGCCAGGCACTCAATGCTTTGAGGTTTGTAAATGCTGCAATAGCAATGCCTTCAGTGCTTTTAGCCATTTCAATGGCTTGTGTGCCGTTGGTTGTGGAATAAGCAAGATGTTTTCCTTTTAAGGATTGTTTTAAAAAATCGGTTGGTGAATTTCCGAAATCAGCAAAATCGACTTTCTCTCCATCGCGCTCCGCGGCAGTGAGAAACCCCTGGTTTTTATAATCCCAAAGTTCTTCAAGTTCCGAAACCGGAATGATCTTTTCTATTCCGCTATCGAATGCAGCGCAAAAGGCTGTGGTTGCCCGCAGTACATCCACGACTACCACAAGCAGGTTATCCTTTGTTGTTTTAAACGGAAACAATGCAGGTGAAAGGCAAACCTCGATGGTGTTCATCTAACGATTTGTGATTGGTGATTGGTGATTGGTGACTGGTGACTGGTGACTGGTGATTGGTGGCTGGTGACTGGTGACTGGTGACTGGTGACTGGTGATTGGTGACAGGTGACTGGTGACAGGTGACTGGTGACTGGTGATTGGTGATTTACGAATTACTAATCACAAATCACCAGTCACCAATCACGATTTTCCTTTAACGATAAACTACACCTTATAGAAAGGCATTCTAACCACCAGTGCTTTCAGTGCTTTATCGCGGATACTGATAAATATTTCGCTTCCCGATATCATGTAAGCAGTTGGAACATACGCCATTCCAACACCTTTTTTAACAGATGGGCCCATGGTTCCGCTGGTAACCACACCTATTTTATTGCCCGCAGCATCTACCACATCGTACCCATGACGAGGCACACCTTTATCAATCATTTCGAATCCAACCAAACGGCGCGAAGTTCCTTCCGTTTTATGTTTTAAGAAAATATCCTTGTTAATAAAATCTTTAGCATCTGTAAATTTAGTGATCCAGCCCAGGCCAGCTTCGATGGGGGAAGTAGTATCGTCGATATCGTTGCCATAAAGGCAGTAGCCCATTTCGAGGCGCAGTGTATCGCGTGCAGCAAGCCCAATTGGTTTAATTCCGTATTCGGCTCCGGCTTCCATCACGGCGTTAAAGATTTTAACTGCATCTTTATTCGCCATATAAATTTCGCAGCCGCCTGACCCGGTATATCCTGTGGTAGCAAAAATTACATCCTTTACACCTGCAAAATCAAGTTTTTTAAAGGTGTAATATTCCATACCGGTAACAGGTGTATCCGTCAGTTTCTGCATGGCTTTCAGTGCCAGCGGACCTTGTACGGCAAGTTGTGATATTTCGTCGGAAGCATTGTATAATTCGGCACCTATTTTATTCTGGCTTTGGAGCCATTCCCAGTCTTTATCCACATTCGATGCATTTACAACCAGCAAATACGTTTCGGCATCAACACGATACACCAGCAAATCATCCACAATTCCACCTTTTCCATTCGGGAAACATGAATATTGCACTTTACCATCAACCAGCACCGACGCATCGTTGGTAGTTACAAACTGTATAAAGTCGAGTGCTTTAGGGCCTTTTACCCATATCTCGCCCATATGCGATACATCGAACACACCCAGTTTGGTGCGTACAGTTTCATGTTCATCATTGATCCCCGAAAATTGTATCGGCATATAAAAGCCTGCAAACGGGAGCATTTTGCCACCCAGGGCCTCATGAATTTGTGTAAAAGCAGTGTTTTTCATGTTTTTGCTGTTATAATTATTTTTAGCTAGTATCAGATAAGGTCGCAATCTCAAGACATCTGTCAATATGGAACCAGAAAGAAATTTCAAACGTTTCGTTCGGCAAAAGTAAGAATTTGCAAACATGCGAAGCCATTTGCAACCAATAAGTTTCAGAAATTATTACCTGGCACGATTATATAAAACAGGAATATTTTAGAAACAGTTCAAAGGGGCAATTCTATTGAAGCAGAAGGGGCGATGGGCGACCAAATGCGGGGTGATGATTGGTATTAATACCTGGAAAATTTAATTTTCTTATTGTTTACGCTTCGGACTTGCCCCTTTTATCCCTTAGGAGACTGCCGATTTTACAAAAATAGAGGAATGTTATAAACAATAACCAGATTTCCATTAGTTCCGTACAACCATTTTGCTTTTCCAAAACCCTTTAACATATCTTAATAAACCGTGTGTAAAGTTATCCTGATTACCGGGTACCTTTTTCTACTTTTGCACAAAATATGATTCATGCTGAAAATTGGAGTTATTGGTGCCGGCCACTTAGGTAAAATTCACATTAAATGTATAAATGAAATTACTGATTTTGAATTGATTGGCTTTTTTGATAGCGATCCACTGATCGCAAGAGCAGTTTCTAACGAATTCGGTATCAGGAACTTTCATTCCATTGATGAGTTGATAAGCGAAGTGGATGTTGTGGATATAGTAACACCAACCATTGCCCATTTTGAACATGCCGCAAGCGCCCTGAGAAAACGCCGGCATGTATTTATCGAAAAACCCATTGTTGCATCACCCGAAGAAGCATTAAAACTGATTGATATTGCCCGCGAAGCCAATGTGAAAGTCCAGGTAGGACATGTGGAACGTTATAACCCGGCTTTGGTAGCAGCACTTCCGTTCATTGACAACCCCATGTTTATCGAAGTTCACCGACTGGCCGGTTTTAATTCCCGCGGAAGCGATGTGCCTGTGATACTGGACCTTATGATTCACGATATTGATATTATTTTACACACCGTGCATTCTGAAATCCGGAAAATCAGTGCCAGCGGCGTTGCAGTAGTAACCGATACAGCCGACATTGTAAATGCCCGGCTCGAATTTGAAAACGGATGCGTTGCGAATCTCACGGCAAGCCGGATTTCGATGATGCCCATGCGTAAAGCGAGGTTTTTTCAGCGCGACGCCTACATTTCGGTCGATTTTCTGAATAAGAAAACTGAAGTCGCCTATCTTAAAGATACACACGGAGGCAATATAAATCCTTTGCTACCCGTTTTGCAACCAGGAAATGGTAAAGCGGCCAAACAGGTTCATTTTGAAAAACCTGAGATAAAACCAACCAATGCCATACAAACCGAATTAGCAAGTTTTGCAAATGCCATACTCACTAATACAGTACCTGATGTTACAATTGCGGATGGATACAAAGCATTAAAAGTGGCATACCAGATTCTCGGCGAAGTGGAGAATTCGGTAAAACTGCACGAACCCGGTATCACTGCTTTCAACTAACTATCTATCTATCAAGATTGAAATTACCAATAGCCTGAAACCAAAATGAACTACCTTTTAAAATACATATTCAACTTTCTAAGCTTTACGGCAGTATTGCTGGCAGTTGGGTGTGCGAAAACAAACCCTGACGAAATTCCTTCCTACGTTAAAATAGATACTATAAGCATAAATGTAAATTCAATACAGGGCACCGCTTCACAGAAAATAGTAGATTCCTGGATATATGCTGATAATGAGCTTATAGGAGCTTTTGAACTACCTGCAGATCTGCCGGTATTAAAAAGCGGCTCAACAAAACTTGATATTTTTGCAGGTATCATGCTCAATGGCATAAAAGAAACGCGTGTTCCTTATCCCTTTTACCAGAAAATTAGTAAAACTGTTAACTTGGTGCGCGATTCGGCAATAAGCTTTGGACATATGAAATTTGCTTACATCGAAGGAACAAAATTTGCCTGGCAGGAAACCTTCGAGCAAGCCAACCTGTCCATTGATTCGACAGCACGCAGCGAAGTAAATCTGGTGCGGACCTTATTACCTGAACTTGCCACCGCATTTCCCTACGAATTGAACAAGTACGCAGCTAAAGTCTTAATCCCAAGTGATAGCCTGGTTTTTGAATGTGCCAGCCATGATGCGTTTAAACTACCAACTGATGGTTCTTCCGTATTTATGGAATTAAATTACAAAACGAATAACCCGTTTACTGTGGGATTGATGATAAACGGTTCGCTAACCAGCCAACGGTCGGTTCTGGTAATAAATCCAAGTTCAGTATGGAATAAAATCTATATAAACTTTACTCCCACTCTGTCAGCTAATAATGCTGCAAGCAGTTTCAGGGTGTTTTTTACAGCTACAAAGAGTACGAAAGAGGCAAATGCTGAAATATATTTCGATAATATTAAACTTCTGCATTTCTGATACTAAACGACGAACATGGATAAAGGAGTTCAAATTACAAAGTTTGTTATTGCCGACCTGATTTCGGCAGCTATTGCATGGAGTGTTTTTTTCTTCCTGCGCAAGTCGGCTGAAATGCAGGCGATGAACGATACGTTGCATATTGTATTGAACGACAGCAAGTTCTATTTTGGAGTAATTGCTATTCCTCTTTTCTGGCTGATACTGTACCTGATTTCCGGTTCGTACCATAATGTTTACCGCAAAGCCAGGATGAGTGAGTTGGGACAGACACTGCTAATCACGATCATAGGTGTAATTGTAATATTTTTTGCTCTTATCCTGGACGATGTAATTCAAACCTATAAGAACTATTACAAGCTTTTTACCACACTGTTCTTGCTGCATTTTTTAATAACGGTCACTTTCAGGCTCATTCTTACCTCCAGGATACTTTACAAACTGAAACACCGCATTATTGGTTTCAACACCATCATTGTTGGGAGTAATGGGAATGCTATTTCCATTTACAACGAAATTGAAAGCCAGCCAAAAGCTGTATTTAACAAATTTGTCGGTTTTGTTCATGCTATTAAATACCCAAGCTATCAACTCGAGAAATTTATCCCGAACCTGGGGCATTTCTCAAACCTCCGTCACCTGATCACTGCCATGAATATTGAAGAAGTGATCATTGCTACCGAACGATCAGAACATAATACCATTGAACAAATAATTTCTGAGATTGAAGATACTGATGTACTCATTAAAGTGATTCCGGATATGCAAGATTTCGTGCTGGGCTCTGTGAAAACCACATCCATTTATCAGACACCGCTTATCCAGGTGTCCTTCGATTTTATGCCACCCTGGCAACTCAACCTAAAGCGGTTTTTAGATGTTGTATTATCGGCATTGGCTATCATAATACTTTCACCGGTATATTTATTTTGTATTATCGGCGTTAAGATGTCATCAAAGGGACCTGTATTCTACAGCCAGGAACGCATTGGAATCAGTGGCAGAATATTCAGGATTCCCAAATTCAGATCGATGATTGTAGGAGCGGAGGACGGAACGCCCATGCTTTCGTCAAAAAATGACAATCGTGTGACTTCATTCGGTAAAATGATGCGTAAAACACGTCTCGACGAAATACCCCAGTTTTTATCTGTTCTGAAAGGCGATATGTCGCTTGTGGGTCCAAGGCCCGAACGCCAGTATTTTATCGATCAGATTACACAACGTGCACCTCATTACCGTCTTTTGCTGAAAGTAAAACCAGGCATAACTTCCTGGGGGCAGGTAAAATATGGGTATGCCGAAAATGTTGACCAAATGATCGAAAGGCTGAAATACGATATTCTGTACCTCGAAAACATGTCGCTGGCGATGGATATAAAGATTATGGCTTACACTCTGCTTACTGTATTAAAAGGCAGCGGACAATAAGTATTGAGCCTGCAATTAAGAAATCCGGTTTTATAATACGGTCAAAATGGAAGAGTCCTGTGTTTCACAGGACTCTTCCATTTTATAAGCTCACCAACGGCAGGTATACAATTTTGTATTCGCCTAAATTATTCATTTACAGGCAATTCTTCGCGATTGATGTTGTCTGTTGAAGGGCTGCTGTAATAATCTACATCAAATTTCAGGTATTCACAATCGCGGGCTGAGGTTGAGTTCAGTTCGTTTCCTGAGGTTTGAACCCCGGCAGATTCATTCGTAACCTGCAGGTCACTACTTGCGTTTTGCTTGGAGAATTTACTGATATCGAATTTCAGGTATTCAAATTCATTCAATGGGGTTGTTGCTGAGGTAGCATCAGCCGGCGTATTTTCATTTAATGGCAATGCTAAGGATGAATCTTCCGTCAACGTCCCATCTGAATTATACCTGTTTACATCAAATTTCAGGTAAGGGAAATCGGAGTCAGACTTTGAAGGCATGGACATTGGCACTTCCATAACCGGAGCCGCGGTTTTTGAATATTCAGCAACATCGAATTTCAGGTAACTAAAGTCATTATCTGCATCAACTGTAGCGGAAGTGTTGGCTTCGTTCTTTCTTTCGGATGCATTGTTTGGCCCAGTTACTAATGCGTAGGTATCACCTGCCGAAACATTATTGACATTGAATTGTGAAGTGCCACTGTTTAAATCACTCCTGCTATTATTGGATAATTCTGCGAAGGATGTCATAAGGCAAATTGCAGCGATGCTTGAAATAATTACTGAGGTTTTCATGGCTTTTGTGTTTTTATGCTCTTGCGAGATATTTTTAGTTTTTAATTTTTGGTTATTTTTTATTTGCTCATATGACGGTATAGATTTATAAATGTTACAGAAAAATGAAGCAAACCGGCCGTTGAATCGGCTAACCAAGGAAAATTATCGGCGAAATCACCCACTTTACCTGTTAAAGCTTTCTGAAATCTGAAAATGCAGAAGAGCGCAAAGAAATATGCAATAATATTTATAATAAACTGACATACAGCTGCATGTAACTCGAATTTCTTTCAGCCTTCATGCCTATGTAACAATAATTGATTTTCCGTAACGGATTGAAATTTCAACCGAATATAAATAAGAGCTCAATACTCAGTGCTTTGTGAAGAATGAATCACAGAAAGTGTTTTAGGGTGCCTGTTTTAAAACCTGAATTGTGAATTACCTGCTTCGTTTGCTGAATTTAACTTTGCTTATGCAAATAGTCTTATCATCCACAGCTGGGTCGAGAGAAAGGAAGCCTGTAAAAGCGGCTTGTTTTATATGGCCATCGTTATACCTGAGAATTAGGGAGTAATCCCTGATTTCGTAAGTGCCGCTGCCGGCAGTTGTAACCGAAGTGCCATCCTTGTGATATTCCAATGCAGTGTTAAAAATACCCTCATCGGTAAACTGTCCGTTAGCGGAAAAACGGATCAATGCTTTCTGTCCGAACACTCCCTTGTCGAGTTCAGGGTCATCCGGATCAGCCCACGATGTCCAGGAGCCATTTAGCTTTAAACCATCCACGGGTTTGCACCGTTGATAATACTGTGAGCTGATAACCATGTTACCTCTTTCGTTCAGTTTTACATCTATATCAATTACACCTTGTCTTTTAATAATCCAGTTTCCTGACCCGTTATTTATATAACTGCTCCAGAATTGAGTTTCCCCGGATTCGCTTTCCGGTTTATTGAAATTCGCAAACCCGATATCGGGAATTGCTTCATATACCTGCCCGTTGCCGTAAAATGTTTTCCAGATGGTGTGGCCCAGGGTAAGCGGGTCGCCATAAAATGCTTTCATATATATGCCCATCCACACACCTTCAATTCCATTTTTAGTATTGAAGCATGGAGGCGAATTAACTTTGGATGAAGATTGAGTTCCTGTGTTTGTAACATCAGCAACTGTAACTGCAGCAGGAACTTTTTTTATTGTCAATCCATTAAAGAATGTTTCAATTACGCTTTGATAATCTGCATCATTTGACATAGTTAAGATATTGGTTGTCAGTCCGAAACCTACGATGGTTGAAAGCATGGCTGCCCCTGCTAGGTTCCCGTTGACAAAACTTGCAGCTCCCAATATCACTTCGCGTCCTTCGTCATCGGAAACCTTGTCTGTTTGAGGTAATTCTTTAATATTAAGCGGTGTGGCGACTAAAGTAGTCCAGTTCCTGTCGAATTCTTCCAATGCGGTTCCTTTGCTTTCCTGGCTGGCATATATTGTGATAATACAAAAAATACTCTTTTTGTCGTCTGTTGTAATATAGCTCACTGATCCTTCCTTTGCCGATTTTGTCCAGCCTGCGGGAATAGTATAGGTGGCAATATCAAAGGATTCGGTCTGTGCAAAAGCGCAAATAGTCAGGCAGAGGCCGATCAGTATGAATATGATTTTTTTTATCATTGGATGACAATCTTGGTATTGAACATATGAAGGATATTAAACCCTGAATTAATTATGTCTGGAATGTAGTTTTACTTGGCCAGCATATCCTGCAATTTTTTGAAATCAAAATTATCCTCAAACACTTTTTTTGCTCTTAGTGTTGTTCCTGAGGAAGTTTGATTTCGTATTTCAACTGTAACAAACTGTGGTGCGGATATGGGCAGTTTACTGTTAATATAGTCCGGATTTAGTGTAACAGCCGGAGAACCTCCATCGTCAGGATTCTTAAACATATCGTTTGTAATCGGTTCGTATCCTATATTCATATTTCCGATAAATTGCTTATCTAATTGTGCTGCAGAAGATTCACGTATGTATTTATCAATATTGTCAATATACTTCTGATAGAAATTCTGCCCTTTTGCGGTTTTGACATTTTCTTTCCCTTCTAAATATTGCTTTTTAAACTTTTCTTTTATTTCGTCTGCTTCGGTTTTACTATAATCCACTGCTAATTTTGAGTACTCAACCTGTACCAGGTATTGTTCGAAGGTTTGGGCAAGAATATCGTTGTAGATTTTGTTTTCATGATCGCGCATCACAGTAAAATAGTCCTTTTTTATGGTGAGAATCTCTTTGATGCTTACAGGCACGAAGAGTGGAATACCAGGTTTGCTTACCACTATGAGTCTTTTATCATCATCCTTTATGTACCAGGCAAAAGAACCGTATTTTTCGCTCTCGGTCCGTGGATGCAGGCTGTAAATCTGCCTTCCATCCACGGTTTCCAAAACTTCTTTTTCTTCGTTTTTGGCACCATATTCTTGATGGGAACAGGCAGTAGCTATGGAATTCAGAGAGTTAAAACTTAGGCTTAAAACCAATCCGGATTCCTCTTTTTCGTACAATTTCTTCTCTTTGGTGCAACCCAATTCAAGCATGTGAGTTTTAATATTGTATGGCAATATTTTTTCCACTTGTCCGGAATTTATGCTTGCACTCCAGGTGCCTCTTAGGCCTGTGGTTTTATTGATGGCTTCGTTAATTACCGAGGTAAAAATGGCAGTCATCCATTTTTCTGCCTCTTTTGCGGTAGCCTTATCCTGTGAGATGTCCATAAATATCTTATTCTCACCCCGTTTGCAGGAGGAGGGTGTATTATGTGCATCTTCGGAGGTTTCGCATTGCCCGAATATGGAAGTTGCAAAAATAACGGTGAAGATTATCAGGAGTAGATTTTTCATGGGTCTGGTTTTTATATACTAATGATGTCACGTGTTATTTCCCTAACATGGACTGTAGTTTTTTAAAGTCGAAGTTGTTTTTAAAGTCTTTAAATGCTGAAATTAGTGTAGCATCATCTGAAATATGCCATTCGATAGTAATAAATTGTACGGATGCTGCAGCGGCGTTTTTATTGATATAGGAGGGATTGAAAATTACCCAGGGATTTCCCATTGTTGCATCATCCACGTACGTTTCTCTTCTAACGTATGGAATTTGCTCAGATCTATCCCAAATAGTGATGCAAGGTTCATTATAAAATTCATTATTGCCCGATTTATAAGTGTTGATGAATTTTTCAATGCGCTCAGCAGATACATTATACTTATCATTAGGTTTTTGTAAATTATATTCTGCAATCCAGTTTTTATATAATTCTAAAAATTCACCGACAGTAATAGGTTTAAATAACGGAACATCAGGTTTTGTAATAATTACACATGATTGTTCAGGTGTTTTGTTCCATCCTGTATAATAAAGCGGGAAACCCTTAAAGCTTTCTTCCTGTTGTTTTTCGGATATCACATAAATTAAATGACCACCAATAAAATCCTGACCATTTTTTTCGGTAAAGCCGCTGGCTTTCTTTTTATCCCGGATTACATAAGGTTCAAAACCATTGATTAAAACAGAAAACCTCAGTTGGTGACCTCCTTTTTTGTTTAATTCACCATTGCTTTCGCGGTAAACAGCAGTTAGTGTAATCTCCAATTTGCCTTTTACCAATCCCTCGTTACTTATATCATCCACCAGTGCCCTCCACGAGCCACTGATACCTTTAGAGTTTTTAAATGCTTCATCAAACAAAGCATAAATTTCTTTCATCTTTTTGTACATGATTTCGGTATTGGCTTTGTTTTGTTTACCACCGCTACCAATGTAAACATAGTAATTGCTGTTGTCTTCAGCAGACGAAAAGGGTACTTGTGCCGCTTGCCCTGCTGTGTTTTGAGCAAACGACTGCATTGCGCAGAAAATGAAGCTTAAAAGGATGATCAGATTTCTCATGGTTTTTGTTTTATTTCGTGATTTATAATATTATCCGGGTAGGCTTACAACTGCTTATTTTTTTATTTTTGTTCTTTATATTTATGTAATATTAAAGTAAAAACACCTTTTACAGGTAATTTTAAAGAGCTTTTACAGGCATCTGCAAAATCTTCGCCATCCTGATAGAGTTCACCTGAAAATCTACCTGTCACCAGCCCGCCCTCTTGCTTGTCGAACACATCTAATGAAACTATAAAGTCGCGACAAAAACCGTTGCTTTCGCAACCGTCACCTGAGCCTCTTTTCTCGCGTTTTATTTCATAATTTTCTGCCTCAAAATCAGCTCCGGTCATTTTCACTTGATAATCTGAGCCCCAAGAACCGTATTTAATGCAGGTTAATTTATTCTCTCCGGTATCCGGATGGCTAAAAAAAAGTGATAAGTGTATACCTCCCTTTTGCATGGGATTTAAACAAGTACTTCCAATAAATAAATCACCCGTTTCAGTATACCAGCAATCTACCATTTCCTGGTTTGTTCCAGTTAGGTTACTTTTAGATGCTTTAACCGCAAGTTTTGTGGATGTTTGCTGTAATGCTTTAATATTCTTTCCATTTATACTAAAATCAAGCTCTCCATCTTCCACGATGTTAATACATAACTCTAAATGTATAGCTTTCTTTATTGTATGGTCATCCAGCTTATTAGGTTCTAAAACAACTGTGATTATTGCTTTCCGAAGCAAAAATCCGCCCGAAATAATTTTGGGCGTAGTATAAGTAACCATGGTAAGATCATCGGTAATAGGGGTAATTTTCCCTAATAAACTCTTATCATGCGAAACTCCTAATAAGTCCCATTTTGCTACTTTGTAAAAACCATTAAAACCTGCATAACCCGGATTTGGAAGATTTTTTTGTGTGGACCTATCAGTTAAATCTGACAAATAGGTTGTTTGTTTTATATTTTTAATAATTAACTTTCCAGCCGCTGTTTCTTTTTTATCAGGGCTTACTGTCCACCCTACCACCCTTAATGTTATTGTTTGCCTTTTGATCAAATATTTAATCTCCGGCTCAATATAGAGTTTGTAGCCAGCTGCAAACCCCCATTTGGAAAAATGAAAGATAGCAGAACTTATCGTTTTGGTATATACATCTAAGGTTGTATTCATATCTGCTTCATAGTCACCATCAGATCTTTGAGCTATAACACGTAAGGCTTCCGGTCCTGAACCATTTATTTCATTATTCGTGTATTTTAAAGTGAGTTTTACAGGTTTGGGGAAGCTTAGTCCGTCAGGTAAAAGATTAAACGAGTTACCACAACCGTTCGGCGCTTCGTTATTGGATTCAACAATGCTGATATCGGTATTTTTTATCAAAGCACCTTGCGGAAAATTAAGAGAGATTTTACCATTTTTGGATGTGATCACACCTCCTTCCGGGCCAATTGTTTTAGTAATAGTAGTACCGATAGAAGCTAGCCGAAGTTCTGCTTCTACTTCCTCATCTATAATTGTATCAGTGTTCACTATATTTTTTGGCCGATTCTTATATGCGTCCATAGTTGACTTATCTATTTTCACATCTTTGGGGAGTTCGGTGTGGCTCGCCTTCAGGTATTCTTTCGCTTCGGGAGGTAACTGATCGATCATTTTTTGGGCATCCTTCAAAGCCTTGTCCATATCCTGCTGTGTCGGCTCCGGCTTGCTCTTTGTATTTCCCTGGGCACAAGCAATTAATACTGAAAAAACAAGAAAGTAAGTGAGAAGTATTTTTGTCATGATCGATGTATATAATTTCTGTTCAAGACTTTGTTGATCTGCGTTGGGCAAACGACTGCATTGCTCGGAAAATGAAGCTTAAAAGGATGATTAGGTTTTTCATGGTTTTGTTTTATTTATGACAATTATTTTTTTCTATATGAATTCAGAAGCTTTAATTTCCAGTGCTTTTTGTTTTGTTGCAGACTTTATTGTCAGCTTTTGAGTATTTTAGGTTAATTAGCTGGTTCCGGTTTACCTGATGACATTAAAGTCTCCCTTAACAGTTATTTTTATTTGGGTCCACAAACAACAGATAAAGCAAATTTGCCGGATACTTTGTGTTCTATTGAGCTTATGCATGGCTTTTCTGTCTTATCATGGCTGTCTTCGTATAAAGTGCAACTAAAGTTACCGG
>JBAXBJ010000042.1:0-37372 GCA_037142075.1 Bacteroidota bacterium
ATCTGGAATCTGGAATCTGGAATCTGGAATCTGGAATCTGGAATCTGGAATCTGGAATCTGGCAAAAAAAAATCGTAGTTGACTCACATTTTCAAATTATCACATTTTTAAATTATTGTTTTTTTTGAAATGCGTTTGAATCAACTCCAATAGTACGGATTGGATGATTGGCTTGGTAATGTAATCGTTGCAGCCGGCTTCAAGTGACTTTTCCCTGTCGCCTATAAGCGCATATGCTGTTTGAGCCACAATGATCACATCTTTATTAAACTCACGTATTTTCCGGGTGGCCTCGTATCCGTCCATCAGGGGAAGGCGAATATCCATCAGTACCAGGTTAATGTCGGGGTTCAGCCGGCAAATTTCAATTGCGTCAACACCATTCAGTGCTTTTAAAATTTGTTTATCAAGCATTTTCAAATCTTTGATCAACAACATTTCCGAAACTTCATCGTCTTCAACAATCAGTATTTTCAGTTTTTTACCCAGATTACTGCTTGCATTTGCCGACGATATGTGTAGAATACCAGCTGTTTGTTCAGAAATAGTGTTATGAGGCAAGGTGAAATAAAATGTGGAGCCTTTTCCAGGCTCGCTTTCAACGCCAATTTTGCCTCCGTGCTTTTCGACAAATTCTTTACACAATATCAATCCCAGGCCGGTACCCTCCTCGTTGTTGGTACCTTTGGTCGAATAACTCTCTTCGATCCGGAATAATTTCTCAATACTGTCCCTGGATATCCCTATGCCGTTGTCGGCAACCGACACAGCAATCCCACCCGTATCCTGCTTTGCCGAAATGGTAATCTCTCCGCCTGCCGGTGTATACTTAATCGCATTCGAAACCAGGTTACCTAAAATGGTGCTGATCATCGGTCTATAGGCAAATGCAGAAATAGGATGCACTAGTGTTGTTGTGATATTGATAGACTTTTGCCCTGCAATATCCGTAAATAAGGGCATCATATCGTTGATGTAGTCCACCATTTCGAAATATTCAGGATTGAATTCCATTCTGCCTGTTTGTGAACGAGCCCAAACTAACAAGTTCGTCTGCAAATCCACGACCCGCTTAGCAGACCCAAGTATGATTCCTGCATACTCATTGATGCCTTCATAGTCCTTAGCCTTCATCTGTTGTAGCAAAATTTCGCTAAAACCTAAAATAGAGTTAAAAGGACTTTTAAGATCGTGTGCAATGATTGAGAAGAACTTGTCCTTGGTAGCGTTAAGATGGCGTAGTTCATCGTTTTGTTTTTCAAGTAATTCATCAACTTCTTTTTTTTGTATAACTTTCCAGGCACTATCCATTAAGATGGTCAGATGTAAAATATCCGTTTCGTCGTAATCGGTTTCCTTATTGCCAACGCCGATTACTGCAACTGTTTTACCATCAATTTGCACCGGAATGGTAAGAAATTTATCCAAATGTGCATGCCCTTCCGGATAGCCTTTTTTTAATGGGTGAGGGGCATTAAAATCATTTATCAGTATTGGCTTTTTTTGACGTACGGCCTCACCCCAGACCCCTGTTTCGGACAGGTTGTAAATGGTTTTTGTTTCCGCCACCAAACACTCTTTCATTACCTGCTTTGACCAGGAGAATAATGTAAATTCCTGGAGTTGTTCATTATAAAAGTAAATATATCCTATTTTGCTGTATGTTAGTAAAAGCGCCTGCTCTAAGGTAAAATCCAATATTTCCTTTATTGTTTCGGCATTATTTTGCAATATCTGAACCAGGCTAATCAATCGTTCATGCTCCGCTTTCAGAACTTGCCCTGCTTGCTTACGGACAGTATTATCAATAGTAAAACCTCCCAGCAGCATTTTCCCTCGCAATAAAATCGGATACTTAATAGTGGTATAAGTACGTCCATTAAATTCCTCATCAAATTGAATAACTCTGCCTTCTGAAACAACGGTCCAGTCATCGGCTATAATTTGCGCAGCCAATGTCGCAGGGAAAAGTTCGTGCATAGTTTTGCCAACCATATCTGAACCCGAAATACCAACCATATCAACAAAATTGTTACTGGCCCTCAACACTCGGTTTTCTGTAGCAGTTACTTCTTTTATGAAAGTATATATAGGTGCGTTTGCAAAGGAAAGGGAGAGTATCTCATTATTTTCCTCGAGAGCTTCTTCCGCCAATTTACGCCCGCTTATGTCAACCAATGTTAAAAAGCATATTTCACCGTCCTGGTTTATAATACCTTCCATGCTTAGGTAAACCGGCAAAATCCCCTTTGTGGATAAACTAACTTCACAGGTTTGTGTACAATTGCTTGAAAAAACTCTGTCGAGGAAGCCGTTGAAAACAGATAGTGTTTCTTCTGAAATAAACGCCGCAAATCTTTTATCTACAAGGTGCGAACGTTCCTTGCCAAGCATGTTGGCTGCAGCAAAATTAAGTTCAGCTATAGTACTGTTCCTTGTAAGCAGGAGATAGCCGGAAGGCGCAAAATCGAAAAGGTTGGTGTATTTTTCTTCCGCAAGTTCTGTCTTCGCTTTGGCAAGCAGCAGTTCTTCGTTCTGCATTTCGAGTTCAACCTGGTACACTTCCAACTCGTGGATCAGTTTCAGCATATCTTTGCTAAAAGTAGCTAATTCCTGTTCCATGGGAGAAGCAATGCCCTGAACCTGCCGGAGAGAGGAAGCGCTCAATTTTGCCTCCGCCTTTTGCCGAAGGATTTTAGATTCAGATAAGTTAACCTTTCTCATAAACAAAAATCGTGCAAGTGCAGTATAAACAAGTTTTGCCGGGATTCGGTCGGTGTGGAACGCTGATAGTAAAATCTATTTAATCTCTCGTACCAGTCAAATCTATGTTACCCGCTTTCCTTTAAAATATCCCGTTTCATTTTTTATACAGGTTATGCTTTTTCAATATTTCGATCGCCTTGTGTAATTCGGCTACCAGTTTTTCCTTTTCTTCGTTTTGAAAAATAGCATCCCTGCTGGCAAAAGATAATTCGGAGGACTGCTTTTCACTTACTTCCTGGTTGGCAAGGGCTAATTCAATTTCTAGTTTTTTAGCAGTAGTGATGTCGATAAATGTGATTACCAGCCCGTCAATCCTATCGTCGAAGGTGCGGTAGGGCATGATACGAACTGTAAACCAGCGCTGATCGTGGGTTTCAATGCTGGTTTCTTTAAACATAAGTGTACGTAATACTTCCAGGGCATGGTCGGCAATTTCGGGGTATTTCAAATCGGTAACCATATCGGTGAAGGGTCGGCCAATATCGCTTTGCCGCAGTTTAAATATCTTGGTCAACTGATCGGTGAAACGGCGGATATTTAATTCTTTGTCTAAAAACAGGGTGGCAATATCGGTGCTGTTAAGCAGGTTTTTCATGTCGTTATTTGCCATCATATAATCTACAATCTTGGCTTGCAACTCGGCATTCACGGTTTGCAACTCCTCGTTGAGGCTTTGCATTTCCTCTTTCGATGTCGTAAGTTCTTCGTTGGTCGATTGCAACTCCTCGTTGGTCGACTGCATCTCTTCGTTAGTCGACTTAAGCTCTTCCTGCGTTGTTTGCATCTCTTCGCGTATGCTGTTCAATTCTTCTTTGGCGTATTGCAGTTCGAATTCTAACGCCTGCTCGACACCTGAAGAGTCTTGGCTTTTTCTTTCTGTCGCCCCGGGAGTTTTTGGAGACCCTGCCACATCGTTAAAAACGATGATGATGGCTCCTTTGATGGCTGCAGGATTGCTGATTAGTTGAAACTTTATGTCCACAAACTGTGTATCTCCGTTGGAACCAACTTTAATATTACGCAGAAGCACCAGTTCCGTACTCTGTTTTGCTTTGCGTATGGCGCCAGGCAGTTCGGTACGCAATCCTTCGCGGGCCATGGTGTAAATATTCATATTAGCCTTTCCGGCGGCAGGCTCCAGGTATTTGCCGGTACGCCCTGTAATATACAGTATATCGCCTTCCTGGTTGATCAGCACACTGGCAGGTGCATAGTTTTGCAGCAGCAGTTGATCGGTTAGAATCTGTATATTTTCGGCCACTTTGGTTGATTTAGAATCTTCAGAATTTTGTTTTTTCGGGCTGATAAATGCACTGGGAAAATCCAGCAGTTCGGTGGTTATGGGTGTTACGGAACGTTTGTAAAGTTTCAGTTTTGAATCCACGGAAGCAAAATGCATAGCCTGAGAGTTGTTGTTCTCGGCACTGCCAAGCAACATTACACCACCTGAATTAAGACTGTAATGAAACAAATTCATCAGTTTTTTTTGCAATTCAGGCTCCAGGTAAATCAATAAATTACGGCACGAAAGAAAGTCTAACTTGGTGAATGGCGGGTCCCGAACCAGGTTATGCGGTGCAAAAACCACCATTTCGCGTATGGCCGTGTTAATCCGAAAGCCGTCGCCCTCATGTGCGAAAAACTTATTAATCCGCTCCGGCGAAACATCGGCGACGATATTGGAACTGAAGTAACCTTTACGTGCAATTTCGACGGCATCTTTATCGATGTCGGTGGCAAATATCTGCAGTGTTAAATTTTTATAGTTATTCAAATCCGCATAAGCTTCCTTAAAAACCATGGCCAGCGAATAGGCTTCTTCACCTGTTGAACAGCCCGGTACCCAGGCCCGCAGTACATGCCCGTTTGGCAATTCGTCGAACAATTCAGGCAGAACCTGTTCTTTCAACTTTTCCCATACGGCAGCATCGCGAAAAAAATTAGTCACCCCTATCAGGAACTCTTTGAAAAGGATATCCAGTTCTTTGGGGTTTTCCTGCACAAAACGAACATAGCTGGCAATTATATCTAACTGGTGCACGCCCATTCGCCTTTCGATACGCCGGAACATGGTATTTTTTTTATACATCGAAAAATCCTGGCCAGTTTGCGTACGTAGCAGGATGATTATTTTTTCGAGATTACTCTTGCTTTTCTCATCCGATTCCGGATGTTCAGTCTGTAAGGGACTGTAATTCAGGAAAGCAATCAATTTGGCAGGCATATCGTTCGGTGCGGCTATCACATCGGCAATTACTGCATTTACGGCACTTTGCGGCATACCGTCAAATTTTGCAGAAGCAGGATCCTGCACCAGCACTATCCCATGCTTTTCTTTTATCGCTTTCAGCCCCAGGCTGCCATCGGAACCCATGCCCGAAAGTATAATTCCAACACTCTTGTCTTGTTGGTCGTCGGCTAAAGAGCGAAAGAAAAAATCGATCGGAAGGCGTAACCCGCGAGTTTCCACCGGTTCGAATAAATACAAGAAGCCATTTAAGACTGACATGCTTCTGTTGGGTGGTATAACATACACCTGGTTAGGTTTGATTTGCAGGTGGTCAGTCACCTGTAACACTTTCATTTGGGTAGATCGTTGCAACAACTCGGGCATGATGCCAATGTGAGTTGGATCGAGGTGCTGAATTACCACGAAAGCCATGCCTGTGTCTTTGGGCGTACTTGTAAAAAATTGTTCCAAAGCCTCCAATCCTCCTGCCGAAGCACCTATGCCTACAATAGGAAACTGACTGGAACCGTTTTTGTTGGGTACTTCTGAACCCGGCGAACTGGGTTGTTCCTTATCGGGTGATGTTCCTTTTTTGTTCATAATAAGTGGAAATACTGATCTATTTTAGACTTCTTAGTGGCACTTTACCAAATGGAAACAAGGTGTGGGAAAATATTATTACCGGAAACGGTTTTACTATTTTAAATTTATTACAGATAATCAATTTTTGATTGTAAAGATAGTGACTAAAGCATTTGCTCCAACAAGCTTGTAAAGATTTGATCTGCAATCGGAAATACGGTGTAAATATTTGCCGGAAATATAAGCTTTCAAGCCACGCCCCGATTTATTCAGTCGGAGTGCGACTTAAAGTCGCGCCCCGACTTGCAATTGTCCTTCCGTTCGATGTCAAACCTAAATTATCCATTGTCCATTGTCCATTGTCCATTATCCATTATCCATTATCCTTATTTTCAGTAAGAGTAGCCTTCTTGTCGCGACCCAGCTGTTCCGAAAAATAACATCTGACCCTTCGGTTGCCTTAGCCAACTATTTGTTCACATTACTTACCTTTGCCGGCGACGAAATCAATTTATGGTCAAATTACGCATTTTAGCAATTCCGTTTATCATCCTGCTGCTCACCTTTTCGGCCAGCCTCAAAGTGCAGGCTCAACTCAAACGCATCAACATCAATGCCGGCGAAATGAGGAAAACGAGCAGCATGGGCGACATGACGCGTATGCTCAACAACCCGGTTTTCGAGCACGAAGGTGCTTACCTTTACTGCGACAGTGCCTGGTTGTACGAATCCACCAACACCATCGACTGTTATGGCCATGTCCGTATTAAATCGAGCGATACGCTAAACCTTTATGGTAAATTTCTGCATTACGACGGCAACACAAAAATTGCGATTGTTCGCGACGATGTGAAACTTGTTGATAAACAGTCGACTCTCACCACCGATTTCATGGTGTTCGACCGGAATACCGGGGTTGCGAACTACACTTCAGGAGGTAAAATGGTGAATGGCGACAATGTGCTTACCAGCCGCCGGTGTTTTTATTACACGAATCAAAAACTGATGTATTTCAGGGATGATGTGGTGCTTACCAACCCCGAATACAAGATAAACTGCGACACATTAAAATACAACACCGTTTCGCGCATTTCGTATTTTCTCGGACCGACCATTCTGAGAGGCAAGGATAATTATTTGTATTGCGAAGACGGCGAATATAATCGTGAAACCAGCAAATCGCGCTTCAGTATCAACGCTTTACTGGTCGACAATGACAGCCGGCTTACAGGCGACAGTTTGTACTACGACGGAAGAACCAAGTATGGAAAAGCCATAAACCATGTTGTTATGACCGATACGGTTCGGGATGTGGTGATAAAAGGCAATTTTGCCGAATACTGGCGAACCAGGGGCTATACCATGATTACCAACCAGGCAGTAGCCATCATGGGCGACAAAAAAGACACCCTGTACCTTCATGCCGATACACTGAAAGCTACCTTTGATACAATCCGAAACGAAACCAAAGAACTTTTCGCCTTTCACAATACACGTTTTTACCGCAAGGACATACAGGGTGCCTGCGATTCGCTGCATTACAGTTTTGCCGATTCACTTATCAGTATGTTTCGGTCGCCGGTATTATGGGCTGATGAGAACCAGCTTACCGCCGATACCATTAAGATACTTACCGGCAATAACCGGATTAGGCAGATTTACATGTACAACACGGCTTTTATTGTGTCGAAAGATTTAATATCAACCTACAACCAGATCAGGGGTAAGAATATGATAGGCCATTTTGTGAATAACGAGTTGACCAGCATTGATGTAAACGGGAATGCCGAAACGGTGTACTATGTGCGAGAAGACGACAAGGCACTTATAGGCGTAAACAAGGCGGCCGGAAGCCGGATGAGGCTTTACGTTGTTGACAGTAAAATTGAAAGCATCATGTATTTTGATAAACCTGCAGGAAATATGTTTCCCGACAAGGAAGTGCCCGAAGACCAGCGCTTGCTGAAAGGGTTCAACTGGCGGTTGCATAGCAGACCGTTAAATAAAGACGATATCTTCCGAAATCCCAGCGTGGCGCCGGTTGTGGGGGAGGAATGAGATGTGAGTTCCTGGTTCCTGGTTCCTGGTGCCTGGTTTCTGGTTTCTGGTGCCAAGTGCAGAGTGCCGGGTGCTAAGTGCTGAGTGCCAAGTGCCGAGTGCCAAGTGTCGAGTGTCAAGTGCCTAGCAACCAGTGCCTAGCGTCCAGCGCCCAGTTTCCAGTTTCCAGTTTCTATTTGTGCACATTACGTATAAATTCCTCCACTTCAGCAACTCCACCCTGGTAAATAAGGTAACCGTTGTAAGGCTCGCGCGGGGTTGTCTCGTCGTTGATCGGTGTTAGCATCAGCCTCCTGACTTCTTCAAGGTCGCTGGTTTGGCCTAAAGCCCAGCCAAGTTTAATATACGCTACTTCGGGCAGCATATTTTCGGCCGGAATAACACCTTTTGCCATCAGGTCGCGACCTGTATCATAAACGAACATATGTACGTACCCCCAAAGGGTCTGAACTGTCATATAGATGGCAACACCAGCTTTGGCAGCACGCTCAATAGCCGGGTAAAGTGGTTTGTTCACATGCCCGAGGCCGGTTCCGGCAATTACAATGCCTTTATAACCGTGTTCAACCAACGAATCGATAATATCGGGCTGCATATTCGGGTAGTAGTAAACAATCGAAACTTTTTCCTCGAAATAAGGCAGAATGGTAACTTTACGGTCTTTGCGGCGATGGTTGTATATTTCTTTAATCGGCTTCAGCCCTTTGCGGGTGATGGTAGCCATTGGGGTATCGCCGATAGTACGGAAGGTAGAACGGTACGAAGAGTGCATTTTACGTACACGGGTACCCCTGTGAAGGAAACCATACTCGTCGCTGGTAGGTCCAAACATACAAACCATCACTTCGGCAATATCGCCATGCCCTGCGGCAGTGCAGGCATGCATGAGGTTAAGAGCCGCGTCGGAACTGGGCCTGTCGCTCGAACGCTGCGAGCCTACAAGCACAATAGGAACGGGCGAATTCTGAACCATAAATGTGAGCGCAGCCGCAGTGTGATGCAGGGTGTCGGTTCCATGACCAATTACAATTCCATCCACACCGGCTTCTATTTCTTTACCAATGGCAATGGCTAATTTTTTATAGTGATCGGGCGACATGTTTTCGCTGAAAACGGCGAATACTTTTTCGGTTGTGAGGTTGCAGATGGATGCCAGTTCAGGCACAGCTCCGTATAATTCGCCAGGCGAAAAAGCGGGAATAACAGCCCCGGTGCGGTAATCGAGACGCGATGCAATGGTGCCACCGGTGCCGATAAGCTTCACTTTGGGCAGGCCTTCGGTGTAAGGGAACTCCTTTTCAGGAATCTTGTAGTTTGCTTTTTTATAGCCGGTTTCCTTAATATCGGTAATGGTGGCGATATCAAGGCCAATATTATAACCGGTAGGAATCTTCATGACAATGTGCTTATCATCGTCATTTTCGGATCGCGGAAGCACGGTTCCGGTAAATTCGCCCCTGGTTGTTTTTACCACTGCCTGGCCCCAAACCCTGACATTGTATTTCTTTAATACCTCGAGAGATGCACCTTTATATCCTTGAAAAATATCGTCAGTCATTATGTGTTTTTGGATTGCGTGATTCGTTAATGGTTATTCGTTATTTGTTAATCGTTATTCGTTATTCGCTATTCGTTATTCGTTATTGGTTTTTAGCCCAAAATCGTAAGCATGACTTTATCCTCTTTTCACTATTCATCATTCACTTTTCACTATTCACTATTCACTTTTCACTATCCACTATTCACTTTTCACTCCCCCAACCGCCTCATGCAACGCTATCATACTCATATTCCCTTCGGCCTGACGGCGCAGCTGACCCATGATCCAGTTATGTTCCACATCCGGGCCTTTTGAAAGACGAATTTCGGCCAGCTTATTTCTCAGGAAAGGTATTTTTGATACGATTTGCTCTTTAGTCACCGCTTTAAAGTTAATGCTGGTAAGCACCGATTCAAATTCCATCTTAGGATATTGATACACCAGAGGCAGCATCCGGCGGGCAATGCCGGAATCAAGTTTACGCTGTTTGATAAAACGCAGGAGGGCATACACTATTTTATAATCGAATTCGGCGGCAGGTTTATACTGCCCCTCGACCCATTTTACAGCATGTCCGAAAAACTTTCCGACAAATGCCGGGTTCATTTCCAGTTCGGTAACGATCCTTTCGATAAGCGGGAAAAGATTTTTCTTGAAAATATAAGTATAGCAATCTTCAGGCACATGCCAGTTTTTAAGTTGCCGGTATCTTTCAGACACTTCAACAGGCTTATTTTTACCCAGCGACTCGATGTACTCATTTTCCAGCGGGATTGGCGCTGAATCGGTATCGGGGTACATGCGGTCGGCTCCCGGAAGCACCCGTTCGAAAATAGTGGTACCATTTTCGAATGACTTACGTGTTTCGGGCGGAACTCCGGCAAATGCCATACGGCAGCGTTCCTCGATGGTTTCGAGAGCTGTTTTAATATCGGCTTCAGGTCCCCGGATAATAAGCTGGGCATCGTTTTCGCTCGGCTTCAGTAAGGCATTCACCTTATCCCAATCGGATGATAGAAACTGAGGTTCAAATTCCTCACTATGTGTCATATTCGGCAATTCGATGCAGGCAATAACTTTCAACCTTTCGGTAAGTTCGTTGGCGAACATTTTTCCCGGCTGGGTAAAATGCGACATAATTCCTTTAAATCCAGGCAAGTTCACCGCAACTAATTTATTTCCGGTATTTTTTGCTTCTTTAGCAAAACCGTTTTTAGTACTGAACGAATGCACATCTAACACAACATGCGATTGTTTCCAGGTTTTAACATCGGCAAAGCGCGAAAGCAGTAGAGTACGGATGGCGAGCAACGACCATTGCCTGAAACATTCGATATGAGTGAGTTCGGGAATCCAGCGGCTGTGAGCCACGCCTTTAATCTCGACCCTTGTACCGCCTTTGCAACTGACGTTCACATCCTCGCGGCCTGCGCCAATCCCGGTGCGCACTTTGCCCGTGCTGCGGCCCAGGAAACGGATGTAGTTACAGGCCTCTTTCACCTCGTCGGGGTTGGTCATTTCGGGATATGTGACTGTTTCGATGAGCGGCATCCCAAGGCGGTCGGTGCGGTAAATTCGGGTATGACCTATATCACTCACTTCGCGGCACGAATCTTCCTCGAGACTGAGTTGAATGAGCCGTATCTTTTTATTCTTTAAGGGAATTTCGCCTTCCACACCAATAATGGCAGTACGCTGAAATCCGGTAGGAATGCTGCCATCGAGGTACTGTTTGCGGGTAATATGAACTTCGCCAACAATATTCAGTTTCGAAACCAGTGAAATTTCGATGGCAATACCCAAAGCTTCGCGGTTGAGCGGAAACGGAGGAGTATCATCCACTTCGTACGTACAGGTTGTTTTGCTTTTCAGCCGGTATATGATCTCTTTGCGGGTTTTAAATTCCATCAGCGCAGTGCCATCGTATTCGCCTAATTCGCTGAGCGTCGGCCTCATATGCCTCACTACTTCGGCATCAAAATCGCCGGGTTTCTGGAAAACGCCGGCCGGGCAACGACAAAAAAGTTTTTGTTCGGTTTTGAGCTGTTGATGAACTTCGAGACCCGACATAAAGCCGATGCGGTCGTATGTTTCCTGCGTGGACTCGCTGCGGGGAACGTAGCCAATTCCGCGTTTTGACTCTTCGTAATTAAGCTTTGGATCTATATTCTGAGCCATGTGTATGTTTTATTTAAAGCGGGTCAAATGTAGAAATATCTTTTGTTCACCAAGGATAAAAAATTGGGTTGTTTTGTGAATTTATTAACAAAGCGAAAGAAATGATCTGGTTGAATCACGAATTGACATTGTTAAGATGAGTGATTGAACTGATGCTTTGACAGGATGGTAAAAACGATTTGATTCAGAAATTATACTATAAACGAGACAACAATATACTACTATGAAACCGCCGGTTCACAATTCCTGATCCCAAAAAAGATAAAATGGCAGACCCGGATTCCCGAAAATAAGAAAGGGAAATTGAAACTTCTATTGAACACGAAAGGTCTCCGCAAGCATAAAATAATACTCACTAAGCCCAAATGCTGTTTCAGGGTGCAAGCCTTTGAATGCTCCACACATTTCCTTCGAGCAGGTATTGTATCCTGTCGTGCAAGCGGCCTGGCCGCCCTTGCCAGAATTCGACGCGATCGGGTTTTAACCGGTAGCCTCCCCAGTGAGCCGGGCGTGCGAGATCTTTTGCACCTTCCAGATATAAAAGTTTTTCGCGTTCCTCTTCCAACTGCAGGCGCGAGGCAATCGGGGTACTTTGAGGCGAAATAATAGCATTAACGCGGCTTTCGAGTGGTCGCGAATAGAAATAGGAATCGGATTCTTCGGAATCGGTTTTAACTACAATTCCTTCGATGCGTACTTGCCTTTCGGTCAATGGCCAGAAAAAAGTGAGCGCCGCGGCATGGTTTCCGCTCAATTGCACTCCTTTACGGCTCAAATAATTGGAGAAAAAAACCATCCCATGCTCATCGAAATATTTTAGTAAAACCACCCTTGACGAGGGCCGCCATTCGGCCGAAACAGTCGATAGCACCATGGCTGTCGGTTCGGGCTCTCCCGATTCCATTGCTGCATTCAGCCATTCACGGAACCAATGAACGGGATCGACAGGAAAATCCTCATCATAAATGGCACTATGCAGGTAATCTTTGCGTATATCTCTCAGATCCATGACTTTAGCATTAAATATCAGTTGTTCAAAATGACTCATAAAGATAAACAAATTTTGCCACTATTCACCCTGTACCCGAAATTAGAAGGTCGATCTTTTATTTGATTTTGGCTGCCGGGGTGTCAGGGTATAGGCTGTTAGGCTTTTAGACTGTTAGGCTGTTAGACTGTTAGGCTGTTAGACTGTTAGGCTGTCAGGCTGTTAGGCTGTTAGGCTGTTTGGCTGTTTGGCTGTTTGGCTGTTAGAATATCAGTAAATACAATACTGTTTATTTTAATCCAAAATAAGACATAAAATTATATGCCCCAGTTCCTAAACCCCAACACCTAACCCCAACACCTAAACCCCAACACCTAAACCCTGAATCCCCCCTGAATGGTTACCGAAATATTTAAGCAATATGTTTAGCCCAACTCTCTCAAAGTAATTGCAGAAACCCCGCGATTTTATACCTTCGCAGTGAATTTCAAAATTCTTCATTTTGCCTGATTTCATGAAAATCCGTATTTCTTTTTTACTTATTATGCTGTTGTTCTGTAGCGCAGCAAAGGCGCAGAGTGTAGCAGAATTTAGCCGTTCGGCATATGTGAAAAAGGTGGAAAAAGATCGGAAGCTAAAAGACATTGAAATGCTTGGCGACGAAAAATCGCCTTTGGCTGAAGACGAAAAAGCTGTTTTCAAAAACCTGAATTATTTCAAGCCAAAAGTTAAATTCCGAAAGGAAGCCATCTTTGAGCGATTCGACCAGGCAACCCATTTTTTAATGAAAACAACCACCGAAAGACTTCCCGAGTATTCGTTATACGGAGTTGTTACGTTTCAGCACAAGGGTAAAACGCTTACCCTGAATGTGTATCAGAATATTGAACTCGTAAAAAAACCCGGTTACGAAAAGCACCTCTTCATTCCTTTCAACGATAAAACCAACGGGAAAGAAACCTATGGAGGCGGAAGATTCATGGATATTACCGAAACCGGTGAAAACAAGATCATACTTGATTTTAACGAAGCTTATAACCCCTATTGTGCGTACAATCATAAGTATTCATGCCCTATTCCCCCGGAAGAAAACAACCTGAATATCAAAGTAACTGCCGGGGAGAAAAAGTTTCATACGGATTGAACTTACACCAGAATTTTAAAGACAAGCCAGATATTGATTCATCCGGTTAGGAAGCTTAAGAAAAATAAATTACACCATGGCAAAAATTGTTGATGCAACCGAAATCAGGAAGGGACTGAGGCGTTTTCTGCGCAGGCCCAAATACCGGTACATGGTTGTGAACAGGATTGTGCCGCATATCCCGTGGTTAGTGCTTTTTGCACTGGCAGCCTATTTGTACAAAGCGCGGATTTTCGCCGATTCAGGGTTTTACGTTTCGCAGTTTATCAACAACCAGACTTTCTGGATCGAATGCCAGCGTATAGTTTTGGGGATTTCACAAATCATCCCACTGGCAGGCGTATGGATAGGACTGGATATCAAATACATACTGTTACTCTATTCGCTTAGCCACGTTATATTTTTCTACCTGCTTTTTCTTTTTGTTTATTACGGCCTGCGCGACCGGCGCTCGGGCTTGCTGATTATCCTGATGCAAACAGTTGGCATCATGTATAGTTTTTTCACGCCCATGTTTGAACTGTATTATGGTGTGCCACTGCTTATTACCTTTTATGCCATCTGGAGATTGCCTTTCCGCTTTAATGTAATTTTTGTGCTGCTGATACTCGAAGTTCTTATTCTTTTGAGCCATCCGCTGGCATTCATGCTTTTTATTTTCGTGATGTTTTACGACTACACCAAAGAAACTGCCAAATCACTTAAATACTATCTTCCTGTTATTCTGGTTTTTATTGGGGCTATCGTTTTCAAATATTTTATCATGTGCGATTACGAATCGGGGAAAATGGCCTGGCAATTTAATTATACCGATAACAAACAATACCTTCAGCTTATCACCCCTTCCTATTATAAAATACTGGGATTGTTCATGTTGCGGTATTACTCGGAAGTGCTGATCGCTTTTTTCCTTGTAGTTTTCATGCTTGTGAACCGTAAACAATGGTTCCGATTGCTGGTGGTTGCGGGCACTTTTTTTGTTTACGTATTCCTGGTAAATTCGGCCTATACGGCATCGCCCTCGCGTTATATGGAACAAGTGATGTTTCCTTTCGTACCGATTGTTTTCATACCGTTGATATACGGATTTCCAAAGGAAGGTAGGCCAGGCTTGCTGAATATTTCAATTTTGCTTGTTTCGGCTTTGATAGCGTATCGCTTAGCTGTTATTTATTACGGCAGCGAAATATTCATGAAAAGGGTTGCCCAGATGGAACAACTCATAGAAGCCGCACGGCAAAAAGGCGGCAGCAAATTCATAGTTTCTTCGAAACTCATTGACCACGGTTACACACAGCTTAACTGGTCGTATCCAATTGAATCTATGCTACTTAGCGCTATCGATGGTAACGACATCGCCATTACCATTGCACCTGAAGATGATCTGTATTTTGAAAACAACAACAACAAAATAGCCGCTGATCAGTTTATATTCCGCAGGTGGGAACTAAAAGATCACAGTTGGCTTAATAAAAGGTATTTTCACCTCGACATTGGCCCGTACCGAACAATAAATGACTCTACACCAAATACCAACATCAGTAACACCACCAACAGCCTGCGCATAACTATCGGAAGCAAAAAATTCTACCAGGCAAAGGATACAGTTTGGATACCTGTTACAATTATAAATCAAGGGAAAACACCACTTTACTCAGGAATAAACAACAAGGTGTTTTTATCTTACTTTTGGGTGGCAAATAATGACGTGATAAACTGGGAAGAGATCAGGACGCCGCTACAGGCCGATGTTACCGGGATTTTGAAGCAGGATATCAGGGTTGCCATACCTGAGTATAAAGGTCGGCTGCAACTTAAGGTTGATATAATTGCAAATGACAAATGGCTCGGATTACACAGTATGGAGGACGTTTTGGTATATTAATTGATGAATGAAATTGCTGTTTAAAAATTTAAAACGAGAGTTCAAAAAAATGAAAAAATTAGTAGCGTTGATCTTGACAATGGCGGTTAGTGCCGGTTTACTGGCAGCCGAAAAAGGGTATAAAATTACAATAAGGCTCACGGGAAATGCAGATACAGCACTGATTCTGGCGCACTATTATGCCAATAAACAATTTCTCGACGACACCGCTTTCAGGAACAAACAAGGGTTCTTTGTTTTCGAAGGCTCCGAAAAACTGAAGGATGGCATGTACCTGGTAGCAGGAGCAAAAAAGAGTAAATATTTCGATTTTTTTCTTACCGATACTCAACAAATGGAGTTTAGCTGCGATCCGCTCGATGCCGTTAATACCATGAAAGTGAAAGGATCGGACGATAACAAAGCTTTTTTCGCCTACATGAAACACCTGGGCGATTTGCAGTCCGAAATCCTCCCTTTGAACAAATGGGTGCTGGCAAACCGCGACCGCACCGATTCTGTCGCCATAGTCAAGGCACGGATTGAATCCATTGATAAAGAAGCAAAAGATTATATCAAGGAGTTTTACTCTTCAAATCCGGCTTACTTATCGGCCACCCTTATAAAAGCCAGTAACGATCCCGACTACATGCAGTATGTACCTGTAGTGAACGGCAAAATTGACTCGACCCTGATTTTCCCTACCTACAAATCACACTACTTCGATAACTTTAATTTTAATGACCCCAGACTCATTTACACACCTTTATATGCACAGAAAGTAGATCATTATTTCGACAAACTGGTCATTCCTACACTCGATTCATTGGAATCGGACATTGACAGGATTATCATGCTGACGGCCGTAAATAAAGAAATGCAAACCTATACGGCCTGGTATCTCTCGCTCAAATACGAAACCTCCCAGGTGATGGGTCATGATGCATTGTTTGTATATATCGTAAGGAAGTACCTTGAGACAGGCAAAGTCGGCTGGCAGTATCCCGAAGTTAAACCAAACATTGTAAAACGCGTAAATGCACTGGAGCCTTTGTTGTTAGGCAAACTGGCACCTAATATGATATTGCTCGACACCAGCAATGTTGCGCGTTCGTTGGTAGCAACCAAAGCCCGGTACACCTTGCTGTTCTTCTGGGAAAGTACTTGTGGTCACTGTCAGCAGGAAATGCCCAAAGTGCTGAAATTTTACGAAGAATACCGCAAGAATTACGACCTGGAAATTTATGGCGTAAGTACTGATACTTCCCTGGTAAAATGGAAAGCCTTTATCCGGAAAAATAATTTACCCTGGATCAATGTTAACGGGCATCTGAGCCTCAGCGGCAATTACCACGACCTGTACGATATCCGCAGCACCCCTGTTATGTACCTGCTTGATGAGGATAAAAAAATCCTGACCAAAATGATACTGGATGATGATATTGCCAATGTTATCAAAAGACGCGAAGAAATTCTGCAAACTGAGAAGAAGACTCCGTAAAAGACTAAGTGAAAGTAACTTTTCAGTCATAGTAAAATGCTGAAAAACAAATATGCCACAGATGGTTTGCTGATCGTGGCGGATTATTTCGTACATTTCACAGATTGGAATTAATCAATCAGGCCAATTTTACAGCAAAAAACTATCGGTGATAGTCCGAAATCTGTGCTTATTCATGAATTCTGTGGCAAAAATGGCGATTTGAATTGATGGATGTTTACGATAACTCAACACCTTAACAATCAAAATTGCGTTAGTTTTTTAAATCCCTGAACAGAACCAAAAAGGAACACAAAACATATAACATTAAATTAAAAATGAAAAAGAAAGGAGCTTGCAATACATTTATGTTTTGTGTTCTGTGTTTAATATTTTTAATTCCTTAACGAATATTATACCAGGAAAAACATCAAATTAAAAGATAAGATACTTACAGTAAAAAATCAATTCATTAATGAATACCTCAAGAACGATCTGGATCACAGGGGCATCCTCAGGCATAGGCGAAGCGCTTGCCTATCACTGGGCTGTGGAAGGAACTCTTATGATCCTTTCGGGAAGAGATGAGAAACAACTGCTGCAGGTTGCCGAAAAATGCAAAAAGCAAGGTGCCGAAATCCAGGTAGTTGCATTTGATCTTACCCGGGAGGAACAAATCATGGAGGCTGTCACCAAAGTAAAATCCATAGCCTCGAAAATTGACATTTTAGTAAACAACGGGGGCATTGGGCAGCGTTCGCTGATTATGGAAACAACGGCAGAAGTGTCGCGAAGGATCATGGAAACCGATTTCTGGGGGCATATTACCCTTTCACAACAAATACTGCCTTTTATGGTTAAAAGCGGTGGAGGAACTATTGTAGTAATGAGCAGCCTGTCTGGACTGTTTGGCTTTCCGCAACGATCGTTTTACTGCGCAGCCAAACATGCGCTGCACGGCTTTTTCGAAACGCTCAGGCTCGAACATCATAAGGACAATATCAATGTATTGATGGTTTGCCCGGGAAGGGTAAAAACCAATTTCTCGTTCGGCGCACTTACAGCCTCAGGTGGCGTGCATGGTCAAATGGATAAAGGACAGGAAAATGGCGTTACTGTTGAATACTGCGCCGAAAAGATTGATGTCGCTTTAAAAAGGAATAAAAAACAGGTCATAATTGGCAAAAAAGAAGTAATTATGCCCTACTTAAAACGTTTCGCGCCCTGGTTATTTTACCGGATTGCCATGCGGATTGACCCGAATGCGTGATGTGGAATCTGGAATGTGGAATGTGGAATGTGGAAACTGGTATCTGGAATCTGGAATGTAGAATCTGGAAACTGGAAACTGGAAACTGATATCTGGAAAATGGAAAATGGAAAATGGTATCTGGAAAATGGAAAATAGTAAATTGAGGTCTAAATTTAATTTCTCAGTGTTCCTCAGTGTTCCTCAGTGTTCTCCGTGCCTTAGTGGTTTATTTTTAAAAATTAGTGGAAACTGTAATGTTAAACCCTGAAATCCTTAAACTCTGAACTTTGGCTGCACTCAGTGCACAAAGAAGAATGAACCCTTAAACACCAAAACCCTGAACACCAAAACCTTCCATCCCTGACCCCCAACCCCTAACCCCAAACCCCTTCTTAAATAAGAATCAAGTAATAATAAGAGGAATACAGCAACTTGGCATCGGAGTAAAGAATGTGGAAACTGGAAAGTGGAAAATGGAAAATGGAAAATGGAAAATGGAAAATAGTAAATTGAGGTCTAAATTTAATTTCTCTGTGCTCCTCCGAGTCCTCCGTGCCTCCGTGGTTTATTTATAAAAGTTATAGGAAACTGTAATGTTAAACCCTGAAATCCTTAAACTCTGAACTTCGGCTTCACTCAGTGCACAAAGAAGAATGAACCCTTAAACACCAAAACCCTGAACACCGAAACCCCCAACCCCCAATCCCTAACCCCAAACCCCTTCTTAAATATGAATCAAGTAATAATTAGCGGAATACAGCAACTCGGCATCGGAGTAAAGAATGTTGCAGAAGCATGGAAGTGGTATCGCAAATACCTTGGCATGGACATTAAAGTGTTCGAAGAAAGTGCAACCGCTGCACTGATGTTGCCTTATACAGGAGGCTTACCCCAAAAACGTCCTGAAGTGCTTGCCCTTAACCTGAATGGTGGCGGCGGTTTCGAGATATGGCAATACACGGACCGCACTCCACAGGCGCCCTTATTTGTGCCGGCTTTAGGCGACCTGGGAATATTTGCAGCCAAAATAAAAGCACGCGATGTGCAAAAAACACATGCTTTTTTTACGAGTGAAAATCTTAAGGTAAGCCCGGTAGTTACCAGCCCCGATGGCAGGTCGCATTTCTTTTTAACCGATCCTTTCGGCAATATTTTCCAGATTATAGAATCAGATAATTGGTTCGGCAACGAGAAAAAACTTACCGGTTCAGTTTATGGCGCTGTGATTGGTGTTACAGATATAGAAAAATCGATGAAAGTGTATTCCGATATTCTTGGCTACGACAAGGTAGTATTCGACTCCAAAGCCAGTTTCCCTGATCTGGGTTCCCTGAATGGCGGTGATGCAAGCTTCCGCCGGGTGTTGCTCAAAAACAGCAAACCACGGCTGGGTGCTTTCGGGCGCTTATTCGGTGACAGCGAAATTGAACTTGTTCAGGTCGAAGGCCGCACTACCCGCAAGATTTACGAGGGGCGTTTCTGGGGTGATCTTGGTTTTATTCATCTTTGCTACGACATACAGGGAATGGAAGCTTTGAATGCTGCTTGCGCCAAACGCGGATTCCCGTTCACCGTTGACAGTTTTGCCGATCACCATGGAAATAGTTTCGATATGGGTGAAGCCGCCGGCCATTTTGCCTATATTGAAGACCCTGACGGTACACTCATCGAATTTGTTGAAACGCATAAAGTCCCGATCCTCAAAAAAATCGGATGGTATCTGAACCTGCGGAAGCGCAATCCGGCAAAACACCTGCCCGATTGGATCGTAAGAATGCTGGGAATGAGCAGGGTGAAGGATTGATGTTGTGTTCTTCTCAATTTTATCAATGAGGGTTTCGCCTAAAGTGAAGCCCTCATTTTTTTGTAAAATTCTCAATTTCAAGAAAAGTCATACTTCTTATCAGGATTACCTTATGTCCTTCCATATTCTCCCATCCTGAACAATATGCCAGCTTGTTTTGCCATCTGAACCGGGAAAAGTCGCTTCGTACATGGTAAATGTCGTTTTTATTTCCGGAGCAAACAGCTTGCCATTCAGCATGTACTTGTCGAGTCCGAGTAACTTTAAATCAGTGGTATACACTCTGTTTTTATCAAAATATGCTTTTTCCTTATGGTAAAGAATCCTGAGTGCCCATTTCACATCATTATCAGGATCAGGAACATAAGCATCCACACCTTTGCCCGAGGTTTTTCCGGAGAATTGCAGAAAGCCCCATGTTTCAGGTTGGTGCATGGCAATTACTCCCTGCGGCGACCATACCCAGTTGTTTTCGGGTAAGAGTTTCAACTTTCCATTGATGCTGTGAGTGCGTTTTTTGTATTTGCCGTCAACAACATCCAACGTCCATTCAACACGCGAAAAATTTATCCTGTATTGTTCTCCCTTTTCCGGGATTTTGCCTGTGGAACTCAATTCGGTCAAAGCATCCAGGGGAATGGCGATTTCCAGTGTCCAGCCTTTATCTTTATCCTCAGGATTGTTAATGGTTCCGTTTACATGAACTGCAGATTTTATACCGTTAAAGTTCCAGTTGTCGATCGCTACATTGTGAATTGTATCATCGCGATACGGCTTTAAAAGCATGAGATCCCACTGGGTGTTCAATGCATTCATCTCATACTCAGCGTAATGATGCGTATCTCCGTCCGGATCAATAAATATTTCAAAATCGTTATCGTAAAAAATCACACTTTCCCGCTCCGTCAGGGTTGCCCAAACATGTGGCTCCTCCAACTCTGCGGCAATATAAAGAAAGCTACTGTCCCACAGCATCTTCATCCTGGTTCTGTATTCAGGTTTTGCTTTGAGGCTGCCTTCAATATCGCCGAAATCATCGCTCCATGGGGCATACTGCCAGTCTGCCTCGTTTAATAAACCATCCATGTTTAATGGTGCTGATGCACGATAGCAGATATAATTTCGGGGTTTGATTTCAATTGCAGATTCCTGCCCGAAAAGGGAAGCGATTGGCAAATACAGGAAGCAAACTATCAGGAATGGAAGTGTATTTTTCATTTAAATATTTAGTTCTAATGTTACTTTTATGGGTGAAATTATATTGTCCGAAGTCGGAAGACGGGAGTCGGAAGTTACACTAAAAACTATTTTATCAAAAATATATGGCTCTTTTTCGACAATTAGTATTCTTCAACTTATTTGCCATTTGCAGAATGTGCTATCAAGTCAGCAATCGCTTCGGGCTTCTGACTTCGGGCTTCCAGCTAAAAAATAACAATTCCATTCAATTCGAGGCGGAACCCAATATTTGTAGTTGCAACGAAGAAAGCAGCCTATTGTGGTAAATTCCTGGTCAAAGGAACGAAAAATATGAATCTTCGGTGGTATCTGCATAATTAATTACTTTTGCCTCCCAATTTCACCATTTTATGACAAAAACCGGCAAATTATTCATAGTGCTCATATTTAGTTTCTTAAGCCTCACAGTTGTATCTGCACAAAAGTACAATTCATTTGTTGGTGTGAGGTTCGGTGCTGCATTACCTATGGGTGAATTTGCATCACACGAATACGGATTTGGCGGATACGCAGTTCTAGGAACCAGTTTTGGCGGCGAAGCGGCATGGTTTGTGACTCCCAAAATCGGATTCGGAGTTGATCTTTCAATGAATACATTCAACTTTGCGACGGGTTATTATGCCGAAGATTTTTACCAGGCCAACTCGGCCGATGTTTATCAGATTAATATGATGTCAGGTCCCTATAAATTAAGAACTTACATGGGTGGCGCTTATTATAAAATAGCTTTCAGCCCGAAATTTCACTCTACCATTAAAATGATGGGTGGATTATTTAAAGCCAAATCGCCGGATCAGTTCTATGGCATAAAGACCTTTATAGCCGGCAATTTAAACTGGTGGAAAACATCGGCAACAAGCAAAAAATTTACTTTTCTTACAGGGGTGTCTTTTGAATACAAATTATACCCGCAAGTGAGCCTGGTGTTGCAAGCCGATTTTACATATGCCCGCGCCGCGTTTACATTTGAAACCAGCGATACCGAAAGCTATATCGACTACCTGAAAATGCCGGTTTTCAAATTACAGCCGGGAATAAATATACATTTCTAAATCACTGTTGTTTCAAACCAATAGTCCGGGAATTATTCTTTTACCAAATGAAAGATAATATTTATTTTTTATATATTGCTGATATTCTGATTATTAAAAATTGAGTAGCTAATCAGTTTATCTAAAGTAATGAAAAACAAATATATGCCACAGATTACACAGATTTCACTGAAAATTATTCATCAGTTTTAATTGAAATTAATTGAAAAACTGCTAAAGGCAGTTTAAAACCTGTGTAATCCGTGTAATCTGTGGCAAAAATGTATTTTGATCAGACTGATTTGTTACAAAATTGAAAACATACTGTTGTTAACGGAAAATATTTAAATTTAAACCGAAGCGAATAGCAATATTATATGCTTCCCCAAAGCTTTGCAAGAATGAATGATACCGTGTTATTTTCCGATTCCTGCATAGTAGAACCAATTAAAATTCAAAACCCGTAACAACACGACCTGTTTTCATAGTTAGATAAGCGCAGGTCATTAAAATTGGTATACTTCATCGTTTTATTTTAACATAAGCGCATTGATATTTATCAATGTAAACAAGGGATATTACCTTGAATACAAGCGAATATATCAACTGTATTCATATACAATTAACAAAATATAATTACACATTTGCAGTGTTAAATTATTCACAATTGAATTGAGAAGCGGTATAAAAACGAAACCCTAATAAACAAACATAAACAAAACAAAACCAACAAATTATGAAAAAAAGTCTATTTGCAATCAGTTTAGGACTTCTCCTTGCAGGAGCTAGTCTCTTTACGGCATGCGAAGGTCCGACAGGCCCTGAAGGTGCAATGGGTCCTGCTGGTCCTACAGGTGCAGCCGGTGCCCAGGGAGTTACCGGTCTTACCGGCGCTAAAGGTGATAACGGATTAAACGGCAAAGATGGCAAGGATGCCAATTCATCCTGCCTGGTTTGCCACACAGTTGCTAATTTCGACAGCAAAATTGATGAATACCATTTGTCAAAGCACTATCTTGGCACATCAAGTAGCAGGTTTACCAAATACTGCGCTCGTTGCCATACCCACGAAGGATTCCAGGAAATAACCAGCAATGGGAAATTTGTTGTAACCAACGATATCCCTAATGCAACGAGAATCAACTGCCAGACTTGCCACAAACACACCGGGTTCGATTTTTCGGATACACTTTCCCAAATTCTTAGAACCGTTTCGCCAGTTTACCTGAATTACAACAAAAATCTTGTTGCTACTGATTTTGGTAAAATCAATAACCTTTGTGTAACTTGTCACCAGATTCGCGGTGCTACTGCAACAGTTTATTCTGATACCGTTGTTAAACCTGTAGTTCTTAACAAAGCATTCGATCAACTTCCATACTTCCCGTTTGCCAATACCGATGACAATGCTTTGGTTTCATACTTAGCAGGCCGCAGCTTCGCCGTTCATGATGGAAACCAATCAAACCTATTCAAAGGTATAAACGGTTATGAATATCAAGGCAAAACTTATACCAGAACATGGAAACACTCAGATAACACATGTACTGATTGCCACATGAACGAATATAATGCAACCAAGAAAACCGGTGGACACTCCCTGATTGTGAACGAAGATGCCTGCAAAAACTGCCACAACGGTGTTGATAAAATCACGGGTGTTCAAACTATGATTACTGGTAAACTCACTGAATTGGGCGAATTACTCACAGTACGCAAAATATTCAAGAAAACCACCAACGCTACTACAGGCGCTGTATCATACAGTGCTTTGGCTACACATGATTTCAACGGAAAGTTATATCCTAACACACAAACCTCCGGTGACAAATTTGCAGTATCGGCCAGTAACAATACGGTTAGCCCAACAACCGGGCTGGTAATTTATGGCAACATACTTAAATATGATAAGGATGCTGATTTCGCAATAAGAATTGCACGTCAGTGGAAATATGGTGAATTAGGTGCTGCATACAATTTTGCTTATATCAACAGTGAACTTTCGTTAGGTGTTCATAATCCTACATACGCTACACAACTTTTACAGAACTCAATTGACTGGGTTAAAGCTAATCCATAATCTTTAGTTTATACTGCAAATTCCGGACTTCGCACATGCGATTTCCGGAATTTGTGTTTTTAAAAAGTCCTGTTCTACCACAATTTGATAGGAGTAGGTTTTAGTAGGTCAGAAGATGGAAGTCGAAAGTCTAAGGTCGAAAGTCAAAGGTCGAAAGTCAAAGGTCTAAGTTCAGAAGTCAAAGGTTAAAGGTCAAAGGTTAAAGGTCAAAGTTCAAAAGTTTAAAAGTTAATGGGTTCAAGTCAAAGTTTCGAGTCAACGGTTCAAAAAGTCCGGATAATCTCGTCCACTATAAGCCCCTTGGGGTTTGGGGTTACTTGTTAACTCAGAAGTCAAAGGTCAAAAGTCCGAAGGTCAAAAGTCAAAAGTCCGAAGACGGAAAACGAAAAACGGAAGAAAGTGCTGATTTGAGATTTAATCTAACCAATGAGAATTGAATAAAGAAAAGTAATTGGACTATCAGGCGCCGTTTTCATAGCATATAAGAAGTTGTTGGGGCAACTCTGAAACTGGAAACTGGAAACTGGAAATTGGAAACTGGAAACTGGAAACTGGAAATTGGAAATTGGAAACTGGAAACTGGAAACTGGAAATTGGAAACTGGAAACTGGAAACTGTTAATTGAGGTCGATATTTAATTTCTCTATGTCCCTCGGTGTCCTTTGTGCCTCCGTGGTTTATTTTAACTGCTGGAACCAGGAATCCGCCATCCGACTTCCGACTTCCGACTTCCGACATCCGACATCCGACATCCGACTTCCGACTTCCGACTTCCGACTTCCGACTTCCGACTTCCGACATTCGACAACCAACATCCAACATTTTTTTGCCCTGCGAAATTACCTGTAGAACTATATATATACTATTTTCGCATGTATTCATCTATTGATATATATCAATTAAAAGGAGTAAAATTACTTTCGGTACCCGCAAATATATCATCACTGATTATATGCATATCACTGAATATAGTAACACTTTTGCTGTGTTAATTAATTCACAACGAAATCATAAATTCTTACCCGCGAAAACCCTAATAAATAAACATAAACAAAACAAACCCAACTAATTATGAAAAAAAATCTGTTTTTTATCGGAATTAGCCTTCTCTTTATCGGAGGCAGTATTCTATCGTCCTGTACCAAAGAAGGCCCTCCGGGTATTGCCGGCACCAATGGAACAAATGGAACCAATGGCACAAATGGCACCAATGGTGTTGATGGAAGTACAAAATGTACCGAATGTCACAACCCTGCTACCGTCGAGTTGGCAGCTACCCAGTTTGAATTTTCGAAACACAGCTACGGTGAAGCTGCATTTGAAGAATCAGGTAACGTAAGTTGTACACCTTGCCATGCTTCGGAAGCTTTCCTGTATGTATGCAAAAACAACGTTCCTTCCACATTCACAGCAACCAACGGAGTATACACAAATGATTATGCAACTGTAGCAACAGCATCGATAGGCGAAATTACCTGCGTAACCTGCCACAGCAGTTTGCATACTACCTACGGTAAAGCCGATTTATCTCCTTTAACTACGGTTAAACCAGTTTCCATGACCATGTGGGCAGGTGCAAAAGAAATAAACCTTACCGCAGATGGCGGCAGAGGTAACTTATGTGTAAAATGCCATCAGCCACGTCCTTTCACAAGGTCAAATACTACTGATAAAAATGTACTTGATTATGCAGGTTTAGCAAGCAATCCTACTGCTGTTTTCTACGATGCTGCCCAGGCTAACGCTTTGAACGTGTTGAAACCTGGTTACAGGACACATACTCACTATGGTACAGTAGGAGCGATATTTGCAGGTAAAGGTGGCGTTGAATTTACCGGCGCAGCATCTTATACCAGTTCGACTCACACACTTGTAGCTTCCTGCCAGGATTGCCACATGACCACCCAAAATAACAGGGCAGGCGGACATACTTTTACTGCTGCAGGAAACTTTGCTGGCTGTAACCAAACAGGTTGCCATCCTGATCCTGTAACTTCAGGCTCAGTTTCCTTATGGGTTGCTCCTCGTACCGAAGTTAAAAAAGAACTTGATGACCTGGCTGCAAAACTTAAAGTTGCCGGCATTGAAATTATGAACAGGAATCCTGATGCAACAACCAACATGTGGGCTGCTAACACAACCAACCATTATGATGGTTACCTGAACATCTACGATCCTATCAACAATCCTAACGGTTTGACAAACAATCCAGGTGGCACATTTAAAAACCCATCAACTTCAGGTTTTTCAGCCGCTCAAATCGTTATAAACAATGGTTTGCCATTAATTACCCTGACCAATGCTCAGATGGGCGCTCTCATCAACTTCCAGTTATGCCTCAGGGAATATAGTCTTGGAATTCACAACTACAAATATACCACTGCATTGTTGAAGAATTCCCTTGCCATATTGCCATAATTTCAGTGTTTCAGTGTTCCTGAACCGGAATACTGACAGAACATGAATATTATAACAGAAGACCTCCGGATGTTTTACACCGGAGGTCTTCGCCTTTTACAGGAATAGCAATAGGTTTGGCTCAAATTTGCTGGATGCATAAATGATCGGATTTTGTTAAAAGTTGCTCGAAAAGCCTTGGAGTTAACATTTTTTAACAGGAATAGCGAGGGCTCGAACAATGCCTGTTTTTACTTTTGCACATCCAAATTATATACGAGCAATGTTAGAAAACAACATCAGTGAATTAAACGAGAAGATTCAGCGTGAGAGTGCATTTGTCGACATGCTTACCATGGAAATGCACAGGGTAATTGTTGGTCAGAAACAGATGATTGAACGCCTCATCATCGGCCTGCTCTCTAACGGGCATATTTTACTTGAAGGCATGCCCGGACTTGCAAAAACACTTGCTATAAAATCGCTGGCCAATTCCATTGATTTAAGTTTCAGCCGTATTCAGTTCACGCCCGATCTGCTTCCGGCCGATGTGGTTGGTACCATGATTTATAGCCCCCGCAACGAAGAGTTTCATGTCCGCAAGGGACCGGTTTTTGCCAATCTCATTCTTGCCGACGAAATTAACCGTTCACCGGCCAAGGTTCAGAGTGCCCTGCTGGAAGCAATGCAGGAAAAACAAGTCACCATCGGCGACAAGACCTACCCCCTACCCGACCCTTTCCTGGTACTTGCTACTCAAAATCCAATTGAACAGGAAGGTACATATCCGTTGCCGGAAGCGCAGGTCGACAGGTTTATGCTCAAACTGGTGATCACTTACCCGACGAAACAGGAAGAAAAAGTTATTCTTCGTCAGAACATAAACAATGATGTTTTTTCGACACGAAAAATTTTAAAACCTGCCGATATTCAGCGCGCACGCGAAATTGTAAAGGAAGTGTACCTCGACGAAAAAATCGAAAATTATATCACTGATATCGTATTTGCCAGCAGGTTCCCGGCAGATTACAACCTGAAAAAGTACAAAGATCTGATCCGGTACGGTGCTTCGCCCAGGGCCAGTATATTCCTGGCTATGGCAGCTAAAGCACTGGCATTTATCAAACGCCGCGGTTATGTAATCCCTGAAGATGTAAGAGCCGTTGCACACGATGTATTGCGTCACCGTATTGGGCTTACTTACGAAGCGGAAGCTGAAAATATCACCACGGAGGATATTATCAATGAAATTCTCAATTCCGTTGAAGTTCCCTAAAACTCAGGCCAATCGGAACAGACAAATCTTCACCTCAATACTTATTTTAACTTCGAACTAAAGTGGAACCCTCTGAGATTCTTAAGAAAGTCAGGCGTATAGAGATCAAGACCAGGGGCTTGTCGCGAAACATATTTTCGGGACATTATCACTCTGCCTTCAAAGGCCGTGGTATGACTTTCAGCGAAGTTCGCGAATACCAGTTCGGGGACGATATCCGAAATATCGACTGGAATGTGACGGCTCGTTTCAACACTCCTTTCCTTAAAATTTTTGACGAGGAGCGCGAGTTGATGGTCATGTTACTGATTGATGTGAGTGGTTCCAACGAATTTGGCACACAGGGTTCCTTCAAGGAAGATCTCATGACCGAAATAGCTGCCGTACTTGCATTTTCTGCCATACAAAACAACGATAAAGTTGGGGTAATCTTTTTCAGTGATAAAATTGAGAAGTTTATCCCGCCTAAAAAAGGCACTTCACATATTTTACGGATCATACGCGAACTTATTGATTTCAAACCGGAAAGCCAGGGCACTGATTTATCGGAAGCCTTGCGCTACCTGACCAATGCCATCAAAAAACGTTGCACAGCCTTTATTATATCCGACTTCATGGATCACAATTTTGAACCCGCTATTAAAATTGCTTCCGGCAAACATGACCTGGTAGCTATTAGGGTTTACGATGCAAGGGAAACAGAAATTCCTCCGATCGGAATGATTGAAGTGTATGATAAGGAATCGTCGGGAAGGGTTTGGGTTGACACTTCGAGTAAGAAAATACGCGATAATTATAGCCTCTGGTGGAAGAATCACGAAAAAATCATTGATGGCATTTTTAAAAGATCAGGTATAGATACTGCGGGCATCATTACAGGGCAGGATTTTGTAAAACCATTGATGAAACTATTTACACAACGCGAAATGCGGCAATGAGGATGACTATGAATAAATACTTCAGGCACATTTTCATATCAGGGCTTATACTTACCGTCATTGCTTTTAACGCAGCAAAGGCTGACCCGCAAAAAGCCGTTCTGAGCCTCGACACTTCCTCAATCAGGATTGGAGAGCGCGTTCAGCTCAGGTTAAATGCGACGCTACCAAAAACGGCAAGCATTTTTTGGCCTGTAATTTCGGATACTTTAACCGGGAAAGTAGAAGTATCAGCAAAGTCAAAGGTTGACACAAATGCCACCAGCCGTAAAGATTTTGTTACCTACAGCCAGAATATTGTCATCACATCTTTCGACACCGGGTTCCATTACATTCCGGCTTTCACGATACATTACGCATACAGTGGCGATACAAGCAGGCATGAACTTCTTTCGGAAAGCGTTTATTTAAAAGTCAGGGCTGTTGAAGTTGACACCACACGCGCTATCCGCGACATAAGAGGTCCGATTCAGGCTCCACTAACATTTGCCGAATTGGTTCCTTACCTCGCTGCTGTGGCAATTCTTGCATTGATCATTGGGCTGATATGGTACTACTTATGGCGAAAAAGGATGAACAAACCGCTTTTCCCGGTGCTGACCCGGCCTTTGGGACCTCCCTGGGAAATTGCCTTACAAAACCTTGTTTTGCTGGAAGAGAAAAAGCTGTGGCAGAATGGGAAAATCAAGGAATATTACTCGGAATTAACAGATATTCTGCGGCATTATCTCAATCAGCAACATGGAATTGAAGCCATGGAAATGATTACTTCGGAGATACTTTCAGCATACGATTTAGCAGGATTGCAGGCTGATTCACGGCATTTACTGGCAAAAACACTGGAAAAAGCCGATTATGCCAAATTCGCCAAGGCCATTCCTCAACGATCAGAAAATGAACTGAGTATGACTCAAGCACGCCAGTTTATTGAAACTACCAAGCCATTACCAGTAGAAAACAAAGCAGAAAATACCGAAATAAAAACAGAACAATCACCTGATCCCGAAATAAAAGCATGATACCTCGACTGCACTTTGCTGACCCTGAATACCTGTGGCTTTTGTTGCTTATACCGGCAATGGTTGCCTGGTACTGGTACAGACTCAGGCATTATTCGGTTCCCATGCAGTTATCATCCACTTCTGTTTTCAAGAAAACAACGAAAGGATGGAAACACTATTTCCGTTTCAGCTTGTTTGGATTCAGAATGCTGGCAATTGGTTTATTGATCCTGGCACTGGCCAGGCCACAGACCAATATGAACCGGCAGGATATAAGTGTTGAAGGAATCGATATTATGCTGGCAACCGATATTTCGAGTACCATGTTGGCTGAAGACCTGCGCCCGAACAGGCTCGAAGCTGCCAAAGAAGTTGCAGTAGAATTTATAAACGGCAGACCCGATGATCGCATTGGTTTGGTTGTATTCAGCGGCGAGAGTTTCACACAATGCCCTCTTACCTCGAATCACGCGCTATTAATAAATCTGTACAAAGACATTAGTTTTGGGATGATTGATGATGGCACAGCCATTGGCGACGGACTTGCCACCGCTGTTAACCGGTTGAAAGAGAGTAAAGCCAAAAGCAAGGTAATAATCCTGCTTACCGATGGTATAAACAACATGGGATCCATCGACCCTCAATCTGCTGCCGAAATAGCCGAGTTATACGGAATCCGTATTTATACAATTGGCGTTGGAACCATGGGAACAGCGCTGGTTCCGGTTCGCACACCCGTCGGAATGCAATACCAGAGGATGGAAGTACAAATCGATGAAGTCTTGTTGCGGAAAATATCTGCTCTTACCAATGGGAAATATTTCAGGGCAACCAATAAGCAAAAGCTCCAGGAAGTCTATAAGGAAATTGACAGGCTGGAAAAATCGAAAATTGATGTAACAGAATTCAGCCGTAAAAAAGAAGAATTTCTTCCTTTTGTTATTCTGGCTTTAATACTGCTTTCATTAGAATTTATCATCCGCTTTGCTGTGCTGAAACTTGTACCATAACCCTTAATTTATTAATATGTTTCGTCTGGCTCATCCGCAATTCCTATACCTGCTGCTGTTTATTCCGCTGCTGGTGCTGCTGTTTGTGTTTGCACGTCAACGGAAGAAAAAAGCACTTGCCGCTTTTGGAGACCTCAAATTGGTCATGCGTTTGTTGCCTGAATATTCGGGCTCACGCGAAATTCTGAAGTTTATCATCTGGACGACAGCCTGGATTTTAATAATAATCGGTATGGCAGACCCTCAAACCGGGTCGAAACTTGAGAAAATAAAACGAAAAGGTGTGGATATGGTTTTTGCGCTCGACGTTTCGAATAGTATGATGGCCCAGGATATAACACCTAACAGGCTAGAACGTGCAAAACAGGCAATCATACACCTGTTAGGAAAACTGGAAAACGACAGGGTCGGACTCGTTATCTTCGCAGGCAAATCTTACATTCAAATGCCTTTAACTACTGATTATTCGGCAACAAGGCTGTTTCTGTCCAATATAAACCCGGGAATGATCCCTGTGCAGGGAACCGCGATAGGGGATGCAATTGAAACAAGCGCATCTGGTTTCGGAAATACAAAACAGAGCAAAGCCATAATCGTTATTACCGACGGTGAGAACCATGAAGACAATGCCGTGGAAGCTGCACAAGCTGTTGCCGGGAAAGGAATCAGGGTTTACACCATTGGCATTGGCTTACCCGAAGGTGCCCCTATACCTGTATATAGCGGGAATACACAGATAGGCTACAAAAAAGACGCCTCCGGAATCACCGTTATTACAAGGATCAACGAGCCTATGTTACAGGAAATAGCCAAAGCAGGTAAAGGCATATTTGTAAGAGCAAATAACTCACAATCAGGTGTTCAGGAAGTATTCGATCAGATAAACAAACTTGAGAAAGCGGAATACAACGAAGCCTTTTTCTCGGATTATGAGGATCGTTTTCAGTTCTTTATCCTTGCAGCCCTGGTGTTAATTTTCGGCGAGGTGCTCATCGCTGAGCGCAAAGGCCGCCTGGCAGGCAAAATAAAATTGTTCGCTACTAAATCAAAACCAAACCAATGAGGAGCCTTTCAATCGTAATTCTTCTCCTGTCAGTGAGCGTTGCTATGGCGCAACCGGCTCAGAAATTGGTGCGTTCGGGAAACACTGCCTATAAAAACGGTCATTTTAAAGATGCTGAAATTGACTACCGCAAAGCCTTGACCAAAACGCCAAACTCGCAGAAAGCGACTTTTAATCTTGGCAATTCGCTTTACAAACAGCAGAATTTTGAAGAAGCAACCACTCAGTATCAGAAACTTGCGCAAAGCGAGAATAAAGAGGTGCCAAAAACAGATGCCTATTACAACCTCGGAAATTCGTTGCTCGAAAACAAGAAATACAAAGAAAGCATAGATGCCTATAAAATGGCATTGCGACAAAATCCTAAAGATGAAGATACACGTTACAACCTTTCGTATGCATTGACTAAACTGCAGCAACAAAAAAAGCAGGATCAAAATAAACAACAGCAGAAGAACCAGCAGCAACAGCAGAAACAACAGCAGCAACAGCAGCCGCAACCTAAGCCCAATATGTCGAAACAGGATGCCAACCGTATGCTGAATGCAATGAACAACAACGAAAAAAGAACACTCGATAAAACCAAAAACAAACAGAATGCGGCAGCGCAGAATCAACCGGAGAAGGATTGGTAAAAGGGGAGTTTTAAGTTATGAGTTATGAGATATGAGTGGAGACGGGAATTGGGGTGCTAAGGACAATAAAAATGATAAAGGGATCAGACTGAATAATAGGATGGGAAGAGGAAAGGGAAGGTAGAAATTGAATAAATCAGCAATACGTAGGTCAAAGAAATAAATTCGTTAATAACAGCCAGTGTTATTGCTGCTTTCGTTCAGAATTGAAATTACAGGAAAATGAAACAAAAACTGATACTATTAATCCTTTTGGTAATTCCTGGCCTGCTTTTGGCCCAGGTGGTCAGTTTTAGTGCCCAGGCGCCTAAACAGGTGTATCTCGGACAGAGGTTTCAACTTACATACACGCTCAACAGCAGTGAAGGCCAGGGTTTCATGGGACCCGAGATCGTCAACTTCGATATACTCAGTGGACCGATGATGTCGAGTGGTACCAATATTATGAATATTAACGGGAAACTCGAATATACCAGTTCTTCCTCTTTCACTTTTATACTCGAAGCCAATAAAGCAGGTACCTTTACCATTCCGCAGGCGATTATTTCGGTTAAGGGAAAACGCTATATGTCGAATACATTGACTATTAGTGTCTTAAATCAGAATTCGCGTTCAGCGCAAACAAATCCCAACAGTAACCAGCCTCAGAGTAAGTCACAGCCTCAGACGAATGATGAAGTTGGAAATGATGTTTTCCTGAAAGCAGTTGTCGATAAAAGCAATCCTTACCAGGGCGAGCTCATTGTTGTCACCTATAAATTATACACCCCTACCAACCGGCTGCAGGTCGACCAACCCTCAAAAATACCATCTTATCCGGGGTTCTGGGCCCAGGATCTGCTGAAAGATGCTACCCAATATCCTCAATACACTGAGATGGTCAACGGGAAAAAATATATTGTAGCAGAACTCCGCAAAGCAGCCCTATATCCTCAAAAATCGGGAGTATTGACCATTGACCCCTTGGTTCAGGATGTGGTATACCAGGTCAAAGTGAAATCGCGGAGTCCTTTTGCCGACGATCCTTTCTTCGGGAACGATCCCTTCTTTAAAAATTTCATGGATGATTCGTTTTTCGGAAGCGAATTTCAGAATGTAAAAAAAACGCTGCGATCCAACATAATTAGTGTTAATGTTAAACCACTGCCGGCAAACAACCGTCCCCTGGATTTTTCGGGTGCCGTAGGGCAGTTCAGCATGAAAGCCCAGGTTGACAGGACCGAAGTAAATACGAATGATGGCATCACGCTTAAAGTCACTGTCTCCGGAACGGGAAACCTTAACCTGATTGAAAAACCCACCATTAATTTTCCTTCCGATTTCGAAGTGTACGACCCTAAAATTATTGATAACTTCAGCAATAAGGGGGCTACTTCCGGAAGCAGAACTTTCGAATACCTTATTATTCCGCGAGCTGCCGGCGATTTTACACTCGATCCGATACAGTTTGCTTACTTTAACCCTTTGCAGAAAGATTATACAGTGCTGAGTTCTGAAAAATTCAGGCTGAAAGTAAATAAAGGAGCCGGTGGTGCTTCTACTGAAGCAAATGCACAGACTGATGTTAAATTCCTTGGTAACGACATCCGGTACCTGGTTGAACCACCTTTATATCTGCATACAACTGGAAATAATTTTTATGGCAAACCTCTTTACTGGTTCCTGCTGGTTCTTCCGCTTATAGGTTTTATCATTTTCGTTCTGTTACACCGGCGAAATATGCGCCTGAGGGGTGATACCAAACTCCTGCAGCGTAAAAGGGCAACACGGATTGCAGTTAAAAGGCTGCACAAATCGAAAAAACTGCTTGATAGCGGGCAACATGATGCATTTCATGAAGAAATTGCGATGGCACTTTGGGGATATATCAGTCACAAATTTAATATTCCAATGTCGTTGCTCTCAATGGACACCGCCCGCGAGCAGCTTGAAATGCGTAACATAGCTGCAGCCCTGACCGAACGGTTTTTATCTACCCTGAACGACTGCAGCTATGCCCGTTATGCTCCACCGGGTAAAGCACTGAACATGCAACAGCTTTATGAACTTGCGATTAAAACAATTACGGAAACGGAGCAGGTTCTGAGGTAGGGGGGTAATGGAAAATAGTTAATCGTTAATGGAAAATCGTTATTCGTTATCCGTAAATCGTTGATCGTAACTAGTAAATCGTTAATGGTAAATTGCAAAATCACCACCAAATTTCAACTGAATGACCACTGAATGACCACCGAATGACTACTGTATGACCACTGAATGACTACTGAATGACTACTGAATGACCACTGAATGACCACTGAACGACCACTGAACGACCACCCTTTCCCTCTAAACCAAATCTAATGGCAACACTTAAAAAATGTAAAAAATTAACAGTACTTATTGCGGCAATACTGTTGGTTGCATTTCATGCCATGGCCCAAAGTCCGGAGCAAATGGCAGCCAGCGCAGCAAAGTTATATAACACCAAGCAATACAAGGAATCGATTTCCTTGTATGAAAAAATAATCACGAGTGGATACGAATCATATGGCCTTTATTATAACCTCGGAAATGCTTATTTCAGGAACAATGAAATCCCTCAGGCTGTACTTTACTACGAAAAAGCGTTAAAAATTGAGCCAAACAATGAAGATGTAAAACATAATATCGAAGTGATAAACAGCAGGTTAACTGATAAAGTAGAACAGGTTCCGGAACTGTTTTACAAAAACTGGTGGAAACAACTGGTTAACCTGATGGATATTAATACACTTGCCGTCGTTAATATCTTGCTGCTTACAGGCGCACTCCTGCTGATTGCCTTGTATATAGCGGTCTCAAGCCTGTTAGTGCGGAAAGTCAGCTTCTGGACAGGAACTTTCTTGCTATTTCTGTTTTGCGTGGGCGTGTTGGCAGCCTCCCAACGCAATCATTATCAGACCGACCAGCACGAAGCCATTATATTTACGCCTACTGTTAATATCAAAAGCTCGCCCGACGAGAATAGCAAAGATATTTTTGTTTTGCACGAAGGCACCAAAGTCAAACTTCTTGACGTGGTTGCCGAATGGCAGGAAATCCGTATCTCAAACGGAAGTGTTGGATGGATTAAATCACTAGATTTCAGAAAGATATAATTTTTTTCGATCAGATTATTCTCATTTTCCTGTAATTTCTCTTTCTACAGTTTTTCAATCATATTGGCTGATTGACAAAATAATATCCGTATTCTCAAACATTTTAACCAGACATCTGTTTAAAGCTGCATGAATAAATGCCAAAAAATCATCTGATTTGGATTAATAATATTTTAGAAATATCTTTGAATAAGTAAATCATCGAAACATGAGAAAACCCATACTCTTTATTTCCATTTTTCTTTGTACATACCAATTGATGGCCTTCAGGCCGGATGGGGATACATCCTGGAAATCAAAATACGAAGCTTCTTTAGGCTTTTCGCAAACCTCGTTCACCAATTGGTCAGCAGGAGGTGAAAACGCGCTTGCTTTAAATGGCATGCTGAATGTTTATAAAATGTATGCCAAGGATAACGTATTCTGGACCAATTACCTGGGATTAGCCTATGGGGTCAACATACAGCAAACCGAGCCGAAAGTGCGTAAAACCAACGATAAAATTAACTTTTTAACCAAAGGAGGCTTCCATGCCTGGAAAAACTGGGATTATGCCGGATTATTCGAGTTCAAATCGCAGTTCGACCAGGGATTTAATTACCCGAACGATTCAGTTTATATATCTAGATTTATGGCACCGGGATATTTTCAGCTTTCGTTAGGTTTAAACTATAAACCGGTCGAATATTTCGCAGTCTTTATTTCACCTATCGGAGCCAGGTTAACAGTTGTAAACGATACCACACTCACAAATTCTAAGGATGAAAAAGGCAATCTCATAGGCGCTTTCGGCGTTATCGGCGATAATACTTCCCTTTGGCAGATTGGGGGCTCAATCAATGCTGTGTTTAAAAAAGACATTATGAAGAACGTGAACTTTATGTCAAAACTGGATTTGTTCTCCGATTACCTCCACAATCCGCAGAATATTATTGTTGGATGGGAAAACAATTTACTGATGAAAGTGAATAAATATATTTCGCTTTCGTTTACTTCGATGCTGATATACGACGATAATATAAATTATACGGATAAAGAAGGGAATACGCACGGACCAAGAACCCAGTTCAGGGAAACATTTGCCTTAGGATTTTCTTATTCACTTGAACATAAATAAATCATTATCAAATAATTAACCAGATCATTAACCAAAAAAGAACAAAATGGGACTTGCAAAGGAATTTAAGAATTTTATCATGAAAGGCAATGTAGTCGACCTGGCTATTGCCGTCATCATTGGAGGTGCATTCGGTGCCATTGTAAACTCACTGATTGCGGATGTAATTACTCCCTTATTGTTAAATCCGGCTCTGGATGCAGCCGGCGTCAAGGACATTGCTGCATTGACCTGGGGAGCCGTAAAATATGGTAATTTCCTGTCAGCAATTATATCCTTCCTGGTAATTGCGTTCGTCCTGTTTATGCTCATCAAAGGCTTCAATGCCACAAAAAAGAAAGAAGTTGCAACTCCTGCCGCTCCTGCCGCTCCTGCTGCACCTCCTGCACCCTCTGCCCAGGAAGTTCTGCTTGCTGAAATCAGGGATCTTCTGAAAGCTCAGAAATAGTCAGTTTTTTACCTCAGATTGTAGACCCGGTTTCAATGAAGCCGGTTTTCGCTTATTCTTATTTTGAGGTGCTTATTATAAAATGCTCCCCCGTTTTAATACTTTCACTGTTTCGTTTACAATATATTCTCT
>JBAXBJ010000043.1:0-36882 GCA_037142075.1 Bacteroidota bacterium
CGGGAACACTGTAATTCAGGGTCAGACGGGCACCGCAGGTTTCTTCGAAAATATCGAGGATATCTTCACGGTCGCGAAGGCCGTAAAAGAAAGCTGTCAACGCACCAAGGTCCATACCTGAAGCACACCACCACAACTGGTGAGATGCCAGACGTTGCAATTCGTCAAAAATAGTACGAATGTATTTGACGCGTTCAGGAACTTCAACCTGAAGCGCATTTTCGACACAAAGACAAACAGCCTCATTATTCATATGCGCCGACAGGTAATCCATACGGTCGGTAAGATGAACAATCTGAGGGTAGGAGAGGGCTTCGGTCATCTTTTCGATGCCGCTGTGAATGTAGCCGATATGCGGTTCTACGTTGTGCACAATTTCGCCTTCGAGCCTGGTAAGTAAACGCAGAACACCGTGTGTACTCGGGTGCTGAGGACCTATATTAACAAGATACTCGTCAGCCTTGATCTCGTCTGTAACTATATATTTTTCACTGAATTCGGCCATAACTATCTTTCTACAACGTGAATATCATCATGAAAATCTTTGCGAAGCGGGTGTCCCCAGGTATCGTCGAGGAAATAACGACGGAGATTTGGATGATTATTAAATCTAATTCCAAGCAAATCATAGATTTCGCATTCGTGGAATTCGGCAGTTGGCCAGATATCCGAAACGGTATCCAATGTTGCAGTTTCCCTGTTTTCGGTATTGACTTTTACTACTATGAAGTGCCTGTGAGTGGTCGATTCAAGATGGTAAACTACCTGTATAAATTCAGGGTAATCAACTCCGGTTTCGCAAACCAGGTAATCGAATGCCAGGCTGCTGTCGGATTTGATGTTTTGCATAAACACATGCAGTTTGTCGTGGGCAACAGTAATTTCAGGATACTGGCTGCCTTGTTTCACGACTGCATCCGGGTTTGCAGATGTAAGCTGTTCTATAAGTTGTTCGTTTGTCATGGCCTGATTGGTTTCGGATTGGGCTAAGTTCACTTCTTTTTCTGGTGAAGCTGTATCCTGTATCCTTATTTCCTTTTACCTTATTTTTTTATTTCCCGTTCTGTTAAAACGCTGACAGGTCTTGCAGACGCTGCCAGGTTTTCTCTTCCCCACTTTCCCCACAATTGTCTGTCCTCTATTCACTATTCACTATTCACTATTCACTATTTCTTCAGCTGCTTCTTGAAGTTTTTCTCCCGCTTGATTTTTTTCTGCAACTGCAGGAAAGCATACAAAAGTGCTTCGGGACGTGGCGGACAGCCTGGGACATATATATCTACAGGAATCACGTGGTCGGCTCCTTTTACAATAGAATAGGAATTGTAATAGAAAGGTCCGCCGGATACCGCGCAGGCTCCCATGGCAATTACATATTTCGGATCGGCTATCTGATCGTATAAACGTTTTAAAACAGGAGCCATTTTATAATTGATGGAACCAGAAATAATAATCATATCAGCCTGGCGCGGGGTAGCACGTGCTACTTCATAACCGAAGCGGGCCATATCATGCCTCGATGCGCCTACTGCCATAAATTCGATGGCGCAGCAGCGCGTACCGAAAGTTAATGGCCAGACTGAATTGGACCTCGCCCAATTAACAAGTGCATCAAGTTGTGTGAGTATTATGCTGCCTCCCTCGTATGAATCCAGAATCGGGAAGTCGTTTTTCTCAAATTCTTTTTTTGATGTTATTCCCATTTCAATGCGTGTTTGTTCCAGCCATATAAAAGGCCAAGACCTAAAATGAAGAAAAAGATAAGTATTTCAACGTAGCCTGTCATACCTGCGTGTTTCATTACCACTGCCCAGGGGAAAACAAAAACGGTTTCCACATCGAAAATCAGGAAGATAATTGCAAACAGGTAATAGCCCACAGTGTATTGTAACCAGGAACCTCCGATGGTTTCAATACCGCATTCGTAAGGCTCGAATTTGGCTGGGTTATAGGATGTTGGAGGTACAAAACTGGAGAAAAGCATGGCTCCTCCCACCAGTACCACGGCAACAATAAAGAAAAGCACTAAAGCGCTGCTATCCATATTTTAACTTTATTTGTGACGGTTCAGAGGGCGCAAAAGTATTCAATTGGTTTATTATATATGTTAAAAAATTGATGTAGTTATTAATTTAGAATTACTCTAAATTAAACAAGCTTAGTGCAAATCAACTATTTATATGTTAAGTACTTGAATATCTGAATAGAAGCAATTTATAATTTAGTATATCAGGTTAGAATTATTTCGCTAATTTTGCCGTTTAATACCTAAAAAAGTTATCAACCATGCAAAAGTTAATATCAATTTTAATTGTTGCCATTTTACTGGCAACTTCTTCCGTTTTCGGACAGAAAAAAACTGAGGTGATAAAAATCAAGACCTCAGCCCAGTGCGAAATGTGTAAAACCCGCATCGAAACTGCCATGGCTTATGAAAAGGGAATTGTGAGTTCCGACCTGAGCCTGGTGGACAAGGTGCTTACTGTTACATACAAACCTAATAAAACTACGCCGGATAAAATACGTAAGGCCCTGAATGCGGTTGGCTACGATGCCGATGATACGCAGGCCGACCCAAAAGCTTATGCCGCATTATCGCCCTGTTGTAAAAAACCGGATGATCCTGATCATATAACACATTGATAAACTGCTTACTTCAGAAACCTATACTTGAAATAGATGTCCTGTTTCATATCGCTTTCTTTTTGAATAGTAACCAGAAGACTAAGTGTGTTGAATGACTACACGCCCGGTTATTTCTCCCTTCAAAATCTTGGCAATACTTGAATGAATCTCTTCAAGACCAACAACTTCAACGTTGATTGATCCATAATCCGGTCTCCATTCACCTGCAAGTTTATTCCATAATGATGCTCTTAAAAGCATAGGTGTGGTTGCCGAATTAACACCCAACAGGTTAACGCCGTTTAGGATAAAAGGAAAAACACTGGTATTCAGCAAATGAGAAGCTACATTTCCGCAACATGCAACATTTCCGTGTGTTGCAAGCGATTTCAGAATGGTTGCCAGCGTATTTCCGCCAACCGTATCAACAGCTCCGGCCCATTGAGCCCGTAGGAGCATTCTACCTGATTGATCATCCACATCCACGCGACCTACCACTTTTTTTGCGCCCAGGTTAAGGAGGTAACCTGTCTTCTCATTTTTACCAGTCGATGCAACAACTTCAAAACCCAGTTTTGAAGCAATCGCTACCGAAAGACTTCCCACACCACCTGTTGCCCCGCTTACCAGCAAAGGACCATCTTCCGGTTTCTGACCACAGCGCAGCAAATGATGAATTGCCAAAGCTGCCGTAAATCCTGCTGTTCCAAGTATCATACTCTCTTTCAGGCTCATTCCTTCCGGCAATGGAACAACCCATTCCGCCGGAACATTAATATATTCACCAAAACCTCCCATGGTATTCATTCCCAGGTCGTAACCGGTAACAATTACTTGTTCGCCGGGTTGAAATTTATCAGAATTGCTTTCGACAACAATTCCAGCGGCATCAATGCCAGGTGTGTGCGGGTAATTGCGGGTCACACCCTTGTTTCCGCTTGCGGATAAAGCATCCTTATAATTCAGGGAGGAATAGGCAACTCTGATGAGAACACCGTTTTGCGGGAGATCATTGGTGGTTCGTTGTGCGATTTGACCTTTAAAGGAACCGTTGGATTCTTCTGAAATCCAATATGCGCTGAACTGAATGTTTTTCATTTGAGGATATATTTACCAAGGAGAGACTTAGGCCACACAGTAACTCTCAGAAAAACGAACGGAAACTTTATTTTGTGCCTCCATGTCTTAACTGTGCCTCCGCAGCTGTTAAATTCAAATCGATGATACGCGTATACTAATTGCGCTGACTAAAATATAAAATTTACCAAAGCGAACCACAGTATCGTGAGCTTACCCGAATTATTTTATTGTGAACAAAGTAAGAATGAATTTTGTTTCCTATTTTTACGTCATATTTTTGAACTTTTATTTCCCTACTCAAGAACCAAAATGTCAGATCACTGCATTGTTTATTAATGCATTTTTCATTCGTTTCACTCAGAATGCTTTATTAGACTGATAATCCATAAACTTAAATTTATCAATTAATTCCCCACACATGAAAACTGTAAAATTTCTTTTGATCTTCCTGTTCATCGCGTCGCTTTCTGTAATATCGAAAGCACAGAATGTTGATGAAATTCTTAAAAAACATGCCGAAGCCATCGGAGGCCTGGATAACTGGGCAAAAATCAAAACTATGAAAATGGATATGGCGATGAAAATGCAGGGAACAGATATACTCATAACCGTTAACCAGGTAAATTGCACAGCTATGCGAACGGATATCAATGTAATGGGAATGAGCGGCTACTCCATTATTACGAAAACCGAAGGCTGGAACTTTATGCCATTTAACGGACAAACAAAACCGGAACCTATGACCGAAGATATTTTGAAAAGTTCGAAGGATGAACTGTGTGTCCTTGATAAACTTCTCAGAACCAAAGAAACCGGGGATAAACTTGAGTCCCTGGGAACCGATGATGTTGAGGGTACTGAGTGCATTAAACTCAAATTGACAGACACTACCGGCAAAGAAAACACCTATTTCCTGGATGCCGAAACATACCTGTTACTGAAGAAAACTGTAAAAGTGATGGTTAACGGCCAGGTGGTAGAGAATTCAGTCACTATGGGTAATTACCAGAAACTGGAAGAAGGTATCGTTATAGCTATGAGCACCCACACCAGCCAGGGAGATATTGAGGTTAAAAAGGTATATGTTAACCCTGTTGTTGACGAAAATATATTTAAACCATCTAACTAATTGATATTATATATTTTGGAGTAATTTAAAATACTTGATTAGCATTAGAATTGTTCTTCGATTATCGCGCAGGCAATTTTTCTGTTTGCACTTTATTTGGTAAATTGGCAGATATGAGTGTTGAAATTACATTTTATCCTTGTGTACTGGCAAAATCAATTATTTGGCGTCACGGAAGATTTAATGAATAAAACTTGCCCTAACCAACTTGTGTATTACTCAGTAGTTACGAATTTGTTTGAAAGAATAAATCTTAAACAAAACATCCTTTTATGAAAACTATTCCAATCTTAACAGTCCTGTTACTGGGAAGCGTGACCATTATGGCTCAGACAAAGGTAAGTTCTTCCCTGTTTGGAGTGATGGAAGCCAGGGCTTTGGGTTCAGCAACAATGAGTGGCCGCATAACTGCCATTGAAGGCGTTGTTTCCGACGAGGGCAAAACCATATATATAGGAACCGCTGGCGGCGGTGTCTGGAAATCGACGAGCGCCGGTGTTTCGTCGAAACCGGTTTTCGATAAGTATTGCCAATCCATAGGAGCTTTGGCCATTGATCAGAAGAATCCCCAGGTCATTTATGTTGGAACCGGCGAAAGCAATATGCGCAATTCCGTTTCGATTGGTGACGGGATGTATAAATCAACCGATGGTGGTGATAACTGGAAAAAAATTGGACTTGACAGCACCGAGCATATTTCGAAAATTATAATAAATCCATCAAACACTAACGAAATCTACGTTACAGTTCCCGGACCGCTCTGGAGCGACAGCAAACATAGAGGCCTTTACAAATCGGGTGATGGAGGCGCAACATGGCAAAAAATTCTTTATATTAATGAGCAGACAGGTTGTGCCGACCTGTTGATGGACCCTGTTCATCCTGAGATTCTGCTGGCATCGACCTGGCAATTCAGGCGTACGCCATACAGTTTTAATTCGGGAGGTAACGGAAGCGGCTTGTATAAGAGTGAAGATGGAGGTGCAACCTGGCGTGAGATTAAAAACGGATTACCTGCAAAACCCTTTGGCCGTATTGCCATGTGCCTGGCTCCAAGCGATCCAAAGCAGATGTTTGCTATTGTTGAAAGCAATAATACAGGATTGTACATTTCATCCGATGGTGGTGAAACCTGGAAAAGTCAGAGTGCATCGTTTAACATTGTTTCGCGTCCGTTTTATTTCAGCACTATAGCTGTTGATCCCAAGGATCCCAAACGCGTGTACCGGCCTGCCTTGTCATTCTCATTCAGCACTGACGGCGGGTATTCGTTTGCCGATGCCAGTTACGAAGGAGCACCGATTCACAGCGATATGCACGCGATCTGGATAAACCCGGCGCATCCCAACATCATCTATGTGGGTTCCGACGGAGGCGTTTATATGAGTGTCGACCGGGGTGTAACCTGGCAATACATTCATAATCTGCCGGTTTCCCAGTTTTATCATGTGGCCTACGATTTAAAAGAACCTTACAATGTGTATGGTGGGCTTCAGGATAACGGCAGCTGGATGGCTCCAAGTGCAGCACCGGGAGGCATCGGCAATGGAAGGTGGGAAATGATCGGGGGTGGCGACGGTTTCTGGGCGGTTCCGGATGCAGACGGTAAATCCGTATATTCTGAATCGCAGGGTGGTTCTATGAGCCGTACGACCTTGTCAACCATGAAATCAGAATTTATTCAGCCTCAGAAAACGGCAGCCGATGAAAAGCTTCGCTGGAACTGGAATACGCCTATTGTAACGGGTGCAAACAATCCAGGTAATTTGTATGTGGGAGCACAATACCTGTATAAATCAACTGACCAGGGCCGGAACTGGAAACGTATTTCTCCCGATCTGACTACTAATGACAAACTCAAACAAAAGCAGGAAGATAGCGGTGGCCTGAGTGCGGATAATACTTCTGCTGAAAATCACTGTACTATTTTCACAATCAGCGAATCACCACTTGATGAAAAAATGATCTGGGTTGGAACTGACGACGGCAACCTTCAATATACAACCGATGCCGGAAGCACCTGGACCAATGTGTCAGCCGATGTTGCAAAGTGCGGTATTGCATCTCAGTCGTGGGTGAGCAGCATCGAACTCTCGAAATTCGATAAGAACCTGGTTTATGCAACTTTCGAAAACCATATGTATGGCGATCACAGCACTTATCTTGCAAAGAGTGCAGATGGCGGAAAAACCTGGAATCGCATTAACAGCACTATTTTTACGGGGTTTGCACACAAAATTAAGGAAGATACCGAAAACAGGGATCTTTTGTTTTTGGGAACCGAAATGGGACTTTTTGCAACGCTGGATGGAGGAGCCAACTGGTTCAGGATGAAAAACAAAATACCGGAATATTCGCTGGTGCGCGACATACAAATTCATCCTCGTACTCACGACCTGATTGTGGCTACTCACGGACGCGGCATATTCATTCTCGATGATATCCGCCCGATCAGTTTATTAAGCAAGGACATTTTAGACAAGGATGTGTATGTATTTCCTACGCCGGATCTGTTGCTAAGCCAGGGAAAATTCGGTTATGGCGGGCCTAATATACAGGGAGAATGGGCTGTCGGAAATCCGCCGTTTACACCACCTATAACCTATTATTTTAAGAACAGGCTTAGCACGGGAAAGGTAAGTATTGATATTCTCGATGAAAAGGGCAAGTTAGTTCAAACTCTGCCGGGAACGATTCTCAAAGGTATCAACAAAGTATACTGGAATCTTCGTGAAACGCCACCCAAAGTTGCTGAAGGCAGCACTAAGATGGATATGGCAGGTTTCGTGGCACCCATGGTTTTACCAGGAACATACACGATTAACATCAATGTGAACGATAAAATTTATAAGTCAACAGTGAATTGCGTTCATGATGAGAGCAATAAAAATCAAACACTTGCTGACCAAAGACTGGTTTACGATAAAGCTCATGAATTGCTGACTGTCTATAATAATCTGAACAATACCCTCGACAGTATTGTGTTGTTGCAGAAACAACTGAAGGCCGATACGGTAGCTTTTGCTAAAAATAAAAAGCTGAAAGCAAAATATGATGAACTTCAGAAAATTAAAGCTGATCTGACTGCCACGAAGCAGAAATCAGTTTTTGCCGATGAAAAAAAGATTCGTGAGGAGATTTCCGGTTTATACTCTAACTTCTGCGGAATGGAATCCGCCCCAAATTCCACGCAGATTGAGTCAATAAATTATTGGTCAGGCGAATACACTAAGCAACAGATATTGTTCAGGAAACAAGCCGCTGAGATTAAGAGTAAAAAGCTTATCAAAAGCTAAATTTCAGTTGTAGGATTCAAAATTCAAGTTCCAGGTCACTGATGTCCCAGGTTAGTCCAATGGCTGACTTCATGTTGAAAGGTTGAAAGGTTGATGGGTTGATGGGTTGATGGGTTGAAGGGTCGATGGGTTGATGGGTTGATGGGTTGATGGGTTTAGTGTATTGTCTGAGAAGACTAATGCTAAATTATCTGCTTACAGATTGCCCATTTTCAATTTCTTCATTCTTCATAACCTAATTCCCAAATTTTCACATCCGACATCCAACTTCCCACATCCGCCATCAAACATCCCACATCCAATATCTCACATGCCTAATCCTCGTGCCTCCTGTCCATCTCCCGCTTGTTATCCTTCGTTTTCAGAGTTTCGCGTTTATCGTACAACTTCTTGCCTTTTGCAATAGAAATAGTAACCTTGCAAAAGCCTTTTTCATTGATAAACATTTCGATGGGAACGATTGTCAGGCCTTTTTCCCGCGTTTTGCCGATTATCTTTTTAAGTTCGCGCCGGTTAAGCAAAAGTTTGCGCGCACGCTTGGCAATGTGGTTAAACTGGTTGCCATATTTATATTCAGAAATATGAGCATTCAACAGGTAGAGTTCGTCGCGTTCGAAAGCGCAATAACTGTCAGTTAGGTTTACTTTGCCTTCGCGAATAGATTTTATTTCGGTACCCAGAAGCATAATACCAGCGGTGAACTGTTCAACGAGAAAATACTCGTGCCAGGCTTTTTTATTCTTAATTGTGATGATGTTCGCCATAAGGCAGCAAAGGTACAGAATTTAGGATTTCAGATTTGCGATTTCGGATTGCGGATTGCAGATTGCGGATTGCAGATTTTCTATTCACTATTTGCGATTTTCGATCAAATATTCACCATTTTCGATTAACGATTAACCATTTTCGATTAACGATTAACCATTTTCGATTAACGATTTATCAAAAAGGAAATTACAATTTAGCAACAATTCCTGCCATAAAATTAATCCCCGCCTGCGGGAAATAACCATCCAGTTTTTGCATCGTGTTTTCGTAAGAATATCTGTAAACCCAGGCATTTGATTCGTATTCCTGGTTAAAGAGGTTGTTTATCATCAGCGAGAAACCTATTTCCTTACAAAAACCGGGATGAATTGAATATTTAACCAGCAGGTTATCAACAAAATACGAATTAAGTTGGCGGTCGGCACTTTGAGTATTATCGATAAATTGTTTCCCGACAAATTTTCGGATTAAACTAAGGGTTAGTCCTTTTGTAGCCTGCCAGCTCAGGCTGCCCGATGCGATTGCTGCCGGAGAATAAGCCAGATCAGTATTGGTGTGATTTACAGCAATCTGACCCCAGGTATCCCAATTGTCAATGTATTCAGTAAAGGATTTGATTTTGTTCCGGCTCAGTGTTACCGATGATTCCCATTTCAGATTTCCGGGAAGTATTACTTTTGCTGCAACCTCAATGCCCGCGCGATAACTCGACGGAACATTGATCATAACAGGAGCACCCACATCATTGATTTCGCCTGTAAGAACAAGTTGATCCTTATAATGCATATAATACAAATTAGAATTGATTGAAAACCTGCTTGCAGTGAATGAATAGCCTGCTTCTGCATCATACAGAGTTTCCGGTTGAGGCACAGGCTGCAACGGATTGGCATCTATGAAATTATCGCGGTTGGGTTCGCGGTTTGCCACTGAAACAGAAGCATATGCGTTTTGCTTTTCGGTCATTTGCCATGAGATACCTAATTTTGGGTTAAAAAAATTAAATTCATGATCTTGGGTGATATCGCGCATATCATCATCAATGCCATCAATAGAATAACCAATGTTACGGTATTGCAGATCAATCCAGGTACTGAATTTTTCAGTCAAAGCGAATTCGGTTTTAACAAAGATGTTAAAATCATTCTTTAAGGCTTTGCTTCTATACCATTCGTGGCCGGGCTCAATAGTACCGGTATATTCCGACCAAATAACCTTCCCGAAATGGTTCCCCGTATAAGTATTCCACGATCCACCAAAAGATGAACGCAGGCGGCTAAAACTGTAATTCAATGACCAGGTGATTCCGGTAAAGCTATTTGCAAGATGTTTCTGGCGCACAAGGTCGGTACTACTCGGTGAAATAGTATCCGAATTCGAATTGTAATTTGCCGAAAACTCTTTATCAGGCACTATTCCATAATCGGCAAGGTCACCACTTTCCTTATACTGCTCATAATACCCCCCTCCTACCGTGTGATGTACCGATGTATTCAGAATCAACTTTGTACTGAACTCATGCGAATATATTGCCTGGTAATGTGTCTGTTTATAGTTATCGGTTTCATTTCCATAATATTGCAGGTTTCCATGGCTGTCAAAGTACGCGCCGGTTCCGTTATAAGTCCGGTTTGTATCTAGTATAGTTGAAGGAACACCATCCCAAGCCTGGTACGTTTTTTCTTTACCGGAAAAAATATTGAACCGTACGATATCCTTTTTCGCTATATAAGCGCCTGATATATAATATGAAAGCAAGTCGGAGGAAGCACGATCAATAAACCCGTCGGATGATATTTTCGATAGGCGGGCATCCAGACTGAAATGCTTTTTTAGCAGCCCTGAACCAAGCGACAGCGTATTTTTAAACGAATTAAACGAGCCGGCTGCACTGTTCAACTCTGCATAAGGCAAATTTTTCAGGTAAGCTGACTGTAGATTTATACTGGCTCCAAAAGCCGAAACACCATTGGTTGATGTACCCACACCCCGCTGTATTTGTATGTTGTCAGTTGAAGTTGCAAAATCAGGCAGATCGACCCAGTAAACATTGTGTGATTCAGGATCGTTAAGTGGTATTCCGTTGATGGTTACGTTGATGCGCGTCATATCCGTGCCACGGATACGCAATGCCGTGTATCCCATTCCATTACCGGCATCGGATGTGGAGACGGCTGAAATACTGTTTCCCAGTAATATTGGCAGATCCTGTCCGAAATTTACATCTGCTATCTCTTTATTTTTAATACTTTGATAAGCCACGGGGGTTTTACTTCCTGCCCGCGTTGCCAGGACGATTACTTCCTCCTGCATAATTGCCGAGGGGATTAATGCCATCGCAATAATAGTAGTTTTGCTCAAATCAATTACCGCAGTATCATTCAGATATCCTATATAACTGGCTACCAGTGAATAAGTATCGGGTTTAAGATTTTTAATGCTAAATACGCCCAGATTGTTACTCACCGTTTCGTGAAAAGTATTTATCAGCCTGATGGTTGCTCCCATCAAGGGTTCATTGGTTGAACGATCAGTAACTTTCCCTGTAAGGCTGTTTTGTGCCAAAATTATAAATGGCACCATCACCAGCAGGACTGGCAGAATCAGTTTTTTCATCAATTTTTATCTTTCAAATTCAACTTCAAATGGCGAACAGGGAAAATCCATTCATTTAAAGTTTGTCCATCCCTCCGCCGGCATTACCCGTATCAGGTTCTATGGGTTTGATCTCAGCCCGTTTCGTTAAGGCACCCCTATTCTGTTGTGATTGCAAAAGTAGTGTTAATTTGGGGGAATTTGAAAATAGTTAATGGAAAATAGTAAATGGAAAATAGTAAATGGAAAATAGTAAATTTACTTTAGGCACTTTAGGCACTTAAGGCACTTAAGGCACTTAAGGCACTTAAGGCACTTAAGGCACTTAAAAATTACATAATTTAGGATAATGGTGCATAGTATTACTGTTCCGATCTGTTTCTGAAGTACTTTTGTTTAAAATTGTTCCATTTATGAAAATCTGCATTATCAACGGACCAAATCTTAATCTCCTGGGCCAGCGCGAGCCGGGCGTTTATGGCAGTGAGTCGTTCGAAATTTATCTGGAAGCCTTAAAAAAGAAATATCCTGGTATTGAACTTACTTATTATCAATCGAATATCGAAGGTGAAATAATTGATAAGTTGCACGAAACGGGTTTTAGCTCCGACGGCATCATTCTGAATGCTGGCGGATATACGCATACTTCGGTTGCAATAGGAGATGCAGTAAAAGCTATTAATAGTCCGGTTGTCGAAGTTCATATTTCGAATATCCATGCCCGCGAGCAATTCAGACAGGTTTCGATGATTTCAGCAGGGATGAAAGGGATTATTACAGGTTTTGGGCTGGATTCGTACAGGTTGGCTATTGAAAGCCTGTTGAAATAATGAATAAAAAAATGAACTAATTAGTCTGATCAAATTGCATTTTTGCCACAGATTACACGGATTACACAGATTTTAAACTGCCTTTAGCAGTTTTTCAATTAATTTCAATTTAAACTGATGAATAATTTTCTGTGTAATCTGTGTAATCTGTGGCATATATTTGTTTTTCATTACTTTAGACAAACTGATAAGCTACAAAAAAAATAATTATTATCTCCAAAATATCAGATAAATACTTATTAATCAGTAAAATCCGCCTTTGATAATTGAGCGAATACGGTTTTTTTATTAATAAAATGTTCCTTGACCAGATTCCCTTTATAAATTCCATGCACTGAATTCTGGGTCAGGTGTTTACGTTTTCGACGCAAGTCGAAAAAATGTGTATAAAAATAAAAATGCGCCCTCAGTACGGCATAAAAATCCCTGAATCCTCCATCGATCAAAAACTTCATTGCAGCAATTCCGTCAAGCGGAAACCTCACTGCAAAAACCGGAAGCAAGAGGTGCGAGGGTAAATTTTTGTATAGAAGCACTAAATTGTTACGGAAATTGAGATAGGTTTTCTGAGACGATTTTTTGGGCAAAGTCCCACCGCCAACGTGAAAAACCAACGAATCGGGACAGTACATGATTTTGTAACCGCCATTTTTAAGCCGCCAGCAGAAATCGATTTCTTCCATATGGGCAAAGAAATTTTCATCAAGTCCGCCAAACTTTCTATACAAATCAGCCCTCACGAACATGCAGGCGCCGGTAGCCCAGAAAATTTCAATTGCATCGTTGTATTGACCAAAATCAGTTTCGATATGCTGAAAAATACGGCCGCGGCAGAACGGATACCCATAAGCATCAATAAAACCTCCGGCTGCGCCTGCATATTCAAATTTCTCCTTTTCGTAGAACGATCGGAGTTTTGGCTGGCAGGCTGCAATGGTTTTATCACTTTCCATCATCGCGATTACCGGTTCAATCCAGTTTGGCGTTACTTCGATATCCGAATTCAGTAACACGTAATAATCTGCTTCTATTTCGGCCAGCGCTTCGTTATACCCCCTGGCAAAGCCGCCATTGGTGCGGTTGGTAACAATTCGTATTTCCGGATAGTTGTTTTCAAGAAATTCAATTGAACTGTCGGTTGAAGCATTATCGGCTACAATAACGTCAGCAACTTCGCAACTATAAGCAAGCACCGAAGGGAGAAATTTTCTTAAAAATTCCCTGCCGTTCCAGTTTAAAATCACTACCGCTATTTTGGCCAAATGCTTTAAGTTATTGATTTGTATCTACTTATTCGATAAAACTATAAATCCCCCCCCCACTCCAATTGGCAGCTAATTTAAATATAAATTAATTAAAATACAGGGGTATCCCCATATCCGGCGGATATTTCCGTTTTCCGGGTTTTCCGGAAACATATAAAAACAGAATAATAAGCTCTAATATCAATTAAATCAATTATTTACAAAAAGCAATATTTAAGTCCGTACGTAAACTCATCTCCGGATATTGAAATTCTCGCCGGTATGTTCGCCCCAAATATCTTCTTCATACGGCCTTTTGTAAAGTTCATTATCTATATCGTTAGGACGATATTTGTATTCTTTTCGCTTTATTTCATTTTGCCATTCAACATTTTTAACCTCGCCATTGGCTGTGGAGTGAGCTAGTAAATAATCGTTGAGAGCCTTATCGCGTGTATAAAAAACGAACTTCAGGTTCGTTTGCTCTGCTGCGGCGTAATAGTGCCATATTTCATACGGGTAAGTCCAGGGATTAAGAGCTTCAACGGTTCTTTCATTAGGTGATCCATATTGCAGATACACGCGACCGCGATCGGTTTCGTATCCTTTTTTGTAAATGGATCCAAATTCCTTCTCAACACCCAACACAGTATTATAATAGGTCGCCCATGCACCTTGCGGGTTGGCAGGGTTGCGCTGGCTCCAGAAATTAAGGAAAAACTGCTGCATGGTCAGCAAATTGCTTGTTTTAAGATTCGAATTGATGAACAATTTTTCATTGCCCGAGCCAATTGGAAAACACATTCGTATGTACTCACGTAAAGTGTCGGGCTGGGTGAGAGAAGCAACAAAACTATTGTCTATAACAACATTTTGCAACGCAACCGTATTAAATTTGACACCTGGATTTGAGCGTTTTAGGTATATACTCCGGCCTGCTATTTCTTTATTCTCCTTATCCCGGATTGAAACTACGAGATTGTAATTTCCGGAAGGAAGTTCAGAAATATCGAATTCACTGAATACAATATTAACTGAATTGGAAGTCTCGCGTTTAATACGAAAGAAATTATCAATTGGTTTGCCTGTTTCGACAGATTGGATGTAGGTGGCAACTGCAAAAGGAGTTTCGTTTCCGAGGACAGTCGATGCATTGTAAACTTCGGCATAGAAAGTGATCTTTTTTATGTTTTGAGGATAATAATAATCCTGGAAAGGGAGAAAGTCGTAACCGCTTTTTGCCATCAAAGAAGATTCAGTAGCCTCAGTATACGATTCAACTGTCTCAATATCAGACAATAATACATTATTTGTCTCAAAGTTTATATCAAGAGTGCTCTTTTCGGTAAACGAAGGCAAATCCGTATTTTTATCATCGAGTTCCAGGTCCAGGTCGTATTTCCCGGAAGCAATTGCGATGCGCTGCTGGTCGAAAACGATGAAGTTGACGTTGGCTGTATCGTCTATTTCAATCGTGTGCAGATCATATTTCCTGAATTCCCTGATACTGTCGTTTTGTTTAAACAGCATGGTAACTATAACGGTACCTTTAAATTTGCCATTCTCCATTCCAATAAACTGTACGCTTTTCCCCAATATCGACAAATACGTTTCGATGTAAGGCCCATTTTCGGGTGAATAAAAAGAGGCATGAGTAAAGTAGGCCTTCAAAGAACCTTTCATTCCAAAGGAAGTTGAGAACAAGCTAAGCAGAACAGCTATTGAAATAAACTTTTTCATGATTCACTATATTTTACGCAAAATTACATATTATTATGCAATGTAGTTTTCCACACCTTATATAATTCCATTTTCTGTTCGCAGGCAGCATTTAAATAAGATATTTGTCCCAGCAAAAAAAAATTTTTTAACTTTTAAAAAAAAATTACTTTTGTGGCTTATTACGGTTCATAATTTTTGCTTTTTCCTTACTTTTGTGGTTTTAGTGGTTGACTGTATAAACTTTATAATTATTAACGGTTGTCGGGTTTATGTTGCAGATTTTCAGCGTCTTTAAAATCAATTAGTTTCGAAATTCTTATTGCTTACCAAATCAGAGAAAAGGATAGTTATGTTGATCAACAAAATTTGGTTCGCAAAATTTATGCAGTACTTCGGGTACCTGATGTCGGCTATATACGTCGCATTAGGAATAGTGCTGCTGACAACAGAAATATTTCCGGTAAAACCTGTAGCTTTAAAGTTCTCTTTTTCACTCTTTTTGATAGCATACGGATTTTACAGACTGGCTAAACAAATCACAAAAAAAACTGAACCAAATGATTAAAGGAGGTATAATTATGAAACGTACAGCTTTATATTCGTTTATCCCGGCAGTTACGATGTTTATTCTGATTCTGTCGTCATGCCGCAACCCTATGGGAGTTCAACCTCTCGACGAAACACCTACCCGCGGAAATATTCGAATGAGCATAGACGAATCTTTTCAACTGCTTTACGATACGCAGCTTTATACATTTCAATCGATGTATAAAAATGCGAAAATTGCTGCCAGTTATAAACCTGAAGTTGATGTATTGGCAGATTTCATGAACGATTCGGTGCGCACCATTGTAGTCACACGCGATCTTACCAAGGCTGAAAAAGACAAACTTTTCGCCTTGAAATTTGTTGCCCGCACAACCAAAGTGGCACATGACGCCCTGGCATTGATTGTAAATCGGAGCAACCCCGATACCTTTTTGTTGGATACCCAGTTTGCCGACATGTTCCGCGGTAAAATAACGAACTGGAAACAGATAAATCCAAAGTCTCCCGATAAACAAATAAATATTGTTTTCGACAACAATAAATCGGGGAATGTGCGTTATTTCCGTGAAAAATTTAATCTCACAGGTAATTTCCCTGAAAACTGTTTTGCCGTCAACAACAACGAAGAAGTCATTAAATATGTACAAAATAACCCGAGTGCACTTGGAATTATCAGTGTAAACTGGATAAGTGATACACAAGACAGTGTTTCGGAAAAATTTCTGCAATCAATACGTATTCTCGAAGTTGGAACCAATGCCATGGATTACTGTAAACCATACCAGGGATATATTGCCGAGAATTCATACCCGTTTTGCCGTGATGTATATATGATAAGCAGAGAAACATTTTCGGGTCTTGGCACGGGTTTTGCTAGTTTTGTAGCTGGAGCCCAGGGTCAACGGATTGTTTTAAAATCAGGACTTGTACCTGCAACCATGCCGATAAGACTCATTCAAATTAAAAAAGATTAATTTTTCAAATAAGAGGGAGGAAAAACCATGTTACAAATTACCAGGATTATTAAAAGAACCTTTGCGGGGGTTGCTTTGTTTGCAATCGGAGGCACTGCAATGGGACAGGATTTGAATTCGGCACTAAACCTGACTTACCAGGAACAATTTGAAGCAGCCGACAATGCTTTTAATGCTCTGAGCGCCAAGGAGCCAGCTAATGGTAAATATTTCTATTATAGTGGTGAAAATCAATTAGCTTCCTATTTTATCGATCCGACAAATATTCCCTTCGAAGCAATAGCCAAGAAAGCAGCTGAACGTTTTAATAAAGGTATTGCCGCAAATGCAGCTGAACCCTTGAACTATGTAGGACTTGGCAAAATCGCTCTTATTCAGAACGATTTAACAACAGCCGGGGTAAGATTTGCAGCAGCTAAGGTGTTTCTTCCCGCAAAAAAAATAAAATCAAATCTTACCAAACCCGAACAAGCTACCCTGTATATCCGTCTGGCCGAAGCATATGTTCAGGTTGGAAGCAAAGATACAGGACTTGTATTTGATTATTTGAGAAGAGCAGAAGCTCTTGACAATAAAAACCCGGAACTTTATCTGGTTCGTGGTGATTACTGGTTTAATACACTTAACAATGGAAGCCGCGCGGCTGAGAACTATAAAAGGTCGCAGGATTTTTCTCCAAATTCAACCCGTGCACGCGTTAGGCTTGGGCAATTGTACAGTTATCCCGATGCATTAACTTATTACCAGGAAGCGCTTGCTATTGACCCTTCATTTGCACCGGCTTACCTCGAAATGGGATTCCTGTACGCAAAAATGAAACAACCCAAAGAATCGAAAGAGAACTTCAAAAAATACCTGGATCTGAGTAGCGGTAACATTGCAGCCAAACGCAGGTATGCTAACATGCTCATACAAACCGAAGACTATAAAGAAGCTATTGTTCAGATACATCAAATCCTGGCTGTCGACTCAGTGACATTCAATGACCTCAATCGTGCATTAGCCTATTCCTACTTCGAAGAAAAGCAATATACCCAGGCTAAATATTACATTGGTAAATTTATTGCCAATGCCCCGGCTGAAAAGGTAACAACCAATGACTACATATATAGCGGACGCATTTATATAAAAAACGGGTTAGATTCACTTGGAATTATCAAGCTTACGCAGGGATTTTCAAAAGACTCTACTAATATTGATCTTTTAGGTGAAATTGCAAGTTCATATAAAAAAATAAAAAAATACCAGGAGGAAGGTGACATCTATAAATTAAAAATTAAACTTTCGAAACCAACAGCCACGGATTATTGGAAAATGGGACAGGCTTATAACAGTGCTAAGAACTATAGTGAAGCTGATTCAGCCTTGGTAAGAGTAATTGCATTAAATCCTAATTTCGAACCTGCATACGTTTATAGGGCCCGAATATACTCCACTTTCGATCCGGAAACTAAAGAAGGTCTTGCGAAACCATATTATGAAAAAGTGCTGGAAGTAGCAGCTCAGGATACAGTAAAATATTCGAAAGACATTGTTGAAGCATACAGCTACCTGGGCTACTATTATCTGGTAATAAAAAATTACTGTGAGTCTTTGGTTAACTGGGATAAAATTGTTGGAATAGATCCTAAAAATGAAAATGCTGTAAAAGCATTAAAAGATTTGAAGAATAATTGCCCTGATTTCAAGCCAACAAGTCGTCCTACACAATAGTTAAATATTGATTTTCAACTAAATACATTTTAGTAATTGGATTAGCTATTACTAAAATGTATTTTTAAAAATAAAAATACATCTTCCTGAAGCAAAGTCTTTTTTAAAAGCTAAAATCTTTTATCTTTGCTGATAATTTACTCTCGAAATTTAATAATAAACAATTAATACAAATCATTAATCCCTAATCTTAACAACAATGAGCAAAAACGGTCAATCGTTGAAAGAAACTCTACGTTCAGCTTTCGCAACTGGAGTAATTCTGATTGCTTTGGCAATCGCATTCCTGATTTATTATATGGTATTGGGAAATCCTGTTAACTTTGAAGGCGGTAATCCAGATGGGCATCCAATTCCGGGCAACTACCTGGCAATGGTTTATAAAGGAGGTATGATTGTTCCTCTTTTAATTACCCTGATTATTGTCCTTCTAACTTTCACTCTTGAGAGAGCATTCACTCTCCGCAAAGCAAAAGGTACAGGAGCTGCAAACGTTTTTGTAGCAAACCTTCAGAACTTCCTGAAAAACAACCAGATTGATCAGGCTATCGCTTCCTGCGACAAACAAAAAGGATCGATTGGTAATGTAATGAAAGCCGGTTTGACAAAATACAAAGAATTACAGTCAGACACCAAACTTGATAAAGATCAGAAACTTGTTTCCTTGCAAAAAGAATTCGAAGAAGCTACAGCTCTTGAACTTCCGATGATGTCGCGTAACCTGGTTATTTTATCAACTATCGCTTCCATTTCAGTACTTATTGGACTTATCGGAACTGTATTAGGTATGATCCGTGCATTTGCTGCTTTAGCTCAAGCCGGTGCTCCTGATGCTCTTGCTCTTGCAACCGGTATTTCGGAAGCGCTTATAAATACCGCATTTGGTATTACAGGTTCAACCCTTGCCATCATTTTCTACAACTACTTCTCGACGAAGATTGATGCAATGACTTACAAAATTGATGAAGCAGGATTCAGTCTTACTCAGACTTTTGCAGCGCAAGCCAAATAGGGTCAGCTTACAGTATTATTTGAGTCATGGCGCCTAGCGCCCGGTTTTCACAATTAAAATAAGAAACCATGCCAAAAATTAAAGCACCGGTAAGAACTCCACACATAGACATGACGCCTATGGTGGATTTATTTGCCCTTTTGCTTACATTCTTCATGTTAACAACGTCATTTCGCCCCCAGGAGGCTACTGTTATTGATACTCCTAATTCAATAAGCGAAAAGGTGTCTCCTGATAAAAATGTCATTATAATTCTTGTCGGTAAGGATAATAAAGTATTCCTTAATTTCGATAATGGTCTTGACACCTCTGTTCTTATTAGAAAAGAAGTTTTGAAAAAAATGGCAGAACAATATCAACTGACATTTACGGAAAAGGAATTAAAAACCTTTTCAACCTGGGCTTCTTTTGGTATGCCGGCTGACAAATTAAAAGCCTGGCTGAATACAGAAGATTCGAAAGACCGTGACAAGTTTCAGTCGGGAATACCTGTTGATTCAACAGATAATCAGTTGAATCTTTGGGTTCGTTTTATACGCTTGCAGAATCCAAACGCCGAAGTCGCTATCAAAGGTGATGCCGATGCCGATTTCAAAGCTGTAAAACATGTAATGGATATTCTTCAGGACAACCAGGTTAACAAGTTTAACCTGACAACGAATCTCCAGAAGGAAGAAGCAAAATTGGAAGAATAGTAAATAAATTTAATAATTTAAAGAAATCATACTATGGCTGAAATCATTCAAGCTGAAGGCAAACAAAAAGGCGGCAAAAAGAAAGCTAAAAAGTTTTCGACGCACATCGATATGACCCCAATGGTTGACTTGATGTGTTTGCTGATAACCTTTTTTATGCTTACTACAGCTTTTAGTAAGCCAAAAGCAATGGAAATTACCATGCCCGAGAAGAAAGATGATCCTACTGTAAAAGCACCAGAAATTGCAGCAGACAGGACAATCAATATTCTTATCTCAGGCCAGGATAAAATTTTCTATTACTTTGGTGTAGCAGATCCCAAAAAGCCTCTTCCAAGCCTGATCGAAACGAATTACAGTAAAGATGGAATACGTAAAATTTTGTTGCAACGTAACAAAATAGTTTTCACGGCTGTTTCGGCACTCAGGGACAAGGTAATTAAAGGGGAAGAGGTAATGGCAGATTCAACTTTAAACCGAAAAGTTAAAGAGTTGAAGAAAGCAGACAAAAACGCGCCTATAATCCTGATAAAAGCGGATGAAAAGGCGAAATACAAAAACCTGGTTGACATTATTGATGAAATGGCAATTTGCACTGTTGCCAATTATGCAGTTGTTGATGTTTCACCACTTGAACTGCAAATGATAAACGGAACAGCGGTCTCAGTGCCGGCAGCGAAGTAAATCAACAGTAATTGACAGAAGTTGTTGTTCACATTTAAAGCAAAATACTAAAATGACAAATCAAAAAGTTTATACCGCTCCTATGGACGAAATCGTCTTTGAGCACAGGAATAAAACTTATGGAGCGTACATTTTGCGTAAATTGTATAATAAGCACATAACCAGGGCTTTATTGCTTGCAGTCATTATTCTGCTTGCAGGTTTAGCTTATCCACTGGCAGCAAGTTATTATGCAAAGGCAAGGGCCGGGTACATTGAGAAAGCAGCAAGTGCTGAATTCTTAGACATGGACAAACCCAAAGAAGAAGCGCCACCACCTCCACCTCCTCCCCCACCTCCTCCGGCAGCTCTTGAGCAAAAAGTAAAATTTGTTGCTCCTGTTGTTACCACCGAAGAGGTTGTTGAAGATGCTGATATCTTTAACCAGGATGATCTGAGCAAAACATCGACTAACGAAGCTGTTGTTGTAACTGAAGAAGTTGCCGTCGAAAAGGTAGAAGTTATCGAAGTTGAAGAAGCAAAACCAGTTTTCACGATTGTTGAGGAAATGCCTTCCTTCCCGGGCGGCGAATCCGAACGCAATAAATTCCTGGCAGATAACATTGTGTATCCTCAGCAGGCTACTGAAAATGGGATTCAGGGTACCGTTTATATTTCTTTTGTTGTAGATTCAAAAGGAAATGTTACTGATGTAAAAATCCTGCGTGGTATTGGCGGAGGCTGCGATGAAGAAGCTTTACGCGTTGTAAAACTGATGCCGAAATGGCATCCGGGAAAACAAAACGGAAAACAGGTTCGTGTACTGTTCAATATGCCTATCTATTTTAAACTTCAAGGTTAAACAGAAGTATCTAAAAATTTAAAAACGCCATCCTGTAATTATGGGTGGCGTTTTTATTTTGAATAAGATTCCCCCGGGTTTCTTTCACTTTCTGTTTATGTATTCATATCAAACTATATTGTTTTGTTATATTTCCAGGTGATAAAAAACCCTTACCTTTGTTTCAATTTTTATTTAATCCAAATAACAATAGCCTGTGAATCTCAGCGAACTGCAACCTGGCGAAAAAGCCAGCATCACCAGAGTAAAAGGGCGTGGTGCATTTCGGAAAAGAATTACCGAGATGGGGTTCGTTGTTGGTAAGGAAGTTACGGTAATAAAGAAAGCACCATTACAGGATCCTGTCGAATACAATATTCTGGGGTACAATGTTACACTCAGAATCAGCGAGGCTCAACTTATTGAAGTTGAACAGTTTAATTCTTCGGACCAGGAAATTAATTACTCAGGAACTTTAACCGAAGATTCTGAAAATATCAGTTATTCGTCGACTAATAAAATAATCCAGGTTGCATTTGTTGGCAACCCGAACTCTGGTAAAACTACGTTGTTTAATTATGCATCCAATTCGCGTGAAAGGGTTGGCAATTATAGCGGTGTCACCGTGGATGCAAAGGAGGCAAGTTTCGCACAGGGAGGATATGAATTTATTATTACAGATTTGCCGGGAACTTATTCGATAACAGCATATTCGCCCGAGGAACTTTATGTTCGCGATTTCATTAATGAAAACATGCCGGATGTGGTCGTGAATGTGGTGGACGCGTCGAACCTGGAGCGTAATTTATACCTCACAACTCAACTTATTGATATGGATATCCGGGTTGTTGTTGCCCTGAATATGTTCGACGAGTTGCGACAAAAAGGAGATGTACTAAACTATGAGTATTTAGGCCAGATGCTTGGTATCCCTTTTATTCCGACAGTTGCGTCAAGGGGAAAAGGAATTCATGAGCTTTTCACAAAAATAATCGAAGTTTGCGAGGGTAGTGATAAGGTATCAAGGCATATTCATATCAACTACGGCCATTCGTTGGAAGAAGGAATAAAAACGATTCAGAAAAAAATCCGGATTCCGGAGAACTTTGATTTTCTGAATAAAATCTCATCCCGCTTCTTTGCCATCAAACTGCTCGAAAATGACCCGGATGCCCTTGTAAAAATGAAGATTCTGAAGAATCCTGATGAAATACGGCTGACAGTTGAACGTGAATCGGGACGAATAGAAAATGAACATCACGAAGATGCCGAAACTCTCATTACAGATGCTAAATACGGGTTTATAGCCGGTGCTTTGGCGGAAACGCTTAAAGTTAATCCCCAAACCCGCCGTCGCAACAGTGAAATCATTGATACTTTTATCACCAACAAGTTTTGGGGAATCCCGATTTTTATCGGGTTGATGTGGGCCACATTTTACGGTACATTTAAAATCGGCAATTATCCGATGAAATGGATACAATGGCTGGTGCAGGAAATATCGACGCTCATCCAGGTAAATATGGCTGACGGAATGTTGAAAGATCTTCTGATTCAAGGTATTATAGGAGGCGTGGGAGGTGTCATCATATTCCTGCCCAATATTCTTTTGCTGTATTTATTCATCTCTCTTATGGAGGATACCGGCTATATGGCACGGGCTGTGTTTATTATGGATAAACTCATGCACAAAATCGGTTTGCATGGCAAATCATTTATCCCTCTTCTTATGGGATTCGGATGTAATGTACCGGCAATACTGTCAACGCGCATTATCGAAAGCAGGCGCGACAGGCTTATCACCATGCTGATCAACCCGTTTATGTCGTGCAGTGCCCGACTTCCCGTTTATATTTTATTTATTACAGCTTTTTTTCAGTCATACCAGGGAACTATACTGTTTGGCATTTATTTTACCGGGGTGCTTCTGGCTATTGGGTCCGCTTTGATGTTCCGGAAAACTCTTTTTCGTAAAAAAGACGTCCCTTTTGTAATGGAACTTCCACCCTATCGCGTTCCAACCTTGAGGAGCATATTTCGGCATATGTGGCACCGCACCGGACAGTATCTTCAGAAAATTGGCGGAATTATCCTGATATCTTCCATTATTATATGGGCATTAGGGTATTTTCCGGTTCATTTTGATAAGAAGGAGGAGATTGATCTGCAGATTTCTGAATTAAAGAAAGCGAATGCAAGCATTAGCCAACCTTCACTATATTCGCAGAAAGAAAAAGATTCGATAAACCTGGTATACACTTCAAAAATGGCGGATCTGAATTTTGCCCTGAATGTCGCACAGCAGGAAAACTCCTTTATTGGCCGGATAGGCCATTTTATCGAACCGGTTATGCGTCCCTTAGGATTTGACTGGAAGATGAGTGTGGCCCTTCTTACAGGTGTTTCTGCCAAAGAAGTGGTGGTTGGTACAATTGGAGTACTGTATCATGCAAACGATTCCGGGGATGGGTCACAATCACTGGTTCAAAAGATACAAAGCCAGAAATTTACAAGCGGTCCTAAGGTTGGAAAACCCGTTTTTACGCCCCTGGTAGCGTTAAGTTTTATGCTGTTTATATTAATATATTTCCCTTGTATAGGTGTAGTTTCGGCCATCAGCCGCGAATCGGGACATTGGAAATGGGCTATGTTTGTAGTTGTTTATACTACAGTTCTGGCTTACCTGGGCTCTCTTTTTGTTTTCCAGATTGGTTCTCTATTTTTCCACTAAATCATTATCATGAACTGGCTTGATTCAAACCCCCAGATTTTATTCTATATACTGCTGCTAACAGCAATTTTTATTACCCGTATTCCGGTGCTAGGAAAATATTTCAGAAGTGTAAATACCCTTGTTCACGAAGCGGGCCATGCCTTTATGACACTTATTTTAAGTGGAGAAGTTATTGCAGTAAATCTCTTTGCAGATACTTCAGGCACAACAGTAACCAAAGCTAAAGGGAAACTTGCCCAAAGCCTGATTGCATTGGCCGGTTACCCTGTTTCAGTGCTGACAGCCTGGCTATGTTTGTTTCTGCTTCACAATAATTATCATCTTTATATACTATTTATTTTAACCAGTATTGCATTGTTAATCATGATATTATCTCTCAGAAACGCTTATGGACTGTTTTGGGCCGGAACATTTATTGTACTTAATTTGTTATTAATCTACTTTGATAACAAAACAATAACCAATGCTTTTGCCACTTTCTATACAGTTATAATTTTTACTGATGCCATCATTTCCTCGTTTATACTTATGATACTGTCAATAAAGCAACCCAAAAAAGCCGGCGATGCTACCAACCTGCAAAAATTTACAAAAATACCCGCCGCTCTCTGGGCATTTCTGCTGCTGACTTTCACACTATTTATATCATGGTTTTCGGTAATGAATTATTTCCCATCTATTAAAACGCTGATTTAAAACACAATATGCAATTACAGGAAATTATAACTTATTTTTTGGTAGCAATAGCTTTTGGTATTTTGCTGATCAACCTTTACCAGACCCTGTTCCCTTCGAAAGCGAAAAGCAACCAGCATGGCTGTTCTTCAGGTTGTAACTGCGATGCTAAAGTAATGAGGAAGGAACTGCTCAGAAAAAAAACATTAGATGCCCTCAAAGCATAAAATACCAGTCACAAGGCAATTAATCTTCTGTAAATATATTGCAGTTAACTAAAACTTTGCCTACGATCAATAGCCTGTAACTCAAAACTTATAACTCATAATTCATAACTGATACCCTACCTCATCTTATCAAGCCTGTTCATTCCATCAATAGCTTTAGTGTCATTAACTTTAAGTTTCAACACCTGCTGGTAATCAGCCCTTGATTTCTCCTTCTCTTTTAATAGTTCATAACAATAAGCCCTGTTGTAAAAGGCATCCGAATAAATCGGGTCAAGATTGATAGCTTTAGTGAAATAAATTACACCTTCACTATACTTACTCAGGTAAACGAGGTTGACATATCCGATATTATAAAAGGCCAGTTTATTGTTAGGATCGAGTGTATTAATTGTTTTGTACGACAGAATTGCTTTCTCAGGCTGATCGTGTTCCTGGTATAGCAATCCCAGGTTATATAAGGCTTCAGTGCTTTGAGGATTGGCTTTTACAGCACTCTTGAAATACTCGATTGACATTTTCGGATCCTTCTTCTCCCATATGTAACCTAATTGCATGAGAGCATCAAAATGAGCCTGATAAATAGCCACTGAACGCTGGAAACTCTCAATAGCCAGGTCCATTTTATCATTTTCCATCAAAGCCATTCCTTTCAGGTAATAAGCATCCGCCAGGTTTGGATTGATTTCAATACTCTTTTGAACGGAAGCAGCACAATTTTCATAATCCTTCATAATCAGGTAGAGTTTTGCTTTCTTCAGATAAATATCTGCGTTTTTTGCGTCGAATTTCAATATCCGGTTTAATGCATCGAGCGATTCCTGTGGCTTGCCCATAAGAAGGTAAATACTTGATAATCCGGTGTATGCAGCAACATTTTTCGGATCGAGTTCGATGGCCTTGTTAATATCCGAAAGAGCCTTGGTATACAACTCGCTTCTCAGATAAAATTCAGAACGCTGGGTATATAGAGCAGAGCTTTCCGGATTTTTCACTATAGCTGCATTTAAGGAAGATAATTCCTGTGGAATGGAATCATTTGCCGACATTCTTTTCCCCGATCCGGAATGATTGCAGGAATAAAATGTGGGCACTATCAAGGACAAAATCAGTAGGATAAGAAAGTAATTTCGCATAAGATTGTGTTGGTTTGCAAAAATAAAAACTCCGGCTGAATATTCGTCCGGAGTTTTCGAAATTATTGAAATGTTTATACGTTTGAACTGTTCAGGTATCCAGAGAATTATGCTTTGAGTGCCTGAATAAGTTTTGTTTCTATTTCTTCGCAAAGCTCAGGATTATCGGCCAGCAATTTTTTCAGTGCATCACGACCCTGCCCTAATTTAGTTTCGCCATAACTGAACCAGGATCCGCTTTTCTTGATAATATTTTTCTCAACACCCAGGTCGATGATTTCACCGTACCTTGAAATTCCTTCTCCATAAATAATATCGAATTCGGCTTGCCGGAAAGGTGGGGCAACCTTGTTCTTCACCACTTTCACCTTAACCCTGTTACCAATGGCTACATCACCATCTTTTATTTGTGTCTGACGACGTATATCAATCCTGACCGAAGCATAAAATTTCAGTGCATTTCCGCCTGTTGTCGTTTCAGGATTACCGAACATAACACCTATTTTTTCGCGTAACTGGTTGATAAATATACAGCAACAACCTGTTTTACTGATGGTTGAAGTAAGTTTACGCAAAGCCTGTGACATCAACCTGGCTTGTAATCCCATTTTCGAATCACCCATCTCCCCTTCAATTTCGCTACGGGGTGTGAGGGCAGCAACCGAGTCGATAACAATTACATCGATAGCACCTGAGCGAATCAGGTTTTCAGTAATTTCGAGAGCCTGTTCACCGTTATCAGGTTGCGATATCAGAAGATTCTCAATGTCGACGCCCAATTTCTGAGCATAATACCTGTCAAACGCGTGCTCGGCGTCAATAAATGCAGCAATGCCGCCTTTTTTCTGCGACTGGGCAATTACATGCAGAGCCAGGGTAGTTTTACCTGAAGATTCAGGCCCATATATTTCGACCACTCGTCCTTTGGGAAAACCACCCACACCCAACGCGATATCCAAACCCAGCGAACCCGATGATATTATTGGCATTTCTTCAACCGCCTGATCACCAAGCTTCATGATAGTGCCTTTTCCATATGTTTTTTCGAGCTTATCCATCGTAAGCTTCAGTACATTCAGTTTTTCCTGATTTGAATCTTCCTTTGCCATTTTATATGTTTTTCATTTAAGAAGCAAATTTACTCACAATCGGCATGATACAAAAATATAGTTAGGGCTTGCCGGATGTTTTTATTAACAAAATTATTTTTCTGACACTATCAGGCTTCAAGTATTTGTTCCGTATGCTTTTTGGTATCAACCTTGGTAAATACTTTTTCAATAATCCCGTTTTCATCAATCACGAAAGTGGTACGAAACACGCCGTCATAACTTTTTCCCATAAATTTCTTAGGTCCCCACACTCCATAAGCGAGAATTATTTTTTTGTCTGTGTCAGACAGCAACGAAAAAGGAAGCTCATACTTTTCAGCGAATTTTCCATGCGATCTGAGCGCATCAGGGCTAACGCCAATAACAACAAAGCCTTTGTTAATCAAATCTGCGTGGTTGTCGCGTAAATTGCAGGCTTCAACAGTACATCCGGGAGTACTGTCCTTAGGGTAAAAATACAGTATTACTTTTTTCCCTTTTAAGGACTCCAGGGAAATTTCATTGCCATGCTGGTCATTTGCAGTGAATAAAGGTGCTGCATCACCGGGTTTTAAAGTTGTCATATAATTATGCGCTATTCGTTTAAAGTATTATTGAAAATATTGAACAGGAAATTGAACAAAAAGTTCACCGTTATCCCATTCAATCAGCTTGAAACACCAGCTTTGATTTGCGTTTCGGCGAAATAAGTGCACCACCCTGACAAACCACATTCGATGCATTTTGGTTTTCGGGCGATGCATATATATCTACCATGCAGTATCAGCCAATGATGAGCGATTGAAAGTTTATCGGCTGGTATATATTTTACCAGTTGTTTTTCAGTTTCGAGAGGTGTACGCGAATTTGTTGTCAGGCCTATCCTGTTTGAAACACGGAAAACATGCGTATCAACCGCCATTGCCGGAAGGTTAAAAACAACTGAAGCAATAACGTTTGCTGTTTTCCGCCCGACTCCGGGCATTTTCTGCAGTTCATCAATATCCGAAGGTACTACGCTATTGAATTCATTCACGAGAGTACGAGCCATTCCCAAAAGATTCTTAGCCTTATTATTCGGATAAGAACAACTCTTTATCAATTCAAAAACCTGTTCTTCAGTGGCTTTCGAAAGTGATCCGGCGTCAGGAAATACTTCATAAAAGGGTGGTGTAATGATATTTACACGTTTATCAGTGCATTGTGCAGATAAAATTACAGCTACCAGCAATTGGTAGGGTGACTGGTAAACCAGCTCAGTTTCGGCCACAGGCATGGCCGATTCAAAATAATTTATCACAGATTTAAAAAGCTCTTTTTTCGAAATTGCTTTTAGCATAGATTTCTTTCAATTAGATTACCATTATTTCTCCGCTTGTTTATAAACATATTAATTCCCTTTTAAAGGATACCTCATTCAGTTACAAACGTTTTGATCCGGATTAGATGAAAGTATGTCCTCAAAATTACAAAACCTTTACCACGAGGCAAAAAAAATCCCGCTTCACGCGGGATAAGATTGTTAAACTTTTGTTTTATGCCTTAGTTAAGCACTACATAACAGGTTTTGAATTCACTACAATTAATTACCTGCAATGCCTTCGAATAACTAATCAGCATCTTCACTGCCTGCAGATCCGGAGTAAAATCCTTACCTTTTTTCCTTTTGGCTGTTCGTGAAGAATCATTAAGCAGAGTAGAGTTTTTTATCATTTATTGGGTTTCGTTAAACTTTATACCCAAAAAACGTCAAAACCAGCTCAATATTGCATTAAAATAAAAATAATTTATTCTAAACGCTCAGGATAATCTCTTTACTGTCAATGAGCTTACGTAGATTGATAAGTGCATAACGCATGCGGCCAAGTGCGGTGTTAATACTGACTTCCGTTTGCTCGGCGATATCTTTAAAACTCATGTCGCTGTAATGCCTGAGCAGAAGAACTTCCTTCTGTTCGTCGGGCAGATAATCAATAAGTTTCCGAACATCCTCGTATATCTGATCTACTATCATCCGATCTTCGATGGAATCTTCAGCAATACGCAGGTTGTCGAAAATATCTCCATCTTCGGAATTGTTATCAACCACCGGTAAGCGTTTTGATTTTCGGTAATGGTCGATAATCAGGTTGTGCGATATACGCATAACCCATTGTATGAACTTTCCTTCTTCTTTATATATACCCGAACGAAGGGTATTTATAACTTTAATGAAGGCATCCTGAAATATATCATCAGCCAGATGTTTATCTCTGACGACGAGAAGGATGTACGAATAAACTTTTTGCTTGTGCCTGTTTATAAGAACCTCAAGACTATTTTCATTACCGGCGAGATAGTTGCTTATAAGCTCCTGATCGCTAACAATGGGGGTTGACATGTTACCTCCGTGTTGGTTAGTAATTATTTGAGTTTAATAGCGTAGAAATCTGTCGATAAGGATTCTTTTTAGTTAGTATTTGGGTTAGCAGGCTATGAAAAGTAAAAGGTTATAATCTTTACTTTTACTTTCTGAATTGCAAATATACAACAACTGTTTGTAAGATTGCGAATTATTGTTAAAATTATTTTAAATAAGGTTATATTGTCTGTTTTATTTATGGAATATATAACTAATAATCAGTAAGTTATAAGCTTTTTAACCAGCACCTGAAATCATTTAAATGTCAGCTAAATCCGTGAATAGTAACTCTTTTCAGTGCTAATTGTTCGAAATGTGAGTAGCTTTGCAGGTTGGCAGGCTCTTGAACGACCTCAACGCTTTTACTGTCAGTTTGTTTTTTTACGACGAAATACACTATGATTAACTACGACATCGACCAGTTAGACCCTAAAAAATACATTCTTGTTAAAGGTGCAAGGGTTAATAATCTTAAAAATATCACAGTAGCCATCACACGGAACAAGTTGGTGGTTATCACCGGCTTATCAGGTTCAGGCAAATCATCCCTGGCTTTCGATACTTTATATGCCGATGGTCAGCGTCGTTATGTTGAAAGTTTAAGTTCCTACGCACGGCAGTTTCTGGGTCGTATGAGTAAGCCTGAAGTCGACTATATTAAAGGAATTGCTCCGGCCATTGCAATTGAGCAGAAGGTAAATACCCGAAATCCACGCTCAACAGTCGGTACTTCGACCGAAATATACGAATATATCAAATTGCTTTTTGCGCGCGTTGGTAAAACATTTTCGCCGGTTTCGGGCAACCTGGTCACCAGGCACACTGTTACCGATGTTGTGAATGCAATTCTGGAACTTCCAGCCGGAGCCCTTGTGATGCTGTACAGCCCGTTGTATCCAAAAACGGACAGAACACTGAAGGATGACTTAACTATTGTGCTTCAGCAGGGATTTAGCCGAGTACTATACCATAACAGTATACTGAAAATTGAAGATATACTGCCAGAGATTGAAAAATATAGTTATCAGGAAATGTATGTACTGGTCGATCGTTTTACCAGCGATCCCAATGATGAGGATATGCAAAACCGGGCTGCCGATTCGGCTCAGACTGCTTTTTTTGAAGGTAACGGCACATGTTTGCTCAGCTTTGATCATGATGGAATCAGCCAGCAACTCGAATTCTCTAACCGCTTCGAACTGGATGGAATCACTTTTGAAGAACCATCGGTCCACCTTTTTAGTTTTAACAATCCGTTCGGGGCTTGTAAAAAATGTGAGGGATTCGGAAGTGTGATTGGTATTGATGAAGACCTGGTAATTCCTGATAAAAGCCTTTCTATCTATGATGATGCGGTGGCATGCTGGAAAGGGGAGAAAATGAGTGAGTATAAGCATACCCTGATCACACATGCACACAAATTTGGATTTCCGGTTCATAGTCCCTACTACAAGCTTTCGCAGGAGGAACGCAAATTGTTATGGACTGGAAATAAATACTTCGAAGGAATTAATTCTTTCTTCGAAATGGTTGAAAGTCAGACCTATAAAATCCAGTACAGGGTTATGCTTTCGAGGTACCGTGGCAAAACGGTTTGCCCCGATTGCCTGGGGACCCGGCTTCGGAAAGATGCCAATTATGTAAAAATCAACGAGAAATCGATAACAGATCTTGTTTTAATGTCAATTTCGCATGCGTATGATTTTTTTAAGAACATACAACTTACCGACTACGAGCACAAAGTAGCCGATCGGTTAATTATTGAAATAAAGAACAGGCTAGGATTTCTGTGCAATGTAGGCTTACCATATCTGACACTTAATCGCCTTTCCAACTCACTATCCGGTGGTGAATCACAACGCATCAATATTGCTACTTCCCTGGGAAGCAGCCTGGTAGGCTCACTTTATATCCTCGATGAACCCAGTATCGGGCTTCATCCGCGCGATACACAATTATTGATTAAAGTACTGAAAGGGCTTCGTGATATAGGCAATACAGTGATAGTCGTAGAGCATGAGGAAGAAATCATCAAAGCCGCCGACCAGGTAATTGATATTGGCCCATTGGCCGGAAGTCATGGTGGTGAGCTCATTTTCCAGGGAACGTATGAAGAAATCCTGAAAGACGAAATCAGTCTGACAGGCCAGTATCTGTCGGGTAAAAAGGCCATTGCACTGCCTGTGAGCCGCCGCCCCTGGAATGATTACATTGAAATTTCGGGAGCCCGGGAGCATAATCTGAAAGGTATAAATGTTAAGTTCCCGCTCAAGGTAATGACAGTGGTAACAGGAGTTAGTGGTTCAGGAAAAACAACCCTGGTAAAGCGAATTTTATATCCTGCCTTGAAAAAGCTTTTTGGCGGGTACGGCGAACGGTCGGGACGATTCGATCGCCTGGGCGGAGATTATAACCTTATTACCGCCGTTGAACTCATCGATCAGAATCCGATTGGCCGCTCATCCAGGTCGAACCCGGCAACCTACGTTAAGGCATTCGATGATATACGAAGTCTGTATGCCGATCAGCCGATGGCAAAGTTGCGGGCTTACAAACCGGGATTTTTCTCCTTCAATGTGGAGGGTGGCAGGTGCGAAGAATGTGAGGGCGAAGGAATTGTGACGGTTGAAATGCAATTTATGGCCGACCTGCATTTAACCTGCGATAGTTGCAAAGGTAAGCGTTACAAGGACGAAGTACTTGAAGTGAAGTTCCACGAAAATACGATCTCCGATATTTTGAACCTCACGATTGAGCAGGCAATTGATTTTTTCACCGCGAATTCCGAAAAAAATGCCACAGCGGCGCGTATTTCGGCAAAACTTAAACCGCTGGCTGATGTTGGATTAGGGTACTTAAAGCTTGGGCAATCTTCGGACACCTTTTCGGGTGGCGAGTCTCAGCGGATTAAATTAGCTTCATTTTTAACAAAAGGAAGCAACGACTCCCCTACCCTTTTTATATTTGATGAACCAACTACCGGTCTTCATATGCACGATATAAACCGTTTGCTGTCAGCCTTTAATGCGCTGCTGGCCAAAGGACATTCAATTATCGTGATCGAACACAACCTTGATGTAATTAAAACTGCCGACTGGGTAATTGATCTTGGTCCAGAAGGTGGCGAACAAGGCGGATTTGTCCTGTTTGAGGGAACTCCGGAAGATCTTGTAAAGACCAATGTATCGCACACTTCCTACTTTTTGCAGAACAAGTTATGATTCCGGTAATGCTTGCTTTATGGAACCGGCATAAAAATTTATAAGGTATCTGAATTCCCCAAAAATGGAAAAAATTGATTTTAAACTACTTACACAAGCCGTTTATATCTTTCGATAATTCTTATGCCCAAGTTCAATTCCGGTATATTTTTTCAAAAGAAATTTAATCCTGTCTTTCAGACTCAGGCGGCTATATGTGATATCAAAATCAAAACTCCAGTTTTTATTCTGAATACGATCGAGCATGACGGCCGGGTGAGTTCCCCGGAATAACTCCAGGGCATCGATACCTGAATAATCAAATTCGTCAGCCTTAATCACATTCTTTTCAACCCAGTTATCCGGATGCCAGAGTTTATTGAAATCTTCCTTTTTCCGTTGCATGGCAGCAGGCTCTTTAACCCAGCCATAATGGTAAATACAGGCATCAACCGGTTTTACGCTTAGTTTCTCGTTTTTCCCTTTCCTGAATCCCTGCGCATCAAGGTAGGAATAGATGTCGCTCCGCTTACGCAAAACCCTGATTTCGTGTGGATACCATATACTTGAAGTCCCCACATAATCGTACGAACCATAAAAATGAAGATAATCGAAAAGCAATCCATCCACTTCCGGATGATCTTTCCATTGCAACATCGAATTTTTAATCGTTTCGAGGTACTTCTCGTGCACCACTTCATCGCCCTGTATGTAAAAAGCCCAGTCGCTATCCGCTGGAATTGCCTGGTAGGCCTTATCTGTCTCCAAAGCCAGGACTCGCCCTCCTTCACGCAGGGAATCATCCCAAACGGTTTTGATTATCCGGATTTTTGAAGGATCAATCCGGGAAATTAGCTGCAGGGTTGCATCGTCCGAATTGCCAACAGCTACAACAAACTCATCACAAATGGGTAATATTGAGCGAATTGCTTCAACAACCGGGTAATCGTAAATAACAGCATTGCGGATAAAGGTGAAGCCGGTAACTTTCATTCAGTTGTATTAAGTGGGCAAAGTTACTAATTCCCTTAAATCCGCCAGTTTTAAAAACCTGGCTGTTTAACTGAAAAAAATTAAATTTGCCAGCATAAAAAGCCAGGGAAATGCATATCCATTATTTTCAGCACGATCATTTTGAAGACTTAGGCTATATCGGCGATTGGGCTACCAGGCACAATTTCACCACTTCGGTTACACGTTTTGACCTAAAACAGGCTATTCCATCTCACGAGAATTACGACTGGCTGGTAGTGCTGGGTGGAAAAATGAGTGTAAACGATTCGGAAAAATTTCCTTGGTTAACAACTGAAATTGAGTATATTAAACAAGCAATAAGCAAAGGAAAAATTGTGATCGGAATTTGTCTCGGATCGCAATTAGTTGCAAAAGCATGCAGTTCAGATGTTTTCAGAAACACGGAACCGGAAATGGGCTTCTGGCCTGTAACCTTCACTGAGACAGCCAAAAATGATTCTGTTTTCAGGCATTTTAGAAATGAGATGACAGTACTGCACGTCCATTTCGATACTTTTTCGCTTCCCGGAGGAGCAGTTTCCATGGCAAGCAGCGCAGTTACGGCATGCCAGGCTTTCAGGCTCGGAAAAAATATTTTCGCATTCCAGTTCCATTTTGAAGTTACCCCTCTAAATGTGGCAGGATTTATCAGGGAAATTGAACATGAACTCGTTGAAGGAAAATATTCACAAACAGCAGAACAAATGCTGGAACGTACGGATTGTTGTTCCCAAAACAACCTTGTTTTCGATAAAGTATTAGATGAAATTCTCGCTCAGACGGAAATAAGCAATAATTGTTCTACTGCCAATTTAGCGGATAAAGTTAGCTTGTCGGAAGTTGGAAGACAGAAGCTACCCTAAAAAACAATCTCTCCCTTACAAATGCCTCATTTAATAACAATTAACTTCCTTAGAATTGCTTCCCTTCAAAAAAAGCAACATCATTTTCAGAGGAACTTCTGTATTCTGTATTCTGACTTCTGACTTCTAAAAAATTAAGTTCCAATCAATTAGCAGTAAAGCCAAAATAATATTATCAGTAAACCAGCTTACCACTTCAGGTAAAGTCCGAAATCAAGATCGAATTTCCGGTACCAATGTTTAGGAGAATCGACCTGCTGAACGGTGGAATTCTCAATCGTCCAGTCGTAAGTTGTTTGTGTATAATCAATTGACTTTTCGGAATAAAAATAATTTGCTTGAAGTTGAATCCCCAGCTTCGATTTCTTCATCGTTAAGCAATCCAAATTTAGTCTCAAATCAGGAAAAAAGAAAAAATTCCAGGTATTTTCAGTCTGGTAATCTATTTGCCGGACAAAATTCCCATCCACCTGCTTTTGTAAAACAACTTCCGAAAATGGCTTGAAACTGCTGACGCCGCCTGCAAGTTTAAGGCTGGCATGAAATACTCCTAAATCCTGTTTCAAAACCAAGCCACCTTGTACACCCCTGTCAAACAGTTTTCGCTGTCTGAAATTTGTTTCAAGATCGCCGTAAAGCCCTTCACCGGTTGTTTTATGAAACATTGTAAAATCGTTCATCAGCACACTGTGAGTGTATAAACCGAAACTCAACCCTATATTTTTTAGCGCAAAATACTGAACAGTAATATCCAGATTATCAGGAACAAAATCATCGTACATTGCCACTTTGAAATCACTTTCCCAGTTGTTTTTTAACCAAAAGTGACCCGAAAAGCCAATATATTGATAATCGGATCCTTCATGAGAATCATACAGGTAATTCATAAAATCCACATTCTGAGTATTGGGGAAACTGTCAATTTTGGTATCTCTGACTCCAAAAAACATAGAAATTTCATAGTTGCGTATAAACTTATCCTGTGCCTTAGCTTCCTTGTTAAGAGCTAAAAAACAAATGATTACAGATAAAATAGTTGTTTTCATACGTTCTATCTGAGATGAATTATTTGCGTGGTGTCCGAGAGGATGCTAGCATCCGATAGTTTTACACGGATTATAAACCGGGCACTATCCTTTTCGACTGTTCGCCTGTAAAATAGTCTGAACTGAGTTTCCGGATAATCGTAGTATCGGGCTTTGTTGATTTTTTGATACAGCTCATCTATTGGCACATAAAGTCCTGACCCATAACCAATATTATCTGACCCAAGGAATAAACTGGTCACATCAGCATTTGCGGGGTAACTTTCATTTAAATCAAAAGCAGTTACTACGGAAATATTTTCGATAATGTGATTAGCACTATACAGCATAGGACAATCCGATTTGCCGGATGCAGTTGGGAACGAAAACCCGGAACTGTTGGAGTTTTGCCCGGATTGTCCGATTAATGGCAGGTTTGCCGAAACACTAACCTGGAAGGCAACAGCGGCTCTCTTCAATGTATCGCTTGACAAAATAGCTGGCCACATTCCTGAATTATCGAGGTTTACAATCTCAATTTTCTCAAAATCAAACGGGTACACCTCTTCCGGGCAATCATGGATCAGGCAGCCGGTGAAAACCCGAAGGATAAACAGAATACTCAAAATAAGGAAAACTCTTGTTATCAATTTCATTTCTAAACTTAAGATTATTACTATCTATCATACTGCAAACAAGCATATTAAATTCGAAATTTATATTTAACTGGGGTATGCACATAAAACACACAAATCCTTGCAACGAACTGGAATGCAGAAA
>JBAXBJ010000044.1:0-36664 GCA_037142075.1 Bacteroidota bacterium
CGATTCCGAGGTGCTGATGGGACAGTTGCGACTTAACAACATCCGTGTGCTTCGCGATGGTGAAAAAGGAAGGGAAAATTCAGTTATCATAAATACCTGCGGTTTTATCAACGATGCCAAAGAAGAATCCATCGAAACCATTCTTGGTTTTATCGAAGCAAAAAAGCAAGGTAAACTTAAACATGTTTATGTGATGGGGTGCCTTTCCGAGCGCTTTAAAGAACCATTGCAGAAAGAAATTCCTGAAGTAGATGAGTATTTCGGGGTGCGCGATCTTTCAGAGATTGTTACCCGCATGGGCGCCAGCTACCGCAAGGAGTTGCTGGGCGAACGCTACCTGACTACCCCGAAACACTATGCCTACCTCAAGATTGCCGAAGGTTGCGATCGTTCCTGTTCGTTCTGCGCCATACCGGGCATTCGCGGCAAGCATATTTCCCGCACCATCGAAGATATTATTGATGAGGCCCAAAAATTAGCCGCCCAGGGCGTAAAGGAACTATTGCTTATTTCGCAGGATTTGACTTATTATGGTATTGATCTGTATAAAAAACAAATGCTTCCTGAATTGGTAAAGCAGCTCTCGGACCTGAAACTCTTTACCTGGATTCGGCTTCATTATCTTTTCCCTACTACTTTTCCTGACGAATTACTCGATGTAATAGCTTCGCGATCTGATGTTTGCAACTATGTTGATATTCCATTACAACATATCAGCGACAGGATTCTGAAAAGCATGCGTCGCGGCGTGGATAAAGCTGGTACATACAACCTGATGGAAAAATTCAGGCAGCACCTGCCTGATGCTGTGGTAAGGGCAGCTTTCATCGTTGGCTACCCGGGAGAAACAGAGGAGGAATTTAACGAACTGAAAACTTTTATCCGCGATACAAAATTTGATAGGGTAGGAGTGTTCACCTATTCACACGAAGAAGATACCCACGCTTTTGGATTACCTGATGATATTCCGCAGGAAGTGAAAGAAAGCAGGGCTGCCGAAATTATGGAAATGCAACAAGGTATCTCACTGGAATTAAATAAATTAAAGATCGGAAAGACATTTAAAGTATTGATCGACCGGGTTGAAGGTGATTATTATATAGGTCGTACCGAATTTGATTCTCCTGAAGTTGATAATGAAGTTTTAATTAAATGTACAACGAAACTAAAAATTAGCGAATTTTACAACGTAAAAATAACGGAAGCAGATGCATTCGATTTGTATGGTTCGGTCGTATAATTCACAGAATAAAGAAAAGTGTTGATTATTAATTGTTTATATCCCTTTTAAGGACTGAACTGTTTGACCAGATGCAACAATAAGACAAAAAATCAGAAATTCTAACCCTAAATTATTTTAAACTTAATCTAAAATGAAAAAGATTTTCTTTACTTGTTTATTAATGGTACTTACCATTTCATTTTCGGTAGCCCAGGCTCCTGTGAATCAAACAGATGCAAAGGGTAAAAAACAAGGTTCCTGGGAGGAAAAAACAGCGGCAGGCACTTCTTTAAAGGGCGTTTATACCGATGATCTTAAGGTCGGTTGCTGGACCACTTACGCAACTGACGGCAAATTGCTGCGCATTGAGCATTACAATAAGGGATTACAGGAAGGGATTGCCATCGACATTGATCAGCGCGGCTACCTTGTCAGTGAATCATATTACGATAACAACCTGCTCGAAGGTACGGCAAAGAAATATTATTATGGAACCAACCCGGCCTCAACGATCGATTACATTCATGGTAAGATAAACGGGAAAAAGAAAATTTATTACGAAAATTCAGCCGGAAAAATGCAGGAAGAGTCTGAATACAAAGATGATATAAAAAATGGCTCTTCCAAATATTTTACAATCAGCGGCGATCCTGTTGCTGAATATAACTATGTGAATGGCATGCTTCAGGGAGTTCAGAAAACTTATTATGCAGGGAAAAAGATCATGAGCGAACAGGAATTTGTTGATAACCTTGAAAATGGAGCAGGTAAGGAATACTATGAAAATGGCAAATTGAAAACTGAAAGCATTTATGCAAAAGGTGTTTTAAATGGCGTTTGGAAAGAGTACAACGAGGATGGATTGCTCACCGTTTCCGGTACCTATTTGAATGGTGCAAAAGACGGCAAATGGATGGAATATGACAAAGCCGGCAAAGTCGTAAAAACAACAAAATATATAAAAGGAGAGGTTAAATAGACTGTATTTCAATCGATTATAAAGAATGCCTGTATAATATCAGGCATTTTTTATGCAAACATATGGTTCTGCTACGAATTGAATGAATTCTGGCTTTTCGGGGTCAGAAGACCGAAGCCAGAAGACTGAAGTGTCAGAGCAACTGATATTGCTATATTGCAATAGAAAAAAGGCGAGCTAAAGTTAATAGGTATTTAATCTGGGAACTTAATGGAGAAAATATTTTTTATGCTAGCTTCCGTCTTCCGTCTTCCAGCAATCTGATTTGACCTTTAAATTAACAGCAGAACCAAATATTTAAATTCACTTTCGCATATGTCAGATCCTGTTAACATAAAAAATCCGTTTAATAAACTCGAAGGTTACAACTGCTTTGGCTGTTCGCCGGATAATAAATTAGGTCTGCAAATGAGCTTCCGTATCGAAGGTGAAGAAGTGCTTTGCGACTGGGAGCCGCAAGACCATCTCCAGGGATGGGTTGGCGTTATTCATGGTGGTATACAGGCAACTTTAATGGACGAAATAGCCAGTTGGTATGTATTTGTGAAGCTGCAAACCGCCGGTGTTACTTCAAAAATGGAGGTCAAACTGCTGAAACCGGTTTTGATGAATAAGGCTCCGTTTAGGCTCCGTGCTATCTTAAAAGAAATGAACCGCAACATTGCTGTTATCGATGTAAAACTCTTTATGAACGATGGTACCTTGGGCGCTGAGGCCCTGATGCATTATTTTACCTATCCCCAAAAAATCGCCGCTGAGAAGCTTTTTTATCCTGGTATTGAACACTTTATACCAAAACTCAAAGACGAGAAAATTTAGATTTCGCGTTTATTAACACTGCATGTTCAAATCTTTTATTTGGATAAGTCTTATATAATAATTTACCTTTGCCTTATCAACGGTGCGCATCCCATTTGCAATGGGTATGCCTGAAAAGGGAATCGGGTGAAAATCCTGGACAGTCCCGCTGCTGTAAACTCCAATTTTGCCCACCGGCAATCCTTATGCCACTTTGATGGTAACACATCATGGGAAGGCGCCGGAAAGGGAGAGTAAGTCAGAAGACCTGCCGATGTGTAAATCGTAAATGCTTTCGGGTTAAAAGCAACGACAGGCCCTGCTTTGGCAGGAATTAGTCTTTTGTTTACCCGTATTATTTTTGGAACCTTATGTTCAGTCGGGTAGTTGTATTTTTCTTCTGTTTAAGCCTTGTGTCCTTTGTATCTGCCCAAAAAACAGATACCATTCACACCCTGGATGGAATTGAAATAAGAGCTGAAAAAATCTCCGTTTTTAGTGCCGGACTGAAAATTCAGAAGATTGACAGTACCACTTTATCCTTACGACAAGGGATTAGCATTGCTACATTTCTTTCGGAACAATCCCCGGTTTTTCTTCGTTCGTATGGCCCCGGTGGAATTTCGACCTTGTCGGTAAGAGGCACAAATCCGAGCCAGTCGGGTATTTTTTGGAATGGGGTGAACCTGTACCAGCCCAACATGGGAATGACTGACCTTTCGAGAATTTCGACCTTCGACTTTAACGATATTTCGCTTCAATCAGGCGGAGCCAGCACCTTGCTCGGTTCGGGTGTGATTGGTGGAAGTTTGCATCTGGCAAATACCATGAAATTTTCCTCAAGGCTCAGGTCATCGGTTTTATTGACAGGTGCTACATCGGGTAAATTATCAGGAGGAATAAAAATTAGTAGCGGAAGCAATAAGCTGGCATATACCGGTTCATTATCAGGCGATTGGAATCAGAATGATTTTTGGTATTCGGCTTATAACGGCGAGCGCTTGCGTTTGGAACATGCCTTGTCAAAATCAGTTTCATCCATCCACCAGGCCGAATATATTTTAAACCGGAAACAACGGCTTTCGGCAGGATTCTGGTATCAATTGACGGACAGGCAGATACCTCCAACCATGACCATGGATAAAAGCGATCAGCAACAATGGGACCAGGCAATACGCAGCAATCTGCAATGGTCGTATACAGGAACAAATCAATCCTTTTGGGTGCGGACCGCTTTAGTGGATGAAAAAGAACATTATGAAAGCCCAAAAGCAGCTATTGATGATTTTTATCATTTGAACACGCTTCAGACTGAGTTTGAATACAAACATTACTTTTCAAACCAAATCACGCTCGGGAGTGGCGTTACAGGACATGTTACGCGCGCCGACGTTCCTTATTATGAAGGAATTCAATATCAGCCTGAAGCTTCCTTTTGGGCAGCATTGGCTTATAATCATGCAAAAACGGGCATCAAAAGCGTGTTGAGTCTGCGGCAGGATTTTACAAAGGGATATCAAATACCTTTTTGCCCCTCATTTAATGCAGAAGTGCCTGTTAAAAAGCGTGTTAAGCTAAATTTCGGAGTTTCCCGAAATTTTCGTGTCCCGACAATGAACGACCTATACTGGAATCCTGGTGGAAACCCGGATCTGGAACCTGAAAATAGCTGGAATCTGCATGCGGGCGGAGCATATGTTTATCAAAAGGGTGAAAATGTTCAGTCCAGGATTGCTCTTGATATTTATAATATATTCATTGATAACCTGATACAGTGGGTGCCGGGAGATGCAGGAATATGGTCGGCACAAAATGTACAGAAAATATGGAGCCGGGGTGTGGAGATATCTTCAAAAACGGATTTTCAGATGTATGGCTTTAACGGATATTTCAGATTCGGATACAACTTTACGCCTTCCACCTACAGAGAAACTTCGCCTGATGGATCTGACGCCAAAGACAAGCAGCTGATTTATATTCCTTTACATAAGGTTGTTGAAACATTTTATGCCGGGAAAGGCAAATTTTATGGCATGTTTACCTATTCACTCACGGGGAAAAGATATGTGCAAAGCGATAATACGAAATCGCTTCCAGCTTACTCACTGCTTGATTTTTACGGGGGTGCAACATTCAAAATATCCAAAACCAACTTCCGACTGCAGGCTGAAATCCGGAACCTGATGAATAAAACATACCAGTCTGTGCTCTATTATCCTGAACCGGGAATATCTTTTTCACTAAACCTTCTAATCACCATATAATTAACAACTTCATTCTCAATGAAATCTCTCAAAACAATACTTCAATCTCTTTTTTTTGCAACTATTTTGATCTTAACTTCTTGTAGCAAGGATGATGAAAACAGTAAATCCGGAACCTTCAGCAATGGAATATTTATTGTGAACGAAGGTGCTTTTCAATCCGGCACAGGCACCATTACCTATTTTAATCCCGATAGCAACCTGGTGAAACAGGATATTTTTGAGATGGTGAATGGCCGGCCTTTGGGCAATATCGCGCAAAGCATGACCCTGAATAATGGGAAAGGATACATAGTCGTAAATAATGCAGGAACTGTCGAAGTGGTCGATCTGTCCACGTTTAAATCTGATACGACGATAAAAGGATTTCATAACCCAAGCCAGTTTTTAATAGTTGATGCCACTAAAGCTTACGTTTCCGATTGGGCGGGAAGTATTGCAGTGGTCGATTTGATCACAAATTCGATAGTTAAAACTATTTCTACAGGAGCAGGTTCCGATGCCATGGTAAAATCGGGTACTTATGTGTATGTTTCTAATTCAGGAGGTTTAGGCGTGGATAGCACAGTATCTGTCATTGATTTTGTTACAGACAAAGTGGTAAAAACGATACATGTCGGCGATGCACCAGCTGGAATTGTCGCTGACGAAAAAGGCCGGGTTTGGGTTCTGTGTAAAGGAACCGGGTTTGCGGGTTGGCCCCAGGCCGGAGACACCGAAGGCCGCCTGGTTCGCATTAACCCAGCTACACTTGCAGTGGATTTGACCTTTATATTCCCCACAACCAACGACCATCCTGATAAGCCTGTTATTAACAAGGCAAAAACCATCATGTTTTTTATTTTTAATAATGGCATTTACCGTTTTAACCTGACTTTGAATTACCCCATACCGGAATTGTTTATGGCCAACAGGAACTTTTATTCCTTAGGTTATGAAAACAAAACCGGTTACCTTTACGCTACTGATGCGAAGAACTACATTAGCAATGGATTGATATTCAGGATAAAAGCTGATAATGCAACTGTCGTAGATTCGATTCCGGCAGGAATCATTCCGAGGGGATTTGCCTTCAGGGAATAAAAGTATCGAAAATAAATTGACGAAGAATGATTTTTGAAGAGGTGCTGTATGCTTTACGCCCTTCAAACAAAGCATAAATTAAACGAAAGCATGTTCTTTGTGTCACACGATAAATGAGCCAGATACCGGATATAGAAGCACTTATAAATGAATGCCGGTTCGAGGCTACGCGAAGCAGCGGAAGCGGGGGGCAGAATGTGAATAAGGTTTCCACTAAAGTGATACTTCTGCTTAATGTATTCGAATCTAATGTTTTAGACGAGGAACAGAAGGGGCTGTTTTTATCTGAACTGCATACACGTATTTCGAAGCATGGTATTTTCCGTATCAGCTCAGGACGAGAAAGGACACAACTCGCCAATCGTAAAATTGTGGTTGAGAAATTTTATACCCTTGTAAAAAAGGCATTTCAAACCGAGGAGGAACGGATAGCGACCAAACCTACCAGAAGTTCAAAACTCCGGCACCTGGACGGTAAAAAAGCGCAATCCGATAAAAAAGCGGATCGAAACCAAAAATGGGATAGTGAAATAGAATAGCAATAATCAACCGGAGATAACTTCGCATTCCGGATTTCATCGACTCTGAAACTCTGCAACTCTGTAACCTTGAAACTCTGAAACCCTGAAACTCATTCGCCCTACTCCCTCACAAAATGCTCCATTTCCATCGGTATTTCAAGTGAAAGTTCAATTAGCCCTGCAAATTCTCCATTTTTGAACCAGGGAGATTGGTAAATCATCTTCTTGATCCCGTTTTTCTCAATGGTATAAGCATTCTTGGTTTGAGTATCGAGCAATTCACGCAATTTTACAGACGAAGGCCCATTGTGATAATCAAATAAACTACTGCCAATAATATCGGCACCGCCGTATTTCTCGAAAGTGCTGATTGAGCGGTCATTCATATAAAGAATGATGGCATTGGTATCACAAACTGTTACAGCAAAAGGCAGTTCTTTAGCCATCGCGGGAATCTGCAGAAGGAAATCAGTGTTAATCATCAGTAAGTTTTCAAAATTTATCGCAAAAATAACCTTATTAAGATTGCTAAAATAAATAAAGTTGTATATTTGCACCCTCCTAACGGCCCCGTAGCTCAACTGAATAGAGTACCACACTACGGATGTGGGGGTTCCAGGTTTGAATCCTGGCGGGGTCACTTGTAAAATAGATAACCGTTTGTAAATCATATATTTACAAACGGTTTTTTCTTTTTACATACATAATTACACACTAATTTACAGTTAGAGGCATAAAAAAACGAAGCTTACTCAAGGCATCGCTATGGCATTTACAACCTATAAAACAGCAAGAATAGCTGTTATACGTTTACCACCGGTAAAAACTCACTGATTTTCTTACTTCTTCTTATTTGCCCATTTACTACCTTTGAAAAAGTTTTAAGAATCAAACATTCGTGGATTGAAAATCTTCTTTTTTTTTGGTATAGTATTGCTCTTCCTTTACTCGAAATCTTTTGCTCTGGCTGATCGGGAAATCATTTCGGCTTCTCGTGAATTTCATTTTGAAAATACTAACATTTTATTCCATTTAGAGCCTGAATCATCTGGTTCTCAGTTTATAAATCAAAATTGGAGTTCCGGTCCTGATTCGGTGAATCGCTTGGCGGCATCAGGAAAGTACAGCCAGGGATGCATTATAACGAGTGATACGGATGCATGCAGCGGAAGTGTTTTTGAATTGAACAGCAAAACTGCACTTTCCTATCAGTGGACTCCGGCTGATCGCATGAGCAATCCGGCTATACAGAACCCTTATGTGATCATTGACAACACTTGCACTTATTTCCTGCTGACTACAGATTATACCAATAACCTGGTCATTAATCCAGGTTTTGAACTTGGGAATACTGGTTTTTATACGGCCTATACTTTTTGTGATGGCGTTAATTGCTTAAGTCCGCTTGGTGATAATGGGTATTCTGTCGGCACCAATGCCAATTATTTTCATTCGTATTTTGCCGGTAAGGATCATACAAGCGGAACAGGGAATTTTATGATCGTTAATGGTGCGAGACCAACATTAACGGTCTGGCAGCAAACTATCCCGGTCAAATCCTATACGGATTACGCTTTTGGTGTATGGATCAGCACCATGATTTCATTAAGCCCGGCACAGATACAGTTTTCGATAAATGGCGGCCAGGTTGGAGCTTTATACAATGCCCCGGATTATGCCAATAAGTGGGAACAGGTTTTCACTACATGGAATTCTGGTTACCAAACCACTGCTACCATTAAAATTGTGGATATTCTTCCTGTTCTGCAAGGCAATGATTTTGGCTTGGATGATCTGTTTTTCGGGGAAATTATAAGCTGTTCCGATAGCGTCACGGTAACGGCTTCCCGAAATGTGAATCTCGGCAACGATACACTCATTACTCCTCCCAGCCAGCAAATTGTTCTTGCATCCTCAGTCGGACCTTTTGAACAGTATACCTGGAATACCGGCGATACCGCGCAAACCATTACTATAAATGATCCGGGTGTCTATTGGTTGTCGGCAATAGACCTGGCTGGTTGTAAGTCGGTTGACACCCTGCTTGTCAGGAGTACACTGATCGGCATCGAATTTCCTAATGCATTTTCGCCCAATTCTGATCGGATCAATGATGTTTTCCGTCCTAAAGCCAGTAACATCAGCAAATTCCATATGTCCATTTTCAATCGATGGGGTCAATTCCTATACGAAACTGATGACATTATTGCCGGCTGGAATGGACTCGTTGAGGGTAAAAACTGCCCTGCTGATCTGTACGTTTACATTACTACCTATGAGTTGCAGGATATTGCCGGAACAAAAACCACTAGGGGGAGCTTCAGGCTGATAAGATAAATCTAACTTCTTTGGGCAAGCACCATTATCGAATAACCGCCCAGAAATTTTGAGCAAAACCGAGGACTTATTTTATACAATGATTGCCTGATGATATCGACTATTCGTTGTTTAAATGATTCAACTTTATTTACAGGTTCCGTGAAGGCTTGACCCAAAATAGTGAAACCGTGATCAACTAAGATACTTAGTATGAAATCCTGAGTGAAATTATGTATATGACCAACTCTTTTTTTAGATTCAATAAGTATTCCTTCACGCATTAAGGACCATACACTCATATCGAGCGGGATATGAAAAACAAAATATCTGCTCTTTCCCGAAATAGAATCCAAGAAACTAAAATAGTTTTCGAGATGTTCAATAACATCAATCACAAGCATTAAATCAAAGCTGATGGAGTCATCGGTAAATGCAATATCCTGAAGCTCAAAATGCAGTCTGTCATTGGTTTTTTTATCTGCAATAGCGATTGCATCGTTTGAGATATCGTAGCCAACCCCGGTTTTTATTTCGGGAAATCTCTTCAGTAGTTGAAGAAGTATCTCTCCACTTCCACATCCTACATCACAAACTTTTTCAAATGATACTTGATGTTTTCTCAAAATACTTTCAATACGGTCAACTTTAAATTCTGTATCCTCTTCATGCCATGTAGGATTGTTTGTTAAGTAAGTCTGATCGTTATAAATATCTTTTTTCATACTTATTAATTTTATTGTTTTGAGGATTCTGTTTGCAGAGTTCGTTTTTTAATATTATTCAACTTCCTCGATTTTTCAATGAAATCTTATATTCTTCATACAATTTCAGCCAAAATCAAGTGAATGATTTATAAACTTAGTATCTGGAAATCTTGCAAATTAAATTTTTGAGGAAAAGTACCTTTCTGTCTTTATTCCAGAAATACACCTTCATTTTAGCCCCTTTAGGAACGTTTGAATCTACTTTTAAGGTATTGATCAGATGGAACCATTCGCCGGGTATTTCGGAGTATTTAGCGGAGGCACCTTCCCATTGAATACTCTTGCCATCAGCTGTTTCGATGGAGATTACCAGGGCAGCTTCGCCTGTATTATTCGTTGTAAACAGTTCCGTTTCGGCTTCTATTACCAGGTTTTCTTTTCCCAGGTATTCATCCAGGTTTAGTTCAATACCGGGGCTGTATTCTTCGGCTGGACCTGATTTGTGTGCTTTTTCCGGTAATGGAGTGCCAATCAGGGTATCCAGGCTTAAATTAGCCTCACGTTCCAATAATGCAGTCAGATTATAGGCTTGTTCAAAGGTTTTCCCATCTTTTTTACAATAAAGTGCAATAGACGAAAACCCGCTATAATCTTTCATTTCAAGAATGTTCGGGAATACCGAACGGATAATATCTTCACTTTCGGAAGGTGTTGGTTTAGTGATGGCAAACATGAAATAGGGAGTCCGGCTGGTTTTCACCGTATTCGCCAGGGCTGTGAGTCCGTCAGTGCCGTTTATATCGTAAAGTGCAAACGATGCCTTTGCATGAAGCCGGGTAAGATAATATTCAACATACAGTGGATTATTAATGTTGATCGCCTTAGTGATACAAGTGTCCCCGTATTGTTGCTGCCATTGTGCCGTAAGCCGGGCAATATCTTTAAACTCACCGAAATGCTGTTTCTGGTAATACTTGTTTGCAAATACAGTTCCCAGTACCCCTGCCGCAAGAAACAAAGTGAGAATCCAGCGTTTAAAATTATCGAAATCATCACCTGCAAAGCTGAAAATCAGCATAATAAAATAGGGAAACGAAAAGATAAGAACCGAATGTTGTAAAACCGGGTTTACTTTTACCGAATAGAAATAGCCTGTAATGATAGGTAGCAGGAACCAAATGGACAGGAAAATCCGGAATTTCCGGGTTCTCTTTTTTGAATGATAAAAATACAATAATGACAGTAATGTGATAAGAAACAGCGCTAACAGAAAGACAGACTCATCGAAAATAAAAAATAAGTGATCGAAAATCCATCCTTTCCCGGGTACTCCTAACCAGAGGCCCACACCTTTATAAGTCAGGTGATTGAGCGTGATTGGAATATGGGGTACAAACAGCAAAGCGGCCGCAAATGCAGAGCCTATGTAGAAAAAAATGTTATTCCTTCTTGCCACGGCAAACCCCGAAAGTCCGACAATAAGTGCAAACAGGAAACTAAAGTAATGGTTGTACATGCAAAGCGCTGCCGACAGCGTGAATCCGGCAAGGTGGATCATTTTGGGTTTATCCTTATTCAATCCGCCGTTTTCATTAAAAAATATCTGCAGCCAGAAATAAACCAGCATCAGGCAAAAAAGCATTCCCGATCCGTACGGACGTGCGATCTGGCTGTAAAGCAGCGGAAACTGCATAAAAGTGAGAGCAGCCGCTGTAAAAAGTCCAGCCGCTGGGCCAAACATAAACCGGGCCACTTTGTAACCCATCCACACCGCAAAAATGCCCATGAGAACAAATGGAAGCCTCACCACCCATTCATTATCACCGAAATAACGCACCCACTGCCACAGGAAAACCTGTATCCCACCCGGATGGCCATCCACGTAAAAACCTTTCTGAACTAATTCGGCAAACGTATTGTAATGCAGGCGGTTAAGTGCACTCAGTTCATCGTTTGAGTAGGAAAACGATCCGTAGTGATAAAACCGCAATGCAGTTGCTATAATCAGGATAAATATCAGCCAGATCGTTTCGTTTTTTTTGAAATTTTGGAATGTATTCATCTATTCTCTTTTTCCGGCATTACTTATTCTTTGGCCTTTTTACACTTACGCAAAAGTCATCTATCATCAGCACTTCATCCGTTTCGGCCAGGTAGAAATAAACCAATACCGAGTCGTTTGCCGTAATTCCTGCAGGAACAGCAAGTCCGAAATCGATTTTATTCCATTGGCCTTTAGCCGTTTGCCCTTTTAAATAGAAAGGATTATAGGAAACGGATTTTCCACCCTGCCTGAAATCGGCTACCAAAGTTGCCGCAGAAGTGTACTGATCGGAATTTACTTTTGCCGTGATGTTTACAAAAGCATCCGTATAATTATTTACTGATTTAAGTGGTAAAAGGTGTGTAAAACTGTAAGGATGCTCTGTGTTAATAGTACAAACATTCCTGCCTGAAAAAGCATCTTGAACTTCCGTAATGAAACCCGATTCGGGCGAGCTTCTTTTTTCGAAATCACTGCAAGCCATTTCAAGGTTTTCAGAGTTATTACTACCAGGAAACGGAGCTTCGGGAATCAGCAGTATGGGTTTATAATACACGATATCCACCTGTATATCATCCATATAGGCATGTGTATTCCCCTTAATAAACCAATAATAAATTTTAACTTTATCCGCTTTTAGCCGTGCAACCGGAAATTCCCTGAAAACTTCCGAAACTGTCCATTCACCATTGCTGCCCTTAGTCCGGATAGGATATGTTTTGTAAAACACCTGTTTCCCCTTGGATGTGAAATCAAAAACCAGCAAAACTTCTGAATCGTCAGCACCTGAAATACGAGAACCAACCCTGAAATAACAGTCAGTCTTTCCGCCTGGTTCCAGCTCTTTTTCAAAAACCACGCTGTAAGGCGAGACTGAATTTATGCATGACGATTTCTGACCCGAAAATGCCTTTTGATTGGTCACTGTGGCCTGGTTTCCCCAGGGAGTTTCGAGTGGCTTTTCGAGGTCGGTATGAAACAGCCGGGCTGAATCCACTTTGTCTTCAGCGGCTAAAATCCAATCGTGGTGCGAGGTTTCCTGCATTTTCAGGAAGTCAATCTGCAGGTCATCCAGAAGCACTTTTCCTTTGCTCAGGTTTTGAAAGGAAATAAAAATACTATCGGAAACAGACCGGAAATAGGGGAGGTAGACAGCCATTTCGGCATATTTCCATCGTCCGGCTTTAAGTCCTGACATGAGGTTGTGACGGGCGGATGAATATTTATTTTTAATGGTACCTATATTTACTTCGACTGTCAGAGTCGAATCCAGGATTTCGGCATTATACCAGCCACTAATCCGGAGTATAACCGGGCGAACATCCTTATATCCCGCCATTCCTCGGATAAACAGTTGTTTCCCATTCGAAGCGGAGTCTAAGACCAGTGAATTTTTACCGGAATAACTTATTTTTGAAAATTCGAAGCCGCCTGTTAAAAAAAGTGGTTTATAGCTCTCAAAATCAGTGATGTAGCTTTGTTTTTTTACGATCTCATTTTCCGGGATCATGAAAGTTGATCCTTTGCTGAAACTGAAAAAATTGGAGAAATAGCTTTTTGCTGTTACCGGTCCGGCTGGATAAACCCATATAAGTTGCTGAAAATACTGCAGCAGGTTGAGGAATATGAACCCACTCAAAATCAAAGGTAGAATAAACTTATTCCACTTTTTTTCAACCCATTGGAAAATATAAACCAGCAAGATGGCAACAAACGCATAATAGTCAATCATAACACGTTGGCTGATATAGGAAGTGTAATTCCACACCCACCAACTCGATAGAAAATACACCAGGAAAAACAGGAAGGCTGTAAGGCTAATAAATTGCCATTTGCTTTTCCGGAAAAGGAAAATTAAACCTAGGGTTGCGAATAAAGCTACGGGAGTATAAAGCAGCCAACCCTTCTCGAAACTGAAAAGAAAGCGGAAGAGGTGAGGCTTTGTAAGATCGTATGTTTCGCTTCCGTACGAATAGACTAAAAAATGACCGGTTTTGGCATACCAGAATATCACAGGAATAAGCAGTGTAACCATGAGAGCTAAAGCAGAAGTCAATAGTACCTGCGGGTTTGTGACTGCTTTCCTGAAGAAAAGAATAAACGATTCACGGCTTCCGCAGATAAACGGTAATGCAAGGACGATAAGCCCGTTCTGTGGCCGGCTGATAATCACCAAGCCAAGTGCAACGGCTGCCGACACAAAATGCGCAGTCTTCCCATGTTTACAAGCTGACAGGACGAAAAAAATGAAAGCATTTACCAGGAAAAAATCATATACATGCACCTGGCAACCGGCATTAACCGTATAGTATATAAGGTTGGTAGCCAAGGCTGTAGCGATAAGCAACCAGGCAATTGTATTTTCGTTTTCGGTATAAAACCGAAGAATCCGCCTTAAGATCAATAAAGACAACCAGAAATAAAAGAAGGCTGCAAAAGCAATTGCTAGCTGATAAGGCTGTGAATACCCGTCGGCGGCATAACCAAAAATAACGGCAATTAAATGCGCAATGCCGAAGAATGGAAGCCAAAGAAGAGCCGGCCCGGGAAAGTACTTATTTACAATTCCATTTCCGGTATCGTACCTGAAATCCTTATACAATTGGCGGCTGGCAGGATAATATTCGGTTTCGTACTGATTGATAAAACCATAATCCAGATCGTGATAGATGAACATGGCCGGGAGATAGGAATAATAACCTTTCCCGTCGCTTACAATAACTCTATCCCATGGGCTGGATGGATTTTTGGTAAACAAAAATAATATCACATACACCAGGACGATAAACTCAGGTATGAATTTGCGCAATTTCATCAGCGATAGTTTCTAGTTTTAAACTAAGTAATTGGTTTATTGCTACTTATTGGGTGCTAAATTCACAGAAATAGCACGATTAAATCATAATTCTGATATTCAAATCCGAAACACAAAAGCTACCGAAATAACATTCATATTTCTCCGTGCTCCTCTGTGCACTCTGTGCCTCCGTGGTGTATTTTTGAATTAAACGGTAAATCCACTTTTCTCCGTGCTTCTTCGTGTTCTCAGTGCCTCCGTGGTTTTTTTACCTACAAACAAGAAAAACGCAGAGGAATTTTATTGAAGTAAAGAACTATTTATTCCGTTGCCTGAGAGTTTCGAAAATAATAATACCGGCAGCTACCGAAACATTTAAGGAGCCAATGGTACCAAGTAATGGAATACGAATCCTGTCGTCGCAAAGTTTCAGGTATTCTGGCGAAATGCCATCTTCTTCCGACCCTAAAATAAATGCAATCGGTCCTGTCAGATCTGTTTTCCCGAAATCTGTACTTCCATGTTCGGTAACCGCAACCAGCCGTACGCCAGAATCTTTGAGGTAGCGCAAAGTATTTTTAAGGTTAGGGCTTCGGTGCACGGGAATCAGGTTTAGTGCTCCTGCCGATGTTTTTATGGCATCCGCATTCACCTGTGCACTGCCCCGCGATGGAATTATCAGCGCATCGACCCTGGCGCATTCGGCACTGCGGGCAATGGCTCCGAAGTTCCTCACATCCGTGATCCGATCCAGGATAAGAAACATTGGTTGCCCGCCCGACTCGAAAGTTTTGATCAGAATATCTTCAATGGGTTGGTATTCAATCATCGATACGAAAGCTACTATGCCCTGGTGGTTCGCTTTGGTAAATGAATCCAGCTTTTCATTCGGAACATTCTGGACCGGAATTTCAAGTTTCTCGGCCAGGGTGGTTATTTCACGCACCTGGGCATTTCGTAATTCACGCGAAAGCAATATTTTTTCTATATCCTTTCCGGCATTGAGTGCTTCGAGGATAGGGTGGATGCCATATATCAGGTTTTCAGGTTGTTTACGCGGACCTTTAAAGTGTTTTTCGTACATTTTTTTTTGAGGGGTTGGGGGTTGGGATTTAGGGTTTAGGGGGTTCAGAGTTTCAAGTTTCAGGGTTTCAAGTTTCAGGTAGAGAGGCTTTTAAAGTGTAATATTTGTTGTGGGTTCAGTTTTATTTACTTTAAGATAATTCGAACAAATTTTAATTACTCAAACTAATTTCCATTTTCCATTTTTCTATTCACTTTTCTCTTTTCACAATTCACTTATTTACCGTCTCCACATTTGAACATTCTGGTACCATGTGGTTTTATAGTTCTGGTTTCGGGCTAAAACGTAGTCGTTGTTACTGAAAGGATTTGCGGCTTTATTGAAATAGAATCTTAAAGCCCTGGTGTCATCGTATTCGCCATAAATCCACAGTTCCTGCTCAAAACTTCTGAAAACTTTGGCAGGTTTACCCATTATGATATAAATCATACCCCGGTCGGTTTTCCAGCCTTCTGTAAATGAAGTATATAGCCGGTTTGCAGTTTCAACCCTTTGATAATATTTCCGGATAAGTTCGGTTGCCAGGTCGGGCCGTCCCGCATTTACTATCCAGAAACTATCGACGGCAATTTTAGGCACTGCATAGGAATTCAGATGCTGAAATTCTTTCGAAGAGGTAATATATCGCAACGATTCAAGCATTAACGAATGTTGGGTCACTTTCGGAAACCCACTGTTCATGATGAAAAGTGTGGGTCCCTGCAACAGGGATGTATCCGGTTGAAAAAAATAAAAACCATAATGTGCCGGAACAAAACTTGCCGTTTTTCCGCCTTTCAGTTCGATATAAAAGGTGCTGTCGGGCGTATAATCAAAGAGTGCCCGGTATTGCTCAACAAAGGGTGGAATAGGAGTTGGGAAATTTCGCTTGTAAAATTTTACCATCATTGTTTGTGAGAGAGCATTTTCAGTCACCAGTTTTAACGGTTGCACATAGGTAGTAATATTTCCTGAAAGAAATTCTCCAGTTTCAGTCTGGAAACGAAACCACGACTGGCAAGAATGGTTTTTTTTGCTGAAAAACTCCAGGAGCAGGAAATCATCCTGGATACCAGGAACAGAATACGTGGTTTTAACAAAATAATTCATTCCGGGAGGTGCTTTAAATGTCCAGGAATGAACCAGATAGCTCTGATAATCAGTGGTATCAGCAATTGAAAATGAAGCACTGTCAATAAGCCCTATACGCTTTCCTTCGCCAATAATTTCATATTTAAGGGTGCCACGTTTCGAATAATTCCTGGTTCCGGCATCTGGTTTAATAAGCCCGGCGGGGATGGCAATAGTGATAGCGGAAACGCTGTCGTTAATATTGTATAACTGGTTGACCTGTAGGTTATTCGCCTTATTACTTGTATACAAACTGCTGATATCCATGCCTGCAATATTCGAAACAGGGTTGCAACTGACAGAAACTATCAGCAGGGCGAAAATCAGAATCGAAAAGCGAATAAAGTGTTTGGTAAAAAAGAGCAAAATAATCCTGAGTTAATTTTGGGATAAAATTACGGAAAAATAAGTCAGAAATTTGAGAAACCTAACAACTTAAGAAAGATGAAGCGAAATTATCGGATCCTGATCTTAGATCCAAGTTTCAGTGTTTTGTTAGGTTTTATGCCGTTTATGGAACAGATTTGCTTCACCGAGGTTCCATATTTTCGCGAAAGTGCACTCAGAGTATCACCACTTTTAATAGTATGATATTTATTTGATGATTTGGATTTTGATTTGGATGTACTCTTTCCGTCGGTTGAAACAAAGTTCTCAGTTGAAATTCCCGGAAGGTAATCGCGTGTGCGACCGAAAGTTGCTTTGGTCACTGTGAACGTATCAGCCACTAAACAATATGTACTAAAGTCGATCATTTGCCTGGGATTGAAGGCTTTACCCTGAAACCGGGTTTCAAAATGCAGATGATTGCAGGTTGCACGCCCGGTATGCCCGCCTAAACCTATCAAATCACCGGCTTTAACTTGCTGGTTTACTTTAACTTTTATTTTTGACAGATGGCCGTATAAAGTTTCAAAACCATTGTAATGCCTGATTACCACACAATTACCATATCCAGCATAATAACGGGCCATGCGTACAACACCATCAAAAGCACAACTGACCGGATCACCGGCTTCCAATTTGATGTCAACACCAGCATGTACCCGGCGGCCACGGTTTCCGAAAGGAGATAAAAATGTTCCTTCTACCGGGAATACAAATCCGGTTGAATAATCATTAAAAAGTGGCAAACTGATTGAGTCATCACCGGCAGCAGTTACTTCGTTATAACGCCGGACGCATAATGTATCCCAACTTGTATAATATTTATCCAGTACAGGAGTGTTTATTGCCATGGGAATGGCCGCATTCACAGGAGGAAGAGCAATTTCCATATCTTCCAGTTCGTTTTCATCCATCCCACCGGCAGGCTCTTTAATAAGTTGCTGCGCTGATACGAAACTTGCTGATACGCTGATTAACAAGGAGATAAAAAATGATTTGGTTATGTTTTTAAAAGTCATGAATGTGATTTGGTGAAAGTATCCTGTTACATTGGATTAGAATACGGTTAGTGAGTTTTCAAAAGTAGTTTAAAACAAATTAACATGAAAGTAATATTATGTTTTTTTAAGAAAATCGTTTCCACAAACCTTGCACTTACCAAGATCGTCAATACCAGCGGTACTGATAGTATATGAACTCCTGGTAATCAATACATTGTTGCACTTAATACAACGGGTTTCGGAACTTTCGGCGTAAACATTACCTGTGTAAACATAGGTAAGTTCTCGTTCAGCTATTTGTTTCAGATGTCGCATCACTGAAATTGGCGTTTCTGCCGTGCTAAGTTTATAATGCGGGAAGTACCTTGAAATATGGAATACAGTTTCTTTTCCAAGTTCAGTTGCTATCCACTTAACCATATCCTTAAAGGAACCATCGTCATCGTTTAGTTCAGGAATCACAAGGTTTACTATTTCGAGGTGTTTTCCTGCACGGCTGATCTGTTTCAGGGCTTCTTTAACAGGTTCAAGTTTCGACGAAGTTACTTTGTTATAAAACTCTTCATTGAATGCTTTCAGGTCGATGCTGAAAGCATCCATACACTCAATCAGTGCTTTAAGCGGTTCGGGATTAATAAATCCGTTGGTGACCATTACTGTTTTCAGACCGGCTTTTTTAGCCAGGCGGGCAATATCATACATATATTCGAACCAAACTATGGGCTCGTTATAGGTAAATGCAATGCCAGTATTTGCTGGCTTTTTGACAGCAATATCAACAATTTGCGCAGGTGTGTAAAAAGTTTGTGGTAATTCGTCTTTCACGCCCGTTTGCGAGATGGAACAATTCTGGCAGAAAAAACATCTCAGGTTACAACCATACGTACCTATGGATAAAATGTTGGTTCCGGGATAAAAATGGTAAAGCGGCTTCTTTTCGATAGGATCGAACCTGATGGATGAAACAAAACCGTTTACTTCAGTAATCAGTTTTCCGTTGTTATTGCTGCGAACCCTGCAAATTCCTGTTTTACCTGCTTTTAATATACACAAATGCGGGCAAAGGGTACATTGCACCGTATCTTCATCGAAGGATTGATACCAAAGGGCTTCCTGGTTCATAAAGGGTTTCAGAGTTTCAGGGTTTCACAGTGTCAGAGTTTCAGGGTTAGAGAGTTTCAGGGTTTCAGAGTTAAATAGGTTTCAGATTTTCAGTTTTCTTATAGGATTAGGCTGAACTATTAAGTAACGAAAAACACTTAACATTAAATTAAAAATGAAAAAATAGGGGGCTCGCAATACTTTTACATTTTATGTTCTGTGTTTAATGTTTTTAATTTTCAGCCCCCTAATCCCTAATCCCCAAACCCCAAATCCTTGTTGTCATTCTTTCAACCAAGGTTCCAATCAATGGGCTTTTTCCCTGATTTAATAAGCAATTCGTTGGTTTTCGAGAAATGCCGGCAACCGAAAAATCCCCGGTACACCGATAAAGGCGATGGATGCACTGCTTTCAGGATGAAATGTTTTGAGGTATCAATTAACGCTTCTTTCGCCTGAGCATAACTTCCCCAAAGTATAAAAACGAGGCCGGTATGACGTGCCGAAAGTTGACGGATCACTTCGTCAGTGAAATTTTCCCAGCCCCGTCGCTGATGCGAACCTGCTTGGTTTGATCTGACTGTGAGTGTGGCATTTAACAAAAAAACACCTTGTTTTGCCCATTTTTCAAGATTGCCCGATTTTGAAACGGGAATTCCCAGGTCGGTATTGAGTTCTTTAAAAATATTTACCAACGAAGGCGGGATGGCAACACCATCAGGCACCGAAAAACAAAGTCCATGTGCCTGTCCGTCACCATGGTATGGATCCTGGCCCAGGATTACCACCTCAACCTGGCTGAATGGCGTATGGTTAAAGGCCGAAAATATGCTTTGCCCCGGAGGATAAACACGGTAATGTTTTTTTTCTTCCAATAGAAACGATTTCAATTCACTGAAATAGGGTTTTTCGAATTCCGGTTTCAGCACATCGAGCCATTCCCGCTCAATTTTGGGTTCAGTCACCACCATTTCTATACAATTAAATTGGGGATGAAATTAGAAAATATTTTGAATACTTTCCAGGTAATCCGATAAAAATTAACAGGATCTCTTTTTATAAATTTCAAGACAATTAGTACGATTGAAAGTTAATCTCCCTTTTTAGCCAGTTATACCGGCACAGATTTTACATGGCTTTTGCCTGGAAAGAGTATCTTTGACTACTTTTAACATTCAGACTCATTGGAAGGATGTTCTATAAATATAATTATGAAATCACTAATTACAATGTTCAAGGCGTCTTTATTGATGCTGGCATTCTTTATAGTTTGTATTGATGCGAGTTCTCAACCCCTTACCGGGAATAAGACCGTTGGTGCCGGGGGCAATTATTCGACTCTCTCATTGGCAGTTAATGCTCTGAATATCAATGGTGTTGGTTCGGGTGGCGTAACTTTTCTGCTTACTGATGCTTTATACCAGGAGTCACAGCCTTTAACAATTTCTGCAAGCGGAACAAGTTCTGCTCTCGCAACCTTCAAACCGGCAGCAGGAGTAAGTCCGAAAATAACTATCAACGCAGCCGCAACAAGCCAATGGGGGATTAAACTCGACGGAGCGGATTGTATTGTTTTTGATGGATCCAATAATGGTACCGATACGAGGGATCTGGCATTTGAACTGGCCGGCACCCATGGAAGTGTTTTTTATCTCACCAATTCGGCCGATAACAATACCATCAGGAATTGTAGTATAAAATCGTTTGCAAACGATAGTACTGCCGATATCGGAATTCTGATCAAAGGAGCCGGGTGTGATTCTACCTTGATTCAAAATAATCATATTTACAATGCCTTCGAAGGGATCGATATTTTTGCCCCCGGCTCTTCCGGAATATCCTATGGAACGCGAATTTTAAATAATAGGGTAGGGGACTCGCTAATGCATATTTCTACTTATGGTATCTATTGCGCCTACTCTCAAAATCTGCAAATCATTGGAAATGAAGTGTGTTTTATAATTCGCGATAAGAAATCAAACTCTCCCGAGGGGATTTTTGTGCCAACAGTAGTCAATCAGGTGTTGCGGATCGAAAAAAATAGAATCCATGATTTATACAGTACTTGCGTTGATGGCATGGGAGGCAAAGGAATTTACCTGATGTTGATGGACAATAACCCGAATATTTCGATCATGAATAATATGATCTGGCATCTGGGAACAGGCATCTCTCATACCGTGTATTCAACTATTGATACTTACGCACCGGTGGGAATATACATGTACCGAAGTTCAACAAATATTACGTTGGGGGCTATAAAAATTCAACACAATTCGATCTACCTTACTCCCGATAATGTTCATGGTTTAAATCCGAATATGGCATTTGCCATGGGTATCTACATCGGTGTGGGCATAGGCGGAACCACGATAGGGTCAGGGGTCGTCGAATTAAGAAATAATATAATACAAATAAACATTGGTGAGTCGGGTGCTGGATTTAACGGATCCGAAGCCTATGGGATTTATAGTGCGTCAACTACCCGCGATCCTTTTGCTGCCGGCAAACTGGATTATAATATGTATTACTACACGGGTCAGGACAATAATTTTGCCGGCAGGTTTATGCCAAATACAAGCGGTTTAAGTTTTACTCAATGGAAAGCGGCTACCGGTCAGGATGCTCATTCGCTGAATCAGGATCCGATGTTTAATTCCGTTTTTAATATTCATGTTCAGAACGGGCATTTTGCAAATGGAATAAACCTGGGTGTTCCGGATGACATTGATGGCAACCCCCGCAGCAATCCACCGGACATTGGTGCCGACGAATACGACATTTATACAACAGTCAGCCATTCTGGTAATGAAACCGGGGTGCGTATTTTCCCAAATCCGGCAACTGATATTCTACATATCGTAACCTCCCTGGGTTCTGAGAAGACAACTGTTTTTATTTACGACGTTCAATCCTTATTGCTCCTTTCAAGAGAGGTAAGTATTGGAAGTAATAAGCTTGATATCAGTCAGTTAAAACCAGGTATTTATTTTCTGAGCATCTTTGAAAATAATAAAAGAACTATGACTAAATTTGTTAAACAATAAAAAATATTTATTACTGTACAAATATATGATTATGAGAACTTTGAGCTTTGTTGTGTCGATTTCATTCTCACTCTTACTCTTATTTTTTGCCTCCTGCGAACCCATAATCGAACTTAAGCCGCCTCAGATAACCGGTAACAGGCCGCCTCAAATTACTGACCAAACGTTTTTTATCGAAGAGAATAGTGCTAATGGAACACTTGTAGGTACTGTATTTGCGACTGATGCAGACAAGGATACACTACTTAAATTCTTCATCATTGATGGAAACAGTGATAATGTTTTTAGCTTGGATTCGATAAGCGGCGATATCAGGGTAATAGACTCATCATATCTTGATTACGAGACATATACCAATTTCGAAATGATGGTTAAAGTTGTTGATACTGGGGTTGGAAACTTATCGGATACAGCTAAAATCACTATAAACGTGAATGATGTTTTGGAAATAAAATACCTGCTGGCTTACTACCCCTTTAACAGGAATGCAAATGACGAAAGCGGCAACAAAAACCATGGCATCGTTTATGGTGCAACAAGTTCAACCGATAGGAAAGGAAATCCTTACAGTGCCTATAAGTTTGACGGTATTAATGATTATATCAGTGTGTTACGTTTTGGTGATAAATTGCCTGCCGACGAAATAAGTGTCTCGCTTTGGGTAAAATCAGCCGTATCAACCACCCAGTTTCAGTTGATGTTAGTGCCGGATCAAAATCGTTTTGCGGTTTCTGTTGATTACCTTCACAACGATGTAAATAGCGTTTTTTGGGATTATGGCTGGCAGGGAGAAGGCGGTTATGCTCCCGGCAGATTATTTGATTTTGAGCAAAGCTTAGATTACAAATGGCACCATTATGTGTTTATTTCGAGTGTGTCGCGTGATTTTATGAAAATGTATAAAGACGGAGTTTTGTTGGTTCAAAATACCGACCCAATGCCGCTCATGCAAAACGCCGGCAAGGAAATGCGGATCGGAAGTGCTGACAGCCGCTGGTTTACCAACGGAATGATCGATGATATCAGGATATACTCCAAAGTATTATCCCAAAACGAAATATTGGATCTTTACAAAGAGTAACTTTAATGCGTTTAATGACAATGCATTAAGCTCGCTTGTTTTGCACAGAGGTAAGATTTTACTAAAAAGGGAAGTCGCGTTTCTGTTAGCATCAGTTTATACAGACTTTTGTACAATTCACTCCTGAATGATTTTTTATTTTTACAAGGTAATATCCGGAAGGATTTTGTAGATCAATACGGCTGTGTTTATCTTTTATTAGTGTATGCGCTATTTCCTGTCCCAGCAGGTTATAAACCCGTACTTCGCTACCGGAAGCTGCAAATTCAGTGCTTTCGATGAAAATCGAATTTCCCGATGTGAATACTTGAAAACCCTGGTCATCCTTTTTATCTCCGATTCCAAAGGCATCACCGAAATGCAGGGCAAAGCGTTCAGGATTATCAGTAGTATTTGATGTAAAAGTATAGTCTGGATTTAAGCGCAGATCCTGCCAGGTATTCAGCTTTTTATCTTCCAGAAGAATTGAAATATCCGGATCAAAATTCTCTGTTCCTTCCACATTTAACGTATAGTTTACCGATGAACCCTTCTTAAAACCAAATGGAATGGGTGTGCTTTTTCCGGTATAAGGCAAAGTGTTTGTGGACAATAAAATATTTCCTTCTGCTACTGAATACAATTCAGGAGCCTGGTCAATACCTGCCAGGAAATAACTGTCGCACGAAAGATCAAAGCCGGACGAGGAATTGGGATTAAACTGCACCACTGATCTCTGGTACGTATTATTTTCCGTCGAATAAACTGTGAGCTGAGGCCTGTCGGTACTGTTTCCTGATTTCTTATACCAATTTGTGGATACATCGTGAACCCTGGCTGCCAAAGGGATTTTTATGGCGTTGGTGCTTTCGCTGACCCAAATCATGAAACCATTCATAGCCGGGATGTTTTCATTAGGATCTATATCAAGATAAGTACCGCCATTTTCATCCCAAACTTTACAAACTGCGGCAACATTCGTCAGGCTCCAATGGCCGTCGTTCCATTTTACCGCCGAAGGAAATGGATTTCCTAAAAGGTGCCAGCCCCGGTTGGGTTGACCTGGGGTGTAAGATAGATTTGTGAAATTTATATCTAGGTTGTTCAACTTGCCTGTGAATGTTTTCAGTTGATCAACCGTGTTGTAAGCAATCAGATAGCCATTTCCCGGAATGAATTTAGTAATATTATTTCCAGGTACTTTCTGGTTCAGCCAAAAGGTTGTCGTCTCATCCCAGGCGTAAAAGTCAAAATTTTCGGGGGTCGGATCAATAAAATTGGGAATTATCAGATGGTCTTCGATGGGTGAAGACAAAAGATGCCAGCCATCTGTCGGTCCGGTCCAGTTTTCGATATACCTCTGAACTTCGGCAGTTGCTAATGGTGAATAAGAAATGCCTCCGATTGTAATCAAAGATGCAGCAGGCCCATGGTTTGACGGCGAAGCAAGAACAAGGCAGCCGGGATTACTAAGGTTTACCAACCCGTTAACAGTCAGAGTTCTCCCTGCAGTAATCTGAAGTTTTGACATTGGCATTATGAAAAGAATGCCCGTTACGGTCATATCTTCAATATAATTAAGTGTACCGGATGTACTCACATATAGATTTCCGAGCGTATTGGGTGGCGTTGTTGGAAGGAAATTGGTCGTCTTTGTAACTATGGGTTGCATGCAATTAAAATCATAATCGGTGAGCGACGAAATTGTTTTGGTACCGCTTACAGTAATATTGCCGGAAACTCCGTCGGGGCGACCGATCCCTAATTTTGCACCAGGAAAGGTCTGGAATGAACCGACATCCGAAATTGTGAAAACTGAAAAATTAAGGTAACCGTAAACCGAAGCAGATCCAGACAGTTTCAGCTTACTGTTCAGCGTAACGCCATTGCTATTCAGGATAGTAAGGTTTTTTAAATTCAATACACTCGATGGAATCGATATTCCGGAAGAACTGCCTCCGAAACTCAGAGAGGATAAAGAAGTTGTTTGCAGTAAAGTGGGTGTTCCGCCGATAGCGTTACCGTTTAGCGAAAGCGTAACATTGTCATTGATGATAAATGCTCCTTTGGAGAGTGTAAGTGTGCCATTTATAGCCCGGTCGTCAGTAAGCGATAATGAAACTGTGTTATCTGAAGTAAGGTTAAAAGGTCCGTTTGAGGACGGAAATTCGGAAGCTGTGGTTACCTGTGCATTACTGCCATTGTACAATAAAGTTCCTGCGGCTCCGTACGAAAAAGTTCTGCCGTTCAGTGTGAGCGAACCGGCTGTCATGGTCATGGTTCCATCAATGCTTACATTTCCCACTAAGCGGACTCCGCTGTTGGTTCGGTTCAATGATAAATTGTTTAGCGAAACAGCCGGTAAATCAATAGCGGTATAACTTGCGCCTCCGACAATTATATTTGATGAACTTCCTCCTGCCAAAGTTCCGGATGATATAGCAGTTGTACCGTTAAGTGTCAGAGTATGTGCCCCGATGGAAAACTGCCCGCTGTTCAATGTAAGGGTACCATCAATTCCCCGGTCAGCATGCAAATTCACATTATTGTCGATGTATAAGTTGAAGGGGCCTGATGAAGCTGGAAATTCACAGTTTGACGTGGTGTAGGCACCTGTATATTTTAATGTTCCGGCTGAACCATACGATAAAGTTCCGCCACCCGATGAAAATGTGCCTGCTACCATAGTCATGGTTCCGTAAACCGCCACATTTCCGGTCAGACTTATAGTTGCACCTGAACGATTGATAGTTAAATTGTTAAGTCCGTTTAACACGGATGGAAGACCCGTGCTTCCGCCGCCGCCAAAAAGTATATTTGAAGTATGGGTGGGATACCCGGTGAGGCTGCCCGATGTAACGGAAATAGTCCCATTTACAGTCAGAGTATTGTTGTCGCCTATTGATAAGGCACCGGAATAAAGGTTCAGGTTTGTACTGATCGTTTTACCTGAGTTTAGTGTAACTCCGGCGGAATTGTTGATCTTTAGGTTAGGTACTGTGTTCGATGGCCATTCGTTGTTTCCGGTAACTTGTGCCGAGGTGCCCCTGTATTCAAGAATTGCCGCTGAACCATAGCTGATATTTGATGTGGCAACGGTGCCATTGATAATGATGATTGAATTGTTTACTGCCGTTGTATTGGTAAAACTCAGGTTAGTAGTATTGGAAACTGACCCGATAGTAATCGTACCTGATAATGGTGTTGATAAACCATTTCCGGTTGACTGGCTGCCGCTGGCATAAAAAGTATAATTTGCTCCCAGTGAATACGTTCTTGTTCCGGTTACCTGAACGCAGCCACTCGCGCCACTTGATGTAATCCCGTTAGCATTGGCTGTCATCAAACCAGCACCCGAACTGAGGGTAAAAGTACCTGAGGTGTAAAGAGAATTCCCAAGAACACCGGAACCAATATCCAGAATCGAACTACTGTTCACCTGAAAGTTCAGTTCGTAAGAAAGTGCATCCTGTGCAGACGGCGATGTAAATGTTTGGATGCCATTTTTATTAAAAACTAAAGTCGTACTGCCTGATCCACTGGGAGGTCCTCCAAGTTTTCCGCCTGTCATGTTAAAATTGCCTCCGATGTAAAGTATGTCGTCTGCCGAACCGTTTGAAGGATAAAAATTACCGCCTTGCTGAATGTAATCACCATAGATATACATATTTGTATTCGAAGTGGTTGAAAGTGTGATAGATGCATTTCCTGTACTTAGTAACGAAAAATTACCATAAACGATAGGAATCGTACTGAGATTGGGTGTGGAAGTCTGCCCGGTACAATTCCATGTAAAGTTTCCGAAATTCTGATCCAGGTTTGTCGGGGTAGAACTTACATATCCCGTAATTTCACAGGTTGAATTGGTTGACCAGGAAGCATCCTCCACGCTGCCTCCATCCTGGGCATGCTTGTAAATGGAATTATCATAAAAGTATATAACACCATCAGTTTTCGACAAGGATCCTTCGTTGATAATGGTGCCATACACATAAAAATAGGCATAATTATCTGATAAATAATCAACAAAAACGTCTGTTCCTGTACCATTCGTGATTGTGAGCGTTACACCTGAATTCAGCGTCAGGCTCCCTTTCACATTCACCTGATCGACAGTAACCGGGGCCGTAATAGTAACTGAATAACCCGCCAGTATCGTAATATCTTCATCGTTGTAGTCAGGGATCCAGGTGGCATCTAACCACGATCCATTATACATTTGCCAGGTGGAGAGCGAATTCCAGTTTCCACTGGCTTTGGTCCTGAAATCCCTGTAAGCGGCTTGCGCGTTTATGATTCCCATAAAAATAAAAATGATGGAAAATGTAATTTTTTTCATGGTACATTTGATTAGAAGGTTAAACTTTCAGTTTTTCAACTTTTCAATTGCCTGTGAAACGAATTATTATTTACCTATCCCGGAAAGCGAATCTGTTATGAGTTTTTCGAATGAGATTTATTAAAGAGTATACAGATCAAAAATACTACGTGAGCGCCTAAAGGTACGGAATTAAATTTACAAAAGCAAGGGCGATTAAAGGGTCGTAGTCATTTTGATATCGCTTTTTTCTCAACTTACCTGCTTTCCGGAATCCTTCATCAAACAAAATATGTACCTTAGCAAAGTGAATGAAAATAAGAATTTCTTAGTTTATAAATCCTCAGCAGGCTCGGGCAAAACCTACACCCTGGTGCGCGAATACATTGCCCTGGCTTTGCAATCACCAGCTTATTTCAGGCACATCCTGGCAATTACCTTTACCAATAAAGCTGCCAACGAAATGAAACAACGTATCGTTCAAGGTCTTATGCAACTTGCCGATCCAGTTCAATTTGCAGATGGTTCTGTAATAAGGTTCATGCTCCCCGATCTTGAAATAGCGTGCGGTAAAACGGCAGAAGAAATCAGCCTTCAGGCGAAGGCTGCCATAACCCGGATTTTGCACGAATACGACGACTTTTCAGTTCGTACCATCGATAGTTTTGTTTCGCGCATCATCCGCACCTTTGCCCACGACCTTCATCTGCCTGTTGATTTTGAGATAGAAATGGATTGTGACCTGATGCTCGATGAAGCCGTGGGTCAACTTATAAGTAAGGCTGGAATTGATAAAGACCTGACAAATATCCTCGTCGATTTTACCGAAGCCAAAGCCGACGATGAAAAGAGCTGGAATATCGAAATGGATATTAAAAAAACCTCGGAATTTTTATTTTCGGAGGGCAGCCAGCATTTTATCAGCAAATTACATGATATTCCACCGGTGCGGCTAAATGAGATTGCGCGCGAAATCAGGAAAATCAGAAAAAACTTCGAAGACGGTATTGTTGTCCTTGCTGCCTCAGCAAAAAAACTGATTGTTGAACAAAGTATTGATAATGCTTCCTTCTACAGGGGAACAAGCGGAATAGGCGGATATTTTTTTAAACTTGCCAAAGGAATCATCGAAAGCCCTAATACATTTGTAACTGCAACCATCAACGAGGATAAATGGATTGCAGCCAAAGCCGATTCTTTTCAAATAGCAGCAATTAATTCCATAAAAGATTCACTGACCGTTATATATCACCAGATTGAAGGATTGATGGAAAAAGGTTCATCGCGCTACGAATTGCTGGGGATGATCGAAAAAAACATTTTCCAGATGGGTGTGCTCAGCGCGATGGAACTGGAAATTGATACAATCCGTCGTGAAAAAAAAATAATCCACATCTCGGAATTCAACAAACGTATCACCGATATTATCCTGAAAGAGCCGGTGCCCTTTATTTACGAGCGGATCGGGGAGAAATACTTCAATTACCTGGTCGATGAATTTCAGGACACTTCGGAATTACAATGGAAAAACCTGCTTCCCCTCATTGGCGATTCTTTGGCTTATGGTCGCTATAACCTGGTGGTTGGTGATGGGAAACAAGCCATTTACCGCTTTCGTAACGGGCAGGTCGAGCAGTTTATGATACTGCCTGCATTGCCTGAGAAATATGAGAAAGAAGTTTTTAATGACGTAGAACTGGCTTTGACCTTGAATTATAATCCCCAGGTTTTGAAAAGCAACTTCCGTTCGTTGCCCGAAATTATAAATTTCAACAACGTTTTTTTTGCATTCCTTTCGAAACAGTTGAGTGCCGCTTTTCAGCCCATATATCTGGATCATACACAGGAATCGTCTCCCGGCAAAAACGGGGGACTTGTTTCAGTTGAATTCCTGCCATATACCTCAAAATCAGAATTTGAAGACTTCAATATCAAGCGGGTTTTCAACCTGGTTAAAGATTTGAATTCCAAAGGGTTTCCTAATTCGGATATCGCCATTCTTACCCGGGGCAACCGCGAAGGCAGCGTTATTGCCCGGCACCTGATGACAAATGGTATCAGCGTGGTTTCGGCTGAGGCATTGCTGCTGGCGGCATCGCCCGAAGTTAACTTTGTGATAACTGTTCTGCAATATATCAGCAATCCTCAGAATTTGGTGGCAGTTGTTGGTATTTTAAACGAGCTTATCCGGAAAGGAAAATTAGAAACAACATTAATACAATTCTTTCCTATCTCGGATACTGGCAAATTCTCCCTTGAGAAAGTGCTTTCAAAAATTGATATCGAATTTAATATCAAAGCATTACGAGGTTTACCCTTATACGATCTCTGTGAAGAGATCTTTCGCATATTTGAGTTAAATACAGGGAAATATGACATCTACCTCCAATTCTTCCTTGACTTTGTAAATAAAGTTTCATCGAGGGAGGGAACGCACCTTGCCGATTTGCTCGAGGCCTGGGACGAAAAGAAAGGAAAACTCTCGGTTGTGGTTCCAGAAGGGATTGATGCAATCCGTATTATGACTATCCATAAGGCAAAAGGACTGGAATTTCCTGTCGTTATATGGCCAATGGCAACCGAAAAACACAAGACAACATTCGATCAGCTATGGGTTGACCTGGCAGAAGATGTCATTCCCGGTTTACCCGTTGCGCTCTTACAAACCGGAATAAGCATGGAAAACGTGGGCTATTCGGCTCAATATGAGAAAGAACGAAACAGTTCCATGCTCGACATGATAAACCTGATTTATGTGGCTTTTACCCGTCCTGCTCAGCGTTTGTATATCCTCACACGCGAACCTGGAAAAAGTGATTCGAATAATTTACCAAGCCTTTTGACCCAATACATCCAAAGTACGGCGGACGATTGGAAACAAACCGGTAATGTGTTTTCGCGTGGTCTTGATGATTCAGTTTGCACTGTAACAAAACCAATACAGGCGGGAAATATGCTTCTAAAAATGATTTCTTCGCCCTGGCAGGGCAGAATCAAAATTGCGAGGCGCGCACCTGTATACTGGAGTACTGATCAATCGAAAAACAGGCCGGCCTGGGGTTCCGTTGTTCACGATACGCTTGCAGCGATAAAAATGAAGTCGGATATTCCAAAAGTAGTGGCAGGTATGGCACTTGCAAATCTTCTCAACGAGGACCAGATTGAATTACTTCAAAAAAATGTTACTGCCGTTGTTGACCATGAAGACTTAAAACTTTACTTCGCCGAAAATGTTAAACTTAAGCCGGAAGCCGGAATACTGATGCCTTCGGGTGAAGTCTTTCGTCCTGACCGGGTAATTTTCAGTGAAAACGAAACCGTGATAATTGAATTTAAGACAGGCTTGCCGAAACCGGAACACGAAAAACAACTTAACAATTACGGCGCAATCTTAACCCAGATGGGCTATACCGGAATTCGTAAATTACTGGTGTATCTTGATGATAATATAGTAGTTAAGGAAATTAGTTAATGAAATTAGTTAATGGAAAAATAGTTAATGGAAAATGGTTAGGCCTAAATCAAAAATCAAAAATCAAAGATCAAAAATCGTAAATCAAAAATCATAAATCCGAAATCCACAATCCCACCTCACTTTGACTCCAAAAACCCTCTTTCCCGAACAATTTCTCCAAATGGCTTCACTCCTTCCTGTTATTGATGTGCGCTCGCCCGGCGAATACAGGCAGGGCCATATCCCGGGAGCTATTAATATTCCTTTGTTCGATAACGAGGAACGAGCCAGGGTTGGTACTACCTATGTCAAAATTGGTAAAGAACCTGCTATTGAGCTTGGTAAATCCATCTCCGGCCAAAAAACGGATTATTACCTGAATGCCATCCAGGAAGTAGCATCAGAACAAAAAATTTTACTGCATTGCTGGCGCGGCGGAATGAGGAGTGCGAAAATAGCAGCTTTCTTTGCAGAACATGGTTACCATGTTTTCGTGCTTGAGGGTGGCTATAAAGCTTACCGGGGTTTTATCAGGCAGCAATTTAAGGTTGAAAGACCAGTTTTCCTGATCGGCGGTTACACCGGTTCGGGAAAAACAGGAATCCTGAATGAAATTGGAAATTCCGGACATCAAATAATTGACCTCGAAGCTCTTGCTTGTCACAAAGGTTCCAATTTCGGGCACCTGGGTCAGAAAGTGCAGCCGACAACCGAGCAATTCGAGAACGACTTATACCAGCAGTGGTCTGATCTTAATCCTGAAAAACCATTATGGCTGGAGCATGAAAGTATGAATATCGGAAATGTTGTGTTACCGGATACATTTCACCAGGCCATGCTCAAAGCAAAACTGTTTTTTATAGAATTGCCGAAAGACTACCGCATTAAAAGGCTTGTTGACGAATACGCTTGTTTTGACAAATCGGTGCTTCAGTCTGTGCTTGAGCACCTTGGGCAATATATGGGCGCCTACCAGGCACGCGAAGTATTGCTAGCGTTGCAACAGGATGATTTTGAAAAAGTTGCTGATATAACGCTTGTTTATTACGATAAACTTTACGAAAATTCGCTTACCCGCCGACCTGTCAGGGATTTGGTTAAAATTCCTTTAGAATCAGGCGGTGTAAAAGAACATGCGGGAATTGTTTTGAAGCATGCTCTAGGAGGAGAAGTTAATGAAAAATGGAAAATGGAAAATAGTTAATGGAAAATCGTTAATCGTTAATCGGCAATCCGCAATCCACAATTCATCACTCATCACTTATAACTCATCTCTCATCTCTCATCTCTCACCTCTCATCACTTATAATGAAAGACCTTATCTACCTCGACTATAACGCTACAACTCCCATCGATCCTGAAGTGGAAGCAAGCATGCGTCCGTACCTAAATACATATTTTGGCAATCCATCCAGCCGCTACAGCTATGGAATTGACGCCCGCAAAGCAGTCGAACTTGCCCGCTCGCAGGTTGCGGCTTTGATTGGAGCATCACCCGAAGAAATTATATTTACCAGCGGCGGATCCGAATCGGATAACCATGCCTTAAAAGGAGCCGCATTTGCATTGAAAAATAAGGGTAACCACATTATTGTTTCCACCATCGAGCACCCTGCTATACTCGAAGTCTGCACCTGGCTTCAAAAACAGGGTTTTACTATTTCATACCTTCCGGTCGATAGTCAATGTATTGTTGAAGTTGCAAAATTGGAAGGATTGATCACTCCCGGCACCATCCTTATTTCGGTAATGCATGCCAACAACGAAATCGGAACCATTCAGCCTATTGCTGAACTGGCTGCTATTGCTCATCGTTTTGGTATTCTTTTCCACACAGATGCAGCTCAGTCGGCTGGAAAAACAGAATTGGATGTGAAAGACCTCGGCGTGGATTTGCTCACCCTGGCAGGTCACAAACTGTATGCACCAAAAGGCATTGGAGCGCTTTATATCCGTAAAGGTGTTGTGCTTGATAACCTTATTCATGGTGCCGGACAGGAGCATAACCTGCGAGCCGGAACCGAAAACCTGCTCGAAATTGTTGGCTTTGGGAAGGCTGCTGAGATTGCAGCACGCGACCTGGAAAAGAACATCCGCCACCTCAACGATATGCGCAATTTGCTCCTGGACAGCTTGCTTATGCAAATTCCGGGAATGCATTTGCATACCTCTATTGCTATGAGTTTACCAAATACGCTGAGTGTGGCATTCAAAGGCATTCCTGCCGATACCTTGCTTTCGACTTTGCCTGGATTGGCAGCCTCGGCTGGTGCAGCCTGTCACCCGGCAGGAGTCACGAGTTCGCATGTGTTACTGGCAATGGGGGTTACAACTGAGTATGCCATGGGCACCATAAGGCTTTCGACAGGCAAATATTCAACACCTGAAGAAATGAAATCAGCGGCTGAAATGATAGCAAAGGCCTATAATGCAATTACATTGCCACTGAATGAAGTGAATTTGCAGAATTCAGGTGAAAAAGTAAAGCTCACTCAATTCACCCACGGACTTGGTTGTGCCTGCAAAATGCAACCTGCCGACCTGGAAAAAGTATTGAAAAAACTACCTCAAACCACCGATCCTAACGTGCTGGTTGGCAATGCTTCGGGCGATGATGCCGCAGTTTACCTTGTAAATCCGGAACAGGCAATTGTACAGACCCTCGACTTTTTTACACCTATTGTTGATGATCCATACGATTTTGGTGCAATTGCAGCAGCCAATGCCTTAAGCGATATTTATGCCATGGGCGCAAAACCATTGTTTGCTCTTAATATTGTGGCTTTCCCGGTTCAAAGGCTTCCGCTCGAAGTATTGGAAAGCATCTTGCATGGTGCCGCTGCTAAAGCTGCCGAAGCCGGAATAAGTATAATTGGCGGGCATAGTATCGACGATACCGAGCCGAAATTTGGAATGTGTGTTACAGGTTTGGTTCATCCCGAAAAAGCCTGGAAAAATATTGGTGCACTGCCCGGAGATGTTTTAATTCTTACAAAACCTTTAGGAACTGGGATTATTTCGACTGCCGTTAAAAGTGGCCTGGCCGACGCAGATTCTGCTCGCGAAGCATGCAAATGGATGAAACAACTTAACCACAAAGCATCGCTTGCCTTTTTGAAATTTCCGGTAAATGCATGTACCGATATCACTGGTTTTGGGTTGGCTGGCCATCTCAGCGAGATGACCCGAGGCAGCCATGTTGATGCCGAAATAACCTTCAATGCCTTGCCATTTATGAAAAAAGTTAAGGAATTTGCTTTGGCAGGTGCCATTCCGGGCGGTACACACAAAAACCTTGACTTTTATAAAGAATGGATTAATTGGGACGCCGTGCTTTCTGAAACCGAAAAACTCATGTTCTGCGATGCGCAGACATCAGGCGGTCTGCTGGTGGCACTTCCTGCGAAATATGCTGAAATGGCACTGAAGGAGTTATTATTGCAAGGTATTGAAAGTGCAGTTGTTATAGGCCGTATTACTGAAAATGGCGCGGGTATAATCTGTGTTGTTTAATTGACCTGCAAGTTTTATGGCTGTAAATCCAGGCTTATATATCAGGTTTACCGGAAAATTTAAAAACTTCTTTTCCGGCTTACCCCGATATGCAAAGCGCACTGTGCTTACTTTTACTGCTTTTATTATTCTGTTTCTGATTATCGATATTCTTTTTCCGGTTCATACATCAATTCCTTACTCAAGGTTGATTCTGTCGAATGATAATAAACTCCTGAATGCCTCCTTAGCTTCCGACCAGCAATGGCGAATGAAAGCTACAATCGGCGAAGTAAACCCGCTATTGATAAAAACCATTATTTCTAAGGAAGACCGTTGGTTCCGCTTTCATCCCGGGGTAAATCCGATCGCACTTGCAAGGGCTGTCTGGCAGAATATGAGTAGCGGAAAACGTGTTTCGGGTGCCTCAACTATTACCATGCAGGTCATCCGCATGTTGGAACCGCGGCGACGAACACTTACCAGCAAATTAATAGAGTGTTTCAGGGCTTTGCAACTCGAACTGCATCATTCCAAAAACGAAATCCTTGAATTATATATCAACCTGTTACCTTACGGTGGTAATATTCAAGGCGTTAAAGCAGCGTCATTCCTATATTTCGCACAGGAACCGCAAGCCCTTAGTTTAGCACAGATAGTAACATTGTCAATCATCCCAAATAATCCAAATCACCAGAGGTTTGGAGTCAATAACCAACACATTGTTACTGAAAGGAATATATGGTTAAAAAAACTTTTTGCAAAAGGGATTTTTGATAGGGCTAGCCTTGATGATGCACTAAATGAGCCACTTACAGCCAGGCGATACGATGCTCCCAAACAGATTGCGCACTTTGCCCGATTGCTGTCAACAATGCATCCGGGCGAAACTGTAATCAAAACCTTTATCAATCCAGGGATTCAGGATTTTATTGAAAATACGCTCAGCAACACGGTAAACATGTATCGTGGATTGGGAGTTGGAAATGCAGCAGTGGTTCTGATTGATAATCATACACATTCGGTTGTGGCTTATGCGGGCTCGGCAGGATTTTCGGAAAACCGGTTCCAGGGACAGGTTGATGGTGCTGCCGCGCTCCGTTCACCCGGAAGTGCCTTGAAGCCGTTTCTTTACGCCCTTGCCATGGATCGTGGACTGATAACACCTAAGACTATTTTACAGGATATTCCCCAGAATTTTAACGGGTATCGTCCCCTCAATTACGATGAAACCTTCCGCGGACGCTTGCCGGCTTCACAGGCTCTTGCCTTATCGCTGAATATTCCGGCAGTTGATTTAGCCAATAGGGTAGGAGTTGACCTGCTGAACGAAAAACTCAGCCGCGGAGGGCTGCAATGGATTGGTAAACGAAAAAAAACACTTGGTTTGTCCGTAATACTTGGTGGTTGCGGTGTTACACTTACCGAACTTACTAATTTGTATTCGTGCCTGGCAAGCGGTGGAATAAAATATCCCCTGCAATTTTCAACTTCAGAAGAATTGGCCGAACGGGATACTCTGTTTAGTGAGCAAGCAGTTTGGATGGTTGGTGAAATTTTAACCGGGCTTAAACGACCTGATTTGCCTAATAATTTTGAAAATACAGTAAACTTGCCGCATATAGCCTGGAAAACGGGAACTTCCTATGGGCGGCGTGATGCATGGAGCTTTGGATATAACCCTGATTATACTTTAGGGGTGTGGGTTGGCAACTTCGATGGTACCGGTGTACCTGAACTTTCGGGTGCCGATTTTGCGACACCAATCCTTTTTAAAATATTCAATTACCTTACGTTCAATCAAAAACCTGCCTGGTTCAAACGCCCGGCTTCACTCGATTTCAGGCTGGTATGCAGCGAGTCGGGAGTGCCATCAGGC
>JBAXBJ010000045.1:0-36005 GCA_037142075.1 Bacteroidota bacterium
AACCTATGACCCGCAGCTTAGAAGGCTGCTGCTCTATCCACTGAGCTACGAGGCCGGTAAGGCTTTCAGAAGGTTTCCGTTTATTTTGCGGAACATTTGCGGAACATTTTAATTTTTTTCATTTTTCAATAACCTGTTTTGAATACTGGTTAGCAGGTTGCTGCTTTATCCACTGAGCTACGAGGCCGCTAACGGGTGCAAAGATATGAAAACATTTCTGTTCCATCTCGTTAAAATCTTAGCCCGCTTCACTTACCGAAATGTTTTAGAAAATTAAATTTCCCGATAATTGTGTTTTACATTAAAGGTGAACTTGCTTTAATACTTATTGATTATACTCAAATATCTGAAAATGTGTGTTTTGAAAACAAATCGATAAATTTATGCATAATGAGAAAGTTAGAAATATTTCTTTGATCACGATCATTCTGTTATAAGTACTAAGCGTGGAAGGATATATAAAGATTTTGAAAGTAATTATTATTACTTTTTCGAATAAAAGCGATAAACTACAAATGGTACTATGAGCAAACTCAAGTTGACGCAGTTCGGTTTACTATTTCAATCTCTACCCGGGTATAAATCAATTTATTATGAAGCCTGCAATAAGTCACTTTAATTATGCAATTCTTTTCCTGACTGTTATAATAGTTTTTATTCAGGAGGTAAAAGGGTTTTCATATATAATGCTGCCTTCTGATTCAGGATTGCAATTCTGTGGACTGGTTTTCTTCTCTGATATACAGGTTATTTCTTATTCACTGATGGTCAGTGGATTATTTCTGTTTATCTTTTTTAATTTAGGATACAACTTTAACGGCAGAATTGGAAATGTTATTTTTGATTTAAAACAGATGCAACCCATTGGTAGTAGTGTTTTATATTCGGCTTTAAAACCACTTGATTCAAGAATAAATAGTTTAAAATCCAATCCGGCTGTGAGCCTTACCACCAGGGAGGATGAAAATACTGACCAGGGTGTAGTAATGATTTCATCAGGAATCATATTGTTTGCCAATAAAGAATTTTTTAAATTAACTGGTTATGAGCCACTTGAAATTTTCGGAAAGGACTTTGCCTCGTTTATCCATCCTGAATCTTTACTCAGTTATACCATGTTGAGTCGCAGGCCGGTGGGTGAACTAAAAATTTCGGATGCTCTTGGTTTGATTACAAAAAGCAATACAAATGTCGTAGCTCGCCTTGATATATCCCAAAATACTGAATTCAATCCGGATGGAGTAAATATATTTTATCTGAAACAAGATGATTTTCCAAAACCAGGTCAATCGAGCAAAGATTTATTCTTTTTTGATGCTGTTGAAAATCTCGACTCATTTTATTTGATTTGGGATGAGAAAGGCGTCATATATGCAAATGATTTTTGCCGAAAAAACCTTCCTTTCTCTTTAGGTATGATCATCCGTAAACCCGGTTTGATGTTGAAATCAATCCGAAAAGAGGATCGGAGAGCAGTTAGAATAGCTTTAAATGAATATTTCCTTACAGGGAAATTTAATGAAGAAATATGTTGCAGGCTGCAAAACGGAGAATTAAAGTATTACAAAGTAAAAATCACCTCTAAAGAAGATGATTCAACCCGGTCGAGGAGAAATGTTGCTACTGCCTGCGATATCACTGCCGAAAAATACCTGATCATGAAAGCCGAAGCAGACGCTTTAAATGCAGAAACGGCAAACGAGAATAAAACAGCTTTTTTGGCAAACATGTCACACGAAATACGCTCGCCTCTGAACGGAATCATAGGATTTTCGGAATTACTAGCTGATAGCAGCATCACTGATGACGAGCGCGACAGATACCTGACTATTATACAGAATAACGGAAATTCGCTGATTACGATACTAACAGATATGATAGACATATCAAAACTGGAGGCGGGAAAGCTTGAAATAATCAGGAAAAAATTTGTTCCGGCCCTTTTGATGGATGAACTGAAGTGTCAATATAGTGGCGTGGTAAACGGGAAATCGGGAGTTGTTAGTGTTATTTTTAGTGGAAATGAAGATTTTCGCGAGCTGGAAATAGACTCTGATCAGAATAGAATACGACAGATACTTGTCAACCTGATAAACAATGCTCTTAAATTTACGCCAAGTGGCAGAATTGAGATTGGGGCTGATTTTTCGGGCGAAGATATGCTGTTTTGGGTTAAAGACAGTGGTATCGGAGTTCCATACGAAAATCAACAATCTATTTTTGAAAGATACCGCCAGGTCGACTCACCCGATTCCATGCCAAGCAGGGGTTTTGGTCTTGGTTTAGCTATATCGAAGGCATTGGCAGAATTACTTGGTGGAAACCTGTGGGTCGAATCCATTCCTGGCAGAGGTTCTCTCTTTACATTCTCTATAAAAACTAACATTACTAACAACAACATGGAAACGACCCGTAGTATCAATTATCCTTTCGATTTCAAAGAGCACACGATTCTTATCGTTGAAGACACCGATTTCAGTTTTGTTTTCATCGAAGCGGTATTAAACTCCACAGGTATAAGAACTATTTGGGCTAAAAATGGGAAAGAAGCCATCGAATACCTGAAAACTAACCAGGCTATTGATTTGATTATGATGGATATGCACATGCCTGTGATGAATGGGTTCGAGGCTTCAGAAATAATTTCAAAACTCTGGCCTGATGTGCCTATTATAGCTCAAACTGCATTTGCATTTCCTGAAGATGTAAAAAAATGTTATTTATCCGGTTGCTCAGGGTATATTGCAAAACCATTCCGAAGAAATCAACTGTTGAGCACACTCTTCGAATACCTGGAAAACAAGGGTGAGCACATCGAAAACGGCCCGGTTTTCAGAAAACAAGTTTGTTGATGCCGGTTGCGAAGTTACATAATCTCAAAAATCTATTCTGGTATAGCCTTAACATCGCTTTTAAGTTCTGATTCGCGGGCTTTGTCGTAGTATATTTCATTACTTACTTCACCGGCATAGTATTCGATTTCGCTTACTTTTTCTCCATTTTCGTTGTAGTTCGTCCACAATCCTTCTCTCAGATCATTGTGCAATTCTCCTACAAGTTGGAATTTCCCGTTTGGAAAGTAGTATTTTGAGGAACCTTCATACTTGCCGTTTTCGAAGTTAACTTCAGCCTTTATGGCTCCATCGGTGAAATATTGTTTGAATAAACCGTCTTTCTTCCCATTTTTATATGGGCATTCTTCGAGCAATTTCCCATCGTCATAATACGTTTTCCAAACTCCTGCAGGCATCCCGTTTTGATAAAATTCTTCAGCCGATGGAATTCCGAGATCGTTGTAATATTTCCATGTGCCATTTTTTCTGGTATCAACGTAAAGGCCTTCAGCCATTTTCTTCCCGCCGGGATAAAAATTTACTGCAGAAGCAGTCTTCCCTTTTTCGGAATAGGTAAGTTCCGTTCGTACTTTGCCATCCTCGGAATAATATTTAAAAATGCCTTCAGGGACGTTATCTCTAAACTGGCCCTGGTAAATTACGTTGCCTTTCGCATCCAGTTTTCGCCACGTGCCTTGTTTCAAACCTTTAGCATCCGTAACATTTTGAGCTTCCAAAAGCATCGGGCCAATTGAAAGACAAAGACAAAGAAGCAGAAAACAGTGGGGAAACCTCATTTTACCGTGTTTTATTTATGAAAATTATTATGCTCATTCTGTTGCAGCTACACTTAAAATTAAGTTGATTGCAGCTAATACTAACGCAAAGTGGAAAAATATATTTTGCCGGCTTTTTAACGATAATATTAAAGCAATTTCAATTTTCACCCCAAAATGATACTATGAGGGCCGACATAACGTAAAGTATTGAAATCATGATGCCAAAACTTTATGATGCAATGACCTGATTTTTATCATACTGGTAATTTGCAGATTAAAAATTGGCCAGGAAATATGGATTTACATCCCGCAAATGATTGAAGTGATTTTTTCTTCCTCTTCTTTTGAAAAGGTGGTATTGTTGAGTGTTTCGATATTGTCATTCAATTGCTTAGCCGAACTTACGCCTACAATAACTGAGGTGACGCGATGATCGCGTAGTAACCAAGCCGTAGCCATTTGAGCCAGAGTCTGCCCTCTAAGCAGGGCAATATCGTTAAGTTTACATATGTTGGCTATTAATCCAGGAGTAAGGTATTCCGGCTTTAGAAAGTGCGCTTTCGAAGCACGTGAATCTGCAGGAATGCCATTTAAGTACCTGTTGGTCAATACACCCTGAGCCAATGGCGAATAGGCAACAAATCCAACTCCATTGTCATCAAGCACCTCCAAAAGCCCATTCTCAACAGTTCTCTCAATCATGGAATACCTTGATTGGTGAATCAGGCAGGGGGTTCCCAATTTGTTTAAAATTGACAGTGCCCGGGTAGTTTGTTCGGGCGAATAATTTGAAATCCCCGCGTATAAAGCTTTTCCGCTTCTTACGATGTGATCCAGTGCCATCATGGTTTCTTCGAGCGGGGTGTTGGGATCAAAACGATGAGAGTAGAATATGTCAACATACTCAATACCCATGCGTTTCAAACTTTGATTCAGGCTTGCCACCAGGTATTTCCTCGAACCCCATTCTCCGTATGGTCCATCCCACATATCGTAGCCTGCTTTGGAGGTAATAATCATTTCGTCGCGGTAGGCAGTGAAATCTTTTTTCAAAATAGAGCCAAACACCTCTTCTGCCGATCCTGCAGGGGGGCCATAATTGTTTGCCAGATCAAAATGAGTGATCCCCTGATCAAAAGCTGAGCGTATTATTTCCCTTGAATTGTTGAAATTATCTGCGAACCCAAAATTATGCCATAACCCCAGCGATATTGCAGGCAGCAATAGGCCGCTTTTTCCGCATCGGTTGTATTTCATGGTTTTATAGCGAGAACTTTCTGCTACGTAATTATTTCCCATTTTAAGTTGTTTTAAAATTTTAAGTTGTTTTTCCATGCCATTTGTCTGCAAACCTATTGTTTCCTTTTCAGATTTATATAATAATAGGGCAGTGCTTCTTCCGGATGATCTTCGCGTTCAATGGTTTCCCAATCTTGTAAGTCGATCTCTAAAAAAGTATCAGCTTCAAAGTCTTTTTGAACAATGGTAAGGTATAATTGATTTGCCACCGGCAAAAACTGCCTGTAAACCGAGCCACCACCAATGATGAAATTTTCTTTTTCATCATCCATTTTCTCAATGGCGTCCTCAATTGAATAAGCAATGGTACAACCTTCAATTTCTTCGCCGGCAATATCAGTAATTACAATGCTTCTGCGATTCGGTAAAGGCCGGATCGGCAGCGAATAAAAGGTCCGTTTCCCCATTACTATGGTGTGATTCGTCGTGAGCTGTTTAAACCTTTTCAGGTCAGCCGGAATATGCCAGAGTAGTTGGTTGTCTTTCCCTATGGCGTTATTTTGGGCTATAGCTACTATAATGGAGATGGGTTTCATTGGATGTTGAAGGTTGGATGTTAGATGTTAGATGTGGGATGTTAGATGTGGGATGCTGGAAACAGAATTATTTGTATGTATTACGATTTACGATTTTAGATTTACGAATTACGATTAACGATTGACGAATTACGATTAACGAATTACGATTAACCATTTTCCATTAACTACTTTCCATTAACTACTTCATACAGCAACTGCCGCCCTAATTCCCGGGTGTGGATCGTATCCTGACAATTCAAAATCTTCGTATTTGAAACTGAAAATATCCTTAACTTCAGGATTTATTTTCATTTGCGGAAGTGGCCTGAAATCACGTGAAAGCTGCAGGTTTACCTGTTCCAAGTGATTTGAATATATATGTGCATCACCGAAAGTATGCACAAAATCGCCGGGTTGCAAACCGGTAACCTGTGCAATCATCATGGTAAGTAATGCATAGGATGCGATATTAAAAGGAACTCCGAGAAAAATATCCGCGCTCCGCTGGTAAAGCTGGCACGAAAGTTTTCCGTCGGCTACATAAAACTGGAACAATAAATGGCAGGGGGGGAGGGCCATATCCCTGATCATACCTACATTCCATGCACTTACGATCAGGCGGCGCGAGTCCGGATTATTTCTGATCATACTGATTACCTGGCTGATCTGGTCAATATGCGTGCCATCAGCAACCGGCCACGAACGCCATTGGTATCCATAGATGGGGCCGAGGTTGCCTTCCGGATCGGCCCATTCGTCCCAAATGGAGACTTTATTCTCGCGGAGGTATTTTACATTGGTTTCGCCTTTCAGAAACCATAAAAGTTCGTGAATGATGGAGCGCAAATGAAGCTTTTTTGTTGTAACAGCCGGGAATCCCTCAGCCAGGTTAAAACGCATCTGGTACCCAAACACGCTTAAGGTGCCGGTTCTGGTGCGATCCTCTTTTTTAACACCATTTTCTAAAACATGCTTTAATAAATCGTGGTACTGCTTCATTTATAGTATATTATATAAAATCACCTCCCGAATAGAAGATGATTTTAGTTATGTGCCCAGTGATTAAAATTTAACTTTTAAATTGCCGTTGATATGCTTTTTTTTACTTAATGTACAATTTGTTGTACTGCTTTGGGATCGTGTTTATGTTTAAAGAAAATGGCAAAAGCGATGGTAACTATGAGTGCATAAATGGCAAATGCCAGCCAGATTCCGTGCCAGTCTTTCCCTTCAGCATGAGTATAATATTTGTCAATCACGTACCCGCTTATTTTGCTTCCCGAGAAAGCTCCGAATCCATTGGTCATCATCATGAACAAACCTTGTGCGCTCGAACGGATTTTTGGATCGGTGGTTGTTTCGACAAATAAAGAGCCGGAAATATTGAAAAAATCGAAAGCCATTCCGTAAACTATACAGGACAAAATAATCATCCATAGCCCTCCGGCAGGGTTACCGTAAGCAAATAGCCCAAATCGCAATACCCATGCAACCATCGAAAACAGCATCACCTTTTTAATGCCAAAGCGCTTCAGGAAAAATGGAATGGTCAGGATAAATAAGGTTTCTGAAATCTGGGAAATCGACATGATAATGGTCGAATATTTTATCACGAAGGAATCAGCATACTGAGGTATGTTTTTGAAATCATCAAGAAACGAATCTCCATACATGTTAGTCAACTGAAGCGCTGCGCCCAAAAACATGGCGAAAATAAAAAATACAGCCATCTTGTAATTGGCTAACAATTTGAAGGCATTCAGCCCTAAAACTTCTATCAGTGACGAATCTTTCGATATGGATTTCTGTGGCGGGCATTTAGGCAGGGTAAATGAATAAATACCTAATGCAATGGCAGCGAATGCGGCAATAATAAACTGATTGGAGTTGGCCTTACTGCCAGTAAGATTGGTAATCCACATGGCAACAATGAATCCGATGGTACCCCAAACCCGAATAGGAGGGAACACTTTTACCACATCATAATTGTTATTTTTAAGGATGGTGTAGGAGATTGAATTCGACAAGGATATAGTCGGCATATAAAAGATCATGGCCAACAAAATGACATAATAAAGTGTATCGGGGTCGTTAACATGGGGAACATATAGAAGGACCAAGCCGTATAATATGTGCAGAATTCCGTACAGTTTTTCTGTATTAATCCATTTGTCAGCAATAATTCCGGTAATAGCCGGCATAAATATGGACGCGATGGCAAGTGTAGAGAAAATAGCTCCGAATTGTGCACCTGTCCAACCTTTTGCATTGAAGCAATAGGTGCCGATGGTTATCAGCCATGCTCCCCAGACAAAAAATTGCAGGAAACTCATGACAGTTAAGCGATACTTGATATTCATAGTAGATTTTTAAATTATAGTTTGTATTTAGTTGTATGTCAGTTATATGTTAATCTAAACAGGTTGAATTTTTCGGAAAGTGAAATACAGTTGTTATTTTCTTTTTTTGATTTCGTCGCGGATTAATGATGCTTTCTCATAATCCTCCTCTTCAACTGCCAGTCTAAGTTCTATTTCAAGTTCAGCAATACCGAGGTTACGGAAATCAGTGATAAGATCGTCATCAGAATCATCTTCTTCGCTTTCAATTATAGGTTCTTCGTCCTCGAAAAGAATACCGGCCTGCGACATGATTTCCTCGGTGGTGAATATGGGGCAATGAAACCTTATAGATAAAGCCACAGCATCCGAAGTGCGCGAATCAATTTCATGAATGGCAATCCCATTATCACAAATAAGGCAGGCATGAAAAATGCCTTCATGAAATTTGGTGATCTGGACTTCGTTAAGGTGAATCCCAAACGCAGTGGCAAAATTGTAGAATAAATCGTGCGTTAGAGGGCGCGATGGTTTCATCTTTTCAATTTCGAGGGCAATAGCCTGGGCTTCATAGTGTCCTATCACGATAGGCAGCCTGCGTTTGCCATTCATTTCGCCTAAAACCAGGGCATACGAATTCGATTGAGCCTGGCTATAACTGAGGCCTATAATTTTAAGTTCAATTTTTTTCAAGATAAATTTGTGAATGATTGAAAATCAGTAATTTGAGATAAAAGCATTTGCATTCCATCTCAAATAGTAAAGGTAGGTAAAAATATAAATAAATTCTGAAACCATAACAGGTTCGGCGTTTATTTTATGGAATTGGTTTGGAAGCCGTTTGCACTATTGTGAATCTTCAATCCTGAATAGTACCAAAAAGAAAACCAGGTGCTTTCTGTTGTAGAGTAACAAACTCAAAGAAGTGATTTCATGCGATGCACTGAGCATGCCGAAGTAAAGCATCCATAATAATGATGCAACAGGCGGACAATATTGACTAACGATTTTTTTATTTCCCTCTGGTAGAATGTAATCTCAAGTCAGCAAACTCTTCGGACTCCTGACTTCGGTCTTCGAACCAAAAAAAAGAATAATTCCATTCAATTCGTGGTAGAACCTTTTTAGCATCAAACAGTTATGAACGCTGTTTTTGTAGTTTTCGAAGCATAGATTGATCAAAGTTTGTAAATTTCAAGTCATAAAAAAATATAGCAAATAATTGATATTCAACATTTAGCATGGGCTTACTCTTTACAATACAAAATGGAATAATGAATGTTGCTTTATAAAAGAGGTTCTACCCCGAATTGAATGGAATTGGTTTCAGAAGGTGGAAGACCGAAGTCGGAAGATCGAAGTGACTGTGCAATTGATACTTCTTTCCTACAAGGATAGAAAACAGCCCGGAAAAGGTTAATTGTCAGCCAATCTGCTACTTGTAATGAGATAATATTTCTATGGGTAGCTTCCGACTCCTGTCTTCCTGCTTCCTACAATATTTTTATCCACTAAATTACCCGTAGAACCATATAAAAGAAGAAATCCTTTACCAAAACACTGAATCATAAGATTCAGTGTTCAGTAAAAGGAAGTTCGAATAATACAAGTATACTAGTAGTCCAGAGAAAAGTCGTTTAATTGTAAGCAAGCACGATGTTAATATCACCCTGATATTGCGAAGCCCTTTGGTCGAGCATACTTCCATCCGGTTGACAATGTAAGCTTATTGATTGATAGCCGTTTATAGCGTTGCCTTGCATGGCTTGTGTGCTATGGGCTGATGTTTCTAATGAAATGCGATTTTGATTATTGTCCGTCAGGTTGGCTTTGCCTAATATCAACGAACAAGTTGCTGATGATGCACTTGTGATTTCAATCTGTCCTAAATCAATCACATCAGAACTATTTCTCTGGAACGAGAAGGAAGATTTTGATTGCTGACTGGCACTAACGGATTCAACAACTTCAGCAAAAACATGACCGGTTACTAAGGTTTGAGAAAACCCCGTTGTAGCAGCCAACACCAGTAAGGAGGCGATTGCGTATTTGAGGAGGTTTTTCATGGTGTAAAATAATTTTACGTGTTGTTTGATTTGCTGTTGCTAAATTAGTCGTAAAAGCAACTTAAAGCAAGTATTTGCGTAAAATAATACCAATAATGTGTAAATATAAAAATAATTTATTCGTAAATTAATTATAAATAGCTATATATCAATATAATGAAAAATAAAAATATTTATTTAATATTTAAATTAGGTGTAAAATATATTTACACTAGATAATTCTTAATTTTGATCAGTGTAAAGTTATTGCTATTGAGGGAGGGAAAAGGGTCCGTCCGAATCGTAAAGCACATCATTTTATAAGGATATTTGTGCTTTTGACAATACAAAATCAAACGGGCATCACTTTCCTGAATACAAAACTCAGGAGTAAAAGACAAGAAATTTTAAATAAATTGAACAGGCTGTGTCAGGAATTTCAATTTCAAACAAGTCTTCCTTCTTCGCGGAAGCAAGAATAGGATGCCCTAAGCCGGGACCAGAAGAACATAGTGTGAGGGAAACTGCAATTAGCCATGTGTAATTGCTTATGAACAGGGAATATATTGGTTAAGGTCGTATCAGGTCGTACTTTTCAATTTTTGCATTTAAAGTAGGTCGCGAAACATCGAGAATTCGTGATGCCTCCATTTTGTTCCAGTTCACCTGATTTAAGACTTGTTGTATGTAAACTTTTTCGACCTCTGATAAAGTGCTAAGTTCCGAAATCGTAACTGTTCCCATAGAAGTGCCGTTTTGAGTAACGGTAATATTGTCTTTTTCGAGCACATTTCCCCTGCTTACGATCATGGCTTGCAGTATCGAATTCTCCAATTCCCTGATATTTCCCGGCCAATCGTAATTTTTAAGTTTTCCGAATACCTCTTCACTTACCTGATTCACATTTTTATTTAATTTTCTGTTATATTTTTGAATAAAGAAATATGTCAACTCGTTTATATCGTCCTTACGCTTTCGCAGAGGAGGAAGATCGATCGAAAATACTTTCAGGAGGTAATATAGTTCTTCACGAAAACGGCCTTCAGCGATAAACTGTTCAAGGTTTTTATTGGTAGAAACGATAATCCGGGCTTTGATAGGAATGAGGTCAGGTAATCCGGGTTTTTCAAATTCCATATTCTGCAACACCTGAAAAAGCTTGATCTGGAAATTTAAAGATAGATTAGAGATTTCATCCAGAAAAACAGTACCTTCTCCAACGGTTTCAAATTTCCCTTTTTTATTTTCGTTGGCTCCTGGGAATGCTCCCTTCTCGTATCCAAACAGCTCATTATGAAGGGCATCATCGTTAAGAGACGAACAGTTAACAGTTACAAAAGGGTAGTCGCGGGTTATCCCGCTAAAATGAATAAGTTTTGCAATCATTTCTTTACCGGTACCTGTTTCACCGTTAATGAGTACGTTTATCCTGTTGAGTGAGATGCGACCAATGTTCTTAAAAATCTCGCGCATTACCGGAGCTTTCCCAATCAAAGTGTTTTCTTCGAGCACTTTACGTGTGTCCTTGGAAAAAGGCTGCGAAACGCTGACACTTTGCTCACTTATTGCGAGCGAACGCCGGATAACTTCGACCAACTCCTTAGGCTGTATCGGTTTTTCAATAAAATCAATTGCTCCCAGTTGTATTGCTTTGATAGTGAGTTCCACATCGCCGTGGGCGGTTAACATAATTACAGGAAGCAGGGGTTGATTTTGCTTAATAATATTTAATACTTCAACTCCTGAAATACCAGGCATCAGGTAATCCGTAAGTACCAGGTCGACTTTGGATGTTGCAAGTAAAGCAATCCCTTCTTCACCATTTTTAGCCGTAATTACATTATAACCTGCTTTAACGATCGACTGTTTTAGTATCATCAGGATCATTAAGTCATCATCAATAACCAAAACTGTTTTCATAAAATTAAAATAATGAAGTTAGTTGAGCATTTTGTAAGCAATTCCCTAGAAAAGGAGATAAATGTACGATATTTTAGTTAGTTGTTAATTAAAATATTATTTTTTATTCAAAGTATTTCAGTTTTATTTTGACGATTAGGTCAGAACCGCTTGGAAGATACTGATTTTCAATAATTTTCACAAAATATGCCTTTTCCTGAGCGTGAAAATTCCTTTTATCCGCATTCATAATACAAATTTGTGGTAAGCAGTGTTACGATTTTAAGAAATGAATTTTCACTGCATCGAGCAAAGGCTGATGAAGTACTTTGTTGGATGCCAGGAGTTCGCTGCCAAAAACATAGTCAGTGCCACCTTTAAAATCGGTGACTTTTCCTCCTGCCTGCTGAACAATTAAAACACCGGCGGCTACATCCCAGGCTTTCAAACCATATTCATAAAAACCTTCGAACCGTCCGCATGCAGTGTATGCCAGGTCAACCGCGGCCGAACCAAGCCGGCGTAAACCGGAGGTATGCGTTGCAAACCAGGTAAATAGCTCAATATAACCATCCATTTTTCCGAAATCTTTATAGGGAAATCCTGTTGCCAGCAGGGTGTTTTTTAGTTCCTTTTCGTCCGAAACATGAATTTCTTTTTCGTTCAAATAGGCTTTACTTCCTTTCCAGGCATAAAAGCACTCGTTTAAATTTGGTTCGTAAACCACCCCGATTACAATTTCATCATTTTCCATCAATGCAATACTGACTGAAAATAAAGGAATATGGTGAAGAAAGTTGGTGGTGCCATCCAAAGGATCTACTATCCAGTTGAAACGTTCGCCCCGAAATGAAGCTGTCTCTTCTTCGGTAATAAAGCCGGAATCAGGCAATATTTCCGAAAGTCGTTCGACGATTCGGCCTTCGGCAGTTTTATCCACATAACTCACAAAATCGTGCAATCCCTTTTCTTCAATATCCGATATTTTGACCTTATCGATTTCCTGAAGAAGAAATTTTCCGGTTTCCTTTGCAAGTGCGATTACTTCAAGTGTGAGTGCTTTGTAGTCTGTCATACATTTAGTTTTAGAAAGAATATGGTCACATTAAGCGTAATTTCACTTCATATTGTTGATTATCTGTATAGTGTGACTCATCGAAGCTTTTCCGGATAAAGCAAATGATTATCAGGCAAAACTAACGCTACAAGTATCATCACTATTGACTTCGAGTATTTTCACTTTCGTGATTTGATTGATTAGTAAAGGATCGAAAGGTGTGCGGACTTTAACATAATTTCCTGTAAAACCATGCATAAAGCCATTAATATTATCCGATTCCCATAGAACATCTGCCGATATTCCAATCTGAGCCAGGTAAAAACGTCTTTTTTTCGATTCGGAGAGTTCGTGTAATAACTGGCTGCGGCGGTGTTTCTCGCGTTCATCAACCTTGCCTTCCATTTGCAAGGCCATAGTACCGGGGCGTTCGGAATAGGTGAACACATGCAGGTACGTGATATCCTGATTTTGGATAAAAGAAAAAGTATCGTCAAAATCTTCGTTTGTTTCGCCCGGAAAACCAACAATCACATCCACTGCAATGCAGGCATCAGGCATCAGTTCTTTAATGCGCTTAACTCTTCCGGTAAATACTTCGCGGAGGTATTTTCGCTTCATGAGTTTCAAAATTTTGTCACAACCACTTTGCAAAGGGATATGTAAATGAGGCAGCAGCTTTTCGGAAGCAGAAACCAATTCAATAATGTCATTGTTTAGCAATTCGGGTTCAATTGATGAGATACGGACCCGTTCAATGCCTTCGAGATTGGCAAGTTGATGCAGTAAGTCCAAAAAGGATTCGTTATTTTGCCTTCCGAAATCACCGATGTTTACCCCGGTAAGTATGATTTCTTTCAATTCAGTGGCTGCTATTTCACGGGCCACCTTCATCGTGTTTTCGATGTTTTCGCTGCGGCTGCGGCCCCGCATGTATGGAATGCTGCAAAACGTGCAAAAGTAATCGCAGCCATCCTGAACCTTGAAAAAGGAACGGGTTCGATCCCCTATCGAATAAGAAGGTATAAATTCACGCGTTTTATTGATTTCGGAAACTATACTAATGCTTTGAATATCTGCATTATCAGTATTAATATTGTTTTTGGCCGAAATGATCTCCCCTAATTTGAATTTGTCCTGGTTGCCTAAAACCCAACTGACCCCTTCCATTTTGCTGAACATTTCGGGGTTAGCCTGTACAGCACAACCAATAACCGCAACCCTGGCTTCAGGATTCCTGCGGTGAGCCTGCCTGATGGCCGTTTTGCATTTTTTTTCTGCAATAGATGTTACTGAACAGGTGTGAACTATATAATAATCAGCTTGTTCGCCAAATTCAACTACTTCAAAATCATCAATTCCGAATTGCCTCGAGATGGTACTCGTTTCGGAAAAATTGAGTTTACAACCTAATGTATGGAATGCGATTCGTTTTTTGAAAGTCATGGGGCAAAGGTAAGAATTTTGGGTTTTAGTGTTTCAGGGTTTCGGGTTTCAGTGTTTCATGGTTTCGATTGAAATACCAATGATTGATCCCCGATTAACAATTTTCGATTAACGATTTTCTATTATCGAGTTACGATTTTCCAGTTACCTTAAAAATAGACCACGGAGGCACTAAGGGCACGGAGAAACACTGAGAAATTGAATCCGAAGACCAATTAGCTATTTTCGATTAACAGTAAACTGTTTTCTGTTTTCGATTATCGATTTTCTATTTTCGATTAACGATTAACGATTTTCGATTACCGATTAACAATTTACGATTTACTATTTACCATTAACCATTAACTTCCCCTCCCTCCACTGGCTATATTGCTGGATAACAATTCCCATAACAATAACTGCAAGCCCGATTACTGTTGATGGAAGGATTTTTTCGCCTACAAAAAACGAAACCAGGATCAGAGAGATAAAGGGTGAGATAAAAACCAGGTTCGAAACACGTGCGGTATGAGTCGATAATTGAAGTGCCGTGAGCCACAGAACGAAAGTCAGTCCCATTTCGAACACACCTATATATACTGCTCCGGCGAATCCAATGAAGGAAGGTGCGATCATATTGTGAGTAAAAACATTCCAAACCAGGATATACACTGCCCCAAAGGCGAAATTGACAAACATCTTCACAACAGCCTCGCGGGGGTCTTTCATGTTAATGATCCAGAACGAAGCCCAAAAGAAGGCACTCCCGATGGCAAGTAGCACACCTGTTGTATCCGAAAACCTGAATTCGGTAAAGTTACCATGCATCGCAATTATTACAGTACCAGCAAAACTGATAACTATCGCCAGAAAACTTACTATGTTTATATGTTGCTTCAGGAAAATAACAGAGAAAATCACCAGCATTACAGGCCATATATAATTTAGCGCAACTCCTTCCTGCGCAGGAATACGGTTATACGCCTCAAAAAGCACCAGGTAGTAGAGGAACGGATTAAAAAGTCCCATCAGTGCAGAGTTCAGGGTTTGTTTTGGTGTTATCTTTTTCAGAGTGGCAATTTTCCCCTTAATTAAAATTACACTTCCAAGGAAAACAAAAGCTGTGAAAGTTGCGATCAGAAGTAATATTCCTGGTGTTAAATAATTGAGAGTCAGCTTAAAAGCTGTACCCATGGTGGACCAGAAGGCTATCGATATAAGAGCCAGGCTATAGGCTTTTGACTGATTGTGCATTAAAAATTAGTTTAGGAGTACCGGAATGGATATTGAGGCCAAAATTACAAGCTATAAATCAACAATCATAGTGATCGTTTTGTTAATTGATACATTTAAAAGTTGATGTAATAAAAATTGTAAATATTTATAATACAGTATGTTTGCAGTTATTACATTGTTTTTTAAACTACTTGCACATGAAGTTTAAATCACTAATTTTGCGCCCTCATTTGAATAAACCATTTTATGAAAAAACTTGCAGTAGTTGCTTTTGGAGGAAATGCACTTCTTCGTGGCGACCAGATTGGAACCATTGAAGAACAGGAACAAAATGCTTTAGATACTTGTGAACGACTTTTAACTCTTATCAACAGGGGATACAATGTAGTTCTCACACATGGAAACGGCCCCCAGGTCGGCAATATCCTGCTATCGAACGCAGCCGGAAACCAGGTGTACAATTTACCGGAAATGCCGCTCGATATCTGCGTGGCATATTCGCAGGGGTTTATTGGCTATATGCTTGAACAACAGTTGCGTAATGTACTACGTGCGCACGATCTCGACAGGGATGTTATCACCATTATCACACAGGTTTTAGTCGATCGTGATGATCCTGCTTTTGAAAATCCGACCAAACCAATAGGACCCTATTATACAAAAGAAGTAGCAGATCGCACAACAGCCGAAAACGGAAGTATTTTTAAGGAAGACCCTCGTGGCCGTGGGTGGCGTAAAGTGGTTGCATCGCCTAAACCATTGGTTATCAGCAATCAGCGTTCAATTGAACGTATTGCCCGTGACGGACAAATTGTGATCGCTGTTGGTGGCGGTGGAATTCCTGCATTTTATGTTGCCGAAAATAAATTACAAGGTATCGATGCCGTAATTGATAAAGACCTGGCTTCGGCCCTGCTTGGCGGAAATATCAATGCAGATAAACTGTTCATACTCACCGATGTACCCAAAGTTTGTATAAATTACAACACACCCCAGGAAAAAACTATTGACAGGATGAGCGTGAAGCAGGCAAAACAATATCTTGCCGAAGGCCATTTTGCCGAAGGAAGCATGGCCCCGAAAATCCGTGCCGCGATTCACTTTGTGAAACACACCAGCCGTGATGCAATTATTACATCTGCCGGTTTGCTTGGCGTTGACAATGGCGGAACCCGAATTTCGATTGTGTAAAAAACGATATATCGCAATTGTAAATTAGAGACGCGAGGCACAGCATTTGAATTATTTAGAGACGTGAGGCATCGCATTTGAATTATTTAGAGACGTGAGGCATCGCATTTGAATTATTTAGAGACGCGAGGCATCGCGTCTCTATCCCAACCCCTAAAACCTAATCCCCAACCAAAATATGGCTTTCAATCTTAAAAACCGTCATTTTCTGAAGGAACTCGATTTTACCCAACAGGAAATAAAATTTTTGCTTGACCTGGCATTCGAACTAAAAAAATCGAAATATGCCGGTACGGAACAACCCCGTTTAAAAGGCAAAAATATTGTTTTACTTTTCGAAAAAGATTCTACCCGCACCCGCTGTGCCTTTGAAGTAGCTGCCCTGGACCAGGGTGCTCATGTAACTTACCTTGGACCTTCAGGATCCCAAATTGGCAAAAAAGAATCGATGAAAGATACTGCCCGTGTTTTGGGTCGTATGTATGATGGTATCGAATACCGCGGTTATGCGCAAAGTATTGTTGAAGATCTGGCTAAATATTCAGGCGTGCCGGTATGGAATGGTCTGACTAACGAATTCCATCCTACTCAGATGCTTGCCGACTTTATGACCATGCTTGAACATACTGACAAGCCTTTAAACCAGGTAGCTTTTGCTTTTTTGGGTGATGCTAAAAACAATGTAGGAAATTCGCTTATGGTTGGTGCCGCCAAAATGGGAATGGATTTCCGTGCCGTGGCTCCGAAAAGCTGCCAGCCTGATGCTGACCTTGTTGCCCAATGTCTTGAAATTGCTAAAGAAACCGGGGCAAAAATAACTGTAACTGACGATGTAGAAGCAGGCGTAAAAGGCTGCGATTTTCTGTATACCGATGTATGGGTAAGCATGGGCGAGCCTGCCGAAGTGTGGGCTGAACGTATTAAATTACTGAGACCTTACCAGGTAAATATGGATGTGGTGAAGAAAACAGGTAACCCGGATGTGAAATTCCTTCATTGCCTTCCTGCTTTCCATAACCGCGAAACGATAGTAGGAGAAGAAATTTTTCAGAAATTTGGTCTCGATGGACTGGAAGTTACCGATGATGTTTTCGAATCAAAAATGTCGATTGTTTTCGACGAAGCCGAAAATCGCCTGCATACCATTAAAGCTGTGATGGTTGCTACGCTTGGGAGCTAACTCAATTGATTTTTTATTCTAAAAAGGCTGCCGTCTGGCAGCCTTTTTAGTTTTCATGATCAACTCTCTTCCTTAAAAAACAACTGGTAATAGTTCATTCCTGAAGATTTGTCGAAGCCTTTTACAATTTGCTGACTATCGCCGTGCACATAAATGTGGAAATTCTTATCCAGTTTGATCACACTCTTAAAGAACTTTGATTGCTTTTTTACTGCGGCATCCGAAATATTGAAATTATCGGTAAGTTGAAAATTGTTATCTACTTCGAATTCAGTTTTATACGATTTAAAACTGCTGATTACATCCGGCGATTGAATCACCTGGTTAGTGAAATCTTCCATATCGAAATTATCGTTTTCTTTGAAAAATTTCACCGATTTGTTTAACAATTCGGCCTGATCAGCTTTTGAAACAGCAAATTGTTCCGGGAATTTTTCAACAACGAAATTTTTGCACAGGCTGAGTATGTTTTTAGTCTGGAAATATTCGTCGTTCCTTTGGGTGACATGTAAAAAATGATCGATCCAGTATTGGGCTTCACCACCTTTGTTCAGGTTATCGACAACCGAAACCAGGTATCCTTTTTCGCGTTCGGTATTAAAAACCAGGCAGCCTTTATCTAATTTATGAATGTTTATACCAGCCTGGCTCTCGATTGAAAAACCATCATTCTGCGGATATACTTTCAGGTAGGTTTCCTTGGTTTCCGATTTAAACAGGCCAACAGCATCCACCGTTTCACCATCAACTATGCAATCGCGGAAATAAACCACGTACATTTCACCGCCTTTAATTTTTGGATGTACTGATTGCTCGTACAGGTGTTTCGCCAGGTTTACCGATTGCTCCAGAAGCGAATCCGGGTTGTCGAAAATTTCGGAAACAAAAGAATATACTTCGTTCAGCTTTAAATCCGATTCGTGAAAAAGGTTGTAATATTCATTCGATTTAAATGGTGAGAAGAAATACGTCAGCAATAATTCGTTGATACTTTCATCCGTTTTCAAAAGCGATTTTGAGAAACGTGACCCTTCGTCGTTGAGTTTATTTCCTACGTTATGGATTGCAATTGATTGTATTTCAATTTGTTCAGTTATTATCATAGTTTAAGAGCAGAATCTTTGCCTGAAATGTATTTGTTTTTATTAATGAGTGGGTGGAAGTCAGAAGACAGAAGACAGAATACAGAATACAGAAGTCAGAAGAATTTCTTACTTCTATATTCTGGCTTCCAGTTTCCAGATTCCAGCTTCCAGTTTCGAGTTTCCAGTTTCCAGCTTCCACTTTCGAGTTTCCAGCTTCCAGTCTCCAGTCTCCAGTTTCCAACTTCCAGTCTCCAGTTTCCAAATCCTTATCTCAATCCCATGCTAACAATAATTTCTTCTATACGACCATCAAGTTTTGCTTCTACTGTTTTGAAATCGGCAACAGCATGAAGTTCGGCCCGTACACTGAAATAGAATTTAATTTTGGGTTCAGTTCCTGAAGGACGCATCGAAATCTTACTCCCATCAGCAAGGAAAAATTGCAAAACATCACTCTTTGGAAGAGCAATTGGGGTTATTTTTCCGCTTACAATATCCGTGGCCTGCCGTAGTTCGAAATCGTTCATCAGGGTCACTTTCGAAGCGCCAATTTCTTTTGGCGGATTGGCGCGGAAGCCTTCCATCATGGCTTTTATTTCGGCCTGACCGCTCATGCCTTTCTTCACTACATTCACCAGGTTTTCCTTATACAAACCGTATTCGAGGTAAATATCAAGCAGTAATTCATACAGGCTTTTCCCTTTACTGCCGGCCCATGCGGCACATTCAGCAAAAATACAGCAGGCTGTGACAGCATCCTTATCGCGTACAAAGTCGCCGATCATAAATCCATAACTTTCCTCGCCGCCACCGATAAATGTTTTCTTTCCTTCGAGGTTACGTATCACTTCCGCGATCCACTTGAAACCAGTCAGGCAATCAAAATATTCGACTCCGGCACTCCTGGCAATATCACCAAGCAGTTCGGAGGTGACAATTGTTTTTACGATATATTCGTTGCCTGTGAGCTTTCCTTTTAACTGCCATTGCTTGATAAGGTAGTAAGTAAGCAAGGCGGCCGTCTGATTTCCATTGAGCAGTATATAGTTGCCGTCCAGGTCTTTAACCCCGACTCCGATACGGTCAGCATCCGGATCAGTTGCTAAAACAAGGTCGGCATTTATTGCCCGCGCTTTATCTAAAGCCATTTGCATGGCTGCCTTTTCTTCGGGGTTTGGCGAAACAATGGTTGGGAAATTTCCATCCGAAACAGCTTGTTCTTCAACAATATGTATATTCTCAAAACCGTAATTTCTCAATGACTGCGGAACCAGTGTGATACCTGTTCCATGAAGAGGTGTATACACGATTTTCATGTTTTTTTGCGGAACGATCACTTCAGGTGCCAGCGAATAGCTTTTCGAAATTTTGAGGAATTCATTGTCGATTTTTTCACCTATCATATTGATTTTCGACTCATCGCCAGCAAAATTGACTTCGCCGATGGATGCAATTTTCTGCACCTCCATAATTACGTTTTTATCATGTGGCGGAACCAGTTGCGCTCCATCATTCCAGTAAACTTTGTAACCGTTGTATTCTTTAGGATTATGCGAAGCAGTAATCACAATTCCGCTTTGGCAATTCAGGTAACGCACTGCAAATGAGAGCTCAGGAGTAGGACGAAGATTTTCGAACAAATAAACCACTATGCCGTTGGCCGATAAAACTTCGGATGCAATACGGGCAAAATAACTGCTTTTGTTGCGCGAATCGTATGCGATTGCCAGCCTGATTTCGGGTTCAGCAGCAAATACTGTTTTCAGGTAATTAGCAAGGCCTTGTGTAGCCATGCCAACTGTATAACGATTCATACGGTTGGTGCCATCTCCCATGATACCTCGCAGACCACCGGTTCCAAACTCAAGATCGCAATAAAAACTCTCGGCCAGTTCGCCCGGATCATTTTCGATCATAGTGCTGATGCGGACCTTGGTTTCATCATCAATGTTCACATCACTAAGCCAGGATTGTGCTCTTTTTAAAATTGTCGGGTCAATGCTTGTATTTGACATAATATGAGTGGGTTATAATGTTATTGCTGCAGTACGATTTGTTTATACAAACCTAAGGAAATTATTCGGATCAAGGAGGTCCGGAATTTTAAAATGTATCTTTTTTTTGTGAAACTTGTTTTATCAGGGTTTAGATAGTTATAGTAATTATGGTTTATACCTGATTATCTAAAATGTAACTGCACAACAGCATACTTCACGGAAAAAATTTTGCCTATAAACTCACAGCTGCTGCAATTCCCACAACGATCAGAATTATTGTATACAGCGACAGAATAACGATAGTTGAGACTCCAACGAATACAAACAGGTTTTTCAGATTTTTTATGGAAGTTGTCAAAACTGCAGAATCCGAGAGATTGATTGCCCGTATCGCGTTATTCGAAAATGAATTCAGAAAAAATACGGGGATCGTATAAATTCCGGCAAAGAGAATGTAGAAAACGATCACAATCTGTGGCGAAAATGACATATTCAATGGTAGCATATCTTCAGGTATCCTGTTTATCACGAAAATCATCCCTATACCGCTAACGATACACAAACCGGTAACCACAAATCCCAGGATGGCAAGAAATTTGCCCCATTTCGCTGCTTTAAGCAGGTAAACAACCGATTCGGAGGTAAACTGCAGTAATTCCGGCAGTACATTTGTCGATGATTGATTTTTGAGTTCTTCCATAAAGCGAATATTGAGTAAATGGTTGTTATTAATAGTTTCGTTTAGCTGAAAAAATGAATCGCAAAAGTAAGTATTTGTTATCAGGAATGAAGAAAACGATCCGTTTTATAAAAATTATATCTTTGCTGAAAACGTATTTTTTCAGTAGCAAATAGTCAATAAAATTAACCCAATCCGGTCGAAATGAATAATAAACGTATTGCCATTGGCATTGATATAGGTGGCTCGCATATAAGTTGCGGTGCCGTTAATCTGCAAACCAACAAATTACTTCCCGAAACCTGTTTTGATGCAAAAGTTGATAACAAAGGTTCCGCTGATGAAATACTGAATTCGTGGGTAGGAGCCATTCGCAAAACCATGGATGTGGTTGGAAAAGATTCCATCACAGGAATTGGATTTGCCATGCCAGGGCCATTCGATTATGCAAAAGGAATAGCTTTGTTCGAGAGAGTCGAGAAATACCTTAACCTGTATGGTGTTCATGTTGATAATGAAATTCGCTCACGTCTACAATTGCCATCATCAATGCCGGTCCGTTTTATAAATGATGCTACTGCTTTTGCAGTGGCCGAAGCCTGGATAGGAGTGGGGCAGGGCATACCGAGGGTCATAGCCCTTACCCTGGGCACTGGTTTCGGGTCGGCATTTATTGCTGACGGCATTCCGGTTCTAGCAGGTGAAACTGTACCCGAAATGGGTTGTGTCTGGCATCTGCCTTTCAAGGAAGGCATTGCTGACGACTATTTTTCGACCCGTTGGTTCGAGCGTTCGTACCTGAAACTTGCGGGCAAACAGGTGGATGGTGTAAAAGAAATTGCGGAATTATTCGATTCCGATGAGGTTGCACGTAATTTGCTTATCGAATACGGAACCAATATGGGCGATTTCCTGGCACCCTGGATCAAAAAGTTCGATGCCGGACTTATCGTGATAGGAGGAAATATCACCGGGGCATTCGATAAATTCGGGAAGTACCTTCTGCAATCGCTTATCAATCATGAAATCTCAGCAGGTGTTTCTCTGTCGGTTCTCAGGGAGAATGCTGCAATCATAGGTAGTGCCCGGTTAATTGACGACGATTTCTTTTCAAAGGTTGAACCGCTTTTATCGAAAATGTAAGGCAGATTGTAAAGGAGCAATAAAAATTTGACTCTTAAATCAGCGGGCTTATTCTATGTGCCACAGATTGCGCAGATTACACAGATTAATATCCTGCTTACGCACAAATCTTTTAGCGTTATAAAATGATAGTACATACTTAAAAGCAATACTTTTACAAAAGAAAAATCAGGAAGATTGGGAATGAGTTGAAAAAGGAAAACCTGATGCATGAAATTGAAAATTGATTGTGTGTAAACCGATGAATTATACGAATATGCGAAAGGAATCGTGCGGAATCTTTGGGCATTTTCAACAATAATTACTTCATTCTATGATTATAACAAGAAATAGGTACAAGTTTAAAAAAATAGTTATAAATATATTTCATTGTTTGTTGCACGTGTTAATTAAAGACAGACATTTGGGGTTCTACTAACTAACTTAAACTAAAAACTAATATGAAAAATTTAATGTCATTTGTTGCAGTTTTAATTTACCTGCTTATTTGCAATTCTTGTGAAAAAGCTAAAACCAAGGTCTATAAAAACGATGATTTGTCTGTTCTAAGAACAGCATTTGGTATCAATGGATACAGAGATATTTTAATAAAGGACAACATCACAACGTTTAAGATTTTAGCTAGTCCAACTTCTATAAATAATGTAAATAACAATTTAAGTAATGCATTAGTAGTAATAACTAAAAATAAAAACTCGTTAGATATATCAATAAAACTTGAAAATGGGATAACACATTCAACTATTATTGATAACCAAATTAATAAAATAACATTTCGACACAGTAATAGTATTGAAACAACAGTGTCCAGACAATTAAAATCTGATACTACTTCATATGGTTTGAATTGTATTGATCCAATTTGTGCTAGTAATTATATTGCATCAATTGCATCAATTGTAATTTGTAATGATGCATCAATTACAGAGTTTTTGGGATCAATAGATTTTGAAACATATTATGGTAATATTGGCGATGCACCTCCATGTGATCCTTATTATGGCTACACAATTGGCTGGGGCTTTTCTTCTGAAGCATCTCAGGATTATGAAGCATCTGTAAGAAATAGGGCCTCTACCAAAGCTGCTATAGCTCAATACTCTTGTGCAATGTTAGGTACATCAACCAGTTGTATGTGGGGCAGTAATCTTTTTTGTGTCACAGTATCAACATTCAGGTGTTGTAATTAATCTAAAGTAATAAAATCTATTATGTATATAACCGATACTACACTCAATATTATTGTAATAGTTTACCTACTGTTACTTGTTGCATTTAGCCTTCTTGTACTACGGAATAAAAAGTATAACGCAGGCAATAAACTGCTTAAACTTTTATTGCTTTATTTTATTCCATTTATTGGTATGATCATTCTAACAGTTGATTCATTGCTCAATCTCAAAGAGAAGTAAGAAGCAAACTGGACTCCAGTTTATAGTAAAACATTTCATTTGACATAAAACCAAAGCACCTTTCGTTTTTCACTTTAGCAATGGGCAGGAACTAAAATTACCAATTGAAGTTAGGCTATTGCTTAGTAAAAAGGGAATCAAGCCCGAAATGACCAGAAGGAGCTTAAACTCGCCGAAATCAAGCCCGAAATAACTAAATCAAGCCCGAAATAACGAAAACGGGCTTAAAATCTCCGAAATCAAGCCCGATACCCTCGAAATCAAGCCCGAAATAGCGAAAACGGGCTTGATTTCGCCGAAGTCAAGCTCGTTACCCCCGAAATCAAGCCCGAAATGAATAAAACGAGCTTGAACTCATCGAATCCAAGCTCGTTACCCACGAAATCAAGCCCGAAATGAATAAAACGAGCTTGTAATCATCGAAATCAAGCTCGTTTTATAAAAAATAATGATGGGAATACGAAAAATATAAAATCGTTGTATATTTGTTTTACAATTAGGGTGTTTGCAACATTCAATCCGGACCTTATCAAAGTAAATACTATTAATGCATTTAAAATTGGAGGATAAAAAAATGGCAAATCCACGAATCAGGATCAATATTCCAAAAAAGCCCGCTGAACTGATCAGCCTGGCTAATAAAGTAAACGAAAAACATTTGGCAGATGGCGATAGCTCCCCATTAAAATTATTGCAAAAAAATGCCTGGAGCGAAGTAGGCCCTATCACCGCAACTTGTTTGAAAGCCCATGAGGATGCCGAAGCATTAAGCCGCCAGGCCGAAGAACTCTATCGCAAACGCGACACTTTGCTTGTACAGATAGACGCTGCTGTAAAAGCAAGCCGCGACGTACTTACCGGAATTTACCGCGATGAACCAAAAACATTAGGCAATTGGGGATTCGAGGTTGATGATTCCCCACCAAAACCTAAAACCAAAGCAAACCCCGCATAAATAAGGCTCAAATGTTGCAAAAGCAGGCAGGGCGTGACTGAAAATTGCGCCCTGTTTTTTTTGCTGCACCTGTTAAATTTTCTTCTTTTATTATTGTGAAAGTTCACTCCCCATAGTGGCAGTTTTACAATCCATGCCGGCAGCTAAAAGGAATATTGGATATATTTGTGAGAGAATAAAAATGAAAGCAACAGTTACACAGTTTGCAAACATACTTCCTCAGAGGAATGACAATTGAATGACAATTGAATGGCAATTTAATGACAATTGAATGACAATTGAATGACAATTGAATGACAATTGAATGACAATTGAATGACCACCGAATGACCACCGAATGACCACCAAATGACCACTGAATGACCACCGAATGACCACCGAATGACCACCGAATGACCACCGAATGACCACTGAATGACCACCGAATGACCACTGACCGACCACTGAATGACCATCGAATGACAAACACCATGAACAAAATTATCCTCTTCTTATCAATCCTCCTCGCAGCAAACACCCTACTTGCTCAGTCGTTTTTTACTCCCGACGACCACCTGGTAAATGGGTATGCCACTAAAATTTCAGGATTGGATTTTGAATATACTTCCTGTATCCCCGGCCTGCGGGAAAGTATTCTTCTTCGGGCAACCAACGGCAAAGATTTTATGGAATGGGAAACCGATGCGGTGCCAATGGGTGTTAAGGAGAAATATACAACCTTCGTCTGGATAGCTGCCTTGGGAGCTGGCCCCGGGCGTGCCCGCATGGATCTGGCCGTTAACGGGAAGTCGCAGTTTTTATTTTTTACGGATGGACGTCCTTCATGGAAAGTAGCCGGTGCTGATAGTTCATCCCTTCAGTTCAACTCCATTATGGTCGATCAGTATGGCGATCAGCATGGTTATATGGTTTTGAGGATTCCTTCGAAGCAAGTTGAACCTGGTAAATCATTGAAAATTAAAGTCACAGGAAGTGAATCCAATCTCTCCTCATGGTATATGACATTCAAAAAAGCGGTAAAAACCGGTGTTACGCTTAATTCTTTTCCTGCCATCCTGAAAAAAGGGAATGAGAGGTTACAATTAGTGGAAGCTGCCATCTTTTACTTCGGGCAGGCGGTGGAAGCGAAAATTTATGCAAACGGTAATCTGATCGAAACCACTTCCTTGAAATTCGGGTACAATAACGTAAATCTTGGATTAAAGCCTGTTGAAAAGCCTGCAAAAGTGAAGCTGAAAGTGGTAGCCGGCGACTTCACGATGAATAATATGGTTATGCTTAACCCAGTCAGGAAATGGAAGATCGACCTCGTGCAGCATTCGCACACCGATATCGGGTACACCCGCTCGCAAACAGAAATACTTGCCGAACATCTCAGGTATATTGATTATGCCCTCGATTACTGCTATGCAACAGACGGTTATCCCGAAAATGCAAAGTTCCGCTGGACCTGCGAGGCTTCATGGCCTGTGGACGAATACCTGAAATGCCGGCCCGCAATCCAGGTTGAAAGATTAAAGCAACGAATCAGAGAGGGTAGGATAGAGGTTACCGGGATGTATTATAATTTCGATGAATTGCCTGATGAGCAAATACTTGCCGCTTCGCTTCAAGCTGTTGGCCGTATTAAATCCTGTGATATCCCGGTTACGACCGCTATGCAGGACGATGTAAATGGCATTGGCTGGTGCATGAACGATTATTTTAACCAGCTGGGAATAAAGTACCTGAACATGGGTACTCACGGCCATAGGGCATTGATTTGTTTTGATGTGCCAACCATGTTCTGGTGGGAATCGCCTTCCGGGAAACGCTTGCTTACTTTCAGGGCCGAGCATTATATGACAGGGAATACCGTTCTCGAAATACAGTCGGGAGATATGGATAAATTTAAAAATAACCTGTTCAATTACCTGGTTGGCCTGGATGCCAGGAAATATCCTTTCGATGAAATGGCGATTCAACATTCCGGTTACCTGACAGATAATTCCCCTCCATCGACCCTTGCCAGCGATCTGATCAAACAATGGAACGAAACTTTCGAATGGCCGCAACTTTGCAATGCCACCACTGAAACATTTTTCAAAAACATGGAGAAAGGTCACGGCAACGAATTTCCAGTGGTAAAAGGAGCATGGCCTGATTGGTGGACGGATGGATTTGGCGCTTCGGCCCGCGAAACCGCAACTACGCGCCTAGCCTCTTCGACGTTGGCAGCCAATGTGGCCGGGCTTGCTATGGCTGCAGTTGCCGGGGTGAAATTGCCTGCCGGAATCGACGAAAGGATTGACCTGGCTAACAATGCCTTGCTTTTTTATACCGAACACACTACCGGCTACTCCGAAAGTGTTCGCGAACCTTACAGCAAACCAACCATGGAACAGCGCGCACTGAAGGAATCCTATGCATGGGAAGCCAACCGCCGCACAGCCTCCATCGGTGAGGAAATTATGGGGTTGCTGCAAAGCAAATTCAGCCGGGAAGCGGAACCTTCCTTATTGGTATTCAATACCTTGAACTGGAGGCGTTCGGGACTCACAAGCGTGTATATTGATCACCAGATAGTGCCACGTGGCAAAATGGCAGGAATATTTGACCACTCCGGCAAACGAATGGCTGCTCAACCTGTGGAATCGCGCTCCGATGGCACCTATTGGGCTGTATGGCTTACCGATATTCCGGCATTCGGATATAAAAAATTCATCATTAGACCCATGGATGTGGAAATTGCATTCCCTGATCCAAACGCAGTTCGGACTATTGAAAATAAATGGTACAAAATTGGAATCGATACTGAAAAAGGTGTCATCACCTCCTGGTTCGATAAGGAACTGGGTATTGAACTGATTGATGCTGAGTCGGGTTATAAAATGGGCGAATTTATCCTGGAGCAACTTGGTAACCGCTCACAAATGGAGAACAAACGCCTGGATGATTTTAAACGTATTCCTCTCGACAAAATCTGGTTCGATTCTATGCTCAAAGGTGAAATCTGGACAAGCCTGAAATTTTATGGCGAATCATCAACCACCTTGAATCCTAAAGGGTATACATTCGAAATCAGGCTTTTTAATACGGATAAGCGCGTGGATCTGGCATGTTCGATTGTAAAAAAGAGCATCATCGAACCCGAGAGTTTCTATATTTCATTTCCGTTTGATCTGAAAGATGGCAAACATTTTGTTGAGGTCCAGGGAGGTGTGATGCAGGCTGGCGTAGATCAGATTAAAGGTTCGGCGAACGATTGGAACACAGTTCAGAATTTCACCTCCGTGCGAAATTCATCATCCCAGGTGGTAATCGGTTGTGCCGAAATGCCTTTGATGCAGTTTGGCGCCATCAACACCGGACGCTACCAGGCAGGAGCTGTGCCACAAAGTACCCACCTGTATTCGTGGCCCATGAATAATTACTGGGTTACCAATTTTAATGCCGATCAGCGTGGCGGGCATTCCTGGACCTATTACCTCACTTCTTCAGCCGACAATTCCAATAATTTTGCCACACGATTTGGATGGGGTTGCCGGGTTCCATATCTCACCCGGATTATTCCCGGTGCAGGTTCGGGAGACAATAATTGGGAAGCATCGTTTATTGAAGGCTGGCCCACTAATGTGGTTCTGATCACGGCTCAGCCAAATACTGATGGGAAGTCGCTACTTGTCCATCTGCGCGAGACAGGCGGAAAACAGGCTGATCTGAAACTCGTAAATCCTTCCGATGGAAAACTTTTAACTTTAGCAGAAGTGGATGTAACCGGAAATCCGGTAAGTGACGGAAGCCAGGGTATTGGTCCGTTGGAATCGAAGTTTTTCCGTATTGATCTGGCGCAGTAGTACCTGGCGATTTCGAATTGGCCCTATTTTTCAGTGAAGAATAACCGAAGTCATGGGATAATTTATCTAAGACACAATGATGTCTTGATATGTTTTTAATTTAACTTTGTGAAAACTAACAATTCACAAATTTTTAAAATCAATTTATATGTCAAAAAGAATCTTTTTGTTAACCGGGTTTTTCGCAATCATGCTTTCTCTGATTCTATCATCGTGCAGTGATTGCATGGAAGGAAACGGTAAAATGGCTGTCCGCACGGCCACATTTACTGAAATTACTGAAATAAACCTTTCGGTAAGTGCTGATGTAGTGCTGGTTGCCGATTCATCTGGAACAGTTAAAATAGAAGGTGAGAGCAATATCATTGAGGCAATACTCCTGGAGCAAAAAGGCAAAAGCCTGCGGATTAAATCGGAACCCTGTTTCTCAGCGAATAAGCCCATAACCATCACCATCCCGATGAAAACGATTTCTGAACTTCAGATCAATGGTTCGGGAAGCATAAAAACAGGCAATAAACTGGTCGCATCAGACCTCGGTCTGAAAATTAACGGATCAGGAGATATTGACCTGGATGTGGATGCCGGCAATGTGAAGAGCGAGATAAACGGCTCAGGGAACGTTGTGCTGAAAGGAGCTGCTCAGCGCCATAAAATTGAAATAAATGGTTCGGGTAATGTGGATGCCGAAAACTTCCCTACAGGAAATGTTTCAATAACGGTAAATGGCTCAGGCGATTGCAAGGTGCTGGCAACTACGGCCCTGGCTATTAAAATCAGGGGAAGCGGAAGTGTTTATTATGCCGGTGCGCCCGATATTTCATCCGATATTAAAGGTTCCGGCTCATTACAGAAACTCAAATAATAAAAATTATTTTGTGTTATAAATGCTGAAGGCTGGAGTTTTTCAGCCTTTTGTATTGTATAAGGGATGCTTTTATTTTTAAGTACAAAAATAAAATCTGATAGCTTCCGTTATTTTATCACCATCCTGTTTACATCACTTACATAAATAAGTCGTTTAGTGAAAAAAGCCCTTATAAAAATCGCATTTAGTATCGCTATTGGTTTGCTATTCAGTGCACAATTATCTGCACAATCAGGAGGATACACAGCCTATAAATTTCTTAATCTCACTAATTCAGCCCGGGTTGCTGCTTTGGGGGCCAACTTCCTGACCATTCACGATAACGACCTGAGCCTTGCTTTGGCTAATCCGTCGCTGATTACACCCAAAATGCACAATACGCTCTCCCTGAATTTTGTCGATAATTTTGCGGGAACTCATTATGGATTTGCAAGTTACGGATTTAATTTGCAAAAATTCGGAAGTTTTGCAGGCACCATGCAGTATTCCAATTATGGCAAATCCGACCAAACTACCGAAACTGGTGAAATAATAGGTCAATTCAACGCGGGCGAATATGCATTTAACCTGGGTTGGGGGCGAATGCTTGATTCTGTTTTTTCGATAGGTGCCAACGTAAAGGCAATTTATTCGGGGCTCGACATATACAATTCCTTTGGAATGGCTGTCGATGTAGCCGGGAGCTATGTGCCTAACGAAACATTTTGCGCATCTCTCCTTTTCCGGAATATTGGTATGCAGTTTACTTCTTATACCTCAGCAGGTACTGAGCCTTTGCCTTTCGAGATTCAGGCGGGTATCTCAAAGAAACTTGCTCATGTTCCGTTTAGGTATTCCCTGTTGTTGCAGCATCTCGAAAAATGGGATCTGGGCTATACCGATCCCAATGCACCTGTTGATCCATTTACCGGTGAGGCTGCCACTCAATCCGGAATGGAAAATTTTGCTGATAATGCAATGAGTCACATAGTTATAGGTGGCGAGTTTATACCTGCTAAATTCCTGAGCATCAGGCTTGGGTATAACTACCTGCGCCGCAAGGAAATGAAAGTTGAATCTGTACCGGGTATGGTAGGTTTTTCGTGGGGATTGGGAATCAACGTCTCGAAATTTTCATTCAGCTATTCGCGTTCAGCATATCACGAGGTGGGATCACCCAATTATATTTCAGTCAGCACCAATTTGGGCGACTGGGGTAAAAACTAAATCAACTGTCTTTTATTATCTCAAAGTACCTCGATTCGTCGGGCATTGCATGCTTTTTTCATACTTTCACTCAAAATTGTATAGCTTTAATGAAGGTAATTATCGATCAGAATTCGGGTTTCTGTTTTGGAGTAAACCGTGCAATTCAGGCTGCTGAAGCAGAACTTGCGGCTGGCGAAACTGTATTTTGCCTCGGCGAAATGGTGCACAACGAGGTTCAGATGGATCAGCTTATTGCGAAAGGACTCAAAGTGATTTCCATGGCTGAACTTGCTTCATTAAAAGGAAAAAAAGTATTATTCCGTGCTCATGGCGAACCTCCTGAAACCTTTCAATTAGCAAAGGAACTAGATATTTCTATTATCGATGCCACATGCCCTATCGTAACTAAACTTCAGCAGCGTATCAATAAAAGTTATTTTTCAGGGAAAAATTCTGAATTACAAATAGTTATATTCGGTAAAGCCAAACATGCGGAAGTTGCAGGATTGAACGGAAATGCCGGGAATACAGCAATCATCGTCAGTAACGAAAATGACCTGGTGAAGATTGATCTGACAAAGCCTGTGCACCTGTTTTCGCAGACGACCATGGATGCCGAAACTTATCAGGCTATTGCAGCCGCACTTCAAAAACGTATGACAGAAGTTGGAAATACTGACCTGCTTATAAGTAAAAGCGTGTGTGGCCAGGTTTCGGGTCGTGCCCCGGCATTGCGGTCCTTTGCGTCCGAATATGATGTAATTGTTTTTGTGGGAGGAAGAAACAGTGCAAACGGGGCCTATCTTTTCAGTGTCTGTAAAGCAATAAATGAAAAAAGTTATTATATTCAGAATATTTATGAAATTGATTATCAGTGGTTTAATGGTTCAAACTCGGTAGGCGTGACGGGTGCTACCTCTACTCCGGGATGGTTGATTGCCCAGGTTGCAGCGCAAATTGAACGTATGTAGTGACCATAAATCTATTCTCTCTTTTATAATGAAATCACCGGGACTTAAGCTGAATTTTTTCTCTGTGTTTCTCCGTGTTCTCTGTTTCTCCGTGGTTAAAAAGTGAGTCTGATCACTCAAAGTGATAATTCAGACTTCAATATTGATTTTAAACACTAAATTTGTAGAGCCACAACTTTTCAATAAACAGAACAGAAAATCGATCGTGCATCTTAACACACTAAAAGTCATTAATTTCAAGAATTACGGGGAGCAGGAAATAGCTTTTTCGGATAAAATCAATTGTTTTGTGGGTAACAATGGAGCCGGTAAAACCAACCTGCTCGATGCCGTTTATTACCTTTCGTTTACGAAAAGTTACTTTAATTCGGTTGACCAGCAGAATATCCGCCACGGCGAACCTTTTTTTGCCATACACGGCACTTTTCAGCGAAACGGCGGGCTGCCCAACCAGGTAAGCTGCATCCAGAAAGCCGGGATTAAAAAGCAATTTCGCCTGAACCAAAAAGACTACGATCGTATTTCGGACCATATAGGGCAATTTCCGTGCGTGATGGTTTCGCCTTACGACAGGGATTTGATAAACGAAGGCAGCGATGTACGTCGGAAATTTATTGATGCGGTCATCTCGCAGTTCGACAAAGCATATCTCGATAGCCTTATCCGCTACAACCGGCTACTCGAACAACGTAACGGGCTGCTCAAGCAATTTGCTGAGCGACGACAAACTGACAGAGGTCTTTTGTTGCTGATTGACGAACAAATGATGGGTCCGGCTACCAATGTAAGCGATAAACGTAAATTGTTTCTCGAAGGATTTGCTCCTATTTTCAGGCACTATTTCGGGTTTATCAGTGGCGGAACTGAGGAAATCAGTATTGAATATGAATCGCAACTTACAAATGGTTCTTATTTGGATGTTGTAAATGAAGCATTTACAAAAGATCAATCGCTCAGGTATTCCTCGGCGGGCATTCATAAGGATGATTTTATATTTAACCTCGAAGGATATCCTGTAAAACGATTTGGTTCACAAGGACAGCAGAAGTCCTTTGCAGTGGCTCTCAAACTGGCACAATTCGATTTTACCCGCGATCTGATTGGTTTTAAACCCGTACTTCTGTTCGATGATATTTTTGATAAGCTTGACCCCGGTCGGGTGCAGCAAATTATCCAACTTGTTGATAACGATAGCTTTGGACAGGTGCTAATTACCGATACAGAACCGGAGCGCATACGGCAGACTTTTGAAAAAGTTGCTATAAACCACCGGGTGTTCGAGATTAAAGGAGGGAACGTGGATTTTAGGTATTGAATCCATAATATGCTACAGAAAACAAGCTTTTTTCAATTGTTTTGCCACAGATTTCACAAATTCTCGCAGAAAAATCTCTAAAGAACTGAGTCATGTTTATTGTCGAAGATCCGGAAATGTTTTATAGTCGAAAAGAGAATTTTTCGCTTAAAACTGAAACGTATAAAATAATAGGCCTGGCTATGGAGGTTCATAACACGTTAGGAAGAGGATTTTTAGAAATAGTTTATAAAGAGGCTCTCGAATTAGAATTTCAATGGGCAAATGTACCTTACGCAAAAGAAAAATCATTCCTGATTGATTACAAAGGAATCCTGCTAAAACGATTTTACACTTCCGACTTTGTTCTAAACGAAAAAATAATTGTGGAGGTAAAATCTCAGCCTGCAATTATTGATGCAAATTACAAACAAACCATAAATTACCTTGCAGTTTCAAATTTGACTATGGGCTTGATTTTAAACTTTGGAGAAGACTCATTAACTTTTAAAAGAGTTATATTGACCTAATATTATCCGCGAAATCTGTGAAATCTGTGGCAAAATCCTGCAATGATTTGTTGAAATTGAATAAGTTAAATCGGAATGAAAAAAACAAACGAAATACTCCTGAAAGATGCCATTTTAGCTTTCCTGAAGGAGAATAACCTGGAATCAAAACTCAACGAAACCCGCATAATTAATTCATGGGAAGAAGTTGCAGGGAAACTGATTTCGCGGCACACAAACCATATGTATATTAAGGATCGTACTTTATTTGTAAAAGTCGATTCAGCTGCTTTGCGCGAAGAACTTACCTATCAGCGCAGCAGCCTTGTTAAGAAAATGAACAAATTCGCTGGTATTGAAGCGATTGATGATATAAAATTTGGCTAAATAACGGGAGAGATAGTTAAGAAAAAATTATTAATTTCGCTTGTGAATTGATCACGATTTATAGAATAGGTTTTAAAAATAATTATCAGTTTTATTTTAATCACGATGAAGTTAAAATCAGACAACAGGATGAAAATACAACTCAAAACCAGGATATTACGGAATAATTTAGTAATTCTGTTTTTGCTGATTGTAACCTTTGCCGGTTATGCTCAGCAGGATACAACCAGCCAAAAGAAGAACGCTATTTACTTCGAAATGGGGGGAGCAGGGGGTTCGCATTCAATGAATTATGAACGTGTATTAAATTTGGTACCCAGCCTTGATTTAAATTTAAGAGGAGGGTTTGGCTTTGATAACTGGAAGGACTATAACGGGAAAATAAATCCTGATATCGTAATGCCATTTATGGTAACAGTAACCTACGGAAGGAATCATAAAATAGAAGGAGGTCTGGGTGAATCTTTCTCAAATACAAATGAAACGGATATTAATACAGGCGATCCCAGGCGTATGAGTAATCTCAGCACCACTTTCTGTATTGGATACCGTTATCAAAATCCGGCTAAACGTCTTTTGATCCGGGCGGGATACATGCCATACATCGAATTTAACGAAAGATTTCAGCACTGGGCAGGCGTGTCGATAGGATTTATATTTTAGGCTATATGAAAAAGGTAATATTTATACTCTTTGCAATCAGTTGCTTAACATTTTCCTGTAGCAAAGAGGAAGAGTACAATATCGTAAATATTAACAATAAAATATATGTGCTGGGTCATGGCGGTATGGGAGTCGGAAAAGCACAGTATCCCCTGGATTCTTACGAAGCCATTCAGATGGCCATAAGCATGGGTGCAGATGGTTCAGAATTTGATGTGCAGATCACAAAAGATAGCGTACTGGTGTGTTTTCATGATAAGTATCTGGAGGAGGCTACCTATGGATCAGGCGAAATCTGTACCAAGAACTGGGCTGAAATAAAGGATTCGGAATACAAAGGCACACCATACACGAATTACAAAATTTGCAGTATCGACTGGCTGCTTGCAAACATTGATGCAAATAAATACAAGTTTACGTTTGATATTAAATTTAATAGTTCTGACCAATCGGCAGCCAACAGGGATGTTTTTCAAAGGGCTCTCTTACGCGTAATTGAAAAATACCAGATTGCAAAGAGCATTTCTTTAGAGTCACCTTCTGCAGATTTTCTCCAAACGCTTAAGGCGAAAAACAACAATCTGAACCTGTTTATCTACTCTGAAGTTGACGAGGCTCTGAGCATTGCAAAAGAACTCGCATTAAAGGGAATAACAGTTAAAGCCGAAGATATTTCAGTTGATCAGGTAACAGATGCCCATAACAACGGTTTGATGGTGGCTGTTTTCAGCACAACTCGGCGAAATCACGATGAAGTCATCCGTAAAAATGTCGATATCATTCAAACCGACGATCTGGAGGATTTAATTGCAAGGCTGAAATGATTTTTTTGTTTACTGATTGCGGAACACCTCCTCGAAGTGAATCAACTTTCACATGCTGACTTATACAGTGAGGTTATTGTTGTTTCCGATTTTAGACTCCTTATATTGCAGAAAGAAAAGGCATTAGGTCATGTATTGAAATAAAAGATGGTTAGTGGCCAAAGAAAAATATTAATCAGAAGTTCATTGAAGGAGTACATAGTGACGTATAGGTTCTTCAGTATTTATCATGTTTTAAAAAAATGATAAGAAACTTTAAAATAATTTGGACTTATAAGTTTTATGATTACTTTTGCACTCCGTTTTGAATGAACATAAATGTTTTTTCACAAGCACCTGGAGAGATGGGTGAGTGGCTGAAACCAACAGTTTGCTAAACTGTCGTACTCGAT
>JBAXBJ010000046.1:0-35461 GCA_037142075.1 Bacteroidota bacterium
TTAATTCCTTAACGAATATTATGCCAGAAAAAACATCAAATTAAAAGATAACACATTAGCTAAACATTCCGAAGACTTATGCCCGCGATCAGTCCTTTAGCAGAAGCTGTTCTATCAGAGGAATTATTTTTTATTCATTCACGCTTGCATTGCTGAAATGTGGCTTTTTTATCTTCGGGGCTTATCCGTAATTAGTATTTGCCATGGTATAATATTACTCATGCGTGGAATGGCCATAACTCTCTTGCAGGATTCATAGCTTCGGCGTATTTTTGCTTCAGGATGACAAACCGGAAGCTTGAACTTCCAATACTTGTAATGACGAAAATATCGGATCCGGAATAGTATGCACATTATCAAATTACTGAAATTCAATTTTTTAATTAACTTATATCCATAAGTCATGAAACGAGCCATGTCTGCAATTTCGTCACCCAGAGAAATGATTATACATGGCGACTTCCATCTGACCCGTAAAAATTAAAAAAGAAACAGATGAAAAACAAATTGTTGCTGTTCACAATTCTGCTGATTACATCAGTCTTTTCGGTGTATTCCCAATCGAAAACTAAAATTGAGCTAAAGGATAACTGGTACTACCTTAACGGGCAGAGGTTTTTTATTAAAGCCATCGGGTATGAAATTGGCGCCCGTCCGGGACAGCACCCATACGAGGGTGTGAGGAATGACGACCTGGATTTATTGAAGTTCGATCTGAAAGTGATCAAAGAAGGGGGATACAATACCATCAGAACCTGGAGTGAATTTTCCGAAACTCAATTGAAACTGGTGCAGGAATCGGGGCTGAAACTGATAATGGGATTAGAAGTGAATCCTGATGGGAATTATGCTGATCCTGGATTTGTAAAGGAATGTGTTGAAAAAGTGAAAAAGGTTACGGCTTATGCAAAAAAGTTCGATTGTATAATTACCTACCTGGTTATCAACGAACCCCAGACAGACCATATACACAAGGTTACCGGGAAGGCATTTGTTGACCTGATGAAAACCCTGATCGAAAATCTTCATAAAGAGCACCCGGGAATTCCGGTAACCCTGTCGGCAAATGCCATGATCAGCGATTACATGAATGAAAGCTTTTTTGATGTTTATGCCTACAATTGTTACGATCATTCAGAAGCTCAGACAGCAACCATGGGTTTTAAGGATTATATCAAAGGCTTAAACGAACTTAACGGGTTAAACAAACCCTTTATAACCACCGAATTTGGCTATTCGGTTTCGCATAAAGGATATGGCCGTTATGGCGGCAACACCCTCAAACAACAAAATGACGGGCTTATAGCGAATTACCGCGACCTTATTGATGCCGGTGCTGTAGGAATGTGCCCGTTTTATTATGCCGATGGCTGGTGGAAAGGTGGCGATAAAAACAGCCATGGTCTGGATCAGCCGGAAGAATGGTTTGGTTTCTGGGGTTACAGCGATGTGAATGATAAATATGGTTCGCCCCGCCCTGTATGGTTTGCCATGCGCGATTATATGAAAGGCCTGATTATCAGCCCAAAAAACAATACAATTTATATTGGAACCGCTATTCCTTTGGAACTTTACAACGACAAGGATGTAAAAAAAGTGGCGGTAAAATTTCATGATAAAGTAATCTATTCAAAGGCCATAAGCAGCGAAGGCTATTTTGCTGATCAATTAACGGTTGACCCGCTTGGAATAGAAGATATGGAACTGGCTTTTGAATTTTACGATAAAGACAATAAACTTATTAAAAACGAATCTATTAATATCCTGGCTTCAAAAACGGCTTTCGAATTGCCAAAACTGAGCATTGTGGTTACCCCCGGAAAAGATTTAAATGAAGGTAAAATTGCCAGCATAAAAACGAAAATAGAAACCAAAGAAAACTTTAAATTACTGGATGATCTTAAAGTTAGCTTTAATACCCATCTTGGCTGGGAAGTAGGGCCACAGGCGACGGTTTCGATAAAAGACCAGTTGGATAAAAAGATCATCACTTCCGAAAATTTCTTCAATATCCCTGATAATTGCTGGATTGTAAACGCATCGGCAGGTATTTCGGTTCAATATGGCAAGTTTATCTTCCATATACACGATCAGAAAATAATTTTCAGGGGCAACTGGGCTGATGAAGTTGGCCGTAAGTAAATGATAGCGCCAGGGTCAATAGCTTAACAGATAATAGCCGCAGAGTGATGCAGTGAGCCTCCCGGACTGAACCCCAACGTTTTACGCAGAGCGATGCGGTGAGCCTGTCGAATTATTTCGCAAAGAGATATCACAAGTATTGTCTTTGCGTTTTTTTGTGCTTCCTCAGCGAGGAATATGGTTGATCGTTATTCGTTAATCCTTATTCGTCAATTCACTTTTGTTTTATTGTCGAGAAACTGGTTTTCGGATATAATCTCTTATTAGCCCTAAAGCAGGAACAAAAATCATCAGCACCCCTGCAAATATCGCAGTCCCTGTTATAGCAACCACCATTAAATAAGGCCTTATCTTCAGCATTATTTCCTGGAAAGTCAGCTTGTCTTCAACAACCATATATCCTTTATGATATCCAGCCAAGATAAGTGCAACCCAGAAAAACAGGAGGATTATATTCATCGCCCAGAATCCAATGGAAATGGACAAACTCTGCCTTTTACTGAACTGAACTTTGGTGACATCAGGAACTAAAAACAAGCAGGAAGCAATCAATATCATTGTATTTATGCCGATGGTGCTTCCCATGGCATGAGCCACGGTAAGGTGCGTTCCGTGTGTGAAAATATTAATCGCCGGGATGGATAAAAGGATGGAAAGCATGAGATTTAATACGATCCAGACATCGGAAGCAACTATAAAGCGGACTGATAAAAGATGAAAATCCTGCAATGATTTGGAGAGGTCTTTTTTCCAGTTCCAGATCAGTTTACCCAAAATCAGCAGTTCGGTCATGCTGATGCCATATGCAATATAGCGAACCCATATTGCATTGGGAACGATGTAGATATGATGAGCCCAGTTAAATATCAGGTTGGTTAAACCAAGGAAATACATTATAAAGGCAAGTCTCGATTTAGCAATACGATCATCGCGCTGAATGCGGTCCATCAAAAAAATAGCTGTGCCGTAAATGAGCATATTCCATGAACCGACCATAGCACCACCCGCTTTCCATTGCACGGTAATGTCACGTATTAAATGATCCCTGAAATAGGAGAAATTCCAAAGATTGGATTCCAGGTAAGTAAACAGGAAAAAGAATATACCGGTACCCCACATCCACAGGTAAACGGGCCAGGGTTCAGTTTTAGTAAAAACGGTCTTAAAATAATTAAATCCAAATAGAATCCATGATATAATGATCGGAATGGCCAGTACAGGAGGGAACTCCCAATACTCCCTGCCACCGAATTTTCCCATCAGGTACGAAACAACCACAAGTGAGCCGGTAACAATAAATATCCATAAATGAATACTTTGCAGTTTATTGGAAAACAGTTTTACGTTGCAATATTTTGGCAGATAATAATATATTCCACCAACTGCACTCAGAAATATCCACGCTATAACCAGCGAAACATGTAATGGGCGACTCTTGACAAATGGGATCCATTCAAAAAACTTAGGAATAACAAACTGAAACGCGCCAAGAATTCCAAACAATATTCCGCCCAACAGGGAAAGTATTGCGAATAATATAAAGTAAATACTAATCTCTTTTTTCATCTTTCCCTTTCCAGTTAACGGTTCCATCATAATTTATTTCGAATTTTTTAACAGGCGATACTCCGGTTTTATCTGCATACGTAAGAAAGGCAATAAGTTCGTCCATCTCTGTTTCTGTAAGATGATAATTCGGCATTCGTTCCGATCCGGCCATAAGAAATGCTTTTGCAAATAAAGGTCCTTTCCCTAAAGCTGAAATTTCGTTCGTCAGGTCCGGTCCCATAAAACCGCCTAATCCATATAGCTGGTGGCAGGCTATGCAGTTCTTTTTCTGAAACAACAGTTTCCCTTTTTTTGCTTGTTCGGTTACATACTTTTCTCCCTTATCCACACGTGTTCCGACAGTATAAATGACTATCGAGTAAACAAAAAAGGAGGCTATTAATATCCCGGAAATAAAACGTTTGGTATTTAAATTCATTTATGGTCGCATATTTTGAGAAGCGATTATCAATATATTGATTTTAATTAAATCGTTACTATTTGGTATTCAGATGATTGTATTGATAATTGTTTTATTGTTTCAAAAATGGTTAAAACCCTGTAATTTATTGCAGCAACTTTAGTTTCTATGAATTTTAACCGCAAAGAACGCTAAGGTTTACGCAAAGAACGAAAAGGTTTACGCTAAGAACGGTAAGTCTGATTTGTAATGAATAAACTTTGCGCACTTTGCGTTAAAGAACTTCAAAATTTCATTTTTTGTTTGAACCTATGGATTTTTAATCCATAGTGGTTTAGTTTCATTTCCCTTTAACAATTTGTCCGTGTTTTAGCTTCGTACCCGGAAAAGTAAAAATTCCTGGCTTACCTGGTTTAAAATTATTCTGCAAAAATATACATTATGTACGCAGATATTGCGTACATAACATTTAATATGCGAATTGATTTACTTAAATATTTCATAATCCGGGCTTCATTTATTAAGCTTTGTGACGTTATTCGACTGAAAATTATCTCTGTGCCCCTCAGTTTCTGACCTTGCAAATCCCGGCATAATGTTTTATAATTCCACTTAAAATCAAACAAATGATTTTACCAGAACTGCTAACTTAAAAAGTGCATTTCTTTGATTGTATGTTCAACCCCCTAAGAAACCGGACTAAATCAAAGAAATGCATTTAAACAGATTGTGATTCTTTAAAATTCAGGTTCTACCACGAATTTAGTGGAATTGGTTTTAAAAGGCCGGAAGACCGAAGTCAGAAGATGGAAGAAAGTGCTGATTTGAAATTTATTCCTACTAAAGAGAAGCGATTTGAATAAAAATAATTGACCAGAAAGCTCCACTTTCATAGGATAAAAGAAGTTATCAGGAGAACTTCTGACTTCCGTCTTCTGACTTCCGGCATTTTCAATTCACCCATTAAATTATGAGTAGATCCAAAATTCAAGATACACTAAGGAATCAGCTTGCACTTTCCCACAAACCCTCAATTGACAAATAACGTTCGCCGGTATCGTAATTGAAGGTTAAAATCCGGGAACCAGCAGGCATTTCAGCCAGTTTTTTACTTACCGCAGCCAAGGATGCCCCGGTAGATATACCGGCAAAAATTGCTTCTTCTTTTGCCATACGGCGGGCAAATTCAAAAGCACTGTCTTTCGATACGGCAATAACTCCATCAATCAAGGTAGTGTCGAGGTTTTTTGGAATAAAACCAGCACCAATGCCCTGCAAAGGATGAGGACCGGGCGCTCCGCCGCTGATTACAGGTGAAAGCTCAGGTTCAACTGCAAAAACTTTCAGGTTTGGCCACAGCGATTTCAGGTATTTGCTCACTCCCGAAATATGCCCGCCAGTCCCTACACCGGTAATTATATAATCCAGTCCTTCGGGGAAATCTGTGGCTATTTCTTTGGCTGTAGTATTGTAATGAATAGCCGGATTGGCCGGATTTTCGAATTGAGAAGGTACAAACGAACCGCCGGTAGTGTAGGCTAATTCGGCTGCTTTTTCGATGGCTCCTTTCATCCCTTTTTCGCGTGGAGTGAGAACAAATTCTGCTCCATAAACCGACATCAGTTTACGCCGTTCAATGCTCATGGATTCGGGCATAACCAGAATGAGTTTGTAGCCCTTTACAGCTGCAACCATAGCCAAGCCGATGCCAGTATTGCCGGAAGTTGGTTCGATAATCACGGAGCCGGGTTTCAGTACACCACGACTTTCTGCTTCTTCGATCATCGAGAGGGCAATGCGGTCTTTTATGCTTCCGCCCGGATTGCTTTTTTCAAGTTTGATCCACACTTCGAATTGAGTGGGGAAAAGTTTGTTAATTCGCACATGCGGCGTGTTTCCTATGGTTTGTAAAATTGTGTTTGCTTTCATTTATATATAGAAGTTTATGGGTTCGACAAAATCTTTTTTATCGCGGATTACGATTTGCGGCTGGTGGTAAACCAATGAATGTGGTTCAACGCTTTCGGTAAGCCAGACATTTCCTCCAATAACAGAACCGCGGCCAATTACTGTTTTCCCGCCTAAAATGGTGGAGCCTGCATAAATAATTACATTGTCCTGTATGGTAGGATGTCGTTTCTGATCGCGAAGTGCGCGCTGAACAAATAGAGCTCCGAGGGTAACTCCCTGGTAAATTTTTACATTGTCGCCTATTTCAGTGGTTTCGCCTATTACGACGCCCGTGCCATGGTCGATAAAGAAATTCTTTCCTATTTTGGCAGCCGGATGAATGTCGATACCGGTTTTCCCATGCAAATATTCACTCATGATCCTGGGAAGTAAAGCAACATTTAGTAATTGAAGTTCATGAGCAATACGATAAACCGAAATGGCATAAAATCCAGGAAAAGACATGATTATCTCTTCAATGCCTTTTGCCGAAGGGTCGCTCTCAAGAAATGCATTGGCATCATTCAGCATTAATTCGTAAACATTGGGAAGGCGATTAAAAAATGATTCGACCACCTGAGTGACTTCTTCTTCAGAGTCGCCATGCAATGGATAAAGGAGTTCGCTCAGCCTGAAACGCAGGCGACGCAATTCTTTTTGCAGCGATTTTAAGGAAACGGTTCGGTTTCCTTTTAGTGGGAAGAAAAACATTACAAGTTCATCTACAAAGTGTTGAGTGCTCTCGACCGGGGGAAGATTGGCATGTGAACAAACGTAACTCCGATAGATTTCCTTGGGTAAGAGTGTTAATGGATTCGTCATCGTAATAATCTGGAAATTAACATTATAATGGTAGTATTAACAGCAATTGTTTGGCTATGTTCACCAGACATTAATTTGACTCCGGGAAAGTGATACTAAATTAAGAGCTATTTACCAGGAAACCTGTTGTATATCAATATCAAATAACACTTTAGCCAACCTATCGTTTATCTGGGTTAAAACTGACGGCCTGAAGGCGTATTCCTGTTGGCAAATAATTCAATGTCATTAATAAGTGTGGTTTTTCCACAACCTGTAGGGCCGACGATTGAAACAATATCGCCCATTTTAAGCTCAAAGCGATCGACGGCTTCCTTCGAGCCATCCTTTCCATTACCACCAATAATTGTAATTTTCCTGATTTCCATGTTGTGTAAAATATTTTCTGCAAAATTATACACTATGTACGCGGAATTGGCGTACAATAATATTCAATATGCGAACCGGAATTATGAAATTTTACAAAAATGAAGGATTATTATTATAGCAATAGAGTTATAAAAATAGATTCAGATAATGGATAATGGTTATTCGTTATTGGTGATTGGTTAATCGTTATTGGTAATTGGTCAATCATTGATCTTTATGGGTGACTGTAATAGGGCTTTAGCGGGAGGAGTGGAAAATAGAAAATGGTTATTCGTTATGGGTTAATCGTTATTCGTTATGGGTGGACGTAATAGGGCTTTAGCGGGAATAATGTTTTTCCCGATAAGAGATAAGAAATACCTATATCACGGAAAAAACTTATGAAGCGGATACCCGGTGCGCGATAATAGTAAGCAGAAAAACGAGGAGCGCAATTACCCAAAACATTAACATGATAAGATTGGCTAAATGTGAGTTTTGTGCGAATTTTTCAGAAAATGCTTCTGCTATTAATATTAGCGGGCAATTGAAAATGATGTAAGCCGGAAGCCAGAAGTTATCTTTAAAAATTGGCTCATCACACGAACATGAAAGCGGAGCCGGGTTGGCCATTTACGTTTCTTCAACCTGTTTTCGATAGGTTGACATAAATCTCAAATCAGTATTTTCTCCCGACTTTTGACTTCTGACTTTCGGTGTATTGTGAAGAAATCCGTTCAATTGGTGGCAGAAACAATTAAAAATGGCCATAAACGAAGAACCCCCGAAACATATGGAAAGAGTATTGCGTATATTTGTAAGGGCAGGCTGCAGTTCGCGGCCTCAGGAATCGTTTACGGAAGTTTAAAAAGTCGATATAAACCATGATTATATCAATGTAAAAGCCATGAAAGCAATACAAAATGATGCTTTAAATGAAAATGACATAGCAACGTATCGCAGGATCCGCGTCGCTATCGGAATATTAGGAATTGGGTTACCAATAGCTCTCCTGGTTTTACCACTTATCCCTTTCCTGGAAACCTCCATACAAGGCTCAATAAGTCAATATTATTATTCGAATTTAAGAGATCTGTTTACAGGAGTGCTGTGTGCTGTAGGTCTATTTTTAATACGGTACAAAGGACATAAAAATCCCAAAATCTGGAAAAATGATAGTCTTCTTACTAACATAGCGGGATATATGGCGTTTGGAATTGCTTTATTTCCAACCGGTCCGGATGAATGCAGTCAAAAAATATATACATTATTTCCATATTGCTACAGCCTGCTCGGAATCGCACATTATGTGTTCGCTGCAATATTTTTTTCTGTTTTATCTTTAATATCTATCAAGGTTTTTACAATCGGACAGGAAGAAAATAAAGGTATTCCTATAAGTATCCTTAATGAGAATAAAATTTATAAAATATGCGGCTATATAATACTCTTTTGCATTATAATGATGCCCGTATTTGATTTTTTTAACGCTTCTTATTCTACCCTGATATTAGAGGCTATGGCCTTATTTTCTTTCGGTATTTCGTGGCTGATAAAAGGACGGGTCCTGGGGGATAAGGGCAAAATCGGGGAGAAATTATATAGAGAGAAGAATTAATTTAAATAGGTTTTACTGATATTTTAGAGGATAAAAATATTGTCGGAAGTTGGAAGACGGAAGTCGGAAGGTACCCGTAAAACATTATCTCATTACAAGTTGCAAATTGGCTGACAACCTAATTTATCCGGGTTATTTTCTGTCATAACAGGATTGCAGGCTCAGTTGTAAAGTCACTTCGGTCTTCCGACTTCGGTCTTCTGACCTGCTTAAAACAATTCCATTCAATTCGTGCCAGAACCCTTAAGAATTCATTCAACTTCATGCTTGTTTAGTCCATTGATTTAAAATTACCCGGATCAACGATACACTTTCCTTGCGTAATAGATACATAATGCAACTTTTTCAGCTTATTTGGTCATTACATCCTGAAACCTGTTGGTATTCAATGCGAAACAATCTTTATCCCAATAATTGAAATGATCAATGTGGTAATAAAAAACAGCCTCCAAAAGTCAGCAGGTTCTTTAAATACTATTATTCCGACCAAAACTGTTCCAACTGCACCAATTCCTGTCCAGACAGCATAGGCAGTTCCAATGGGCAAATCTTGCGTCACTTTAACAAGCAGGTACATGCTTATAGACAGGCAAATTAAAAAACCGCCATACCAATAGGTGGCAGAAATCCCTGTTGATTCTTTTGCTCTGCCCAAACAAGTTGCAAAACCAACTTCAAATAGTCCAGCAATTATTAGTAAAATCCAATTCATTTTTTATGCCCTGAAATTATTGTTTCACAACCAAGGTTCTATATTTCGTTTTATAAAGTCTGTGGTAACTACAGTTGCAAACTCCTCATTTAAACTAGCCAATGCAGTTTCGTGCATCAGATCTGCTGAAAAATTCTGACCATCTACTCCTTTTTTGTTAAATGTTGCGGTTGCATCTGAAACCACAAAAGTATCGTAGCCAAAATTTCCTGCCATCCTTACAGTCGTTGAAACACAGTGGTCGGTTGTTAAACCTGCAATAACAAGTTTTGTTATTTGAGCGTTGTCAAGTTGAGCTTTTAAGTCAGTCCCGATGAAAGCACTATTGACATTTTTCTTTATTACTGATTCATTACCCATTGGCTCAACAATATCCTTAAATTCATTTCCTTCGTTTGATTCATGCAACAAGGAAGCAGGATTTGATGAACAATGTTTGATGTGAAAAATCGGAAGATTGTTATCTCTCCAAATTTTCAGAAGTTCACCAATATTAGTTTCGGCATTCAGATTGTTCCTTTGTCCGCCCCAACATTCTAAATTGTCAAATCCTTTCTGAATGTCGATTAAAATTAGTGCCGGATTGTCAAGTTTTGAAATATTCATTTTGATATTTTTGGAGTAATTATTTTAATGTTCTATGTTAAAATGATGCACAACCAGTCATTTTCGATTCTTATTAAATCCCGTATAGTGCCTTAACTGCAGCGCAAACTTCACTGCTGCTGTCGAATGAATTGCTTTTGCAGCAATTATTATAGCAGACTAATATGGGTCTCATCTATAAATCTAAGGAACTATACTCTCAATTTGGGCATAGCCTGGGCCGTTTTAGATTGTCCGTATCAACGACCCGCTTTCTTTTCGCAATTCGGTCTTGCCTTTGTTAGTTGTTAACAGAATATCAACTCCGGAAAATCTTGCTCCTGCAGCGTCATCATTACCGATTGTACGCACTAATGAACCACTCTCCTTGCGTAGCTCCACTTTACCTTTAAAGGTCGTTATGAGTATCAATGATCCGTCATTATTGATGTCAGCATAAATGGCATCACTGTTTCCGATTGTCCGGATGAGGGAGCCGCTGTCTTTACGAAGTTCAACTTTGCCGTTGATGATTTTTAAAATGTTCATGGCTTTAAATTTTATGTCTTCAGTCTGATACGGACAAATATAGCTTAATATTTTGATGTCGTTTATTTAAGGCGTTTGAATCTTAAAAAATTTTGGTATTGTTAATTTAGTGGGTGAATTGAAAATGCCGGAAGTCAGAAGACGGAAGTCAGAAGTTCTCTTGACAACTTAATCTACGTGTATCAATTCTTCCGTCTTCCCACTTCGGTCTTCTGACCTTCTAAAACCAATTCCATCCAATTCGTGGGAGAACCAAATTTTTAACACAAAGGACGCTAAGATGGCGCAAAGGGCCGCAGGGTCTTATTCGGTCAAACTTCCTTGCGGAACAGTTCGACAGGCTCACCGCATCGCTCTGCGTAAAACTTTGCGACTCAGTCCGGAAAGCTCACTGCACCGCTCTGTAGTTAGATTTTTAGCATTTTCTGTTAATCAGCGAAATTGATTCATAATTCAAACTGTATTATCCGGCGGTGAAATAAATCTCATTTAATTATTTACGTATTTTTGATTAGTAATCCACTAATACAAAATAATATGGAACAGAGTATGACATCAACTACCTTTGAAATTACAGGGTACACAATTACTAAGAACCTGGGCGTTGTTCGGGGAATTATTGTAAGGTCACGATCCATTTTTGGTACGATCGGTGCTGGTTTACAAACCCTGGTAGGTGGCAACATTACCTTGCTGACCGAACTTTGCGAAAAAACCCGTTTTGATGCGTATACAGAAATGATGATGCACGCCGACCAGCTTGGTGCAGATGCAGTGGTAGGAATCCGTTATGAATCAGCCGAGGTAATGAGTAATGTTACCGAAGTGATATGTTACGGCACTGCCGTGAAAGTGGAGGCGAAGAGCAATTGAGAATTGCCGGTAACCTTGCATTGCATTTCAAAAACAAAAAAGGCTGCCCCGAAGGACAGCCTTTTGATTTTTCCGGTTAAAAACCGGGAAGCCTTTTGGGATTAGTGTTTGTCCCAGAAAAGTTTGGTTAAAGGCGTATCGCCACCAATTTTAGCAGCAGCAGCTGTATAGTTTGCACCGTTTAAGGTTTGTTCTGATACTGCGTAGGTATAACGTACAGGTACTTTATCGATACCTTCCACGTGAAGAGCCGGAGCAAGAAGTTTAGGATAATCCAATCTCCTGAACGATGTCCATGCAGTCATACCGCGGAACCAATAAGCGATCCATGCCTGTGTGCCGATTTTCTGTTTCCAGTCGCCGACAGCGGTTGCATAAGCAACGGTAGGCTGAGCCAGGTAAGCAGTGGCCTGTGCAGCGGTACCGCCCCAGTAAACGATGGAAGCAGTAACAGCATTGGTGTAATGTGTTTCAGCGGATCCGGTTACAGTAAATCCTCTTTCAGCAGCTTCGGCTAATAAGAATTCAGCTTCTGCATAGTCCATAAGTACTACTTCGGAAGTTGATTTTACAAGTAAAGGAACATTTACGTGCGAGAATGAGTTGTATCCGTTCGGGTTGCCTTGTGCGCCACCTTTGAATACTGCAGGAGTGCCAACGGTTGTGCAATACAACGCCAACCTTGGGTCTGTTACAGTTACAGTTAATACCGATGTGGCAGGAACCGGGGTGGTTGGCTGCATGGCATCGATTAAAATGCTGGTAACAACATAGTCGGAACGACCGCTAACTACCAATTCGGTATAAAGAGGGTTCTGGTTTGGTGAAGCCGAAAGATAAGTAAGAGCTGCTTTTTCACCGGTAGTGAAAACGTTGGGAGCGGCTGCTTCAACAACTGTTTTTGCATAAGCTGCATCCACATCGGCAAGCATCAAACCCATACGGAGTTTCAGCGTACTGCCAAAGTGTTTCCATTTAGCCATGCCTGCTGCTGTTCCTAAATAGATGTTGTCGTAACCGGAAGGCATTCCTGCTGCAGCAGGATCTATTGAAACAAGAGCAGCATCCAGTCGTTTAATCAGGTCCTTGTAAATGGTCAGCCCGTCGTCATAAACAGGAGCTGGATTTGTATAGTCAAAAGCTGCCGAATAAGGCATGTCACCAAAGGTTTCCACTATGTTGCTCCATGCCAGGATGCTCATAATTTCGATAACTGCCAGGCGGTTTTTGTACACGGCTTCCGAAATACCTATAGCTACAGGAGTGGTAGCTTTCAATATTTTGGCTGCTTCGTTGTAGTTCATCAAAGCTGGTCTGTATACAGCATTCATGTGGTTAGCAGGAATCGGGCGGGTTACCATATCATAACGGCTTTCGTCAGGATAGGTGGTTTCGGCCCAATGTTGCACAAAAAGCAGGGTGTTGTTATTATTAACGTTGCAGGTGTGCAATTGGTTAACCAGGGCCCTGGTTGCACCGTTGAAAAGTGATTCACTGGATACTGTAGTGAAATCCTTCGTGTTTTTATTCAAATCCTCCAGTTTGCTGCACGCAGAAAACACCATGAAGACTGATAGTATTATCAATAGTTTTTTCATAGTTTTTTAATTAAAAGTTAAGTTTTAAATTGAAACTAAAGTCACGTGTAGTAGGCAGCGAACCAATGGTATACCCCTGCAGGTTTCCTGCGGCTAATCCTGATTCAGGATCGGCATAAGGTATATGTTTGCTCATAATCCAGAGGTTGGAACCAACTGCACTTAAAGTAACTCCTTTCAAAAAGGTTTTCTTTAGCAATTCGGAAGGAAGATTGTACGATAATACAACTTCTCTCAGTTTCACATAGCTTGCATCGTAAACGAAAGCACTCTGAGGTTCAACGGCATCGCCCCATCCATCGGAAGTGGTAGCATCAACGCGGGACAGGTTAGGTGTGCTTACACCGGCAGCCACATTAACACCATTGATAATATATCCACCGCTGGTTGCTCCATAGGCACCCGGATCGCCAACAATAGGATCCCTTACAGGATTTCCGAGGTCGTTGTTTCCTGCAGTTTCAGGATACAAACCGCTCGACAAACCGTAATACATATCGAGTGAGAAAATATCGCCACCCTTTTGCATATCAATAAGGAAACTTAAGGATAGATTTTTGTAGCTGAATGAGTTGTTGATACCGGCTAAATAATCTGGAGTTACATTTCCGATATGCTGAGTGGAGGTTGTTGATTTTACAGGAAGTCCGGTAGCAGCACTGATGATTTTGTTTCCATTGGCATCGTAGGTATAATCCTTACCCTGAATAACACCGTATGGTTGTCCTTCGGTAGCATTTAAGGTTACGCCGCCCTGGAAACTACCCAATACGAGGTTGGTAATTTTGTTTCCGGAAACAGGATCCTGGTAAAGTGAGACTACCATGTTTTTGTTTTTGGACCAGTTAACCATGATATCCCACTTGAAGTCACCTGATTTTACAGGAGTGCCGGTTAAAGCGATTTCAACACCTTTGTTTTCAATTTCGCCGGCGTTAACATAACGATTCGAATAACCAGAAGTCTGACTGATAGGAATTGGCATAATCTGGTTAAATGAATTTGATTTGTACAAAGCCAGGTCGATACCTAAACGGCTGTCGAAGAAATTCATTTCCAATCCTGTTTCCCAGCTCTTTGTATTTTCTGGTACAAGATCAGGATTCTTTTTAGTAGCCGGAAGTGAATTGCTGGCGCCATTGAAAGGTGAGTTTACAACGTAGGTATCGATAAGGTTATCGTACCCGGTTGCATTACCAACCTCAGCATAGTTCAAACGGAATTTGCCGAAAGATAACCACTCAGGACTGTAAAGTTTTGAGAAAATAAATGCAGCAGTTACTGAAGGATAATTGTATTTGTTGCTGCCTTCGGGCAAAGTGGATGAATAATCACGTCTCATAGTTCCGTCTAAGAACAAAAAGTCCTTATATCCGAGAGATACACTTGCATACTGGCTGCGGCTGCCTATTTTAGCTATCGACTCGATAGGGAAAGGAGGTGTGCTTATACTGTTTTGTATCGAATAAATATCAGGAACACTCAATCCTCCGTTAGTGGAGTTTGAAAATAGGGAGGTAGTTCTCCTCAATTCGTTGAAACCTAAAATTCCGTTCAGGTTAAACGATTCGCTGAGTTTTTTCTTGAAGAGCAACATGAAGTCTCCGTTATATTCGCTGAAAGTATTATCCCGGCGCATGTAACCTGATTTCTGGCTTGTACGGCTAACACCAAAGGTTGTAGCAACACTACCAACAGCTCTTCTTTCTTCCTGGAATTCAGAGTACGAATCACCCGAAAAACGGCCGTATACTTCTAACCAACTGGTCACCTTATAATTAGCGGAAGCATAACCAATGGTACGGGTACGGGTATCATTCTGGTAGTTTTTATACCTTTGGAAATATGGGTTGTCGGTATAAATAGGATAGTTGAGGGCGGCGTTGTAGTTCCATGTTAAATTGCGGCCTGTAACGTCGAAAGCGGTCTTTTGGTCAGCATAATCAAGGTTGGTTTCTGCCCATTGACGCATATTGGATAAGATATTATCGTTGTATCCGGTCGAGTTACGTCCGGTAGCTTTTTGCTGAATGTAATCCACCGAAGCAGCGATGGTAAGTTTATCAGTGATATTCCAGCTTCCGTTCAATAATACGTTGTTCTTAGCCAGCTTACTGTTTGGCATCAAACCGGTAGTATTATAATTGGTATAAGCCAACCTGACGGTACCAAATTCCGATGATTTGTCGATGGCAACTGTATTGGCATAAGTAACCGGTTTTTCGAAGAAAGTGATAGGTCCGTTTTCTGCAGCAACCCAAGGTTTCGATTGTTTGTACCAAGGTGATTCAGGGTCAACTGAATACCATCCCCAAACCTGGTGTCCATCGAATTTTGCTCCGTAGGAAGCATCTTCGGTTGTTGGAACCCAATCTACCAAAGGATCAGTTGCCGATCCGGTAAGGCCTCCGCTGGTGGTTCTTGAATCAAACCATGCATTTCCATCCGGGCCGTAAAATTGACCGTAACCAGCACCGTATTTATCCTGATAGGTTGGGAATGTTGATTTGTCGATAGAACTGATCATGAAGTTGGAATTGAGGGAAACACCAATGGCACTCTTTTCGCCGGCTTTTCCCATTTTTCCTTTTTTGGTCGTGATCATCACAACTCCGGCGGCTGCACGCGAACCGTAAAGAGCAGTAGCGGCCGAACCTTTCAGCACATTGACTGATTCAATGTCTTCAGGGTTGATGTCGCTGGCTGCATTACCGTAGTCATAACCAACACCGGCAGTTGCCTGGTTTGAATAGGAACCGATGCTGTTATTGATAGGAACACCATCAACAACATACAGTACCTGGTTGTTACCGGTAAGTGATTTGCTACCACGAACAATAACATTGGTTGATCCACCCATGTTGTTGTTCTTTTTAATCTGAACACCGGTAAGTTTACCGGAAAGGTTGTTCATGAAGTTGGTGCTCTTAACGGTGCTTACAGCATCGCCTTTCACTTCCTGGGTAGCATATCCCAGCGATTTTTTCTCACGCGTAATACCGAGAGCTGTAACAACAACACCCTCAATATTTTGTGCTTCGCTTTGCAATACCACATCTACCACATTGGCTGCGGTGATTGCGGCTTCTTGTGTCTTCATTCCCACAAAGCTGAACTGCAAAGCAGTTGCATCTTTAGGAACGTTGATGCTGTACTTTCCGTCAAGGTCAGTTAATACACCATTACTTGTTCCTTTTAAAAGAACAGTGACACCGGGAATTCCTCCCCCGTCGTCGGCGCTGGTAACTTTACCTGTGATGGTTCGTTGTGCCAGTACCTGCATGGCTGTTAGCAGCAGCATGACCAGCAAAAAACTTAGTTTTCTCATAGGTTAATTGATTTGGTTAGTTAGTGTTTGATTGGTTTGGTGTTAATTAATTATTGATTTGATTAGAAATTTCCCATATTCCATAGATTATTTGTTTTTACTTGGGTAAAGTTACTACAACATTGATTATATCCGTCAAATTTAACTAATAAATCAGCTTTTTATGAAGGAGAACCTATCATTTTTTCACTTATTTATCAACTTAGTGTAACTGTCAGATGTTTAAAGGTATATATGTTGTATCCTTTTTAAAGCGCAAATCACTGATAATGTGAATGCTTAGGTAAAGAATACCGTTTTTTTAACTAAAATTCCTTACATCCGGTAAAAGTAATAATTTCTTAATACCAACAACATTTTCTGATTCTATTTTATTTTTTAGTCATTTTTTTCTGCCATTTTCTTATAATTAGTAATTATAACGCCATATACAGCAATCAGTGAAGCCGTAAAAATGAGTCCGACATAAGTAAGATGACGGTTTCCGAGATAAAAAACCGGCAGAAAGTAAAGAAATGCTTTTGCTGAGGCATACAGAAAAAATCCATTTTTTCGGAGCAGCCACATCATAACAACTCCTGTTATGCCAAGACCGGTGAGAATGATTTCGGCAACCACAAATAAGTACCCTGCCTGAAGATATTCCAGGACTAAACCCGGAAAAACAACGGATGTAGCATTATTGCGCACCGACATGACGATAAGGGTAACGTACATGGCGATCCACAGGAACCCGCAGATTACCGAGCCTAAGCAGAGCGGAGACAGAAACCGCGGGCGGGGTTTTGCGATAAGGGCTTTAAGATTTGAAATGAAGTTCATTCTTGTTTGGTAGCTCATAACTTGATGATTTTCCCGGCAAATATCTCAGTAGGAATTAAAAATATTAAACACAGAACACAAAATGTAAAAGGATTGCAAGCCCCTAACTTTTTCATTTTTAATTTAATGTTATGTGTTTTGCATTCGTTTTTGGCTTCGGCGTGAGCTCAGCCGAACGGTTCTGGCTCGTCCGGTTTAGGTATGGTGGGATTTGCAAAACGACTATTTAAAAACGAAAATAAGCCCAAAATTAATCGTATGTCCAAAATCATTGTTATAGAATTTTGGATGATAGCCTGCCAACAAGCCTAATATTCCATCAACCGAGCCGCTCATGCTTAACTCAAACCCTGGGGTAACAGAAATAATTAAACCTCCCTGCAGTGAAACGATCGGATAAATACCCGTTGGACAACCGATGGCTATTAGTGGTTTAAAGGCTTTCTTGCCAAAAACATATTCGAAGCTGAAAGGGATTTTAATATTGTATTGGGTTGGGTCGGGATCGTTCAAATCTCGTCTTCCATAATTCCTTGCCGAATATATCATGCCTGTTTTTACAAACAATCGCTCGTTCCGTAATGGCCGGCCTATATGGAACAGTAGCCCGTATTGAGGGGTATATTCTTTGTTGTGGTGGTTAAAGCCGGAAAGAACCTCCATTTTATACGCGACTTTTGGGACGTCTTTCGTGTAATTAACGCACTCATGGTCGTTGCATACGGCTTTATGGTAGTCAACCGAAAGTTTTACCAGGTCGGCCTGTTTAAGCCTGTCTATTTTATCAATTTCCGGGAAAAGTGCAGGAGCATCCTCCATGTACAACTTCATCACGCCCAAATACCTTTTGTCCTTTTTCAGGTATTTTGATCCGCTAATAGTGGTGATGTTTTCGACATTGTCCTTCAGTTCAACGAGTTTTCCATCATCCTTTTTAATAAAAAACCGGCCAAATTCAGTTATCGAATACAAATCAATTTCACCATCTACCAGAAATTCAAGAAAGTACCAATTCAGCTTTTTATTGTACTCAACTACCTGTTGCGAAATAAAATACCGGCCCCCGATAATCCTGAAAGCATCTATTTCCTCTGGCAGAATTTTTATGAAATTGGCAGCATAATTGCTTTTAAACTTAATGTATTGCTGGTTTTTGCCTACATAGCCAATGCCATATATAGTATCCGCTTGTTTAATGATATAGGCCGGTTTATTAATCGTCTGCGAAAATGCAGTTCCAATAAAAAACAAAATAAAAAATATGGCAAGTGAGTTTTTTCCCTTCATCGGGTAATTATTAAAAAAATAGTATAACTGCATGATATTCAAAGCATCCAAAAAATACCTTATTTCATGTATTTGAGAAATCCGCTGTATCCCCAGATGAAAACCAACGACAGGAAAATGTTGGTTCCGGGCATCGGAAAACCTTTTATAAATGCCATGGGCAGTATTAACAGCAGTATTTGCGAGGCTGCATAAAAGTGAAATCCCACTTTTTGCATCCTCCATAAAAGCAAGGCTCCGGCAAAAGAAACTCCGTATAAAATGGCATTCAGAAAAAAGAAAATTCTGCCTGCTGATAGCATTAATTCTATCAATTCCCGGTTTTGCTGATCGGGAATCAGGGCTAAATTATTCGAGAAATAAGTATGTACCAGCCCGATAATGCCATAGGATAAAAAGCCCAATCCGCTTCCTACAAAAGTGAAAACACACAGGATTTTGAGCAACACCAGGTTGGGTATTGCTTCTTTTGGCGGGAGTTGCTGTTGTTCTTCCATTAGTATTGAGGGTTTGGGTGTTAGGGGTTGGGGATTAGGGAGTCAATCTATGTAAGAAAACCATTTTCTATTTACCATTTTCCATTAACTTACTCAAATTACCCCAGGCATCCGGTGACTTTTTCAACTTCTTCCAGGATTTCGCACGATTTCACCAATGCCTTCATGGCATTGTGGTCGTTGTACAAAGGACGGTCAATTTCGAGGAAATCAACATAGCGGCGAATTACTTCTTTTGCTTTCGTCACTCCAGCGCCGAAGGCATATTCGCGGAAGTCGAGAGCCTGCGCGGCTGCCATCAGCTCGATTCCCAGAATTCCATAGGCATTATCCATGATCTGGAAATTTTTGATAGCTGTATTCATACCCATGCTGACAAAATCTTCCTGGTCGGCTGCCGCCGGAATGGACTGTATACACGCGGGTGCTGACAAAATACGTTGTTCAACTATCTGCATATCTGCGGTATATTGGCTCAGCATAAGTCCGGAGAACATACCGGCGCCTTTTGTTAAAAATGCAGGCAAGCCAACGCTCAATGCCGGGTTGTTGAGGCGGTTCATGCGGCGTTCGCTCATTACGCAAACCATGGTAATTACCATTCCCGCCATATCCATGGGGACCGAAACCGGTGATCCCTGGAAATTAGCGCCTGAAAGCTGCATGTTTTCTTCAGGGAAAAAGATGGGATTATCGCCAACGCCGTTCAACTCAATCTCGACCTGGGAACGGGCATATTTGAGCGCATCATGAGCCGCACCTATTACCTGTGGTGTGGAACGCATACTGTAAGCATCCTGAACCTTGCATTTTACGCGGCCTTCGGATAAATCGCCACCTGAAACCATTTTACGTATAGCTTCGGCACTGCGCACAGCACCCGCAAATCCACGCACTTCGTGTATTCTCGAATCGTAGGGTTTCATGTTTGCTTTCAATGCTTCGAGCGACATGGCGGCTGCGATTTCGGCCTGTTTCAGGAAATTATTGGCATCGACCAGGAAAATGGCGCTCATGGCGGTGAGCACATTAGATCCATTGATGGTTGCGAGACCATCGCGTGCCATAAGCCCGGGAATGGGTATTCCGGCTTTGTCCATGACAATTTTACCATCGAGCAATTCACCTTTGAAATAGGCTTTTCCTTCACCCATGAGAAGCAGCGCTATCTGCGACATGGGAGCCAGGTCGCCGCATGCACCCACGGAACCTTTCTGGCAAACGAATGGAGTTACGCCTTTATTCAGCATTTCGACAAGCGTTTGGGTAATCTCAGGCCTGCAACCCGAATTGCCATGCGCATGCACGTTGATGCGTCCGAGCATGGCACCGCGGACATATTCTTCGGGCATGGGATCGCCAATGCCGGCAGCATGGTTATATATAAGGTATTTCTGAAAATCTTTCACCTGGTCATCGTTCAGCACCACCTCCGAAAATTCGCCAATACCCGTGTTAACTCCATACATGATTTCGTGAGCATCAATCTTGCGTTCGAGCATGGCGCGGCAGGCAATAATCCGGCCCAAAGCATCGGGATGCAATTCCACTTTCTGGCGGTTGCGTGCAACATTAACTACATTTTCGATGGTCAGGCCCTGGCCTGTGATGATTAGTGTCATGATTTGTGGGGGATTGGGTTTTGTTAGGGGTTAGGGTTTGGGGTTTGGGGTTTGGGTGACAAGGAGAGGGTTGACAAGGCGATGCATAAAAATTTGAAGGGCGACAAAGCGAGGGGTGACAAGGCGTGGGGTATTAATCTGATGATTTATTTGTATCTACCGCCAACCTGAGCATTTTCAAATTTTCAAATTTTCAAATTCCCAAATTTTCAAATTATCGCATTATCGCATTATCAAATTAAAAGCAAACCTACTGAAAAAATCTTTTGACCGAAAATAATTGTCTGTCATAAAATTTATCCGGGGAAATTATAATAAATGTTTTTATCCCGGAAGATGGAATTGATGGTTTTGGACAAAGCGAAGGGAATTGTCAACCAATTCGTACATCAGCACATCTTCTTCCACATAAGGAACCGTTTGCCGGTACTCCTTGATGATCGACTGTAAGAATGGCGAAGTGTTTTCAATGCCCCTGAATTCCAATGCCTGGCATCCGGCCATCAGTTCAATGGCAAGAATATTCTCCACATTTTTGACCACACGTAAGGCTTTGGTAGCTGCATTTGCACCCATGCTCACATGGTCCTCCTGTTCATTCGATGAGGTGATGCTGTCAACCGACGAAGGAGTACAAAGTTGTTTGTTCTGGCTAACTACCGATGCGGCAGCGTATTGAGGAATCATAAAGCCGGATTTCAGCCCCGGATGAGCCACCAGGAATTCGGGTAATCCACGCTGTCCGGCTATAAGCCTGTACAACCGCCTTTCGGCTATGTTGCCTAATTCGGCGAGGGCTATAGCAATAAAGTCGAGTACAAATGCCAGCGGTTCCCCGTGAAAATTTCCTCCCGAAAGAATCAGATCTTCGTCAGGAAAAATGGTCGGATTATCGGTTACTGAATTAATCTCGCGCAGAACAACTTCAGCAGCATACCTTACGGTATCTTTTGCAGCACCATGCACCTGAGGAATACAGCGGAAGGAATAAGGATCCTGAACTGCTTTCCCAGGTTTATTAATTAGCTTACTTCCTTTCAGGATAGCACGAATGTTATTTGCTGTCTCAATCTGGCCCGGATGAGGCCGGATTTGATGTATCAGATCGTGAAACGGATCAAGACGGCCGTTAAATGCTTCCAACGAGATAGCGCCGGTTATGTCAGCAAGGCGTAAAAGTTTAAAAGCTTTCAGCAAAACGAGAACACCATGTGCACTCATAAACTGGGTTCCGTTCAGCAAAGCGAGACCTTCTTTAGATTTCAGGCTGAAAGCAGGTAAGTCCATCTGAGCCAGTACGTCAGCTGCCGGCTGTACCGTATTTTGAAATAAAACTTTTCCTTTCCCTAAGAGCGGCAAAACCAGGTGTGCCAGTGGAGCCAGATCGCCCGATGCACCCAGCGAGCCTAATTGCCGCACTTCGGGAAGAATATTATTGTTAAATAAATCGAGCAGGCGTTGAACAGTCAGAGTTTGTACACCGGAGTTTCCCAGCGACAATCCATACGCTTTCAGTATCAGCATCAGCCTGACAATTTCGGGTTCAACGGTTTGACCGATTCCGCAGGCGTGAGAAATCACCAGGTTGACCTGCAACTGCGACAGATCTTCTTTGGAAATAGTCCGGTTGCATAGCGATCCGAAGCCCGTAGTAATGCCATAAATGGGTTCTTCCTGGCTTTCAATTTTCTGATCAAGGTAGTTCCTGCATTTTTCGATGAGTGCAACCGACTCAGGAGATAACGCAAGTTGCTGATCAGGCGCAAGCATGTTTTCAATCTGCTCAAACGTAATAGGGGCGGGGGTAATATACAGGGTTTGATCTGCCATAAATTTGGTATAGATATTTACACCTCAATAAAGGTGATGTTTGTTGTGAAAAAGAAAAGGAATTTTTAGCCTGAGATAGGCAGGAAATCAGAGTCTGTTATTAGAGACAGGTTCTGTTTATCTGAATAATGAAATATAAATTCCAAAGCATTTTTATCTGAGGTCAGAATGTGGAGCAAAAGTATTGAATTATCGGTTGCAGAGGTACTATGTTTTTTAAAAGAAATGGATTTATAAATGCTTCGCAGGGAATAAGGCCATTTTGCCCGTAGGGCATTAACCTGAATAGAAAATGTTCAATTTAGAGGATTTTCCCCGTAGGGGATATATAATAGGAGTTAATCGATTTGTTTATAGATATATAGTTCATCATATTCAACCTCGAAAGCTTTCAAAAATGCAATATATTCGTCGATAAAAGTCCGCTTCTGGTGATGATTTTGCTGATTCTCAATATATCGGATAATCATCGGAATCTGAGATTTCCCGTAGGAAAAGGCTCCGAATCCCTCTTGCCAGGAAAATTTGCCGGGGCATAGTTTGTTTTCGTTTATCCAAAGCGAAGAACTCCTTTTCACGTGGTACATCAAATCTGAAGGTGCTTGCTTCGGATTCATGCTGATGAGAATGTGAACATGATCTCCAATTCCGTTTATGGCATATAGTTTATTTTCTTGCTGTGCGATTATTCCGGTCATATATTTATAAAGATCAGCCTGCCAGTTCTCCTTTATTAAGGAAGCGCGGTTTTGAACTGCAAAAACAAACTGTATATATATTTGAGTGTAGGTGTTTGCCATCTTGACCTTTTTTAGTTGATGCCCTGTGGGCAAATTGATATACTCCCTTCTTTCTTTATTGATGTAGATGCCCTACGGGCAATCTCCAGTGAATTGCTAACCAAATATTGCTAAATTTCAACAATATTTCTAATTACCTCAGTCTTTCAATAATGTCTTCTACCGATAATTTTTCCTGATCTCCGGTGAGCATATTTTTTAACTGGTAAATGCCTGATGCTGCCTCATCGGCTCCAATTATCAATGTATAAGGAATTTTTTTATTATCGGCGTAGCTGAATTGCTTTTTCATCTTCAGCGGTTCAGGATAGATTTCGGCTGAAATTCCTGCGGCATGCAGTTTATGCATCAATTTCAGGCTTACCATTTCCTCGTTTCCGCCGAAGTTTACCAAAAGAACCGATGTTGCCTGCTCTGAATCAGCAGGAAATAGTTTCAACTCGTTCATCACATCGTAGATCCGGTCGGCACCGAACGAAATACCTATTCCCGACATGCCTTTAAGCCCGAAAATTCCTGTCAGGTCATCATAACGTCCGCCACCACTGATGCTTCCCATCTGGGCATCATTTGCTTTGATCTCAATAATAGCACCCGTATAATAATTCAGGCCTCGGGCAAGGGTGAGGTCGACTTCCACTTTTGCTTCCGGTTGCAAGGCTTCGATATATTTAAAAATAGTGCGCATTTCGGCAATGCCTGTCAAGCCTGTTTCAGATTCAGCGAGTATACCCGTTAACTGATTTAGTTTTTCGATATTACCGCCTTGCAAATCCAAAATGGGTTGAAGTTTTGCAATAGTTTCCGAAGTCAGTCCTTTTTCGGCTAGTTCCTTGTTTACACCTTCCAACCCGATTTTATCAAGTTTATCAATGGCGACAGTAATATCTGTAATCCTGGCCGATTCACCTATCACCTCGGCTATCCCGGAGAGGATTTTACGGTTATTCATCAGTATGGTGATGCTAATGCCGAGCTTTTTAAAGATTTCGGCGGCTATGGCGACCATTTCAACTTCGTAAAGTAATGAACTGCTGCCAATTACATCCACATCACATTGGTAAAATTCGCGGTAACGGCCTTTCTGCGGGCGGTCGGCACGCCACACGGGTTGTATCTGGTATCGCTTAAAAGGGAATGTGATTTCGTTGTGATGCTGAACCACAAAACGGGCAAACGGAACGGTAAGATCGTAGCGCAATCCCTTTTCGGAAATATGTTTCAGCATCTTACCTGTCTCTCTGGCGGAATACACTTCTTCCGGCACATCCGAAAGGTAATTGCCGGAGTTGAGGATTTTAAACAGTAGTTTATCACCTTCTTCACCATATTTTCCCATCAGGGTGCTGAGGTTTTCCATCGCAGGAGTTTCGATAGGCAGGTACCCATGCAATTTAAAAACACTGCGTATGGAATCAAAAATATAGTTGCGGCGCGCCATTTCGACGGGTGTGAAGTCGCGGGTGCCTTTGGGTATGGAGGGAGAGGACATTTAGAATTGTGGATTTATGATTTCGGATTGCGGATTGCGGATTGCGGATTTCGGATTGCGGATTTCGGATTGCGGATTTACGATTGCAGATTTACGATTGCGGATTGCGGATTTACGATTAACCATTTTCCTTTACCGATTAACGATTTTCCATTACCGATTAACCATTTTCCAGTATCGATTAACGATTAACGATTTATGATTAACGAATAACCATTTTCCATTAACGATTAACGATTTTCACTGAAAACAATTCCCAACTCCCCGAATACCTTTTTGAGAAAAATCACAGCTTCGGGAGTACCTTCTTTTGGCGCAAAGGATGCCGAACTGCCTTCGGTATGGGGAACGAAAGGTCCCTCTTTTATTTCATACACGGCCGAACCTGTTTCGAGCGAAGTAAGCATATGGTAGCAATTTTCTTCAAATTCAATACCAAGTATTCCTGATGTAGCGCTCAGGATGGCATGTTCGCGTATGCTTCCATCCTCGTTAAAAACAACGGCTAAAACGGTTCCCCTCAGCAGTACAAAGGATTCTTCCTTGGTTGTATGTTTATGCGGGCGGATGTAGGTCCAGGGTTCGAGTGCATTAATGAGCCGCTGAACCGGATCGCTGAGTTCGGGATGAAAATTATAATTCATGCGCAGCCGTGGCGATGTGCGGGCCTGTTCAATTACTTTGTCGATTAGTTCTGTTGTTATCTTTATCATTATTTGGAATGAAAATTTCTACGAAGCATGAGAATCATTTTCTGAAATTCTTTGATTGTGCAGACACTATACAATCAGTTTTCTGAATTTTATGCGTTTTGGTCCTTCGTCGCCCATGCGTTTATGTTTATTTTCTTCGTAATCGGTGTAACCACCCTCGAAAAAGTAGACCTGGGAATCGCCCTCAAATGCAAGAATATGAGTAGCTACACGGTCGAGGAACCAACGGTCGTGCGAAATTACCACAGCACATCCAGCAAAGTTTTCGAGACCTTCTTCCAAAGCCCGCAGTGTATTTACATCAATATCGTTAGTCGGCTCATCAAGCAGAAGAACATTTGCTTCCGACCGCAGTGTAAGTGCCAGGTGAAGGCGGTTTCGTTCGCCACCGGAAAGTACACCTGCTTTTTTCCCCTGGTCGGAGCCGCCAAAATTAAAACGCGACACATAAGCCCGGGAGTTAATGAGTTTGCCCCCGAGTTGAATGGTTTCGTTTCCTTCGGAAATTACTTCCCAAACTGATTTTTCAGGGTCAATGTTGGTGTGTGCCTGGTCGACATAACCGACCTTTACAGTTTCACCCACGATAAATTCCCCGTTATCCGGTTTTTCGAGACCCATGATGAGGCGGAAAAGCGTTGTTTTACCGGCTCCATTGGGCCCGATAATGCCAACAATGCCTCCCGGAGGCAGCATAAAATTAAGGTTTTCGAATAATACTTTATCGCCGAAAGCCTTGGTAACTCCTTTAACTTCAATAACCTGGATGCCCAGGCGCGGGCCATTAGGAATATAAATTTCGAGCCTGTCTTCTTTCTGTTTTACATCCTCATTTAGCATTTTTTCGTAGGAGTTCAAACGGGCTTTTCCTTTCGATTGCCGCGCTTTGGGAGCCATCCGTACCCATTCGAGTTCGTTTTCGAGTGTTTTCCGTCGTTTGCTTTCGGTTTTCTCTTCCATTTCCATCCGCTTGGTTTTCTGCTCGAGCCATTCGGTGTAATTGCCTTTCCATGGAATTCCTTCGCCACGGTCGAGTTCCAGTATCCAGCCGGCAACATTGTCGAGGAAATACCTGTCGTGAGTCACGGCAATTACGGTCCCTTTATATTGTTGCAAAAAGTGCTCGAGCCATTCGATGGATTCGGCATCCAAATGGTTGGTAGGCTCGTCAAGAAGCAGGATATCAGGTTGCTGGAGAAGCAGCCGGCACAAAACCACCCTGCGCCTTTCGCCACCCGAAAGCACTTTTACCGAAGTTTCGCCTTCCGGGCAGCGCAAAGCGTCCATGGCCCGTTCCAGTTTTGCATCGAGTTCCCATGCATCGTGTTGTTCGATCAGATCAGTAAGTTCGCCCTGCCTGCCGATAAGTTTGTCCATTTCGCTGTCGCTCATAGGCTCCATGAAACGGTTGTTCACTTCCTCGTATTCTTTCAACAGGTTTACCACATCCTGCACGCCTTCTTCTACAATTTCCTTTACGGTTTTATTTTCATCCAGGTGAGGTTCCTGCTCGAGCATACCCACGGTATAGCCCGGCGAGAAGACAACATCGCCTATAAACGATTTATCCAGTCCGGCGATGATACGCAACAGGGTAGATTTCCCTGAACCGTTCAGTCCGATTATGCCGATTTTAGCTCCATAATAAAAGGAGAGGTAAATATCTTTCAGAACCTGTTTGCTGGGAGGATGGATTTTTCCCACTCCAACCATCGAGAATATTATTTTTTTGTCGTCGGCCATAATTGGTTAATGTGCTAATTGGTTAATTTGATAATGCGATAATTGGTTGATAGGTTGATGGGTTGAGGAGTTGAGGAGTTGATGGGATGATGGGTTGATGGGTTGATGGGTTGAAATGTTGATGGGTTGGTGGGTTGAGTTGTTGAGAGGTCGATGGGTTGATAAGCTGAGAGGTTGATGGGTTGAGAGGTTAGTATGTTAATGGGATAACAGAATTAGAGTCAAATATGTTCAGGTTTTTAGAAGTCACCTTTCAATTAGTTTACTGAATATCAGTTTTCATTAGTTTTTAATGTGTCGAAAAGTTGCAGGAGCAATTGGGTTGAATTTCCCCAACTGAATATTTTTTTAACAAAAGCATGCCCGTTCTGTGCCAGGGATTGAGCAAAGACCTGGTCCTTTAGTAGTTTTATGATGTGATTTGCATAGTCGCCGGCTGTTGTGCCTATCAGAATTTCGTCACTTTCTTTTGCCCCGAGAGCCTGGTTGGCAAGAACCGAAGTAATACAGGGCAGTTCCATTGCCATGGCTTCGAGAAGTTTATTCTGTAACCCGGTGCCAATGCGCATGGGCGCAATAAATATGCGTGACGATGCATAACTTTCACGGATATCAGGGATCCAGCCTGTTACAGTAATATTGGATGATTGAAGTGCAAGAATTTTTGGATGGGGATTAGCACCGGCAATCAATAGTTTAGCTTCCGGAAAAGTTTTTAAAACCAAAGGGAATATCTTTTCTGCTATGAAACGGGCGGCATCAATATTCGGAGGGTAGCCCATATTGCCTGTAAAAAGGATATCATGCGTTTTAGGGCGTTTTACCGGGCTGAAAAATTCGTGATCGACACCATTAGGGATGATGACAACCTCTTCGCGTGAAGGATGTGGTAACAAATCGCGATCGGGAAGCGATATAATGGTTTTATGGTCAAATTTGTTAAAAATTTCATGCTCGTAACGAAGCAACCGTTTGTATTCCATTATGAAAAACATTTTCATCAAAGGAGAAGAAGTTTCGGCTCTTCTTTTTGCACCCATTGAGAAAACGTCCTGGTAATCCAGTGTTTTAGGAATTTTACTGTCTTTCACGTAGTCCGAAACCCGTGTAAGCTGGCAGTAAATGTGATCGGGGGAAGACTTTGCGATGATTGAATTTATTTTCTTTTGCGCTCTACACCTGTAGAAATATCCAACCTGCAAGGGTTTGCCGTTAAAGAACGCTTTTAACACATTCCAGATCATCCCGGCTTTATTGATAGAAATTATATGAACTTCGGTGCAAAATTCCTTTAAAACTTTTACATCTTCAGGCTTTACTTTGGCGTCGCTGAGAGCGCATAAAATTATTTCATTATTTTTCGACAGGCAGCGAATCTGATGAAATGCCCTTAGCTTATCGCCTTTTTCGATGGGATAGGGAACACGCGAAAGCAGAACAAGTATCTTCATGACCGGTATGGGCTTCTTTTATTCAGGCAAAGTTAAACGTACTATCGGCTAAAAACAGAACTGTATCAGAACCAACGAATTGACAGACTCAGAGACTGTTAAAATGTATTTTTATAGATTCTGAAGGGGCAAGGAACGAAAAGGAAAGGGGCGAATGTTGGAAATATCCTATGAGTTGTGATCTTTAATTGAGGATTGTTCCGACTTCGGACTTCTGTCTTCCGACCTTACTCTTTCGGAGTATAGATTTGGTAAATTTAAACACTGTTTCAGTTCTTATTAAGCAGTTCAGTATAAAAACCTGTTAATTTCTGCATGAGTTTATTGTTATCATGGTCTTTAGTAATGAGCACCCGTGCATTTTTTCCTAAATTTTCCCGCAGGGTTTTGTCGTTACAGAGCTTAACGATGGCATCGGTAAACGAGCGTGCATCTTTGGCAATGAGAAGGTGTTGCCCGTTTTCGTAATTTATTCCTTCAGCTCCTATGGCTGTAGTGATAATTGCCTTGCCTGCCGCCATGGCTTCCACAATTTTGATGCGTATCCCGCTTCCCGAGAAAAGAGGCACTACCATGATAGAAAACCGTTGCATATATTCCCATACATCAGGAACTTCGCCATCGACAATTATATTTGGAACCGATAGTTTTTGAAGCCAATTGGGCATATAGCGCCCCGCCAGATGCAGTTCGAGTTGAGGAAGCCGCTGCGAAACCATCGGCCAGACTTCGTTGATCAGCCATTTGATGCTCTCTTCGTTTGGAAACCAGTTCATGGTCCCTATATGAAAAAGGGATGCTTCAGCCGGTTGAACCGAGTCTTCGGGCAGTGTTTCGAGGTTGATGCCAAAAGGAATTGAAATAATGTTGGTACTGTGCGAAAGCCTGTCGAAATTGCGCGCATCAACCGGCGTAATTGCAATTATACCGTCAATTTTGTTCAAAACACCTATCTCAAACCGTTTTAATGTTTTGTAGAGATGATTCAGGTAAAGTCTCTTGAGAGGGTTAGGACAGTTTTCGGTAATACGCTGCCATATTTTGTGTTCAATGTTATGTGCCCTTAGAACTACCGGTGATTTGGAGTGTTTCCGGATAACGTCAAGGTAAACTGCCATTTGCAGCGTTTCTAGCTGAATAATGTCGTAGGTCTCTTTCTGCAGGGCTTCCGTTATTTTTTGTACAAAAGCTTTGGTGTAAAACCGTGAAATATGATACGATCGGGCAACCAGGAAGTTGTATGCTGCCCCATAAATGCTGAGGGACAAATCGATATCGACAAATTCAATCTGGGTCTTGTTCTGAAACTCGGCAGGAATGCATTTCGGGTCAACATTGTATTTATTGGTATTGGCGGCCAGCACTTTTACCGTGTGGCCGGCCTGAATCAGTCCGCTTATCATGGCATGCATGGCAATGGGACCGCCTTCGTGTTTGGGCCAGGGCGATTTATTACACAGCATCAATATTTTCATCGCTCGGTATTTGTTTCTTCTTAATATGAAGTTTTTTTAAAACGTTTTTAGCAAACAGTTTGTAACTTTCGGCATCCATGATGGTTGAATCTGTAGTTGCTTTGTATGCCAGGAATATCCCTACAGGAAGAAAAATCATGGTCGACATCCACATTCCTTTCCATGGGTCGGTTACGGCTGAACGAACTGATTTTTCGCCGGTAAACGAAATTACATGGTATGCCACAAAAAGCAGCACCGATATTACCAGTGGCATTCCCAGGCCGCCTTTCCGGATTATTGCACCCAACGGCGCGCCTATGAGGAAAAGCGCAAAGCATGCAAACGAAAGTGTAAATTTGCGGTGCCATTCGATATCATACCGGGCTTTTAATTCCACTTTTTCCTTGATCAGTTGCCGGTTGTATTCAAAAGAACCTTTTGCATTACGCGCCATGCCCAAGGCATACGACGAAATGCTTTTTCTTTCACTTGCCGGTTTATTTTCAAATTTCATGGCTTCGGTACCCGCAGGCAATGTCCTTATCAGGCTGTCGGTGAGCTTGGTTTTTGTGAAGTTTGAATAATAACCCATGAGTGAACGACGAAGTTCATTGATCCGAACATCAACTTCTAAGCCCAGCGAATCCGATGCATAGCCAAGTTGCTGAACATTAAGCATATAGTAAGCGTTCTTAAAAAAATCGTCATCCGAACGGGTCATCTTAAACTGCGAAAGATTAAATTTTATGATCTCGCTTGTAAAACCGGTTCGTTGAAAAGGCAGCTTCTGATTATCCGCCCGCCCTGCACTTTCTTCGTAATTTGTTCCGTTATAGAGGGTCAGGAGCATGTAACTGCCATCTGCCGTTTGCTGCATCCGCCCCGAATCGGCCATTACCAGTTTGCTGTTTCCCTGTGCCTGCGAATGATCGTAAATCATTACATTCCTGATGGTTGATCCGTCAGTTTCTTTCTTCCCTATTTTTATAACGTACCCCTGCAGGCCCGAATAGAATATGCCATCGCGTATATTTAATGCAAGCTTTTTTTGCCTTACATCATACAAGGTCGACCTGAATTTAAGATTGGCGTAGGGAAAGATAATATTTGCATAATAATAAGCTCCGACACTGATAAGTAACGAAAACATGCCAAGCGGCAACATGACCTTCCGCAGCGAAATACCGGCAGCTTTCATAGCAACCAACTCATAGCGTTCGCCGAGGTTACCAAAAGTCATCAGCGATGCCAGTAATATGGATATAGGAAGTGCCATCGGCACAAATGTGAATGAAGCGTAAAACATGAGCTGAAATATCACGTTCCACTCCAGCCCTTTACCCACCAATTCGTCAACATAACGCCACAGAAACTGCATCAACAGCACGAAGACCACTACGAAAAAAGTAGCCATTGCAGGTCCTGCGTACGATCGTAAAATGAGTATATATAGCTTTTTCACAATTTTTTTTACAGCCTGCAAAGGTAAGGTTTTAAGTGAACGGATAATTAGGGAGAAGTTAAGAGACTGATTATAATTTTATTTTTGTTAATTCTGAATGGCGAGGGGCGAAAGGCGAGGGGTGATATCAAAACGAAAAGAGAATAACTAATAACGAATAACCATTTTCCATTAACTATTTTCCATTTCCCTTTAGTCAGTTATTGGTTAATTATTGGCTAATTTCAAACGTTCCCATGCTTTATTTAACTCAGCATGCTATTTTTTCACCTTAGCCAAACATCAAATTTTTACTTTTGCAAAAACAATCCAGCAATTACAGCAAATGGAATACCGCCTATTGAGCGTCGAAGACCGGCGCACCCGCAATTTGTTTCATAATGCGATGCGTACGATTTACAAAAACGACAAAAATTTTGTTTGTCCGCCTGATAGCATGATTGAGGAGATTTTTACTCCTTCAAAAAACGTCTTTTTTAAACATGGAGAAGCAACCCGTTGGATACTGCTGGATGAACAGGATAAACTGGTCGGCCGGGTGGCGGCATTTATAAATAAGAAAAAGGCTTTTACGTTCCGGGTTCCGACTGGTGGTATGGGATTTTTTGAATGTGTTAACGATTATAAAGCTGCCGAAATCTTGTTTACTGCCTGTCGTGACTGGTTAACGGAGCGGGAGATGCTGGCCATGGACGGCCCCATTAATTTCGGCGAAAACGACAATTTCTGGGGGTTGCTGGTCGAAGGTTTTATTCCGCAGTCGTTCGGGATGAACTATAATCCGCCCTACTACAAGGATTTTTTCGAAAAATTTGGTTTTACACTCTATTTTGAGCAGGTGACTAATTTACTTGACCTTACAAAGCCATTTCCCCAACGGTTCTGGAAGATAGCCGATTGGGTGAGGCAGAAACCGGAATTTAACTTCAGGCATTTTTCATACGACAATTCCGAAAAGTTTATATCCGATTTTATCCAGGTTTATAACGATGCGTGGCAGTTTCACGAAAATTTTACTCCAGCCGAGCCGGAAGCTATCCGCAAAGTTCTTACCGATCTGAAATCACTCATGGTTCCTGAATTTATCTGGTTCGCATACCATGGCGAAGAACCAATTGCATTCGAGGTAATGCTCCCTGATATCAACCAGATGCTGAGATATTTCAATGGTAAAATAAATCTCTGGGGAAAACTCAAGGTGGGAATCATAGGGAAAAAACGCATTTTTACCCGTGCCCGCATCACAATCATGGGTGTAAAACCTCATTACCAGAAATCAGGTATCGAGTCGGCACTCTTCTGGCATATGAACTCGATAATGAAGCAGAATCCGCAATATACCGAGGTTGAACTTTCGTGGGTTGGCGACTTCAATCCTAAAATGCGCATGCTTCACGAAGCCGTTGGAGGGGTGTTTTCGAAAAGGCATATCACATACCGCAAGTACTTTACCCTGGAAGCAGCCGCCGGGCGGTCAACAATTATTCCGGTTGATACAAAAGAAAAAACTATCCGGAATGAATGATTATTTTAAAAAATCTTTTTTATAGTTCACTCCGATAAATAATTATATTTGCGGGTAATTACCTACTGGAAGAAATGTATCGCAGTTGATTGCTGAAAATCAATCTTTAAGAGTCAATTTTTAACAAAACCAAATAAAATGAAAACAACTTTACTCTCTGTTTTTGCACTTGTAGCCGGCATTTCTGTCTCGGCACAAAAGGCATCGTATGTTCCATCGAACCATGCCAAAATGACGTTACCGGCAACTTACGTTGCCCCGGAACGTGAGCCGGCAGGTTCTTCAAAAATGTTTCAACCGGGAGATGGCCCAAAGACTGTTGGTGTATACGAAGAAGTGATTGGCCAGACCACCTACGATCTTCAATCGAATTCGGGCATACAAAACCGTATTTATGCCTATCCTGACGGAACCATCGGTGCCGTTTGGACACAGGGTTATCTCTCCGGAGCTTCCTATAGCGACAGGGGAACCGGTTACAATTATTTTAACGGCACAAGTTGGGGAGCCATTCCTACAGCACGTATTCCTTCGGAAACGGCAAAATGCGGATGGCCTTCGTATGCTCCTTTAGGTGCCGGCGAAATGGTAATTTGTCATAAAAGTGTTGGTGCATTAAATTTTACGAAACGTGCAGCCAAAGGCACAGGTGCATGGACAACTGTTGATATCCCAGGTACCACCAATTACGCATGGCCACGGGCTATCACAAATGGCAATACCATTCACCTCATAGTGAATACATACGCATTATACCAGGGCCTGACCAATGCATTGGTTTATATGCGTTCGCTGAATGGCGGAACTACCTGGTCGGCACCGGTTGTGCTTCCCGGTTTAGATGCAGCCTCACTCCCGATACATACTGTTGGATTCACCGGATTTGGCGGTGACGAATATGCATGGGCAGCACCCCATGGCGATACCATTGCTTTTGCAGTGGGTCATAATTTAGGTGGTATCTGGATCATGAAATCCTTTGACAATGGTACAACCTGGACCAAAACAACAGCATACGAATTCCCCCAGTTTACCGGTACTGCCAGTCCTGCTTTTACCACATTTGATGAAATTTTTGCCATTGCTCTTGACAACGTAGGGAAAGTGCATATGGTTACCACCCGATACGGAATTGCTTCCTATGATGCTACTGTGCCTTCGTGGAACTACTACCCGGAAACTGATGGTATTGTTTACTGGAACGAAGACATGCCAAAGATTGATACTGCCATCTATAACTATCCCGATTCGCTGATAGCCCATGGGATGTGGTTAGGCAGCATGATCGACTATAATAATAACGGTATCATCGATTTCCCTGACGCAGGAACAGGTAATCAACCCTGGGGTGATTACCGTTACGCAGGCCCGTCAAGTTTTCCTCAGATCTGCATAGATAAAAGCAACAATATGTTTGTTTCGTATTCAGCTTTACGCGAAGACCTGGTAAATACAGGAGCAAGCCCTACCGTTCAGCTTTACAGGCACATATATACAGTTTCGAAGCTGGCCGGTCAGACGACATGGTCCGATCCGATTGATTTGAACGATGATATCATTCACAGCTACGACGAAGTGGTATGGGCTACTATGGCACTTTCGAACGACGGGAAAATGCATTTTATATGCCAGATGGACCCTGAACCAGGCACATCAATAGGTGCTGATCTCGATGCCCCTGGCGATAACTACATGACCTACATCAACTTCCCTACTTTTGTAAGTACCAAGCCTGTTGATGTATCAAAGGACGTAAACGTTTCGCCTAACCCGGCCAGCGATTATGCTGACGTAAAGGTAACACTCAAAGATTCCCAGAAAGTAACGCTCAATGTATTTGATGTTATGGGCAGGCTTATAGCAAGCAATAATTATGGCGAAATGGGCATTGGTAATCATACCTTTAAAGTGAATACCGAAAATTTACCTTCAGGCATGTATGTTTTTACCGTACAGGTTGGCTCCAACCAAACGTCAAAAAAGGTGATTGTTAAATAGATTTTTCTTTCTCATTTTTTAAACGGGGGAAATGCAAGTTTGCATTTCCCCCGTTTTTTCATTGACCGGCAATGAATTCTTGACGTGAGAGGTATCTGATTTAAAAGGATCAGATTCAAAAGTTGGGGCGAAAATAATTAAATTGAAGACTATTCAAAGTTTGTATTGGAGTATAATTTCATTTTTTCTTACTTTCTTTTGCCTTGATGCAATAGAAAGTAACAAAGAACTTAGCGCAGCGATCTCATGAGCTCCTTTAAAAATAAGC
>JBAXBJ010000047.1:0-35123 GCA_037142075.1 Bacteroidota bacterium
GATATTTAATGATTTAAATCAATTTTAGGTTGTCGGAGTGGACTCAAGAGTAAAACTATATTTATCATTTTGCTGAAAATCAGGTACTTGAAAATTATTGATTTGCTTTTGTATCAAAAAAGCTTGGTTCAATAGGAAAGCCTCGAACGAAACAAAACCCGGAACCAAAAAAGGAAATTATCCAAAATTTCACTTGATTTGACTACACAGGCAAAAGTGCTAAAATAATCTGGCATCATTCGTGTTAATAAATGGGCCTGTGTACCTTCATAAAATTTACTTTTGCGAAATGAAATCTCCGATTCCCGAAAACAGAATGAAAAACCGGCACATAACTTCTTTCCTGATTCTATTTCTGCTGGTCTTTATAATTCAAAACGCATCAGCTGAAGCACTTACATCCGATCCAGATACCAGTGATTTTTATTCGAACGACTATTTGCGAAATGATAATTATGTATACCAGGATTACATCAAGGCTGTCGATCTTTCGCGGGTTGGATTTGAACTTGGAGATCCCATTATTACCCTTTTTTCGGCCGATCGTTTCAATGTAGGTTTCGATGATTTACGGGGAAACTTCAGGCAGTATTATTTCAGGGTACAGCATTGCAATGCCAATTGGGAGAAATCCGAAATCTGGACAAACGAATACCTTGAAGGTGCCGAGGAAGGTCAGGTCGAAAAATACGAATTCTCGTTTAATACCCGTACCTCCTATATCCATTATGAATTTCAATTCCCGAATGATTTCTATACGTTCATGAAATCAGGAAATTACGTTCTGCGCGTGTATTACCGCACCGAAAAAGGCGATGAAATCAATGCTTTTACCCGCCGTTTCATGGTGGTCGATCCCAAAGTCACGATCAATGCAACAGTTGGCAGGGCAGGCACTTCCGAAGACTATGAAACAAAACAGGAAGTTGATTTTACAATTAATACAGCCGGTTTCCATATCGACTCGCCTTACCAGGATATTAAAATAGTTATTCTGCAGAACTGGCGTTGGGACAATACCTTAACCAATCTTAAGCCTTACATGGTTTATAACGAAAAACTTGATTATTCCTTCGCTAACGGGACTAACCTGTTTGACGGAATCAACGAATTCAGGAGATTTGATCTGAAAAGCCTGAAATTCCTTTCGGAAAAAGTGCGCGAAATCACATTCGATGATACCATGTTTTATGCAAAACTTTGGGAAAGTGAAAAGCGCACCTTTAAAGAATATACCATCGAAGACGATATTAACGGTAAATTTCTCTTAAAAACGGATGATGAACCTTCTGTGTCAAATTACGGCGAATATGTGCGGGTAAAATTCTTTCTACCGTATGATGCCCCTATAGTCGAAGGAAACCTATACGTAGCCGGTGGTTTTAACTGCTGGCAATATTTGCCCGAAAATAAGATGGATTATAACTATCGCCGCAGAGGGTATGAAGCAAATATCCTTTTTAAACAAGGGTATTACAATTATTTATATGTTATGCTTCCGAATAATTCGAATACAGGCGATGCAACCTGGGTTGAAGGAAACCATTCGGAAACGCGCAACAGCTATACAATACTGGTGTATTACCGCTCCCGCGGCGAAATATATGATGAATTAATAGCTACCGGAAGTTTTGATAAAGGAAAATAATGCGATAATGTGCTAATTCGATAATGTGATATTGTCAGGAGTTGGGTTATATTGACTGAAACCAGAAACTTGAAACCAGAAACCTTTAAATCTCACCGGTCAAACCGCAAATAGGTTCCCAAAGGGAGTTTTTTGCCAAAATTATCTGACAGGTATAGTTCACCAAAATCGTTATTATCGCCCCTGTTAAAGTAGCTGTTAATCAGATTATTGCCAACCAAAGCAGAGAAGCCGATTGAGTACATATTTAGAATGAGGAAACTATCTTTCGGTAGTAACAGCTTGCTGCACAGCATGATCATCTCATTCAGGTTATCGTCTAAAATCCATTTTTCGCCATCGGCACCGCGGCCATATGCAGGCGGATCGAGAATGATGCCTGAGTAGGTATTGCCCCGCCGGACTTCGCGCTGCACGAACTTTAGTGCATCTTCCACTACCCAGCGGATATCTGTGAGCTGGCTGTTTTCCATATTTTCGCGCGCCCAGCTGATAACCGGTTTAACGGAATCGACATGAACCACTTCGGCGCCGGCGGCCCTGGCTGCAAGCGAAGCGGCGCCTGTGTATGCAAAAAGATTAAGTACTTTGGAATGATGTGGAGTGGCGCTAACTTTATCGTAAATATAATCCCAATTGGGTGCCTGCTCAGGAAAAACGCCAATGTGCCGGAACGATGTTAATCCCAGGCGAACATTGAAATTCATCAGTTTGTAGGTATAATTAATGCGCCATTGCTCGGGCATTCCTTTTTTTAATATCCAACGTCCTTTTTCCGTGTCATTTTTTTCCAGCTTAAAGGCTGCCGACGACATTTTATCCCATTCAGCTTCACTCATCGAACGATTCCAGATTGCCTGTGGCTCCGGCCGTATAATGACATATTGACCGAAACGTTCAAGTTTTTCGAAACTTCCCGAATCAATCAATTCGTAATCCGGGAAATGAGAAGGCGTTAGTAGTTGCATGGTTCAGTTAAGTTCTATAAAATCACGTAATGCACTCAAATCCTGATTATTAAATATTATTCCTGAAAATAAACTATGAACGGTTTTGAGGACTGAGGCTGAATTTTTCAGGAAATCGTGCTTCCTTATCGAAATAAAATGCCTCTATTTCCTTTAAATCCTTTTCATAATTACCTGTTGGGGTAATCATTTTACCGACTCCGCCGGTTTTACTTTTATAATCAAGAAATCCCAAAGCGATAGGAACTTTTGCATTAAGGGCAATATAATAAAACCCACGCTTCCAGTTTCGGCTTAAACTGCGGGTTCCTTCGGGTGCTATAGTAATAATGAGGTTATCGTCATTTTTAAACATTTCGCCAACCTGGAGAACAACATTGGTACTTGCTTTCCGGTCAACAGGTAATCCGCCCATGGCGGTAACCAGCCAGCCCAGGGGAAATGCAAAAGCTTCCTTTTTAATGAGGTATTTCGAATTGATGCCAATCGACATATATCCAAACCAGCCTACCAGGAAATCCCAGTTGCTTGTGTGCGGCGCCATCAGGGTCACAAATTTTTTAGCATCCGGCGGAATATTATTTACAACACGCCAACCAAACAGTTTTAATATAAACCGGGCAAAACTTCTTTTCATAATTCTCTGTTTCAAATATTACCAATCTGCAAAGAAACGCTAAATATACTTCTTCCAGAAATCCGTTTCAAAATCACCTTTAATATAGTTCTCAACTGACAGGCAGGTTTCGGTCGCAAAAGCCAGGCCACACCCTACTAATTGATCCATATCAGTAACCTGAATTTTAGCAAATTGTTTTGTGTCGAAAGCAGTTTTTGACAGTCCGAAAACAAAACCTGCGTTAAAATTATCGCCTGCACCAACCGTGGAAACAGGTATTATTGATTGAACAGCATAGGTTTTACTGAATGAAGGTGTAAATATCTGTAAAGGTTTTTCGCCCTGGGTAATGATAAGGCTTGGGCAAAAACGTTTCACTTTTTCGTACACGGCCTCAGGATCAGTTATCCCAAACAAGTGAAAAAAATCTTCGTCGGAGCCTTTAACCACAGTTGCCACCGAAATATTATTCAGAAACGAAGGCAGGAGCGCATTCATTTCAGCAGCATGCGCCGCCCGGATATTCAGGTCATAATAGATGACAGATCGGGCTTCAACCGCTTTTTGAAGAATTTTAAGCAAAAATTGTCTTCGGTTTGGCTTTACTGCATAAAAGGAGCCGAAAAGCAGTATGTCATCGTTACAAAATGCAGGAATTTCTATGTCCGGCATTGCTTCAGGTACATCATGGTAAAATGAGTACGAAGCATTCTTATTGTTATCAAGAAAAGCGAGGGCGAGGGAAGTCTTCGAATTTGAATGCCTTAAACAAAATTCGGTTGTAACATGATTCTTTTCCAGGAAATTACTGATTAAATCACCAGTTTTGTCGGCTCCAAATTCGCTCAGAAGGCTAACGTCAACGCCCATCCTGCCAAGCGAAACCGAAGCATTCAGAACGGAGCCGCCGGGAATGGCACGGAATGTGATTCCATCGTTCGAAACCAGATCGAGCACCGTTTCACCCAAGGCATAGACTTTACGCTTATTTTGCAGTATATCAGCCATTTTTCGGGCTATTGCAAATCCAAATCCAGGTTGAGCTGATCCGTAAGTTTCCTGACATTGGGATTTTGAGTAGCCATCACCTCCAGTTTTTCGCGGTCGTTCATGTATTTTTTCGTTTCCTGGGGCTGCTCGGTCACTATTACTGTCAGCGTAATAAAGTCGTTCTTCATTTCGTTGCGAAGGAATTCGAGCAGCAAATTGCGTCTTTCGTTGAGTTCCTTTGATAGAACAGTGTTTCCGACAGTTATAACAAGAACATTACCAGGCTGCAAATCAATTTTATAGGATGTAAGCGAGGAGTAGAATAATGCGGAATCTGATTTTTTGAGTTCCGCAAAACGTAAAACAGCTTCCTCTAATTGCTCCAACGTAAAATCCTCATTCCGATCGGGCACGGGAACTGTTTTTACAGAATTTGCCAACTGATCCGATTTTAAAATCGATTTTATCGAAAAACTAGACGGATGATGGGTTTGAATCGGTATTTCGTGTTCCGGCTTTACTCCAGACTCTGTCTCATTCGATTTATCAGATTGTTGAACACTTATTGGTATTGGCACCGGCGGTTGCTCAGCCACAGTTATTGCAGAAATTGGAGTTTCAGCAACAGGAGACGGGATAGAAACAACAGGCACTGATTCTGATACTATTTGTGTTTGGGTCGATTGTATCGTTTCCTGCGTTTGGGTCGTTATTACCGTCTGTTGTGTAGAAACTGAGGAAACCTGGATTACAGGCGGTTGGGTAATATTCGGCATCTGCATCTGTCCGCTAAACCTGCAAATCTGAATCAGAGGAACTTCCAGCGCGAGACGTTTGTTGTTCGAAGTACGGTAGGTTACGTCACATTTATTAATAATATCGAGCGCATCAATTAAAAGTTGCAGCGATATGGTACGCGCCTGGTTGGCATATTTGGCCCGAATGGCGTCGCTGGTTTCTATAAGTTTAATGGTACCGCTGTCAGTACTCATGAGTAAATTCCGCAAATGCTCACCTATTCCGGTAATGAAATGCTGCCCATCGAACCCTTTTTCGATTATCTCGTTCACTAACAGCAATGTATCCCTGTAATTTCCGCTCTTCATGCTCTCCATGATGCGGAAGTAATATTCGTAATCGAGCACATTCAGGTTTTCGAGTACCAGTTCGCGGGTTACAACCCTGTTACCCAGGTTCACCATCTGGTCGAAAACGGACAAAGCATCACGCAGGGCACCATCCGCTTTATGTGCAATAATATGCAGGGCTTCGGGATCGGCTGTTACGTTCTCACTTTCAGCCACATAGTGCAGGTGCTTTGCAATGTCGTCGACGGTAATGCGTTTGAAGTCGAAAATCTGACATCTCGAAAGAATGGTTGGAATAATCTTATGCTTTTCGGTAGTGGCAAGGATGAATTTTGCATAAGCCGGCGGCTCTTCCAGTGTCTTCAGAAATGCATTAAACGCCTGTGTCGAAAGCATATGCACCTCATCGATGATATACACCTTGTACTTTCCCATTTGCGGAGGTATGCGCACCTGGTCAACCAGGTTGCGAATGTCGTCCACGCTGTTGTTGGAAGCTGCATCCAGTTCGTGAATATTGAATGAAGCAGAATCGTTAAATGCTGTACAGGAAGAACATTCATTGCATGGTTCAGTATCAGCAGTCGGATTCAGACAGTTGATCGTTTTTGCCAAAATTCGTGCGCAGGTGGTTTTGCCAACACCCCTGGGACCGCAGAAAAGAAATGCCTGCGCCAGTTGATTATTGCGTATGGCATTTTTCAAGGTCCCGGTTATCGAAAGCTGACCTACAACAGTGCTGAAAGTTACCGGGCGGTATTTACGCGCCGATACAACGAAATTATCCATATTAGTCTGTAAATTAGATTATTACTTCCGTGTTTGAACCAGCAAAACTAATTCCGGAAATGTAAAATACATAATTTCAAAAGTAAAACAATTCGCTTAATACCAAAAGCTTTGTTAATAAAAAGGAGGTTGCCAGGTATAGTATAGAGCAAACCGGAGTGTGATGAACAGAGTTAGAAGGCCGGAGTATTTGCTATCGTAGAACACCTATATTCAAACTAATTATGCAGTAATTTTCTCAAATTTCGGTTTCTACCGGGCTTTCACTACTTTTGCCAACCCCTTACTACGAACCAATGGAGTTAGTTACTATACTGCTTATTGCCATCGGTCTATCATTCGATACCTTCGCTGTTTCCATTTCCAGTGGACTGATATTAAAAAAGATAGACTTTTTTAACGCATCAAAAATTGCTGTTACCCTGGCAATTTTCCAGGCAGCAATGCCTGTAATCGGCTGGCTGGCCGGCTCTGGAATAAAAAAGTATGCCGAGAATTTTGATCATTGGATCGCATTTGGCATCCTTGGATTATTAGGCGGAAAAATGATTTTTGAAAGTTTCAATTCGCATCCCGAAAACCGTTCCTTCAACCCCCTGGATATTAAAGTAATGATTGGAATGGCAATAGCTACCAGCATTGATGCCTTAGTGGTAGGATTTAGTTTTGCACTGCTTAATTATAAGATATTGATTTCGGTAGGAATTATTGGGGCAGTAACATACATAGTTGCTATGCTTGGTATGCTTTTCGGTAAAAAAATCGGTTCCGGGATGGGCCGCCGGATGGAAATGCTTGGAGGGATGATGCTTATACTGATAGGTTTGAAGATTCTGATTGAACACCTTTTCGTATAAACATAAATTAAAATTAATCAGTGTACATTTTGCGATGACAATTTCGGATTTCGGATTTCGGATTTCGGATTTCGGATTTGCGATTTCGGATTTGCGATTTCGGATTAACGATTAACTATTTTCGATTAGCAATTAACCAATTTCTAATAACGATTTCCCATTTTCTATTTTCCATTTTCCAATAACGATTAACCATTGCCCATTATCCATTGTCCATTATCCATTGTCCATTATCCATTGTCCATTATTTCCCCACCTCCTCCCCTACCAGGTACCCCGTCGAAAAGGCTGCCTGTAAATTATACCCACCTGTATCACCATCTACATCAAGCACTTCACCAGCAAAATAAAGTCCCGATACCAGTTTTGATTCCATAGTATTTGAATTTACTTCGTTCAGGTTTACGCCACCGGCAGTCACCATAGCCATATTAAAACCTCCTACTTTTTCGACTTCAAACGGGTATTCACACAGGGCCGAAACAAGTTTAACACGCTGATCCTTAGTAATTTCGGCTAACCTTATTTCCGGCTCAACATTCACCGTTTTTAAAACCAGCAGCATAAGGCTTCGCGGCAAATCATACTTTTTAAGATACGTTTGCAAGGCCGTTTTTCCGGCTTTTGCCGATGATGCAATCAGCTCATTTCGAAACTCATCCGGTTTCATATCGATAAAGTTTACTTTCAATACGTCTCCGCTTACTATGTACCGGGAAAAATCGAGTATACCAGGGCCGCTTAGTCCTTTGTGAGTAAAACCGATATCTCCCTGGTGCTCTTTTATTTTTTTGTCAGCCCGATACAGAAAAAGGGTTTTATTTTGTACAGATACACCTGAAATAGAATGCATTGTATAATTCCGGATCAACACCGGGCTGAGTGATGGCTTTGGCGGAATTATTGAATGGCCCAATTGTTTTGCAAAATGATATCCGTCGCCATTTGAACCCGTCGCCGGGTATGACATTCCACCAGTAGCAATTAACAGGAAACGGCTAAAGTACTCCCCCGATTGCGTTTTTACCCTGAAACCGCCCTCCGTTTTTTCAATTCCGGTAACTGATTGGTTACATGCTATTTCAATATTCTTCTTATGACATTGCTCTAATAATACATTTAGCACATCCTGTGCTTTTTGCGAAGCAGGAAACACTTTTCCATTTTTATCTGTTACAGTCGCCAGTCCATGATTTTCAAAATAACGGACCAGGTCCGTATTAGTAAAACGGTGTAAAGCTGTTTTCAGAAACCGATGGTTAGTACCATAATGATTGAAAAAATCGCTGAGCAGGCAATCGTGTGTAATATTGCATCGCCCGGTACCCGAAATGAGGAGTTTTTTGCCCGGAGAAGAATTTTTCTCAAGCACTATAACCCTTCTGGCTTTACAATTGATGGCGGCGAAGAGGCCGGCCGGGCCGGCACCAATAATTATCAGATCAGCAGTTTCCACAATTGTAGTACTTTATAGAAGGGATATTTTGGCAAAAATACGCAAAACGGTCTATTAATGGCTAAACCCGACTTCAGTAAAACGCATATTGACTTTAGAGTGTTGGTTTTGTAATTTTGCAATAATACCGTTCTTATAGCTTTTAGAGAACAAATGCCTTATTTCCCATTTTAATTCATACAAAATGAAAAAGTTCTATCTTGTTTTTTCGTTCCTATTTATCTCCGTCACGATTTATTCCCAGAAACAGCTTATAGTTGCAAATGATGCTCCTCCGATTCAGGTTGCGCATACCTTTGGCGATTTCAGCATTTCAGGTTCTGCCAATATGCTGATGAATACACCCAATGGAGTGCAGTTCGCCGGAGGAATAAAAATAAGGACATTTGTAAGCAAAAAAATAAGCTTCGACAGCGATATGGTGTTTGGCCGCGATTATATTCACGGAGGACCCGGTATCATAGGAATTCCATTATGGGTGCTCTTCTGGAGGGCGGATACTGAATCAAACAATGACGACCAGCCATTAGAGGGTTTGCTACTAAAGGTTGCCATTATTTTGTTGTCGGCCGAACATGTCGCTTACCATATTCCGGTTAATAAAACGATGGATGTTTCTCCCTTTGTGAGTTTGTTGCGTTATAAAGCATCATACAAATACGGTGATTACTCAAATACAGATTTCGCAGGCGACCAATTAAGTTTGGCATTGGGAGTTGAATTGAATCACTATGTGAAGCGGTTCGTATTTTCGCCCTATGCCGAAGTTAATGTTGGGTACACTGATCATATACCTGGCTTTAATTTAGGAGTTTATTGCGGATACTATTTCCCGGTGCGGTAGGTTCTCTGTTTAGAATTGCAGCTCTACAGTGCAGTGTTTTGTCAATCATTTTTCTATCAAAGTTTAAGGTATTATTACATAAATATTTGATTTTCAATATAAATCGGCGTGTGGTGGTCAAATTAGTCGTCTTATCAGCCCATGTACCGGAACTGAGGAAGTAAAGGCTGAAGGTTTAAACGTTTTCCCCAACCCGGCTAGCGATCAGCTTACTATTTCTTTTGTCGATGCCACAAGTACGGCCTTAACCGTGAAAATATTCAATCAGCTTGGAAAAGAAGTATACAAATCAAGTGCAACTAATTCAGCAGACCACAGCCAGATGCAGATTGATATTTCTCATTTGAATTCAGGTACTTACATCGTGCAGATGATCGGTGATGGTAAAATCTATAGTAAACATTTTGTGAAAAAATAATTCAGTTTTCAGGAAGAAACCATTTTATAAAATTAAAGAACCATCTCTGAATTTGAGATGGTTCTTTTATGTTAAGAAAGAGCAAATCAGAATAATACTTTGCTCTGTTTCAAAAGGTTGAATTGTGATTTACAATAATACAAATCTGTTATATAAAGAAGAAATGCGTATGTTTAATGAAGTGATACCGGCATACACAAAAGTTTGATTACGACAATATAGGTTCGTCAGCCTCAGTTCGTTTATTTGGCCTATTTTTGCTGGTAACATAACTAATGCCACTATGCAGCCACGGACTTCCATTTATCATAAATTGATCCTGTACGTCTTCTTTCTGGGGATATTTGTGATTATAGCTGTGAGTTTGTTTTCATTTATTGCTGCTCGAAACGCTATTCTTCAGCGCACTTATGAGCAACTCACATCATTGAGGGTTGCAAAAAAAGAGCAGGTGGAACAGTTCTTTGCTGACCGTATCAAAGAGGTGGAGTTATTTTCAAGCCAGGCAAATCCTGATTTTTTCAGGCTCAACACCAAACACTTGGAAGGTTTTTTTACCTTAAATCTGACCGAAAGTGGAAAGGATGCCAACTTTAAAAAGTATTTCAAATCGGGAGGGTATTACAAAAAAGTCTATTTCCTGAATGACAACCATTTTCAATGCTATGACTTTGATTCACTTACCTCCGAGCCAAAATTAGTTAAAATCACAGATTATCAGGTACTTGGACAAATCAGAACCAAAGTAGAAAAGGCTAAAAAGGTGATTGTTCAGGATTTCTTTTTCAGTTTGGCTGATAGCTCTGTTCACATGTTTATTGCCTCACCGGTAGCAAGTGAGCAGCAATCTTTTTCCGGTTTTATAGTATTCGAAATCAGGCCGTCAGCCATCAATAATATAATGCGGAGCAACCAGGTAATAAATGGATTAGGTAAAAGTGGTGAAGTTTACCTTGTCGGTCCCGATTCGCTGATGCGCAGCGAAAGCCGTTTTTTCGAAAAATCGATTCTACGCACGCCGGTAAACACCGAATCAGTCCGAAAAGCCTATAAAATCTCCGAAGGCACTCACCTGAAAAAGGATTACAGGGGAATACCCACTTTATCGTCGTACAGCAGACTTTCTATCACAGGCTTAGACTGGGTTATTATTGCTGAAATGGATAAGAAGGAAGCCATGAAACCGGTTTATAAACTGGCTAATGAAATCGTATTCCTGAGTATTTTCATCACACTCATTCTTTTTATCATTTCCTACATTATTTCACGAACCATCACCAGACCTATAATTGATTTAAAAGACGCCACTATCCGGGTACAAAAAGGCGACCTCGATCCGGTTTTGCATATTAAATCGAACGACGAATTAGGGGAACTCACCGAAAATTTTAACCTGATGATCAGCCAGTTAAAGGCCAACCAATCAGAATTAAGAATTAAAGAATCAAAAATGTATACTTCTTTTCTTGATGGACAGGAGGATGAAAGGCAACGGCTTTCGAGGGAACTTCACGATGGGCTTGGGCAAATGATTGTTGCCACGAAATTGAAAGTGGAAACCATGGTAAATAAAGGCAGTGGCATCGACAGCGATAATATTTACAGGTTGCGGTTGATGTTCGACAACCTGGTTGATGAAGTCCGCGGCATATCGAATAATTTAATGCCCCTGGTTTTGCAGGAATTTGGGCTTGAACTGGCATTAAAACAATTGTGTAAGGAAATAGAGAAACATAGTAATATCAAAGTTGTTTTTGACTCGCAGGTATCGAACCCGCAAATTGATAAACGTATAACCACCTATGTTTTCAGGATTGCCCAGGAAGCATTGAACAATGCGGTAAAACATGCTAATGCAAGCGAAATCTACATTGCTTTAATAGGGAACGAAAAAGTAATCAATTTAATGGTGCAGGACGATGGAATAGGGATTAACCCCGAAAATAACACTAACCAAAATGGCCGGGGATTGAACAGTATGCGCGAACGAGTTAAATTACTGAACGGAATTATGGATATATCGAAAGGTGAGAACAACGGGACTATCGTTTCTGTAAAAATCCCCCTTTACAACTCTGCTGATGCTACGGATTAAAACATTTGAAAAAATTACACCTTTTTCATTTGTCAAACACATAGAAAACAAATCATTGCACAATGCCAGAAATAAAAATAATACTTACCGAAGATCACCAACTGCTGCGTGATGGTATAAAAGCCCTTATTATCGCTGCAAACATTGAAATATCAGGAGAAGCGTCAAATGGTGCCGGGTTACTGAAACTTCTCGAAAATGTTCAACCGGATATTATTCTCATGGATATCTCGTTGCCTGATGTTTCCGGAATTGAACTTACCCGCATTATCTCCGAAAAATACCCATCTATCCGCGTATTGATACTATCTATGCACACTGACGAGAGTTTTATAAATCAAGCTATTAAGGCAGGGGCAAAAGGATACCTTCATAAAAATACAACCCGCGAAGAAATGCTGTTTGCCATCGAAACCGTATATTCGGGCAGTGAATTTTACAGCGATATTATTTCAAAAAGCATTCTCAACAACTACATTGAGAAAGCAAAATCACATTCCGACGAAACCAAAGATCCACACGAATTGCTTTCGAAACGCGAAATTGAAATTCTGAAAATGTTTGCCGAAGGATTCATCAACAAAGAAATCGCCGACAAGTTGTTTATCAGCATTCGCACGGTTGAATCGCACAAAAACCACATCATGCAAAAACTAAACCTCAAAACCCAGGTCGAATTGGTTAAATTTGCCATAAAGCACAACCTTATTAACATTTGATAAATACACAATCTGAAATATTGCTTAAAATCAACTAAGTGATCCACTTAGGCAATCTACGCAGTTCTACGTAAGTCAAAACTCCATCATTTTCAGTATTTTACACCATTGACGGATAAATTCCGATGCAATACTTTTGGGACTTTTAAAATTATAACCCAAACAGTAATGAAACCCAAAACCCTTACAACATTGTTAGCAATGTTGATGTTCATGGAAGTCTTTCATGTCAAAGCCCAGGAGAAAAACGCCTTTTCAGTCAAGGCATCTGCCGAATTGGTTAGTTGTTACGTGTGGCGCGGTGCACCTGCCTATTCTTCCATTAATGGCCAAACCACACTTTCCCCCAATATTCAGCCAACCCTTGGTTTTGTGTTTGGGGGTCTGGAAATCGGAGCCTGGGGTTCAACCGATTTTACAGGAACTTACCAGGAAATGAACCTATATGCCTCGTACAGCACGAATGGAATAACTGCCACTATAACAGATTATTATTGGGATGCTGACTGGGCAACAACACCTTATTTTTTGTATAAAAACGAAACTACCGGTCATATAATTGAGGGCTCACTCGCTTATGGGTTTAAAAAAATTCCTTTAAAAATCACAATGGCTACCATGTTATACGGTGCTGATAAAAAGCCGCTTGAAAATGAAAACGATAAAATCACAAATAATTTCTCCACCTACTTCGAATTGGGCTATTCCTTTAAGGTGAATGCTTATAACTTCGATACTTTTATGGGTATAACCCCTGCTGATGGTTTTTACGGCGACGGGTATGGCAATGTTACAGGTTTTGGAGTGGTAAACCTTGGGGTGACAGGTTATAAGAAAATCCAGATTTCAGAGAAATTTGAAACCACCCTCCGCTCCTCTTTGATTTTTAACCCACAGCAGGAAAAAGCTTACCTGGTTCTTGGGATAGCCTTCTAGTTTGATTTCAGTTTTTCAACAAATCTCAAAATAATTTAAACCACAAATTAATCAACACAATATGATGGATACCGGTTCAACTGGCTTTATGTTGCTTGCAACAAGCCTTGTCATGCTAATGACGCCAGCATTGGCTTTTTTTTATGGTGGTCTTGCCACCAAGCGCAACATTCTTGGCATTATGATACAGAGTTTTGTATCCTTGGGCTGGACGACCGTTCTTTGGGTAACTTTTGGCTATTCGCTCTGCTTCAGCGGAGGCGAAGGCGGCTTGATGGGTAACCTCGACAAGGCTTTCCTGATGGGCATCGGAATGGACTCCATGTACTCGGGCAACCATAAAATCCCTGAAATTGTATTTATTGCCTATCAAATGATGTTTGCCATTATTACCCCGGCACTCATAACCGGGGCCTTTGTCAATCGCGTTTCATTTAAAGCATACATGATCTTTCTAACCGTTTGGCAAATACTGGTTTATTACCCGTTTGTACATATGGTATGGGGTGGCGGGCTTTTAGCCGAATGGGGCGTCCTCGATTTTGCTGGCGGTATAGTAGTGCATGCAACGGCAGGTTTTGCAGCTCTGGCTTCAGTTTTCTATGTTGGCACGAGAAAAAACAAACATTCTGTAGCCAACAGCATTCCTTTGGTGGCTATCGGTAGTGGTTTGCTTTGGTTTGGTTGGTATGGTTTCAATGCTGGCAGCGAACTTCAGGTTGACGGAGTTACATCCCTGGCTTTCCTTAATACCGATATAGCAGCATCTTTTGCCACAATGGCCTGGGTTGTAATTGAATGGTTCCGCGAAGGTAAACCCAAGTTTGTAGGGCTTCTTACGGGCTCAATCGCCGGTTTGGCAACCATTACGCCCTGTGCCGGTTTTGTCCCTTTGTGGACATCGCCGATAATTGGCATCGTGGCAGGAGTTGCTTGCTACCTTGCTGTTCAACTCAAAAATAAAATGAAATGGGATGATGCCCTCGATGTATGGGGCGTGCATGGTGTCGGTGGTTTTATTGGCACAATTCTATTAGGCGTATTTGCTTACGCGGGAACCAATGCTGTTACCAGGCAGGCATATAGCGGGTTGATATATGGCGATACGTCTTTCTTTGCAAAACAAGTTATCACAGTTGTAGCGGCCTCGGCTTATGCATTTATTTTCACTTACATCATGCTGATTATTATAAATTTCTTCACAAAAGTAAGGGTAAGCGAAGAGGATGAAATGCTTGGACTTGATACTGCTCTGCATGGAGAACAGGCATATGACGAAGGTGCATTATAAAAAACACTTTCGATTAAATTTCCACAAAAGGCTGCCAGATTCTGGCAGCCTTTTGTTTTGAAGTCCTGTTTCATACCGGGTATTCAAGCATACAAATCATTATTACCCAAAAAACGTATCTGCCAATACGACATATAAAAAGGACGAATGTTGCCAAAACGGCTAATTGGCTTTAAGTTTTCACACTGGCGTGAATGTTGCACTTCCAATAAAACCAAATAATGTAAAAAAATGAACTTCAATAATTATACAACCAAAGCGCAGGAAGCTATTCAGCAAGCTCAACAAATTGCTGCACTCAATCAAAACCAGGTCATCGAAAATGCGCATATTCTCAAAGGAATTATGGCTGCCGACGATAATGTACTCAGGTTCCTGACTAATAAACTGGCAATCGACTTCAATTCATTCGAAAAAGGAATCGACTCCCTTATTGCCTCCTGCACCAGGGTGCATGGCGGCGAACCGTATTTGTCGAACGATGCATCAAAAGCTTTGCAGAAAGCCGAATCACTAATGAAAGACTTCGGCGATGAGTTTGTTACTATTGAATTGCTCGTGCTTGGAATCCTGGCGTCGAACGACAGTGCTTCAAAATTTATGAAACAATTGGGAGCCAACGAAAAAGACCTGAGGTCAGCTATTACCGAATTACGCAAAGGCTCATCCGCCACCAGTGCCACTGCCGAAGACACATACAATGCCCTGAGTAAATATGCGCGCAACCTGAATGATCTGGCCCGGAAAGGAAAACTCGATCCTGTTATAGGTCGCGATGAAGAAATAAGGCGTGTGCTGCAGATACTCACCAGGCGGACCAAAAACAACCCAATATTAATCGGCGAACCCGGCGTTGGAAAAACTGCCATTGCCGAAGGCATTGCCCATCGTATTATAAGCGGCGATGTACCCGAAAACCTGAAAAACAAACTCATTTTTTCCCTCGACATGGGCTCGCTTATTGCAGGTGCAAAATACAAAGGCGAATTTGAGGAAAGGCTGAAGAGCGTTGTCAAAGAAGTGATTTCATCCGAAGGAGAGGTAATCCTGTTTATCGACGAAATCCACACACTGGTCGGCGCCGGGGCATCCGAAGGAGCCATGGATGCAGCCAATATCCTGAAACCGGCTTTAAGCCGGGGCGAGTTGCACGTGATCGGGGCTACCACGCTGAATGAATACCAGAAATATTTTGAAAAAGACAAAGCGCTGGAACGACGTTTCCAGGTTGTAATGGTCAATGAGCCGGATACAATTGATGCTATTTCTATCCTGCGGGGTCTAAAAGAACGGTATGAAACTCACCACCAAGTGCGGATTAAGGATGAGGCTATAATTGCCGCTGTCGAGCTATCGCAAAGGTATATTACCGGCAGGTTTTTACCTGATAAAGCTATTGACCTGATTGATGAAGCAGCTGCTAAACTCAGGCTCGAAATTAACTCCGTGCCTGAGGAACTCGACGAAAAACAGCGCCGGATACGCCAGCTGGAGATTGAACGCGAGGCGATAAAACGCGAAAAAGATGATGTAAAACTCAAACAACTCAACGAAGAGATTGCCAACCTCGATGAAGTGCGTAAAGCCCTCAAATCAAAATGGGAAGCCGAGCGCAACCTGGTTAATGGAATTCAACAACAGAAAAAAAATATAGAAGCGTATAAATTCGAAGCCGAACAAGCCGAACGCGAAGGTAATTATGGTCTGGTAGCCGAACTCCGCTATGGCAAAACCCAGGAAGCTACTGCAAAACTCGAAGAATATAAAAAAGAACTTAACCACCTACAGGTGAATTCGGCCCTTGTGAAAGAGGAAGTCGGATCGGAAGAAATAGCCGAAGTTGTTGCCCGCTGGACTGGCATTCCCGTTAACCGCATGCTGCAAAGTGAGCGCGAAAAATTACTACATCTCGAAGATGAACTCCACAAACGTGTAATCGGCCAGGATGAAGCCATACAAGCTATCTCCGATGCCATTCGCCGAAGCAGGGCCGGGTTGCAGGATGCAAAAAGACCGATGGGCTCCTTTATCTTTTTAGGAACAACCGGTGTTGGAAAAACGGAACTTGCCAAAGCCCTTGCCGATTATCTGTTCAATGACGAAAATGCCCTGGTGCGTATTGATATGAGCGAATACCAGGAGCGGCATTCAGTTTCCAGGTTGGTGGGAGCTCCTCCGGGATATGTTGGCTACGATGAAGGCGGGCAGTTAACTGAAAAAGTAAGGCGTAAGCCTTACTCGGTAGTATTGTTTGATGAAATGGAAAAAGCCCATCCTGATGTATTTAACATACTTTTACAGGTACTTGATGATGGCAGGTTGACGGATAACAAAGGGAGGACAGCCGATTTCAGGAATACGATTATCATCATGACCTCCAACATCGGATCCATGCTGATTCAGGACAAACTAAAATCCATCAATAGTTTAAACCGCGAAAAAGTGCTGGATCAAACCAGGGAGGAAGTCTTCGAACTGCTTAGGAAAACCATAAGGCCTGAATTCCTGAACCGAATTGACGAAGTAATCATGTTTGCACCACTGACTGAAAATGAAATTGCCAGGATTGTCCGTCTTCAGTCAAATAAAATTGAAGAAATGCTTCTTGCCAACGACATTCATCTTGAAATTACGGATGACGCCATTCAAATGCTGGCCGCTGAAGGATACGATCCTCAGTACGGTGCCCGTCCGCTCAAACGGGTATTGCAACGCGAAATTCTGAATAAACTATCAAAAATGATCCTTGCCGATGAAATCAGAAAGGATAAGAAAGTAGTGATAAGCACGAAAGATAATCAATTGGATTTCTGTAACATATAAATAATTCAGGAAACAATTACACCCAGGATCTTTCGGTTTAGATTTAACCTGAATAAATCCGGGAACGACATAATGTAATAACTATGGCAGATAAAAAACCTGATCCTGAAAACTAAATTAAACCTCCAGATCAAAAGAATTGCTTTGTTGTAGCAGGGAAATAATCAACGTCTATTCTTTCTTTCGGTTTCGCCAAAGCGAATGTACTTTTTTACCTCCATACAAACCTGCCAAACTGATCAGGAAGAGTGTTCCGCTTTCGATAGATCCGGATGCCCCGATGGGCTTATTCCCGCCCTGGTCAGGAGTTGGTGGCGGTGGAGGTGGCTGGGCAATTACACCCGCACTCAAAACAGCAAGTGATACTATTAAAAGTATGTTGAGTATCTTTTTCATATTCATGAAATTTAATTATTCACAACTTTAGCCACAAAACTCTGGTTTCCGGAAGTTACTTTTACTACATAAATACCGATACTTAATGAAACCGGAACCTGGATTGCCCCGTTCATTACCTCCAGCCTGTAACACATCTGCTGACCAAGCAAATCGAATAATTTAATACAGACATGCTGGCCTTCCATGGCCGGCACATGTATATTTAGTATGCCAGTAGCGATATAAGCAGTTCCTTTTGAGATACTTAACGGATTTAAATCACCTGTTGTATTAAGAAAATGCAGATTGAACCGATCCGGAGCCCCACCACCTGGAAAACTGAAGATATAAACCGGGTTCTGTCCAAGGTCTATCATTTGACCTGATACTTTATCTTCAAGGTAAATAAGCTTATTCTCATTAAAGCTCTCCATTCCGCTGGCAGTAAAAACAACCTCAGCAAATTTATTTAATGAGAAATTCAAAGGAACAACGGATTCGGACTCATTCGGTGGCAGACTGTTTATACTCAGTTTTGAATGGTCGTCGGCTATTGAACTTAGCTGGGGAGCATCGGCACCACCCTGTAACTTGTAAGCATCCCAGTCACTATCAAAATCAGGTGTTGCATCTTCAGTAAACCGGACTGCAATTTCATCGGTCGCACTGTTTGCTGATGCCTGGATACGCAAGAGGTCAGGTATACCTTCTTTCCAGAATGCTTGTGCGTCGTGCGCCCGTACTGTATTGTCCATGGTTAATACCGGTGCACCCGAGGCATGCACAAAGAATGATTGCCCCACAGGAATAAATTGGGTACCTCCGTTATTTCCAACTCCACCAACATAAGATGCATAATTGCCCGAACTGGCTCCGGCTCCCGAAGGCCAGATGTAAATGGCATTATCAATTTTCGTTTTTGTCCATGTACCGGTTAACCAGCCGATAGCTGATGGATAAGGGTTAGGAACCAGATTATATCCATCACCCGAATTTGAAGTTAAAGCCGTGAAAGAACCATTATTCAACGGGCCGGCAAAACTGTTAGTTGTACTTAAGCCTCCGGCATAATACATCATATACCCTCTCGTAACATCGAGAGCCGTTGTAGTAGTGGAACCAAGCGGATTCCATCCACTGCTGGCTTCATCATAATCGAACAAGTAGGAGCCCAGGAATAGTGCTGCCGTAGGACTAGCCGCAGAAGTGAGAGGAACGGATACGAAATGATATTTCATCGAATCGAGTGAAGTACTGCCAGTAACCACTCTTTTGATTGTGCCGGGTACATCATTGGTGTTATGAATGAGTGAGCCATCACTCTCAACAACCAGGCTCGAATTACCGGGGCTGTCCAACGTTCCTGAAACAGTAAGCCATTTTTTAGCAGGAATTGTGAGTACCGGATATGTGGTTGAACCATTTTTGATAGTAACATTATTTGCCAGGGCTGCGGTTTTATCGGTTTGCGAAATGGATGCATCTTCCCAGACAGTAGTGCTCACGCTGGTTCCCCAATTGTTGTACTGAACATTATCCGTACCACCGCCAATCTGCGACCAGCCTTTTGAAGTTGAATAAAACCTACCGGTAAAAGAAGCAAGAAAATCACGCGAATCAAATACATTAGGATTGGTGTAATTCACAAAAGTATTAGAGCCGGTAATGTACTGTTCAAAACCATTCATGCCCGATTCGAGGAAATCAATTCCGGCAAGTGCATCACCGGTGAAGATGGCTAATCTGGCACTAACCGTAACGAATGTCGTCCAATCGGTTGGTACTTCTGAAAAATCGGAAGCACTGCCACCATTGGTGGAAACATTGGCATCGCCGGTAAGAGCAATATTGTAAACCTTGTTCGGAGAAGTTCCGGTGATGGTTCTGGTAACTGTATATTTAGGGTTAGTAGACGAATTATCGCCGGAAAACGTAGCTCCTTTGGTCACTGCCCAATTACCTGAAGTAGTAGAGAAAGTAGTATTATTGAAATTGAGTTTGACCTGGCCGGCCCATAAATAGGTTGCGGAAACACTACTTTTTACCTGAATTTCAAACTGCAAATGATCAACAGCTGACAGCCTGATTATCCTTGGATTGGCAAACTTCCATGATAGCTGTTGAGCATAAGTCGACCCGGAGAGGAACAGTATGAAAAGAAGAAGAATTGATTTTTTCATATGCCTGGATTTTAAAGATTGTTAAAAACAACGACTACTTTGGAACCTGCGAAACATATGTTACCTGGGAATTTGATTTGGAAATGGGGTTTGTGATGCCGAAATTTAAAGCCCACTTGCTGAAATCCAGAACCGATATTTCGGCATCCAGATCGTTGTCGCTTGGCAGGTATACCAACGAATTTCCAAAATCGAGTGCCCACCGGCTATAATCAAGTACGGAAATTTCCCCATCCGAATCGCAATCACCGGCTACCATGCCAAACTGTAATGGCGAGGTGTCAATAAGTTTGTAACCATCGGCTCCACCGTAAGCCTGTTCCATCGAAAGGGAGAAATCATAAGTATAAGCACTTCCGACATTACTAAGCCCCGAACTGCTCATGATGGCGATGTGATTCCGGTGCCTGATAACGGCATAAAGATTATTGGCCGGCGCAAAATTGAACTCGGGCGCCGACACACCATCGAGGGCAACAATTTGCCCATCCCTGCGAAGAAAAAATGCCCTGATAGCCTTGCTGGATTCGGGATTGGCAAGTGCAGGCATAGAAGCATCTCTCAAATCAATAAGGACCCAGTCAACAACTTCAGGGGGAACAACAGACACCGATTCAATGCCAGTATAATGCCATGGATCCATAGCAAAGGGTTGAACGTTAGGAATCATGTCGTGTAAAGCAGTATTCATTTCATTTTCAACCGCATTATAAGGGCCTTCCATCAGAACCCTGAGGGCAAGGCTGCGGCTATAACCGGCAGAGTTGGTGATGACAGTATTTTCCTTATGTTCACTCGGTCCGGTGAATGCAGAAACTATGGTATTGTATGGATCAACAGTAAAACTCCAGGCCGGGGCCAGAGCGAAAATACCGAAGGCTACAGAATTTGTGAGTCTTATCCGGCAAATCCTTACACCATCTCCATCCGGAATCATGGTTCCGGACGTGGAGGATGTTTGGGTTTCAGGAAAAAGTAGGCGTGGCGGTTCATTTGGTGCCAGGCAGATGCAATTGCTGGAAGCTATAAAACTAATCACGGCAGGTTGCTGGGCAGTCAATAATCCCGAAGAGCCGGGAACAATAGATGGAGTAATACTTCCGCCATTTATCAGCGAAGGACTTACCTGGATCCCTGCCTGAAAATCAGCTAATTCAAGTGGAATAGTCCCCACCCGGGTAATATACAGGTCAAATTCATATATATTACCCGTAACAAAGTTGTGATTACGGATGTCGCAGGCGTAAGAAGGGCTTTCGGCCGGTACTTTCGGAATGTTAATTGCCGAAGTGCCGTCAGAATTCAAAGAGGGATATTGCCCAAGCGCCTTTACCGATAAAAGAATCAAAAGGAAAAGTAGTACAATGCCGACAAAAAACTTTAGTGTTTTCATATTACGAAGATTTTAGATTTCTGTGTTATGGAATCCGTCTTTTAACGAAAAGATGGGCGTTCGTTTTAACCAGGTTTACATCAGACTGGTCTGCCTTACCATCACCGTTTACATCCGTTACAATATAACCCATCGAGAATGCTGCAGCGCTATTATCAACCTGTATCAGGTCGTTCGCATCAACAACACCGTCCCGGTATACATCGCCGCTATAAAATCCGTAAATACCCGGCATGAGTTGTTTCATATTGTTCCCATAAGCTTTTGCCGGCGCATCAAAGGAGTAAACAATGCTGCTCCCGGAGAAAGAAACCGCCGCTGAAGTGGTGGTTTCAATACTATTACGATGCTTGACAGTAATATAATATGAATCTGATAAAGCCAAAGGAATACTGACTGCTGCCTGTCCGGTTGTACTCAGGTAGACTTCCTCATCCGAAAATACGATTGAATTGTAATCAGACCCATCGTGAAGTTCGACAGTAATTCTATCGGCGATACCAATACCCCATTCTGCACCCGTCAATCCCAAAGCTTCATTCATATTTCCTGAAGACGAATTATACAGCCCCTCAAGGTATGCATTGATTGTCAGCATCTTGCTGTTGTTAATTTCAAAAGCCATATCACTGTATTGCCCCGGAGCAGGAGTTGACCAGAAAATGGTTTGCCAGCCCACAGGCTGGTACGATGTAGCAGCCCCGCACTTGATCGGGTAATACCAGCGGTTCGCTTCCTGCCATCTCCACACTGCAGGGTTCAGTGGATCGTTCGAAAATGCCTGGACTGCAACCCAATATGATGTACCCTGAACCTGAGCAAAAGCCTGGGGCAAAACAAACTCATACCTATAGATTTTGCCCGATTCGCTATTGTTAACACCCGTGTAGGTCTCCCTGGCATTACTGAAAGGAACAGTATATGTATTCAACGTGCTGCCGGGCAAACAATTGACGTCAGAGTATATATTGATAAGGAAGTGATTTATAAGCGACCCGCGTTTTTCCTGCCCGGAGGAATTTAATTCATAATTGCCCCACCAATGAATACCTGTAACCTGCCCACCATTGCACGTCCAGTCATCAGCTATCGTTGTATTCTCACCGGTATGCAACCCGGGATGACTTGCATCCACCATCTGAAGCCATTTTTCGCTGTAAGGTGAAATAGTTAACCTATAATCTTCTACTTCCCCGTCGCATGCATATCCGGTATAGGAAAGAGCCGGCTGGTGACTGAAACGGAAGCGGGCATATGTCAGCCCTGCGGTGATATTGGTTGGAGCAATAAAAGTCAGGAAATTATCGCCGACCTTTAAATTAAGGTCAGTGAAGATTTGTTCTCCGGCATCAGCCCATGAACCATTCGCGTTATAATCAATCCACATATTCAGCAAAGCATCGCCCACAGAGGCATTTACTTTAATTTTGCATGGATTCCCTGCTGAGAGTGGCCACAGGAATGTAACACCGTCTTCATCATCCAGGTTATTTAAATCATCCCCGTTACCTGCTGCAGAAGGCTGCCCGTTGGCTTCAATATCAATAAGATTACCCAGAAAGGTTGTTCCATCAACTTTATGCCTAGCGCCGTCACTGGCCAGCAAAGTAGGATAAGTTGGATCGGGAGCATCGCCAAAGTCAAATTCCCCGATTTCAATGTAATAATCTTCCACTTCTCCGTTTGGTGCCGGGCCAAAGCTGGGAATATTCGGTGTTGTGGTGTAACGGAACCTGGCGTATGTTGCACCCAGGCTAGCATTTGCCGGCACATTAAAGTTATAAACCTGCACAAGCGCAGCCGGACTCACATTGGTAATTATCTGCTCACCGGCATCTGCAAAGTCGCCATCGGCATTGAAGTCTATCCAGCCTTCCTGGAATGCACCCAACATATTTACTGTTATGGTTACCGAAGCAACCTGGGCAGGTATAAGAGGAGTATTAAATACCAGGCCATCTTCATCGTCGAGATTTGCTGGGGGATTAAGATCATCGCCCAGGGCATTTGCAGTCGGTTGACCGTTTATCTCCAGGTCTCTTAAATTACCCATAAAAACATTCGGACCAATGTTATCATGCCTTGCCCCGTTTGAAACCGCAAGTGTTTTATAACTATCAGGAGCATCACCATATTCCATATCTTCTGCTACCTGGATGGTTACCTGGTAATCTTCCACTTCGCCATCTGTTGCAAGACCGGTATAACTCAGATTCTGCTGCGTACTGAACCTGAACCTCGCGAATGTATTTCCTAAAGATGCATTAGTAGGGACAAGCATTGAGAGATCGTTTATTCCAGCAGCAACAGGTATATTTGTGAATATTTGCTCACCAGCTTCGGCCCAACTACCGTTTCTGTTAAAATCCATCCATGCATTCAGATAACCTGCAGCCGATGCAGTTATCCTGATGGTATTGCCGTGACCTGGAACAAAATTGAAAGGCCACCAAACCCCATCTTCATCGTTTAACCCGGGAGGAATATTATCATCACCCGTTGCTGTTGCGTTTTGCTGACCATTAGGTTCGGTATCAAGACGGGCACCGAGCTTCAGCCCTGTATTAATATGCCTTGCGCCGTTGCTGGCCAGTAAGGTTGGATAGGTTGGATCGGGAGCATCTCCATAGTCTGTTTCTATTGCCGGATTTGCCAGTTTATTAAAGAAGATATCTCCATTAACATCAGTAGCACTCGAAGTATAGCAAATATATGCATGAGTAGTGTCAGTAACCAGTCCAAGGTATTCACCCATCCATAATCCGCTGGGCGTATTGGGTGACGGTGCTGCTGTTGCACTCACTTTTGTATTCACAGAAAATGTATTCCCCTCATCAGTGCTGGAAGCAAAATACACATCCCATTTCAGATCAGTCGGATCATTCCTCCGGTCGTACCAGGCAATATCGATGGTACCATTAGGTTTAACATCCATCCAGGGCAACACCTGGTCGGCAGTAGTGACATCGTCATTCACTTTCAGCGGAGTGGACCACGTGGCACCACCATCAGTGGATTTCCTGAAGAGGATGGTACCTTCATCAATCATGTTCAGACTTGCCTGAGCATATACCAGGTATAAATTCAGCGGGTTGGTTGGCGAAACATCAATCACAGCTGCACCCTTTGCAAGCACATCACTCCCACTATTTAAACGGAGTGGCGGCAGCAAGACCGGCATAATATAAGTATCTGTCGGCAACCATGTTGCACCTCCGTCAGTTGAAGTATTAAAATAAATTTTGCCCGATCCACCGGTGGTCACATTATAATCCATCCAGCTTACATAAATTCTGCCGTCGGAAGCAACTGCCGGAATTGGCATATTCGCCATATTGTGCTGGTTTTCGTTTATAATAACTGCAGGACTCCAGGTTGCTCCTCCGTCGGACGAAGACGAGAAATATATGTCGCTCATCGGCACCGCCATATTCCATCCCCTGTCCTTTATCCACACTGCATACAGGTAGTTGTAGTATGGACTTGCAGTATGAATGTCGGCTATAATCTGGCAGCGGTCGTTGAACCGGTAGTTTGGATCGGGCGATGCTGTGGGTTTGCCATCGTAGGAAATCTGAACCGGACTTGCCCAGTTAACACCTCCGTTTGTTGATTTGCAGATATAAAGCCCGCTTTCGGGGCCATTCACCCAATCGAAATCTGTCGAAATATGGGCAACATAAACATTGCCGCTTCCATCTGCTGTGGCAGCCGGGTCGAAGGCATCTAAATAGGGTATTCCTAATGGGTCGAGCGGGTAGGTTAATTGTAAGGGCGTCCAGGTTGCACCGCCATCATTACTGTAGCTGACACCCAGTCCCGGGCCACCGCCATAAGGATGGTCGTTGTATGCTGCTATCAAAGTGGCGGGAACACCGGGCGTATTTCCAGGCACCAGGGCCATCGAAATTTCATTCTGAACAAACTGGTCTGCCGGATCGGGATCAATGCTTATTGAAGCTGCCTGGGATTTTAATTCAAATGCCATATCCAAACTTTTGGAAGGGGTGCCTATCAGTATGGTTTGCCATGGAATTACACTTGTTTCGCTAGCTGCGCCGCATAAAACCGGTATATACCAGCGGTTGGCTTCCTGCCATCTCCAGATAGCGGGAGTGAGTGGATTGTTCGGGTTTGCCATAATACTTATCCAATACCTGTTTCCCACTGTCTGTATAAATGGTTGAGGCAGGTTGAAAGTATAATAATAGATCGGGCAACCCTCGTTGTTGATCAGTCCGGTATTTGTTTCCGTAATGGAATTAAACTGTACAATAAAACTTGCAACCGGCGGATTTACAGGCAAACAGGTCGCTGCATTATCTGTATGAATGGATACTACAAAGTGGCTGATTCCCGTTCCTCTCTTTTCCAATCCTGCCGGATCAAGTTCATAATTCCCCCACCAACCGATATCGGTAATCTGACCACCTTTGCACAGCCAGTCATCAGCAACCCGGATATCGTTATGCGCATGGGTACCGGGTAATGTTGCATCGGGCGGCTGCTGCCATTTAATCTGGCCAAGGTCTGTTATACTAACTATATAATCCTCAACCTCCCCATCGGAAGCTATGCCGGTAAACGATAAAGCTGCCTGGTGGCTGAAACGGAAACGTGCATAGGTTTGTCCTAACACGCTGGTGGCCGGAGCAATAAAAGTGAGATAATTATCGCCTGCATAAAGGTTGAGATCAGTATATATCTGCTCCCCGGCATCAGCCCAGGAACCGTTCCCGTTAAAATCAATCCAGGCATTCAGCAAAGCGGTGCCAACCGAAGCATTCACTTTGATTTTGCAGGGATTTCCGGGAGATATCGGCCACATGAATGTTACTCCATCTTCGTCGTCAGTTCCATTTAAATCATCTCCTGTAGCAGTTGCTCCGGGGAAACCATCTGTTTCTGCATCGACACGAGTTCCAAGATAAGTTACATTATCAAAGGCATGCCTTGCCCCATTGCTTGCCAGGAGGGTCGGATATGCAGGATCGGGGGCATCGCCAAAGTCAAGATTGCTGGATGAAGATCCATACAGAGTCCTGAGTGCCCACGAATCAAATGAAAATGCCAGACTCGATGGAGCATTGCTTTTGCCGCCTGTATTGAAATACAAGTGGCCCATTTCTCCGTGTAAGGTCATATCTCCTAATAATACGGTGTATATTCCCGGAGTGGAAATCGATAACACATATGTCTCCATTTCTGTATTGGGTGATGTAATAACCAGGGTGCCAGGCGTTAGAACCTCGGCAACATCAATTTGGAGTTGCATATTTGTCCAGTATGGATCAGAGGTATTAATTGTGAAAGAACCACCGAAATTTTGCACGAAACCACTTCCCATATAAGCAGGCAACATATTCAGATTCAATGGAATATGGTCAATATCCGGCAAGAAGATTGTAGGTTCGTGGAGAACAGCGAACTCTTCACGGCTATCGTCGCTGCCACCGAATGAAAACCCGGGAAAAGAGGATTCATTTGAAACTGATTGGGTCAAACTCTGAACCGCATTGCATGATCCTGTCAAAGTGTACCCAGGACCGTTATTATCGTCATGAACCCTGACTGTAGTAGATTTATTCGGATCTCCATTAATGACGCGTTTATTATTTCCCGGCGCATAGCCCGCCGATCCAGATATATTCCAATTCAGAACCATCTCTTTAATCACGCCTGTTACCGGGTCAACAATATTGATGGCAACATTCCCGCAATTATTACTATTTCCCTCGAAATCAAGCACAAGTTGTCCTCCGGGCGGAATTACAAACTCCTTCCACTCACAGAATTTATTCATCGGTGTGCGGATCACATTACGGGTCGATTTCAGCGCATTGGCTAGTTCAGTGCTGTCTTTTACCCATTGGTCACGCAAACTATCGGATTTCGGATAAGTAGGGTGGTTACGATACCAATTGGCAGCCCAGTGAGCATAATCCAGGAGTCTTTGAAGGTATTTCTGATAGGCTTTCCGCGCCGAGTCAACAGCCTGGGGATAAGAGTTCCCAGCCTTCAGCATATTGATTTTTGTTTGCAGATACGGGTGAACCGAATCATGAGGGCTGTATCCGCAGTTTTTATCCGAATTAGAATTTACGTAAACGGTTGCTTTGTTTAAAATATTGAGGGTACTCAGTACATCAACGGTATATCCGGCATAGCATTCGAGCAACTCATCGTACATTTTCGTACAACATGCGTTAATTATCGATTGCTCCATATCTTTTACTTCGCCTGGTTTCAGAACCTTATCGCCAAGCAGGCATATGTCTCCGTCCGCCTCTCCATGGTTGGTAATCATTTTTTGAAACGTGGCAGGCTTTCCTTTTGAAGTGCAATTGGCCACACTCTGAGCCACCGAGTTGAATGAGTTGTGGATGCTGACACTGTCAGCCGGTGCTACATTCCATGCCGGTATCCGGCCATCCCTCCCAACCCCGTCGTAATAATGAACATGAACATTTGCGGGACAATAGCCTTCATTCTCAACCTTGTATTTATACAATGCAACCAAATTTTCCCAATACTTGCTGTGGTTGTTAGCTTCATCAACGCCTCCGCTGATCAGGACAGCGAATTTGCATGAGTCACAGGCAAGTGGACTTTTAATTTCATATTCAACATTTTGCCCTTTGACAGGATATCCTGATTTCCCGGATGAACCAGCTCCCGCATAATATACATGGACCTGTAAAGCATTAAGATGTATGATAAGTGAATCTTCGGGGTGATAGGGATTAGGATTTGATACATAATGAACTATGCCTCTTACTAAAAGATAACCTCCGTTTTGGGCTGAATCGGGTGGCAAAGTTCCTGTTAGAACCAGGTATGATTGCGCCGGCATAGGCCTATCCATATTCCAGTCGCCATAGAAATTGAGCATGAAATAATAACCAGGGTTGGTATAATATCCTGCCGCATAAACGGTATCGCCTTCCTTAACTGCAGGATTATCATACAACTCCTTGACAGACAGTATTGAGCTGGCATCGTTGATTGTAACCATATAATCTTCCACTTCCCCGTTTGGTGCGCAGCCGTAGGGTTTAAGATTCCCCATCGTGCTGTACCTGAACCGGGCACAGGTTTTCCCTGTTGTTGCCCCTACGGGAACATTAAAACGAAGTAGTTGAGCACCGGCAACCAGGGGTGTATTAGTGAATACCTGTTCACCGGCGTCTGACCAGGTTCCATTGTGGTTAAAATCGATCCAAGCCTGAAACGAGCCTCCGCCTATAGAAGCTGTTACTGTCAGGAATGCTACCTGTCCGGGGACTAAAGGTGTGTTCAGAGTTACTCCGTCTTCGTCTGCCAGGTTATTGTTGTCGTCACCGTTGGCATTTGCAGAGGTTAGTCCGTCAATTTCCCAGTCGACTTTGTTACCAAGAAATATTGGCACATATGTATCATTTACATGCCTGGCACCATTCGAAGCAGCAAGTGTAGGATAAGAGGGATCGGGCGCATCGCCGTATTCCATGTTTACGGCAGCCTGGATAACGATCATATAATCCTCCACTTCGCCATCGGGCGCATAGCCGGTAAAACTGAGATTTTGCTGCGAACTGAACCTGAAACGCGCAAAAGTAGTACCGGTTGAAGCATTTACCGGAACGAGAATACTGAGATCGGTAACTCCTGCAGGCAGAGGCGTATTTACAAACACCTGCTCACCGGCATCACTCCAGTCGCCATCAATATTATAGTCGATCCATGCATTTAAAAAGCCCTGACCTGTGGTAGTAATTTGCACCGTATTCCTGTGCCCGGGTGTAAAATTGCACGGCCACCATACGCCATCTTCATCATCAATGCCTGTCGTATTGTTATCATCACCGGTTGCAGTTCCATCGGGTTGCCCGTTAGGTTCAGCATCGATCAACCCACCCAGCAAAAGTGCTGAAATCTTATGAACGGCACCATCCGAAGCCAACAAGGTCGGGTAATTCGGTTCAGGTGCGTCACCCAGGTCATATTCACCGATATACACCGTATAATCTTCCACTTCTCCGTTTGTCGCGCATCCCAGATTTGACAAATTAGGCATTGTACTGAACCTGAACCGGGCATAAGTCTTGCCTATTACAGCTCCTGCAGGAACATTAAAAAGATAATTGGCGACCAACGCTGGTGGGCTAACATTAGCAAGTATTTGCTCCCCCGCGTCATCCCAATCGCCATCAGCATTGAAGTCAATCCAAGCCTGTAATAAAGGTCCGGTCATGGAAACCGTAATCGTGACCGAATCCGGCACCCCGGGTACCAGGGGTGCCAGGAATACAACACCATCCTCATCCGGAACATCTCCGGCTGCCAGCGGACTGGGTTGGCCTTCCAACTCATAATCCACGAGGTTGCCCATATAAATATTAGGAGGCGGACCCGGTGCATGTCGGGCACCATTGGATATAGCAAGCGTTGGGTATAAAGGGTCAGGAGCATCACCATAATCCATTGGGATTGTATCCTGAATAGCAAAAAGGTAATCTTCAACCTCTCCATCGTTAGCTTCACCTGTATAGGAAAGGTTCTGCTGAGAACTGAACCGGAACCGTGCAAACGTATTCCCTAACACAGCATTTGCCGGAACTGTTACAGACAAATTGTTTACACCCGCCGACAGGGCTTTATTGCTGAAAATTTGTTCGCCGGCATCAGCCCAACTGCCATTTGCATCAAAATCGAACCAGGTATTTAAAAATCCAGGGCCCGAAGCGGTAATTTTTAATGTATTTTTATGCCCCGGGACAAAATCGCATGGCCACCAAACTCCGTCTTCATCATTTAAGCCGGGTGGGTTAATATCATCACCTGTCGCTGAAGCATTAGGCTGTCCATTGACTTCGGAATCAATCCGCACACCGAGTTTGAGGCCTGTATTTACATGCCTTGCTCCACCGTTTGCCAGAAGGGTAGGATAGGTTGGATCGGGAGCATCTCCGAAATCAAATTGTTGTACCGCTGAAGTGATAATAAACGCCATCTCACTGTATAACCCCGGAGGAGGCCAATTCCAGTAATTTGTAATCCATTGAGATCCTGGAGTGTAGGAAGCAGATCCGAAACTGATAGGGTCGTACCACCGGTTTGCTTCCTGCCACCTCCAGGCAGCATTCAAGGGAGGATCCGGGTTATTGGAGATAGCTTTTATGCTAACCCAGTAAACAGTACCCGGGGTCTGTATAAAAGCCTCACCCAGAACATATTCATAGTAATAAATGGGGCCCATTTCGCTATTCAGGAAACCCGTGTTTACCTCTGTTATAGAACTGAATGGTACTGTATAGCTTTGCATGACTGTTCCTGGCAGCCCGGATGCGTTAGAATATATTTCAATCAGGAAATGATTAATTCCTTGTCCACGTTCTTCCTGCGATTGGGCGTCTAGTTCATAGTTACCCCACCAGTGAATGTCAGTGACTTGTCCTCCGTTGCAGATCCAGTCGTCTGCAATCCATCCGGCCTGGTCGGAATGCAGTCCCGGCAAACTATTGTCGTATGATTGCAACCATTTTACATCACCGTATTCCGAGATGGTTACACTATGATCTTCAACTTCACCATCAGAGGCATAACCCGTGAAAGATAGTCCCTGCTGATGACTGAACCGGAAGCGAGCCACCGATTGACCTGCAGTAACATTAGAGGGTGCAATAAAAGTCAGGTAATTGTCACCTGCTATCAGGCTCTTATCTGCAAATACATGTTCTCCAGCATCTGACCATGAACCATTCAGGTTGTAATCAATCCATACATTCAGGAAAGCACCTGCAACCGAGGCATTCACTTTAACCTTGCATGGATTTCCGGCTGCCAGCGGCCAAAGGAAAGTAACACCATCCTCATCATCAAGGTTGTTGGCATCATCACCGTTAGCAGTTGCAGAGGATTGACCATTGGCTTCTGCATCAGGCAAATTTCCCATGAATGTCATCCCATCAATAAAATGCCTTGCCCCATTACTGGCGAGCATTGTTGGATATGTAGGATCCTGAGCATCACCGAAATCCAGTAAGAACTCAATAATTTCGATTTGCAGATTTGGCCTGAAATAGTTTAATGTCATGCCAGGTGGGTTCAGATCTTCGCTGCCACCCTGCCTCATCCGGTAATTATTTATAGTGCTTGTACAACGCCATTCAGAATTCGGCAATACTTTCGGAGCATTCTGCGTCCTGACGGATACAAGCAGGTTGCCACCGGTATAGGTAAAGGCCGATATAGGAATCGAGAGCCATCCTCCTCCGGTTCCAAGGTCGAGATTGGAGATGGAAGCAACGAGCATTCCGGGACCCTCCCAGCCTGTTCCTGTTAACGCAGTAGCGGAAGTTTCCATGAGCCATATTTCGGTGATACCAATTGCATTTGGATCAGGCCCTACATCGTCGCGGTACCATCCTATACTTGAAATATTGCCTGCCGCTATCCCTATTTCACTAGAAAGATAGAGGGCTTGTGACCTGGAATGTATATTATAATCGTTGAGGGGATATCGGGTTGTAGATGTTCCGGTACCAATGGTTACCGTTGTTCCCCATAAATTAGCAACCCCAAGGAACAAAGTAATCAGAAACAGTAGAAATCGTTTCATAATAATTTGAATTTGGATGAATCGGGAAATAATTACTGGAGCGGAATTGGCAACATTCCGCAAACTTCATCTCCAACAGAGGATAGAGGACTAAAAAACAGACGACAACTGCCAGTTCTATGGATACATTTTGCTTCATAGGACAGTAAAAACTTAATTATACCGGAAGCAAGTTAACCAGAAGTATATAGTATATCCAATCAGGAATGCATAAACAGAGTCGGGGAAACTACAACCAGGCGTACAAGAATGTTTACCTGTATAATCTATGCATTACAAAGATAACTCATTAATTCGAAAAAACCAAGACTTTGCAGATTTCCGAAGGGATGATATTTATCATTAATTTATACGTTCTTTGTCAAAATCCACTCAAAAGTCAGTATTTATTACTTTCAGAAACTTGGGGTAAATTATGCGGATAAGGAATATCTCCCAAGGCTGAATGCAGAGATTAAACTCACATTTTAAACAATCAGAAAAAATATTTTATTTATATGTACTTTATGTACATTGCTATATTGTACATTTGCAAAATCCGGTGCAGACTGATCAAATAATACTGCACGTAATAAAAGCAAGGTAATTATGTCAGATAGCCGCCATAGCCGATACGATTGCAACCAATGCACATTCAGGGAGTTAAGCTGCAAGCATATTGCGCCCGAAGAGTTTGAACTTGTAAGGAGAACCTCCCAGCAATTGCTTTTCAAAAAAGGAGAAACTATCCTGAAACAAGGTGCGAAAGCGTCGAACCTGGTTTATCTTCATAAGGGAATCGTGAAATTCAATTTTGAGAGTGAAGCTGGAAAAAGTGTGATTCTTACTATCGTAACCGGTCCAATCCTGTTAGGAGGAGCCAATTTGTTTTTCAAGGAAATTAACCTTTTCTCGCTGATTGCCTTAGAAGAATGCGAAGCTTGCCTGATTGACAGCAAAGCGATGAAAAAACTGCTGATGAACAGCGGTAAATTCGCCATAATGATGTTCGAGGAATCGACAGAAATGTTTAAATCGGCTATTTTCAATTTTATAAGCCTGGCTCACAAACAGGTACATGGTCGTATTGCAGATATAATTCTATACCTGGCCAACGATGTTTATAAGAGCCATAAGTTCACTATTTCGTTTACTAAAAAGGAAATCTCAGAATTTGCGGCTTGTTCGCATGAGAATGTTATTACGACCCTTTCGAAAATGAGCAGAGATGGTATCATTGCTTTCGAAGGTAAGGTTCTCGAAATAAAAGATTACAAAAAGCTTCTCGAAATCAGCAAACACGGTTGATAATCTGACTCCCAAAACTTTTCACACTATGCTGTCACAAAAAACCAGATATGCCATGCTGGCACTCACTCGTTTAGCCAGAGAAGTCGGCAACGGAGCCATACTCATCAGCGATATTGCCAGGAGCGAAAATATTCCGCAGCGTTACCTCGAAGCTATATTACTCGACCTCAAAAAACTGGGAATGCTGGGAAGTAAACTCGGCAAATCAGGTGGATATTTTCTTATACGCAAACCAGAGGATATCAACCTTTCGGAGGTTGTCCGTCATTTTGAAGGTCCCATTGCACTCGTGCCCTGCGTTTCAGAAAAAGCGTATCAGCCATGCGAATTCTGTAAGGACGAAGTAAGCTGTAACTTGCGGAAAGTTTTTAAGGATATTCGCGACTATACCTATAGAAGGCTTCAGGAAACCAACCTAAGGGATCTGATTGGGAACGGGGAGCAAAATTTCTGAAACTCCAAATGAGTGGAATTCTAACTCGCTTTTTTTTTGAAAACCCTTACTTATTTTCCACAAAAAAAGCCAGCGATCAGCTGGCTTCAAAATTCTTAGTTTTCCTGAAACTCCCAGTATTCATCAACACTGTCTGTTGTTTTCTGATCCCAGTAAGCCGGGGAAACTTTTTTACCATCCGGTGTTTTCAACACTAATTCGTAAACCGCTATAACCGGGTTAAAAACCAGGTCGGTCACGCCAACAGTAAACAAGGTAGGAGCGTCTTCAGTCACCTTCTTATCTTCGGTAACAACAACTTCAAATTTATTGAATTCCAGGAGGTTTTTCAGAAACTCAACTCTTGCGGAAGCAGCTCCTTTTTCAACGATAGTACAGCGTTGTCCGTTGAGTTCTTCGACTATATGTTTTGCTTTGAGTGGCATAAATTCAGCTTTAATGTATTAGTAATTAACGTCTGCAATTAGTTTACAATTGCAAAGGTGACAGCATCAATAAATTCGTAAACCTGGCTCCAGAATCCGATAACAAAGATACCAAGAGCACAAGCAAACAATCCTATTTTAGTCATGGTATCGCTATTGAAAAAGGCAATAGGCACATCGTTCTTATTGATAAACATGGCTTTAACAACCAATAAATAATAATATAAGGAGATGGTTGCGTTAAGAACAGCTATAAAAACCAGCCAGTAATATCCGCCGGATGCTGCAGAAGTGAAAAGGAAGAATTTACCAAAGAAACCGGCAACAGGAGGAATACCAGCAAGTGAAAATACGCTGAGCATCATAAGCAGGCTCAGTTTTGGATTGGTAGCATAAAGTCCGTCATAGTCATCCATGCTTTCCTTGCCAGTTTTAGCAGAAATAGCTGAAATAACGCCGAAAGCACCGAGGTTAGAGAAAATATAAACCAGAACAAAGTAAACGGTTGCGGTCATACCTATTTTATTGCCACCAATAATACCAAGCATAATAAAACCTGCCTGAGCAATACTGGAGAAAGCAAGGAAGCGTTTCATGTTTTTCTGCCTCAAGGCAAAAAGGTTACCAATGGTCATAGTCATTACGGCAATCAGGTAAACGATATCTTTCCACAGGTAAGCAATGGAATGGAATACGGTGTACATTACCATAATAAGGATAAATGCAGATGCTCCTTTTGAAATGACAGAGAAATAAGATGTTACATTAACTGGTGAACCTTCATAAACGTCGGCAGTCCAGAGGTGAAAAGGAACCAGCGATATTTTGAATGCCATACCGGTAAAGAAAAAGATAAATGCCA
>JBAXBJ010000048.1:0-34585 GCA_037142075.1 Bacteroidota bacterium
GCAGCATATTTGGCGTTAATGGCGTTTTTTTGGTTTTCGGTAAGGTGTTTGTTTAAGAGTTCAGCATCACGAAGCATTGCTAACTGGTTGAGTTTGTCATCCAGTTCCCGCTGGTTCTTATCACGGGAGATTTGGAAGGTAGCGTCGGCGATCATCTGAGCCGCCTCTACCGAAGTATTTAAAGTGTCTTTTGCTGTCCATTCCGGTTTGTCGGTTTCTTTGTTGGTGCCAGCATCCTGTTTTTTTAGTTTAAGTTCGTTCAGAGCCTCCTGTGCCTGGGTAGTATTTTCTCCGGCAGCAACTAAGATATCCAGTTCAGCCTGAGCATGATCGATGGCAATTTGTAAACTTTCCTGAACATATTGCCGGTCGATATCAAGGAGTTGACGGTTGTATTCTTTTTTCGAAATTTGACCTGCTGCCCGTTTTTCTTTAAGTTCCTGGAGTTGCTGGATTTTTGTTTCGGATAATACCTGGGTGTCGTGAGCCAACACTTCATCCAGGTATTGATTTATATACCGGTTGTTTTCGTCCTGTTCGAGTTTGTTGTATTTAGCGTTGATGGCTTTTTGCAGAGCGGCTTTTTGTTCTCCAGTCTCGGTGATTCCTTCCAGTTCCAGTTCCCGGTTTGCATTTATTTGTTGCAGCAACAAATAACTTTCCTGCTCCGAATCTTTGGCAGTGGATTCAAGTTTGAGTGAGATTAATTCCTTTTGAAATTTGAGTTCGGTTAGTTTGGTTTTCTGTTTGAGGTCGAAATAATCCTGCACATATTTTTTGTCGTTATTTTTCAGTGAAATATTGAGGTTTCTCTTTTCTTCGATGGTAAGGCTTTTGTTTGTTGCCAGTTCGTGCAGGATTTCTTCGCGTTGAGCCACATAGGCGGCGTGAAGGGTGAAAAGTTCTTTTTTATAGCCTTCCTCCATAATTGAGATGCTGCTTTGGATGGCTTTTTTCTTAATTTCCTGTTGTTGTTTATATGCTTCCTCGGCAGTTTTAGCTGCTTTATCTGCTTCTTTTTTATCTGATGAGCTTACGCCGGTTGCATTATTTGAGGGAAAAGGATTTTCAAGATTAACAGTTTCGGGAGTTGTGATTCCTTTTTGCAGGTTAATCAAGGCTTGTTTTTTTTTGTAAAGGTCAGAGAGTTGTTTTTTTAATATTTCAACTTGAGCGGGGGTAATTCCAGGAATTTCCAGAGCTTTCGCCTGAATGATCATTTCGCTTGAAATTTTATTTATTTTCCCAGGGAGGTCGTCCATGGCTGTGATGGTTGATTCGATTCTGTTTTGAAGCGCATCGACGACGGTTTGAGCGGCTGTCATTTCTTCTCCTGCATCCAGAATGGCGTTAATTTTTTGGCTTTTGAGTGAACCATCGTTTGTTCTTTTCGTGCCTTCTTTGTAGGGCGTTGTCATGGTGGTATTGTAATCCACGATGGCATCGTCCTTTTTCTGCTGAGCTCTAGCGAAATCGACGGAAGCTTTTGCATATTCTTCTTTATACGATTCCAGTACATACTGCCTTCTTAGTTGGTTGATGTATTCTTTTACTGCTCCGGCGTTCTGGTAAATGACTTTACCCTGAGCATCCAGCATGGCGGTATAACCCGGAATGATAGCTTTCAGATCTTCGATGGCTTTTTTCTTTCCTGCGAGCGAAACATTCTCAGAATTGACCAGGGAAACAAGCATGTTTATTTTGGCAGATTGTTCTACCATTTTTTCGACGGACTGGTTTATTGCGTTGTTGATAGCTTCCTGTTGCACTGAAGCTTTGTTTGCATTTTGCACCCATTCCACTATTTTCATGGTAGCGAAGGCAATTCCAGCAGCCAGAGCACCCCAAAGGGAAGCGGCCATGGTTGCGTTCAAGGCTTTTGTTGCAGCCAGGGCCCTAAGCTGGGCAATGGTAGCCGTATTTGTAAGCATGATGCGAAGCCGTGTTGCAATGGCTTCGAGGTTGGAAAGTATGAGGCCTCTAGTAAATACTTTTTGCCGGAATGTTTCCCATACGGCAAGGCCTTTTACTACTACGATATAAGCAGCGAGGGTTACAACTACATTGGTTATTGCTTTTGAGTGACGGAAAAAGAAGTCGATGGAAGTACTGATTGTTTTCACAAAGTAGCTGAAACCGGAGGTACTGAGGGTAAGTACTGGCAAAAGTTTCTGCCCTAATTCGACGGCAAGGTCAACTACTCTTTTTCTTGCTTTTTCGAGTTTCGCCTGGGCTGAGTCGTTGAGCAGGTTGAAGGAAGTATAGATGGCATTTCCTTTGTAGAAGGAATCGTTTGATAGGGTTTGCTGTTCGCGAAGCATTTTGGTATTGTTGCTCAGCACACCAAGGACCTGAATACCCCGTTTGCCTTCGATCCCCATGTCGCCCATCAGAGCCACCATTCGTTCCATTCCGGCGTTATTGCCGTTCAAGCCTTCCAGTACCTTTATGAAGGCGAAGTTGGTATCTTGTTTCAGTATTTTCCTGAAACCATCTACGCTCATTCCGGCTATGTTGGCATATTCGGCAGTTTTCTTGAACATACCGGTAACCATGGCACTATAAACGGTACTGGAAACCTCAGAGGTTTGGCCAAGCTGGTCGAGGGTTGCAGCCAATCCCATGATATCCTGGATAGAAACATTCACAATGGGAGCAATACCACCAACCCTTTTTGAAAATTCCACGATGTAGCCTTCATTGGCAGTACTGGCATTTCCGAGAGTAGTGAGGGCAGAACCAATTTTTAACATACTTGTTTCGATGCCGAATTTCTCTTCAATTTTGAACACCGAAACGAGCTTTCCGATCTGGTTTACCACTTCTTCGGTATCAGGGCCAAGTGCTCCAGCGAATGCAACATTCAGTTTATCCGCAGCTTTGATGAAGCCTAAAACATCCTCCTTTGCAATACCCAATTTACCGGCAATGACTCCAAGGTTCATCAGATCGAGCTGAGCTGTTCGAGTATCCACTTTTTTCAGGGCTTCGGAGATGGCGTAAATTTCTTGCTTTGTTAATCCGGTAGTTCGAGCAACGTTTGCGACCTTATCGTCAAATTCGGCGAACATTGAAACGGCTTTTTTACCGGCTGCTACAACGCCAACTAAAACTGCTGCGCCCACGATCAATTCCTGCAAAATGCCTTGCAGCCGGTTGCTGACCTGCACGATTCGTTCCCAGCCTGTGGCAGTTTCTTTTAACTGGTGGTTGTGGTTTGTGATAATACCTTTTAACAAGCGGATCCGTTCCCCGGCAGAAACGTATTCTTTTGAGCCGATGGTCATATTCTTTTGCTTGTTGACCAGTTTTTGCATTTCCGCAGTAACGGAACGGATTTCTGTTACTACTTCTTTGCCGTTGATATAAAGATTGATGCGTCGGGTGTAATTCGTGGCCATTTTGTTGGGATTAATGGACCGAAATTACATTCAACGGGAAAGGTCGGAAAGGACAAAGGGAAATGTGTGGCTGGATTATTGATTAATGGGTGATTGATATAAAAAACATGGAGCTACCTGGCACTGCCTAGGTGAAATGTGTGTAAGGATGAGGTGTAGTCAATTCAATTGAAATATTTTTGAAGTAATGACATAAATTCGTCTTTCATGATAGGTTTTGCTATATAATCGTTGCATCCTGCTTCCACACATTTAGCTTTATCTCCAGATAATCCATTTGCTGTTTGTGCAATGATGATAACCTCTTTGTTAAAAAGGCGAATTTGCTGTGTAGCTTCATATCCGCCCATTTCGGGCATTTGAATATCCATCAAAATCAGGTCTAAATCAGGGTTGGTGTGACAGACTTCTACAGCCTCAATCCCTGTTCGTACATTAAATATTTTTTCTCCAAACTTTTGGGCCATGTTTGAAATAAGATTATCGGATACTTCATCATCTTCGGCAATTAATATTTTCAGGTTTTTAACCTGATTCCAGACTTTAACGGATGGAACCGGATTTTTTAAGGTGGAATTTACTTCCAGTTCTGCATTATAAGGAATGATAAAAAAAAACGTAGAGCCCTTGCCCTCTTCACTATCTACCCAAATTGTTCCACCCAACATTTCAATATATGATTTCGTAATAGCCAAGCCTAATCCAGCACCCTGCTGTACTTTCTTATCACAAATATCAACTTGAACAAAACGTTCAAAAATGGCATTCTGTCGGTCTTTTGGAATTCCTGTACCTGAATCTTTTACAAAAAATTGCAGAAATTCAGAATTTTGCTTCTGAATAAGGTTATATCCCAATTCAATGGTTCCTGTATAAGTATATTTAATAGCATTTTTTACAAGGTTTGTAAGAATAGCGTAAAATTTTTCCCGATCGGTTTTAATAATGGCTTTGTTTGACGGCAAAGTGTTTTTAAAGGACAACTGCATGCCTTTAGCTTCAACTTCGGGTTTGAAAAAAGTATAAATGTATTCAATTTGCTCGTTAACATTCGATTCTTTCATATCGACTTTCATCAATCCGGACTCTATTTTAGATATATCAATAATATCATTGATTATGTTGAGCATACGTACACCACTTTTCTCGATGATTCGTATATACTCTTGTTGCTCTTCTCCAGTAAGACCGTGAGTTTTAAGCAGTCCTGCAAAACCCAGTATGCCATTCATCGGAGTCCGGATTTCATGGCTCATATTGGCAAGAAAAGCAGATTTTAAACGATTGTTATCTTCGGCTGTTTGCTTAGCTTGCGACAGTTCTTTCAAAAGGTTATTATGCTCAATATTAATATTTTGCAACCGATTAATATAAAATAAAATGATTAAACTTAAAATAACACTAAAAATGCCTGTTATAAATCCAACTATTAAATGTTCTTTATCGAAAAACGGAATCTCAGGATGAATAAAATAATCTACAAAAGCATTTACATTACTAAAGAAAACAATAATTACAATAAGAATAAGCGTTTTCAATAAGCTCATTTTACTTTTAATAATAGGATTCATTAAACCAGTGTTGTTCATAATCAATTAATTGGATTACAGGATTTATATTATTGCCCTTTTGTGCCTATCCCCATTTTTAAACAATACTAAATTAGACTTTTCCCTAATTGTTTGGTTGTTTCAATCTTCAGGATATTTCTTAAATATTTTCTCAATGATTCAAATTCCATGGTTTCTTTATATTTCCATTGGATAAAGAATGCTTACGTTTTAATAAAAATTGCAGTGTCATCGTCAGAAGATTGTTTTAATATATTTTTGCATTTGTTAAAAGATTATTGAATCTCTCCCTTTATCCATCATTCCAACGCTGTTTTTATCATTAATTTGTCCAGAAACATTCATTGAAATTAAAGTCAGTAATGTGGCGATTATATTTTTGATGCCTTGTTAGTCTTAAGGCACAAAATTTCGCAATTTGGCTGCATTTAGAATTTGAAACTGCTTATATCCTTCGTGATAAAGTTGAATAGAAGCATTGACCCAAATAACATACAATCATAAGCCAAAATTCAATTAAATTGATTTCAGCAAACGTTTTTACCTCTTAATAAACGTTTCTCCTTTTCCAGTTTCACCAGTCTCTGAGGAACGTAGAGTAATTGAAATTCTATCATATTTCAAATCCAATTGCTCTTTATAATTAGTGGCTTTAAGCACTTGTACACAATATCCATACATCAAAATGCCCCTTGCATATTCAGTTGTTTTGTTTATTCCGACGACTTTGACTTCGACTCCATTTATTTCAATTTTTAGTTCATCAGAAGTTATTGAATCGGGAGACATCTTGATTAATTTATTATTCTTTTTTAAAAGATCTTCTGCTTGTCTGGCTTTTTGAAATTCATTTTTGTCAACCTCTTGTTTTGATGCAATTTGTAATGTCTTGCTTAAACTCATTGGTCTGAAATACAGCATATATGTTTCTTGTGGAGTAACCTGGGGTTCAAAAACATTGATTCCATATATCTCCATTCTATCATATTGAGGATTAATCACCATATCTTCATAAACAGGTACATTCCATGCCCAGTATTCAAGTCTGTTTACCCGATACTCTGATAATTTTATTACATACATGCAATAATAGTTTCCCTTATTTACTTCCAGAAAATAGTTTCCATTACTGTCAGATAATGTTTCGTAAAGATTTTCAAAAGCCCTGTTTTTCAACCGAATAGTAGCACTGTCAATTGGTTTTCCATTGAAGTCTGTAACTCTTCCTGTAATCACGAATTTCTTACTTTCATTTAGACATGAAGTGAAGACAAAAAACACACTTACCAGTAATAGTATTTTGCTCATTCTCTTTATTGGTTTTTAAAATCTACCCAATAATTATTTCAATTTTATTGATTTTACCACATGTTAATTAAACCAGTTCCCGGAGGCTAATATTTGCGCTTAAATCTAATATTTTGGGCTATCATTAAGATATAAGCTCTACTTTTTAACTGCTTTAATACTTTCAATCCTGCTCTTTAAAAACGCCACTTTTTTGTCATCCTCTAAATCTGTTGCCAGCTCTACTGCTTTCTCATAACTAGTGATTGCCATATCAATATTATTTGCTGCCAGATATCCTTCCCCCAGATAATTGTATGCTTCCGGTGAATCAGGGAACCTTAACGTATTTTCTTTGAATATTTTAATAGCTTCTTCATGCATGCCGCTACGCACATATCCCCATCCATAATTATTCAGCAGGCTGACATCGTAAGAAATCCCGTATCCAAACCTTTCTGAAAGATTCTTATAAAAACTGTCGATAGCGGTTATTCCATCCGTCTTTATTTTGTCGGTGTCAAAATTCCAGTCTTCGTTTATAAATTTCAGTGCGTTTATGATACCTAAAGCTGTTCCGCTACTATGGCTTTCATTTGCCAGGTAGTCGAGTTTCCATCTCAAGTCTGCCGATGCATTCTTCTTTATAATTTGGGCAAAAGCAAATGCGTCTCCAATTGTGGACGGCACTTCATTCCCACCAATATCAAAATAAAACAGTTTGTGTTTATAGTTCAGGCCTGCGAGTTTTTCCTCCGCGGTTTTCATAATCAAACCATCGTCCCAATAAAGAGAAGGATTCATCGCAATATAGGCGTTAAACATATTTGTATGTGAAACGAAAGCGTGGGTTACACAAAGCCCGCCTTTTGAATGCCCACAGCAAATCCGATAAGGAACTGTACGGTAGTTTTTTTCGATAAAAGGAAAAAGTTCCGTTTCAATAAATGAAAGATATTTATCTGCCTCGCCGGTTTTTTCACCAGGCCGGGCCACTCTTAGTTCGTCGTCTTCTTTTTTATTGTACCATGGTTTTGCTGGCTGAGTACCTCTGCTATATTTGGGCTTGGAAGGAAACATGTCTCTTGAAGGATTAACTTCTTCGATAGAAACTATTATTAATTGAGGACAAACTCCATAATCTGACAAATATTTTACAAGTCCGATTACTTCAGAAACTCCCTCTAAAACATACAAGACCTGGTACGAATCCTTTGAATCGTCATAGCCAGAGGGAAGAGAAACATAAATTGTACGCTCTTCACCCAATACCGTGGAGTTTATTTTGATTCCTTTCGCGATGACTATATCCTCTGAGTTTTGAGCGAATATGGTTTCCGCAAAAAGCAGAATGGTTAACAGTAATTTCAATGTTCTCATTGTATTTTGACTTATAATGAATGGATTTTGTCCTTTTTTTCGCGAGGTATGCAACGTTATTTCATTTCTGCCAATATTTTTTCAGCATTTTTATTCTTTGGATTTAATGCTAAAGATTTTTTATACGCTATAATGGCTTGTTCCTTTTGTCCTAATGCTAAAAGACATTCTCCGTAACTATCAAAAGCATTAGAACCACTTGGGTACAATTCGGTATTTAATTTAAATATTTTTAAGGCTTCTTCCTTGTCTCCCTGATTCAGAAGTTGATAACCAAAGTTATTAATCCAATTTTCACGTAAATCATATTGAGATTCCTTACCTTCCCCTTGCTTGACAATTAGTATTATTTCATCAATGGTTTTCCCTTCATCTAGCAATTCTGTAAGTTTTTTTCGGTTCAAATTTTTTAATTTCTCTCTTTGCTCAGCTAAAGTTTCCACACCATATTCTACTCTTTCAGCGTCAGTAATTTTTGTTGAGTCCAGTTCTTCTCTCACAACAATGTTATTATCCAATCTCTTATAATGCGTACCATAAATTTGAGGTTTATTTATACTCAATAAATATCTGTCAGTTATTACAGCCAGAAACCATTTATTTCTTGTTGAATCCAATTCTATAGATTTTCTCATTAGTTTTACAGCCATAGCATATGCAACAGAGTCTTCTCCATGATGAAAAATCAATGCGGCATTATTAAAGTCTAATGATGTACGCACCTTATTTGAATCTAATAATTCATAGACTCTTGCTTCTCTTAAGCTATCGTTCTTTTGCAATATATCTCTATCGATATGATTAGTTCTATCTGCTTGGTCGCTTTTGAACATTTCAGAAAGTTCCTGGTTATCCGCAATTTTCTCCTGTGCTACATTTGTTCTTTTACTAATCTTTGAATTGCAGGAAATAAATCCGAATATTATTGCCAATAAAATAAATTTTCTCATAGGTCAATATTTTTTTTAGTAACGATTAAAGTTTGGAAATATATGCAATAAGGGATTGCGGTCTAATTTCCTGTCCACTTGCACCAAAGTCTGATCGGCGCAGAATACCTGAATTACCAATGAAACTATTATTGCATAAAGCTTTTATTAGCAGTAGTAGGCGTAGATTCGTGTTTTAGGGGGCAATTCATCTGCCATTGGATTTTGCTTGTTCTAACAGTAAATCCAGCGCTTTCCTGTTATAAACTTTCCCTCTTACGATAACAGTTTCAATAGTTTTTGTATTTTCAATATTTTCTAATGGATTCTTATTCAGCAGAACCAGACTAGCCAATTTGCCTGCCTCAACAGAACCAAAATCAGCCTTTTTGTTCATAAATATTGCGGGATTGATTGTTGCAGACCTTAAGGCATCAAGCACCGGCATACCTCCCTTAACCAAAAGAGATAATTCATCGTGCAACGAAAATCCCGGGAAAACATACGGATTTGGGAAATCGGTTCCTGCAAGAAATTTCACCCCTTTTTCATTCATTTTGCCTGTTAAGCTTAGCTCAAAAAGATACCTCACTCTTCTACTATTCGAAAAATTTTCTATTTCGCTTTTTGTATAAGGATTCAATTTTTGATTCCATATTTCAATAACAGGTCCGGGAAGATATGCTATTCTACTATCGCGTGTAAATGTGGTGTCGTTTAAATAGCCCATTACCCTATTCACCGTTAAGGTGGGGCATAACCACATGCTACTCTTAGCCAAAACAGAACATATAGAATCAAACCTCTTTTCAGAAAATGTACTAACGAGTGCTTCATTTGATGTGTCAACAGATGAGCAGGCATTTAGAAACCCATACAAATGTTCCGAGCTCGCCATTCCTGCTTCAATTGCAGTGTAGATTGAAACTCTATTGGGTATATGACCTGCAAATGGGATGTTCCTTTTTTGGGCTTCCTTAGCAATTGCCAAAAAACTTTCTTCAGATAAAGAACTATAAACTTTGATAAAATCAACCTTCTTGTCAATTTGACTTTTTACGGCAGCAATAGCTTCATCGGGTGTTGTAACAACTAAACATCCCATTGGAAAAGAAGGTGGATTTCCATCAAGAAGATCACCAGAGAGGTAAACATCAGGAGATAAGAGCCCTTCCAGTTGTGTCTTTTCAGGGACTTTTACAAACTCCGGCATATCACCCCACATTTCTCTTACGCCTGTAATACCATTGGCAATAAGTAAAGGATCCAAATCCACATGGCTTCATTTATAATGAGCATGCATATCCCAAAGTCCGGGGATAAGATATTTGCCTTTTCCGTCAATTACAATTGTTGAATCTGAACCGGCAATTTCCTTATTGTAAATGGCAGTAATTCGATTATTGTTAATGGCTATTGTTTTATTATTTAATAGTTTTCCTGTTTTTACATCAACAATAGTAACATTAGTAATTATGCAATCATGATTTCCTGGCTGGCAAAAAGACATAAATGGTATTGTGAGCACTAAAATCACAAAACTTGATTTAATTCTTTTAGAAATGTTCGCATTCATGGCATCTTTTTTTAGTTTATAAAAAGCTTAAAATTAAGGTTATTGTCAGAATTAAGGTTTCGAATTTCAGTACTTTTTAATCGTATCAGCTAACGATTGGAAATGCATGCAATAAGAGATTTCTGACTGATTCCCTTTAAACCTACACCAAAGATTGAGAGGGGCCGAATGCTTGAATTACCAGTGAAACCCTTATTGTATATAGCCTTTGCAGCGGCTGGTTTATTTAGCTTTTTGAATCTTTTCATAATCGGTTAAAGCCAGTTTTATGCTCGAAATTACCAGGTCGGGTTCATCCGCCTGAACAAAATGGCTTGAGTTTGAACAATAAAATAACTTTCCATATTTCAGTGGATATAAAAGTTCTAACCACCGTTTCATCTGGATGTTACTATTAATTCGCCACATCTTTTCCCTGTCGTAAATTGTTGGTGGTTCCGAATTAGTAAAACCACCTGCCTTAATAAAATGTATTGGTACGTCAGGCAAAGGATTCCGGTCGCACTCTGCAAAATCTGTTTTGGTCAATTGTCTTGATATTTTTACTTCTTCTATATAATACCTTGGCATTTCTGTATAGAGTTTTTCGATAAAATTCTTATACGGCTGCCCGAATATAGAATCAATCTGATGCTGGGTAAGCCCGATTTCCAGGTAAGGCTGGTCGCCCATATCACCCTTTTTCGTGAAATCAATAGGATCAATAAAAATCAGGCCTGCAATTTCATTAGGATAGTATGAGGCAAAACTTCTGATATAGGCTCCGCCAAAAGAATGTGATACCAATAAATAAGGAGGTTTTAGTCCTTTCTCTGATAGCATCTTTCTCAAATTAGTAACAATATGCTCAGTTGTAGGAGGCAGGCTGTCGTCTTCGGACTCTCCAATCCTTGGACGGTTATAGGCAAAAACAGCATTTGTTTTTGAAACTTCATCCATTATAGCCTTCCACCTGTCGTAGGTGTCAGCCATTCCATTTTCAAATACGATTACTGGTTTATTAATTTGATTATTCTTCAAGCCGGTTGTATATACTTCAATCTTGTACCCATTTAAAGTAATAAAGTCTAAGCTGGCAAAAGCCTTGTCTTTGTTTGCTTTAACTTTTTCAAGAAGGGGTTTCCATCTGCTATCCGTGTACAACGATTTTAAATCCGGGTCGGACTTTATATGCCCGTAATTGGTGTAATTCATCGCTGTTGCAATGTAATTTAAATAACAGAATGCGCTATCCGCATTATTTGCCAAAGCATAAGAACATGCGGCATTGTACCGATGGTTCATTGTTATTTTAGCATCAGGTGCATTAAAAGCATCAGAAAACGCAAGAGCAGAGTTCATAAAGTCTTTTGCCTGGTAAAGGGAGTCTGCTTTTCGGATAAGTGATTCATATTTAAAGGCATTAGTTTGCCCGAATAAAGATGATGTGTAAATTAAAAGGCTTAAGCAAAAAGTTGTCGTTTTCATAAGATTGATTTAATGAATGATTTTTTAACTCGAAACGGACTTATTTATGTTTTGAAATCTGATTTCGGAATTACAAATTCAATGTATCTGTCAATTTAACACTCAAAAAAAATCATTATTATTATGACGGATAGCATTACAAATGTTTACAAATGATGCATATAATCATATCCTATGTTTGATATACACCATTTTTGGCCATATAACCAGTCACTTATTTTTCATTTTTTCAGCACTATATACACTAATGGGAACCGGCCATCAATCGTCACTATTTTAACAATGTTCAATCCATTATTTGTCAACATAACTTTGAAGTCCCGGATGCTCCACTTATTTATAATTTTAAATCCGCTGATTATTCCAGCCACAGTTGTAATTACCTTGCTTCTCAGATTTTCACCCACACAAAATGTTGGAGCAATAAAAATCCCGTCATCTTTCATTACCCTCATAACTTCGGCCATTGGCTTCTCCGGTTCATAAAGCAAGTGTAATAAATTGGATGCGATCACAACATCAAACGATTTATCAGGAAAAGTGAGATTATATGAATCCTGAACCTGGAAATCAATGTTCCTGATATTTAAATCGGCTTGCTTCTGAGCGGCGATTTTAATCATATCAGGAGAAATATCCGTTGCAACTATCGACGATACTTTTGAATAAATGGCAAACGGAATTATTCCGGTCCCGGTTCCAATCTCAAGTACAGCTTGATCTGCAGTTAATTCTGAATCCATATTCTCAAGAATGGATTTGTATGTTTTACCGAAAATATTCCGGACAAACGAATCGTAATGGGCAGCAAATTTATCCCAGAATCTGCTCTCATTTTTTTGCCTGTTATTCATGTTTCCATTAGATTAATAACAGAGCAAATGTTCTGAATTTTACGTTAAGGATATCTTGTCATTTGACAGGAAATTATTTGATTGCAATTTCTTTTCTGATTCTGCTTAATGATGTGTCTGTTATTCCTAAATAAGAGGCAATGTGTTTGATAGAAACGTTTTGAATAATTTCCCTCCTGGATTTTAATAATATCTCATACCTTTTTTCGGCTGTAAGGTTAATCATTGATAGGGTTCTCTCCTTTAAACCGATAAAATTATTTACTAAAATTTCCCTTACAAACCCTCTGAATTCGGGGCTGGTATGAAATAAACTCTGAAGATTAGTATAATTTCCTTTCCAGCCAAAACAATCTGTTAACGCCTGGATGTTTTCCTGGGATGGTGTTCTTTTAATATAGGAAGCAACTTCAAAAACGATGGAGTTTCGTTCATAAAAATTAGTTGTTACTTCATTTCCTTCTGTATCAAAGGTATAAGCTCTCATGAACCCTTTTTCAAGAAAAAAGTAATCGTTGCATACCGATCCTTCCCGTAACAAAAAATCATTTTTATTTAAAGAAACTGGTTCGAAATTTTCTGCAATCTCACTGGCTTTGTTGTCACCCATAGGCATTGCCAGCTTAATGAAACTGATTAAATTCTGTCTTTCTGTCATAATTCTGACTTCTTTATCCGGAGAAATGGTGAAAGGTACATTCAGACGATGGTAATTTACTTTCAATTTTATCAGATGTTTCCTGGGATAAGATGAATTAAGCCTAAATAATGTTCGTCGGTATATTCAGCAATGTGTTACGCAAGTTCCTGGATATAGCCTTGTAAATGAACTCAAAGAGGGGTACAAGTTTTTTCCAATTAACAGCAAAACCGGGTTCGCCCGTGGCATGAGAGCTATCCCGGCCATGTTGCGGATACTTACCTTTTTTACTCTCTGTTTATTCATTCACTATTGGGAATAAAGTCATGAAAGCAGTGATTCCCTCACACAAACAAAACGAGAAACTAAAAGGCGATATATTTTTCTTTTGGAGTCTTGCAGAAATCGCATTTTGCAGTGACTGTTGCAGCATCATAGGTGTTACCACATTTTGGACAAACAAAAAAGGATGTAGGAAGTGATGCAACAGCCCCGTTATCTATGGCATCCAGGGCTTTCTGATAGAATTCCTGATGCTTTTTTTCTGTGTCAAGCGCCCATGTGAATGAAGTAACAGCATCTTCTGCATTTTCATCTTTGGCTGATTGAATAAAGCCAGGGTACATAGTTGTAGCCTCATATGTTTCCCCTTCAATAGCTGCCTGTAAGTTTTCTTTTGTGGTTTTAACTTCAAACTTTGGATCGATTGGATCCATTTTCTCGCCAAGTTTTTCCAATACTTTAAGGTGATTGGCAGCATGAATACTTTCGGCTTTTGAGGCAGCTTTAAACAATTGGGCTATTGGCATAAAGCCTTCTTCTGTGGCTTTTTGGGCGAAGGCAGCATATTTTGCGCTTGCAGTTGTTTCGCCAATTATACCTGATTTCAGGTTTTCAACTGTTTTTGGAGATGTTTCTTTTGCACTCTTTGATTTACATCCTGCCATCAATGCCACCGTTGCCAGTACCATTACAAAAATTATTACATTTTTCATTTTTCTGAATTTAGAGTTATTTGATATTGATTATTATAAGCCAATCATAAAATTAAAGACCATTGTTCCACCCAGCATACCGGTATATCCAACCGATATAACGCCAATCAGATAAAGGATATAAACTCCCAGCGCGGCTTTGGATTCTGCTTTGCCTTTTTGAACCAGATAAATTCTCAGGATACTGGCGGCAATCATCACATACATTGTAATATTGGCAAAGGTTTCGTGCCGTTCACGAATAACTTCAACACTTCCAGTCATTTCTTCGGTAAAGAAATTGCCACTCAGAACCCCGGCTATCGCTCCAAGAGTTCCTGCCAACATAAGATAAAATCCTAACTTCGACAGGCAGATTTCTTTTTTGTAAAGCAGATAGACAGTATCGGCCACAAAACCTGCAATTAATAGTGCAATTGGGAAATGTACAATTAACGGGTGTAGATGTGCTGTGTTAAACATGATCTGGTTTTTAGGTTAAGTAATACATCTGTGAGTTTATTATTCTTTAATGCAATGTGTATTTTTGGCTAATATACAACAATTAACTAGATATGTCAACGATTCATATATTTGCAGCCGTTTTGTTTTATCTATTATTTGATGTATTTGGTTTATGCAAATTTGATTGGTGATACAGTCTATCTGTTACTTTGCTTTTGAGAGGATTTCTCAGTTTGATTGTTATTCAGACCGAAATGAGTAATGCTAACTTATTTAGACACATAACTATTCAAAAACCAGCGGTGCTCTGTTTATTTTTTACTGATATTATTTTGTTTTGACAGAAGGTGAAAGAAAATATTAAAAATTCTATTTATATCACTTTTAAAACAATGTTTGGTTACCTTTGAAACAACAAATTATGCACATTTAAATACAAGAAAATATGAAAAAAAACATGGGTACTGTTGACAAGATTATCAGGCTTGCTGTTGCAGCAATTTTCATTATTCTTAATTTCACTAACGTAATAAGTGGCACATTAGGAGTTGTTTTATTAATTCTTGCGATAGTATTTGCTATTACCAGTTTCTTGAGTTTCTGTCCTTTATATCTTCCTTTTGGAATTAATACAGACAAGAAGGAATAAATTCGTATCCTCTTTCAGCTATTTTCAGAAATGCAGCATTAATGGACCTTTGGTTCAAATTGATTTTGAAATAGTAAGGTTATGGAAATAAAATTACTGATCAGTGCTATGGTTGCCATACTGGCATTGATAAACCCTGTACATAAAATTTTAGTAATAAGTTCGTTACAAGATCAATTCTCCCATAAAGAATTAAAATACCTTTCAACAAAATCATCGCTTACAGCGTTGATAATACTGATCGCATTTTTATTCCTGGGGCATTTTATCTTCACGTATGTGTTTCATATTGAGTTATATGCTTTCAGTGTTACATGTGGTGTCGTACTGTTTTATAATGGTATTACCGGCTTACAGAAAGGCAGTTTTCTTCAACTTGACCAGAATGTGAAACTAGTAGATCTTTCTGCTGTACCCATTGCGATGCCTATGATTGCCGGACCTGCAACCATTACCGCTGCTGTTACGTTTCCGGAACACTATGGAAAACTTATTACAATTATTGCCATTACAATTGCTATTGGGATTAACCTGCTTCTCATGCTCAATGCAATACTAATAGGTAAGTTGTTAAACAGATTTAATCTGATGAACGCACTTATCCGAATTACAGGTTTGATCGTTGCTACCATTGGTACACAAATGATCTTTACCGGGATTTCAAATTTCATAGCAACTTTAGGCGCATAAAAAAAGCACCTGCCAGGCGTGACAAGTGCTAGTGTCAATAAAACTGAATTTTTTAATTCGGACAAACAACCGGTCCTGTTTCCTGTGCAGAAGAAATAATCTGATTGAAATATTCTACAGAAATATACTGAGGAGTGTAGGCTACACCTTTTGCAGTAAGAAGCCTGTTGAATGAGCGTAAATGGTTGCGGGACCCTTTTTCGAGGTTGCCGAAAACAAACAAAATATCCTGGTTATCAACATCAGCAGCAATATGATTGTGAAGGTCGTTAATGTCGAGATCTTCAATAGTTGCTCCAACTGTAAGCGCAGCTGTGAGGGAAGCTTTTCCCTGGGCTACCAGGCTGGTATATAATGCCTGTAGATCAGAATTTACAAATACTCCTGCGAAATGGTTAGCAGCAGGGTCAGTAACGTTATATTTGAGCAATAATGTTCTGACAGCCTCCGAATGTTGGGTTTCGGATTTGGAGATGTTGTTGAAAACGGGGATTTTATACAATGAATAAAGCTGCACGTATACATCATGGGCAAGTAGTTCTTCTTCGCGCATCGTAATTAGTGCATCTGTTTCGGAAGTGCTCAAAGGTTCAATTGCAAAGGAAGTTATGCAATCACATAAAAAACCTGCTGCTGCATCTTGAGTAGTGGTCGCATCATCGGAATTGCTTCCTGTTTGTGAGTTCGCGTTAAGCGCTTTAGTGTCGGATGGGTTTTGTACTCCATCAACTACAGATTCTTTCGTGCATTCCGAGAATGCAAATACCCCACCGGTCAGCAGAACGGCCATTAGTAAATTTCTCTTTAGCGTTTTCATGTTATTCTTGTTTTAGGTTAATAATAAATTTTAGACACATAAAATGGGTAAAACCAGCGGTTGAGAAAAAAATAAACCAAGTGCTGAAAAAAATTGGAATGCAGGAAGAAATTAAAATGTTTGATTTTTGAAGTATTTATATGCGCTTGTTTAAAATTAACTCACTAAAGAGAACTAGTTGTGACCAATGTTCTAATTTTACCGCCAATTCCTTTATCCGGAACAATCAAACCTGGACCAGACTTCCTTATCTCAACATATATGATAATTGACGAGACGTACACTATAATTAAAGAGAAATATGACAAGCGATTCAATGAAGTCACTCTTGAGCAAGTTGTAATCGGCATTTATTTCACGGCAGTGAAATTATCAAGCGGGTACAGCGGACTTGCATACACAAACCTGGATTCTGTTGATTGTTGCTCACATAACCGCCAAAAAGGTTTCGGCGATTTTACACCCGGGAATTTCAAGGGACGTAGAGTAGTCGACCTGTTCAGCCATTACGATCAGACATGCCTGATGAAAACCATACAACTTGCTGTAATGAACGCTATTTCAGCAGAATTGATGGCAGAATCAAGTTACAAGATTATCGAAAACCAGGATCCGATCGGACTCGTGGATTTACAGGGCAAAAAACGAGTCTGCGTAGTTGGAGCCTTTTTGTCGTACATTAAAAAAATAGCTGAAACAGATTGTATATTACAGATCGTTGAGCTTGATGAAACTGTAGTGCCCGAGGAATACAAGCAGTACCTGCTACCATCGCACCTATCGGAAAAAGCAATATCAAACTCCGATATAGTTATCATTACAGGGGCGACCCTTGTCAATAATACATTGGATAAGCTGTTGGAATTAATATCGATAAAAACGCAGGTTATTTTGGTCGGCCCCACAAGCAGTCTGATTCCCGATGTGCTTTTTGCCCGTGGGGTAAATATTCTCGGAGCTACACAAATATCGGATTCCGATAAAATGTTGGAAATGGTTGCAGAAGGCGCCTCCGGATTTCAACTTTTTAAAACTTGTGCTACCAAAATTTGTATTGTAAATGAATCCTGACCGGAAACTTAGTATTACCTGGCTTAAAGCTGCAGTGGTGGGTTGCCTTTGGGCCTCGTCCGAAATTGTGCTGGGCAGCTTCCTGCACAACCTCCGCGTTCCATTCAGCAGTATTTTTCTGACTTCGATAGGGATCATTCTCCTGGTTTCAATCAGTTTTAAATGGAAGGACAAAGGTTTGATCTGGCGATCAGGTTTGATTTGTGCTTTAATGAAATCGGTATCGCCAAGCGCCGTTATTTTTGGGCCAATGATCGCTATTTTGTCAGAAGCTTTATTGCTTGAGTTGTCGGTTAGGTTAATCGGAAAAAACATGGTAGGATTCCTGATCGGCAGTTTGCTGGCCATGTCGTGGAATTTTATACAGAAGATTGCTAACTATCTTATTTTTTATGGTTTCAATATCGTCGACTTATATGAATCCATGGTAAAATTTGCTGAAAAGCAACTCCATATGCATTTTGATACGGTTTGGATGCCTATCATCGTTTTGTGGATTTTCTATTTGTTTTTTGGAATAGTATCGGCCGGAATCGGAATTTATATCGGCAAAACTGCTTTAGGCAAAAGCATCCCTATGCTTAGCTCGGATAAAAACCGCATGGCCGATATCAAATCAAGAAGAAACATTCGTGAAACCAATTACTCTTTGTTATCGCTTACCTTCAATTTCCTGGGAATGATCCTGGTGCTGTTATTGATGAATTTTACAGGTACCGTATGGTGGCTTTCAACAGGTGTAATTGTGATTACAATATGGGTAGTCCGCTATAAATCAGTGCTCAGGCCTTTGATGAAACCGAAATTCTGGATATTCTTTGTGGCAATCACCATGCTTTCCAGTTTCCTGTTTGCCAGGTTTCAATCAGATGAATTTACCATGACTGATGGATTGTTGATTGGTTTGCAGATGAATTTTCGTGCTGCCATGATGATTGTTGGTTTTTCGGTGGTTGGCAAGGAGCTGAGTAACCCGAAAATCCGGAATTTCTTTATACGGACATCATTCAGGCAGTTACCGCTGGCGCTGGAAATTGCATTTGAAACCCTTCCTTTTGTGATAGCTAATTTACCTCAGGTAAAAGATGTTTTCAGAAAACCGGTTGGCGCAATCAGGCAGATTGTTGCCCAATCGGAATTCTGGCTCGAAAAAGTGGCTCTCACGATGAAGAAAAAGAGCAATGTTATACTTATAACCGGTGAAATAGGCAGCGGAAAAACAAGTCTGATTTCCGAAATTGCTATCCGCCTGAAAGAAAATGGAATTAAAACTGGAGGCATTATAGCACCAGCCGTTTATGAAAATGGCACAAAAAAAGGTTACGACCTTCTCGATCTATCCACAGATCGGAAAATGCAACTTTCGCAAACTGATGTCTTAAAAGGAGTGGCGAGAGTAGGCAAGTATTTCTTCCTTCCGGAAGCTGTTGAATTTGGCCGCGTTGCTCTCTCAGTAGCACGAAACCTGGATTCGCAAATTGTACTGATTGATGAAATTGGAGCCTGGGAATTACAGGGTCAGGGCTGGGCTTCAAGCCTGAACGAACTCATTATAAATTGCAATATGCCCTTAATTATTACGGTACGAAAAAGTTTCATCGACCTTGTGATTGAAAACTGGATGCTTCAAAATCCCTTGGTGATTGAAGCAAAGGATGCTGTTAGCGAAGAAGTCTTCAAAAATATTGTAAGATTTTCTGCTTTAGATAAATGAGTGATCAAATTCAGTTAAGGCTATTTTTTTTTGAGCAGCCCTGTGATATTTATCCCGATTTAGATGTTTATTCAAATCTATGCAAATGGGCTTGTAATCATCATTAATTGCTGCAAAAGTAAAAGTTGCTTCAACAGCCTTTTCCCTGTGATCTGAATCCCGTGTTTCGACATAGATTTCAACTTGAATTTCGATTTTTACCTTACCAGCTTTTACAACCCGTCCAATAATCTCAACCATTTCTCCCATTTTTATAGCTTTCTTAAATTTCAAATTCCCAACTACAACAGTAACAACTTTCATTCGTGTAAATCGAATAGCTGTGATATAGGCAACTTCATCCATCCACTGCATGGCGCATCCGCCAAATAAGTTGCCATTATCGTTAAGGGCATTCTGAAACACCATTCGAAACTGATGTGTTTCTGTGTTTTGTATGTGTTCTGAAAGTTGCATAAAATATTTTTCTGCAAATATAAAAAATATTTGCATAATGAACGTGCGTTCATTACCTTTGTAAAAAATTAAGGTCATGAAAACTCAAATCTTTGTTAAAGTGCTTATGGTTCTGCCAATGGTCATCTTTGTCGATTGGGTACTAATGGTAGTATTAGGTTGTGCTACAAGCATATTTGGTTTAGGAAACAGTTTCTACTGCGGATCGTATTGTTGTATCGGGAAAGGTATTTTACTTTTATCGGCAGTATCCTTCATTATTTATCTGCTCTTTCCTGAAATTAAAAAATATGTAAACCATAAAGCGCATGCCCAGACCCATTAGAAACCGTAAAATACTCAATCCTCCCCAAATGGCCGGCTTTAAGCCATTCGGTATGCCACTTTGTGAGCTCCAGGTAGTGAAGCTTCAGTTCGACGAATACGAAAGCATAAACCTGGTTAATTATCAGGAACTGCCACAGGAAGTCGCTGCCGAAAAAATGGGTATTTCAAGGCCAACCTTCACAAGGGTCTATAACAAGGCATTAAAGAAAATTGCCAAGGCTTTTGTGGAATGTATGGCCATTGAAATTGAAGGCGGACAGGTGGAATTTGAAAAGCAATGGTACAAATGTAGAAAGTGCTTCAAATTAATTGATGGACTCGAAAATCATATTAAGTGTAAAGGTTGTGAATCATATGGCAGTCAAGAATTAGTAAACTTAAATGAAGTAATATGAATATTGAAAAATCAGGTTTTAGCACAAAATTAATTCATGCGGGAGAAATTGATGACCAGTACGGATCGGCAACTGTTCCTATTTATCAAACCTCAACGTTCTCGTTTTCGAGTGCCGAAGAAGGCGCAAAATGTTTTTCGGGCGATAGTGACGGCTATATTTACACCCGTATCGGCAATCCTACCATTGATGCGCTCGAACGCCAGCTAGCCATACTCGAAAATGGTTTCGGGGCTATCGCTGTAAGTTCCGGCATGGCTGCAGCAACCACTATTTACTTGTCGTTGCTTAGCAGTGGCGATCATATTGTGAGTACCGATGCCATTTACGGTCCGGCCCGCAGTGTTATGGAAAAACAATTCGTTCGTTTTGGTTTTGAGGCAACGTATATCAATACCACCGATATTGAAACTATTAAAGCTGCCATTCGCCCTAATACAAAAGTATTGTACATCGAAACACCGGCTAATCCAACCATGGATATTACAGACCTGGACGCCTGTGCTAAAATTGCTCACGAAAAGGGAATTTTGCTGGTAGTTGACAATACCTTTTGTAGTCCATATTTGCAAAATCCGCTGGATCTGGGGGCCGATATCGTATTCCATTCGATGACAAAATTTATCAACGGTCATGCCGATGTGGTAGCCGGTGTTATTATTGCAAAGGAAGAAGCCATGTACAGGCAATTGCGAAACATGATGATAAACATGGGATGCAATATGGATCCGCATCAGGCTTACCTTGTTTTGCGCGGAGTTAAGACGTTATCGATCCGGATTGATCGTGCGCAGGAAAGCGCTCAAAAAGTGGCTGAATTTCTCGAAAATCATCCTAAAGTTGCATGGGTTAAATATCCCGGACTGAAATCTCATCATCAATATGAACTTGCCAGACAACAAATGAAGGGTAGCGGTTCGATGATAAGTTTCGGGCTGAAAGACGGTTTTCACGGAGCCAAAACACTGATGAACAATCTCCACCTTGCCATTCTGGCGGTATCGCTGGGAGGTGTTGAAACGCTAATACAACACCCGGCTTCGATGACACATTCGAAAGTATCAGCTGCTGATAAACAAAAGGCAGGGATTTCAGATGAACTTATTCGTTTATCAGTTGGAATAGAAGATGTTGAAGATATCATTAATGATTTGAAACAAGGACTAGGAAATATTTAGACATATTTATATGAACTGTACAAGTTGTGATAATAAAGTGTGCAGGAAGCAGCAAACGTCCTGCAAACGTGAAAGTTTCTCGAAATCTGAAATTATTGTTCAATACCAGGAATCTTCGCACATTGAAATTGTAAAAGCAGCAGCAGAACTTGTAGATTCGGGAAGGGCTGGAACGCTTTCGCGCATGGAGGAGATAATTGAATTTGCCAAACGTATGAATTATCAGAAACTTGGGATTGCCTATTGCTATGGTATGGAACAGCAGGCGAAAGAGATTGAATCCATTTTAACTGATGAATGGTTTGAAGTGTCAGCAGTTTCGTGTAGTGTTGGTGGCTTGAAACAAAGTGAGGTAAACGCAGCAAGCTGCATTCATAAAGTTTCTTGCAATCCATTGGGACAGGCAGAGCAACTTAATGCAGAAAAGGTTGAATTAACACTTGTTGTCGGAATCTGCCTTGGGCACGACATTTTGTTAAACCGTAACCTGGGCATGGATTTTACGACTTTAGTAGTAAAAGACAGAAAACACAATCACGTACCCTTATTGGGAATTGAGAAATAGAAAAACGGTCATTATTAACAAATAAATGCAAAAAATCTAAAGTTTTAGAGGAGAAATAATATGAAAATAGCAGTTCCAGTAACTAGTACCAACCAGGTTGACGGCCATTTCGGCCATTGTGAGTTTTACAGTATTTACAATATTTCCGCTGAAGGCAAAATCACTGAAATAAACACCATCCCTTCAGTTCAGGGTTGCGGATGTAAATCCAATATTGCCGGCGTACTGGCAGCCGACGGAGTTACAATTATGCTTGCCGGCGGTATCGGTGGCGGTGCCATCAACGTATTAAATAATGCGGGTATTGATGTGATACGCGGATGCGAAGGCGATGCGCAGGAAGTGGTGAAAAGCTATATTGCAGGCTCAATCAGCGATAGCGGCGAAAGTTGCCATCAGCATGCCGGGTACCACGGCGAAGGGGGTGGTCACCAGTGTAACCACTCGAATTAATTTTCTTTTGTTAAAAACTCAGATTTCAACTGAAAGTTATGGTACGAATTTGACTAAAGACAAGTTCTCATTATCGTTTTTCAGAAGCAGTAGTTTGGTCCTGCCCGGAAATTTAGGCTAACAAATAAAATCAATCTAACAAAAAGAAGACATACTATGGAAATGGAAATAACATTTGACGGCGGTAAAATAATCACTGCCCATCTTAAAGGTCATGAAATTAAAACTGATCAGCCGGTTGCCGGCGGCGGAACAAATACAGCACCGGCTCCCTTTGATCTTTTCCTGGCATCCATCGGAACCTGTGCAGGCATTTATGTAAAATCCTTCTGCGATCAACGGGGAATTCCAACAGATAAAATTAAAATCATTCAATCCATTGATTATGATATGCAGAAACATTTGCCTTCAAAAATCAAACTGGATATACAACTGCCTGCCGATTTCCCTGAAAAATACAGGAGTGCTGTAATAAGCGCAGCCGATCTTTGTGCCGTGAAACGCGCTATTGCTGATCCGCCTGTATTTGAAGTGGTTACTTCGCTGGTTGATTAAAAAAGTGTTGACAACAGACCAAATATTACCGGACTAAAAAGTCAAGGGAAGACTTTTTATAGTGAAATTTGATCCTTTATTAAGATGATGATTTTCAGAAAGATCTTCAATTTTTATTACACAGGATTCCGCAGCATGACGGTTGGTAAAAAATTATGGGCCATCATTCTTATAAAGCTGTTCGTCCTGTTCGCCATCCTGCGTTTATTTTTCTTTCACGACTTCCTGGGTTCAAGATTTACTTCCGAAAAAGACAAAAGCAATTATGTTATTGAGCAATTAACAAAATAAATTATATGGAATACATTGATTTTTCGCTGGTTGACTGGTCACGGGCACAGTTCGCTCTTACGGCCATGTATCACTGGTTGTTTGTGCCGCTTACTTTGGGGCTTTCGTTTATTGTGGCTTTCATGGAAACCTTATACGTGCGAACAGGGAATCCCGAATGGAAGCGAATTACAAAATTCTGGATGAGTATTTTCGGCATAAACTTCGCTATTGGAGTAGCAACCGGAATTATTCTCGAATTCGAATTCGGCACAAACTGGTCGAACTACTCTTGGTTTGTAGGCGATATTTTTGGTGCCCCACTGGCAATCGAAGGAATTATGGCCTTCTTCCTCGAAAGTACTTTTATTGCTGTAATGTTTTTTGGATGGAATAAGGTGAGTAAGAAATTCCACCTTCTATCTCCCTGGCTGGTGGCCATCGGTTCCAACTTGTCAGCTCTCTGGATTTTAGTTGCCAATGCATGGATGCAGAATCCTGTCGGAATGCGATTTAATCCCGATACAGCCCGTAACGAGATGGTGAATTTTTGGGAAGTGCTGTTTTCGCCGGTTGCCATCAATAAATTCCTGCATACTATTTCATCGGGATATGTGCTTGCATCAGTTTTTGTGGTTGGAGTAAGTGCCTGGTATTTACTCAAAAACCGCGAACATCTTTTCGCCAAGCGCAGCATTATTGTTGCTGCCCTTTTTGGATTGGTTACTTCCATGTTTGTTGTATTAACCGGCGACGGATCAGCTCGCAATATGGCTCAGTTTCAGCCTATGAAATTTGCGGCTATGGAAAATCTCTATGTCGGTCAGCAAAACGCGCCACTTGTTGCCATTGGTATACTGAAGGAAAACGTTAAGGAAGCAGCCCACAAAAAACAAGATTTCCGCTTTATGATCGAGATTCCTAATATGCTTTCCTATATGGCTTTCCTCGATCCAAACGCCTATGTGCCTGGTATCCAAGATCTGGTTCATGGAAATCCGGAGCATCAGATTTTATCCTATAAAGAGAAAAGCGAAAAGGGAAAGATTGCCATTACTTCGCTGGCTGAATATAAAAATGCAAAAAAAGCCGGAAACGACAGCCTTGCAAATGCAGCCCAGGTTCAGTTTGAGGAAAACTATAAATATTTCGGATACGGTTATTATGAAGGCCGTGAATTACACGAACTGGTTCCCAGCGTACCAACTACCTTTTATTCATTCCGCGTTATGGTCGGGCTAGGTTTCCATTTTATGCTGCTTTTCTTCGTGGTTCTGGTTTTAACTCTTAAAGATAAAATTGCCACCAATAAATGGGTTCTTTATACTGCGCTTTGGTCGATTCCGCTTGCTTATATAGCATCCGAATTGGGCTGGGTGGTAGCCGAAGTGGGCCGTCAACCCTGGGTAATACAGGATATACTGCCAACCATTGCCGCCGTGTCGCAACTTAAACCTGCTTCTGTACAAATTACTTTCTGGATGTTCTTCGTTATTTTCACCGCTTTACTGATCGCTGAAATCAAAATTATGACGATGCAGATCAAAAAAGGTCCCGGAGAAGATGCACCTTCAACCGAATCCGGGTCAGCAAATAACTAACCCTTAAAAACCAAGAATCATGTTCGAAACATTTTCATATATCACGTTGCAGCAGTATTGGTGGATAATCGTTTCGCTGCTGGGAGCCATACTTGTTTTCCTGATGTTCGTGCAGGGAGGTCAAACACTTATTTATACCATTGGAAAAACCAATGACGAGCGCACCATGCTGATAAACTTATTGGGGCGCAAATGGGAGTTCACATTTACCACGCTTGTAACTTTTGGCGGCGCATTTTTTGCCTCATTCCCTTTGTTTTACTCAACCAGTTTTGGCGGAGCTTATTGGGTATGGATTGTGATACTGTTTGCCTTTATCATTCAGGCTGTATCTTACGAATACCGAAGCAAAGCCGGTAATTTCCTGGGTAAAAGAACCTACGAAACCTTTCTACTTCTCAATGGTATACTGGCTCCTTTACTGATTGGAACCGCTGTTGCTACCTTTTTTACCGGTTCACAATTCTCAGTAAACTTCATGAACATTACCCGCTTAACCGGCGATAAAATGCCTGTAATTTCGGAATGGATGGGTCCGGCTCATGGACTCGAAGCTGCTTTAAGTCTTCATAACCTCACCCTGGGACTGGCCGTTTTATTTCTTTCGCGCGTGCTGGCTTTATTGTATTTCATGAACCGCATCAAACATGCCGAAATGATGGAGCGTGTTAAAAAACAGCTTCTTGTCAACGCCATTCCTTTTGTTGTTTTCTTTCTCACTTTCGTGATATGGACCTTATTATCAAGTGGTTTTGCCGTAAATCCTGAAACAAAGGAAGTATTTATGCAGCCATACAAATACCTGCATAACCTGCTTCAAATGCCGGTTGTAGCAGTTATGTTTGTTATGGGAGTGGCATTGGTTCTGATTGGAATCATTCGTCCGCTTACCTGCTTTGAGAAATGCAGTACCAAAGGAATATGGGGCGCAGGAATCGGTACGATACTTACAGTTTTAGCTTTATTCCTGCTGGCTGGATTTAACAATACCGCTTACTATCCTTCAACCTCTGATTTACAGAGTTCACTCACCATTCAGAACAGTTCTTCAAGTCAATATACACTAACAGCCATGAGCTATGTATCGTTGCTGGTACCTTTTGTAATTGCTTACATCTGGATGGCCTGGCGTGCGATTGATATTAAGAAAATAGACATGGAAGAGCTTGAAAGTGAGACACATGTTTACTAATTTTATATAATGACCCAGTTGATGAGGGGCGACAAGGCGAGGGCCTTAAAACACTTAGTAACTTTTCATTAAAGACTAATAAATTCAATTATGATTACACAAATAATATGGCTTTTAACCTGGCCTTTGCTAATAGCGGTTTCCTGGTTCGCAATCCGGTGGATGTTAAAGAAATTTGACAGAAACACCTTGATAATTAAATAGATAAATTCGACTAAGTTCACTAAATTATCGATGATCAGATAATTTTAAAAAGCAATCTTTTTTAAAATTGAACCGGGATTATTGGAATCATCTATGTAAATTTGTCATACAATATTTACCATGAAATCCGGAATTGTATCAAGTTTCCTTCTGATAGTACTAACCGCGTATTTAATTATTCCGGTAATCCCTATTATTGACTTTCTGTTACATAAAGAGTATATCGCGAAGAATCTTTGTGTCAACCGCAATAAGCCTAAAAGTTGTTGCAAAGGAAAATGCTACCTGGTGAAACAACTTAAAAAGACCCGTGCAAATACTGAAGGTGATTCAAAAAATACAGAAAAAAGGATTCAATTAAGAGAGACGGATGAGTTCCTGGCTGCTAAATCCTGGCAGCCAGTACTTCAAAAAGAGGATATTTACTATTTGATTTTAAATTCTTCCAATTTACAGTTATTGGCGGTTAATGCCATTTTTGTACCTCCGAAAACTTCTTTACAACCATTAGCCTAAGAACTATTCATTTACTGTTATCCATTACGTAAAGAGATTCTTTACAAGAGAAAGAATGTAATTGATGTTAGTTCATTTCCACAGGAATCAATGTTGCAATGCGGAATTATCTGTAGATGATTTTGAATTGGACAATGGTTATTCTTTATGAATTGGAGTAAACGGTTTTTATTTATTATAAAAATTTACCCTCTCTGTCTCTCCCTGCGCGCAGGGAGAGGACTTGCTAAGTTAAATTTCTGCACTGATCTTAACAGCTTGGTGCGAAAGCATATATCATTCATTAAAATCAATTAGAAATAGAATGAAAAAGAAAATATACCTGTTTATAGGCTGTTTCCTGTTCCTTTCGGCAGGAATCAGAGCACAGCATCTCACAGACACAATTGTGCTCGGGGGAGTTGTAATTACAGATACCCTAATTAAAAAAACACCTTTTATATCAAACCAGGTTCCGAAAGAAATTATGCAATCCGTTTCAACACGAGATGTGGGTGATTACCTGCGTAGTATTCCTAATGTTGCCGGAATCCGTAAAGGTGGAGGTTCCATCGATCCGGTTGTACGTGGTTTTAAATTCAGCCAGCTTAACGTGGTGATGGATGGCGGAATGAAAATTGAAAATGGCTGCCCTAACCGCATGGACCCGGTTTCTTCGCATGTCGAAATTGAAGAACTGTCCGATATAAATGTCGTGAAAGGGCCGTACCTTGTGAACTATGGCCCGGCATTAGGAGGCGTAATTAATTTACAAACGGAAGACCCGCATCCATATGCGAAATTTGAGATTCATGGCAATGCTATATTTGGATACGAAACCAACTGGGATGGTGCCAAGGAGTATTTCTCTTTTTATGGTGGAAACAGTAAAATTTACTTCCGCGCTTCAGGCGGATACCGGAAGTATGGCGATTATTCAAGCGGAGGTTATGAAGGCGAGGCAACGGAGTATAACTCATCGTTCATCAAGTATAATTATGGCGCAAAAGTTGGTTATACAATAACGCCAAAGCAGAATATCCTTCTTTCGTACAGCGAATCGCATGGCCGTGATGTAATGTTTCCGGCTCTTACCATGGACGAAATAAGTGATGATACCCGCATGATGTCCGCAGATTATTCAGCTAAAAACCTGTCTGAAGTAATTACATCATTGGATGTAAAAATTTATCAAACAGATGTAAGTCACCTGATGGATAACAGCAACCGCGATACCTGGCAAGCCAAACAGATGGTTGCCGATGTAGACGCAATAAATACAGGTGGAAAGGCTATGCTGGGTATGAAAATCAAGAACCAGAATTTGTCCGCGGGTATGGATTTTGAAAACATATACAAAGACGGAGTCCGAACCATGACTATGCTTATGATGGGAACGACTTCAACAAAAAGGTTTAATCTGTGGAATAAGGCCGTGATTCAGAATGGGGGCTTGTTTGCCGGTTACAATACCAGTTTTAAATCGTTCAAACTTGATGCAGCCATAAGGGTTGATTTTAACAAGGCGGATTCGGAAGATACTCTGATGCTGATTAAAAATGGCGTGGAATATTTTAACAAAACCGCTTCGCAGTTTTTGAACCTGAGTGCCAACCTGGGATTAACGCATAAAATTACTGAAAATCTTTCGGTGTCTTTAGCCGTTGCCCGTGGCACTCGAAGCCCGAATATGCTGGAACGGTATATTAAATTGCTCAGTGTTGGGTACGATAATTACGACTACCTGGGCAATCCACAACTAAAACCTGAAACTAACAACGAGGTTGACCTGACAGTAAAATACTCAGATGTGAAACTTGGAAGCATGTATGTGAATGGTTTTTACTCTTATGTAAAGGATTACATTTCAGCAAAAATGCTTCCTTCATCGGTTATTATGCCTGCAACACTTGGAGCGCCAGGTGTGAAACAGTTTGTAAATGTTGATAACGCAACTTTTGCGGGTTTCGAGTTTGGATATACTTCACCACAAGCATATAAGCTTGGAGTGAATGTGGTTGCCGCAATTACTTATGGCCGGATTCCTTCGGTAACCAAGTATATTATTAACGCAGGACAGGTAACAGGCGATACAATTATAAAAAACGATGCGTTGCCTGAAATACCACCGTTTGAAACAACACTCAGCATAAACTATAGGTTGTTGCATGGGAAACTTGTTCCAAAGTTATCATGTCGTTTGGTGGCTGCCCAGAATCATGTTTCAGATGCTTTTTATGAGCCGGAAACACCGGGGTTCTCTATTCTGAATTTTTCGGTAGCTTACAAAGTGAATAAGAATATTAATATCAACGCTGGTGTAAATAATATCTTTGATATTTCGTATTACGAACACCTGAACCGGAAAATTATTGGTTCGACCGAAAAATTATACGAACCAGGTAGAGTGTTTTTTGTGAATCTCAATCTATCAATCTGACCAGTAAAAATCAAACACATGAAATAGCCATGATTGGAATAAAACACCAACCGGAGATGATATTATGATCAATCTAGCGTATTACATGTGACCCGTAAAAATAAATAATAACAGATGAAAATGAAATATGCTTTGTTTGTTTCGATAATCCTGGGGACTTTATTGTTCCTTGGTATATCATGTAATAATGATACGCCTGATGCCGTGAAAACGACAGGGCATATTTCATTTAATTTTGCGCATCTGGTGGATGGGTTGCCGTTAGAAAAGGATAATATGAAATACATAAATGCCGCCGGAAACCCTTATGAAATTAACCAGGTCATGTATTTTATATCAGATGTTACGCTTCATAAATCGGATGGAACGACAAAACTGATCAGCGACTGGACAGATATTCATTATGTTGATATTGATATTCCTTCAACCCTTACCTGGGACGTATATGATGATATTGCCACCGGAGCGTATGATTCAGTTTCCTTTGTTTTCGGAATCACAAAAGCGAAAAACCAGTCGTTTCGGTTTGTAAATCCTCCCGAAGTAAATATGATTTGGCCCGACGTACTTGGTGGCGGTTATCATTATATGATGATCAATGGCAGCTGGAAGGATAATGCTAACGTTGTAAAAAGCTTTGCTTTTCATCTGGGAATAGGGCAGTTATATAAAAGTAATGTAATTGAAGTGGACTCCATTTATGCGTTTGTGCAGAATTATTTTAATGTAAAGTTGCCAAATTCATCTTTTACTATTGAGGAAAACAAAACCCGGAACATTGAAATCATTATGAATATGGATAGCTGGTTTAAAACGCCACATTTCTATGATCATAACTATTGGGGTGGAGCAATAATGCAAAAACAGCCGGCAATGCAGATGGTTAAAGAGAATGGGTTTGATGTGTTTACTGTTGGCAAGATTCAGTAATGTGGCAGATCACTTATAAATGAGCGACTACATTAGTATCGTTTATTGATTTAGTGTATCTTTTTGTTGCCCATACCTATGGCGATATCCCTTTCCCTGGCCTTTCCCCTCACCATTTCCTTTTCCTTTGTTTTCGCAACCATACAATTCAGAATAAATTTGCGAAAGTTTCTGTGTTTGTTCCGGTGTACAGACTTTTTTGAGATCGAGGAATTGTTTAATATTAGCTGCTTGCAGATTTTTCTGTTCAATGACCACATCATCGGCAAGTTTGGCTACCAGGCTAGTATCCGTGTTATTTTTTGTCAATTCCTCCAATAAAATTGCTTTTTTCTCCTTAATAGCTGTTACAATCGGCTCACTCGAAGCCTTATAGGATGCATTAATCTCATTCACTTTGAGAGATTGGCCAAGTGTTAAAGATAACTCCTGTTTGAGTGCTATTCCGTGCTTAAACCCGGAACCGGGTACCGGCTCGCTTGCTGGTTTCCGCATATAAATGAAATATGTGGCAAGTGCTGTGATATTTATCAGCACCAGGAAGATAAGTATCCAGAAAATCGCTCGGCTATTATTAATAAAATTCATGGTTTTGTGTATTATTCAGTAAAGTGAAAGAGATCGTCAGTCATAAATTCAGGCACATTCAGGTCGGTTCTTACAGATTCAATAATCTCCTCATTATGACTGTATTGTAAATTTAAATTTGCAAAATCAGAACCTATAAAGTAACCAATAACCAGGGCGGCTGCTACTCCGAAGCTGATTAAAGCTGGCTGCAAAATCCGTGCGAAAACAGGAGCGGAAGACTTTAGTTTTTTCTCCAGCCTTGATTCTATTCCCTGCATGATGCGTGTTTCGGCAAAAGGCCTGGGTTCGATGGATTTTTGTTCTTCCATCAAAGCAAGCATACTTCTGAACTCTGCCAAAATACGGTTGCATTCGGTGCACTCGCTTATATGATGATCCAGATGGTGAATCTGGCCAGGTGGTAATTCCTGTTCCACGTAAGCAAATAAATCTTTTTGCAGTAATTCGCAGTGTTTCATACTATTTCTTATTTGAATATTCAGAAAACTGAACGATTAACTTCTTTTGCAGGTTCTGTTTAGCACGCTGTAATAAGGATTCGACACTTGCCAGACTGAGGTTCATGATTTCGGTAATTTCTTTGTACGACAATTCTTCGTATTTACTTAGAATAAAAGCCGTTTTCTGGTTTTCGGGTAAGCTATTTATTGCGGCATCAAGAATCTGTTTCCTTTCATTATTGTCAAACGAGTTGTCGCTTGTAGAGGGTTCTGAGATCATTCTACCGGCATCGCCATCTGCTTTGTGGAAAAAGGTTTCAAACTGTTTTACCAACTGTTTCCGCTTATTTTTCCGGACGAAATTTAACGATTTATTGACTGTTACCCGGTAAATCCAGGTGGATAATGAAGAGGTTCTTTTAAACTGAGCTATTGATTCCAGAATTTCGATGCACACATCCTGGGCAAGGTCTTCGGCATCATCCATGTCGTGTACAAAGTGAAAGGCAGTAGTGATGACTTGCTTGTGGTACTTTTTTACCAGGAATTGTATGACCGGTTTGTCGTTATTTACTATGCCGGTAATCAGTTCCTGGTCAGTCATCAAGGTAGTTGAAAATGAGAGGTTGAAAATTAAATGGAGATCAATATTAGGTGCGAATCATCAAAATCCTTGCTCAAAGATATAACTTTCAACCTCTTTTTCAAACTAAAATATTAGCGTCTGCAACAATTACCCCGTCCCTGGCCCTGACCATGTCTGTGCTGGTTGCCATTCCCATTTCTGCAATTATTTCCTGTCTTTTTCCCGGCAGTGGCACGGTTGTCGCAAATGCCATCGTTGTTTTTGTCGACAAAATTGGCACCACGTCCATTGCCTGACCTGGTTCCTATATTGTCGCACACGCCATTGTTATCTTTATCCACATAATTACCGCCTGAGGAATTGGCAACAGCCTGTTTTTGAGCTGGTTGATTAGCAGTAGTGTTGCTTTGAGCGTTTGCCTGAACGGCGAAGATCATCAGGATTGCCGCTGCCAGAATTAATTTTCCAATGTTTTTCATTTCGTTGGTTTTAAATAAATAATGTGTTTGATAGTATATAGACACACAAGTATGAAAAAACCAGCGGTATTTCTCATGATTTATTATTTGTTAGGGTTTTTACCTGAATAAATACAGAAAATTTTTTAATTTGGGGTTGGAATAAAAAAGGATGGTTTAGAGGCAGAACATTATTGTCTGGCTTAGCTCAGCCGCCGCTGCTTATGTAATGCAAGAGAAGTACGATAAATTGTGCTTTTTATTGGAGATTTGTAATAATGGGGTAATGCGGCACCTCGTCAACGCTCGGTGACCGAGGGGATTTGAAATTTGAAAATTTGAAAAGCGGATGCTATTGGATCGCTTTTCTGGCTTTAAGTATATATTTCGCTGTATCAAGGGGGCTTATCCCTTTAAAAGGTCGTTTAATTCCCTGTTCATCAGTGCATTCGCGGTATCCTGAAAAATGCGTCGAAATCCTTGCCTTCCCTCCTGAGCGGGAACTCAGTTTCACAGGATAATCGAAAGAGGTGGATAGTGGCATTTCTCCTGTAAGGGTAAACCTTCCCTGGTGGATTTCCGGCGAATCGAAATTCCCCCTCATACGTGTGATGTCGCTTGTTATTGCACCCAATAGGTCTTCATGCGCCGCAATTTTAAAGCTGATCATCGGCTCCAGCAAGGTAGTGCCGGTATTAACAAGGCCGTCCATTATTCCCATGGGTGTGGCCACAGTGAAATCACCAGGCCTGGAATGTACCACGTGATCTTCGCCTTCGATGAGGGTAATTAGCAAATCTGTAACTTCCCAGCCTTTTAAACCTTGTACCAGGGCCATATTTATGCTTTTTTCAACTTCATTCTGGTACTTTTGCAGTATATTATTAACAGGCACCACACTCTTATACATAAGCCCGCTTCCTCTTTCGCCCGGCTCAATCCTGAATTTCATGATTGCCCAGCAGGGCTTGGGCATCCAGTAGCGAACAAAGCCATCGCCTGTTGAAGCAGGTGTTTCTTTATAAATCACGGTAGGATTTTCTAATTTTGCTTCAATACCGAACCTGTCGGCCAATATACGTTCGAGCACTTCCATCTGGATCCATCCCAGGATTTTCACCTGTAGTTCCGCATCTTCACGAAGCCATTCAAATTCAAGAGCAGGATCTTCAAAGGATAGTTCCTGTAAAGCAACAGCCAGAGCAGGGTAGTCTTTATCGTTTATTGCTCTGACTTGTGCGAACATTAATGGGGTTGCTATTTTTACCTCGGTTGGGATATCTGCATCCGAATCGCCCAAAATATCTCCAACGCAAACACTGCTGAGACCGCTGATCCCGGCTAAATCGCCAGCCACAGCCATTCCTGTATCTTCATATCTTCCAGGAAATATTCGTCGCACCTGGGTAACCTTTTCCGTTGTGCCCTGAGTTGCATTAAAAACAACGTCGCGGTTGTTTATTATGCCATTAAACAAACGCACATGGGCGATCTTCCCCATCGTTTTATCATGCGAAATACCATAAACCAAAGCCGAAAGAGTTTTGGCTGTGTTGCCGCCGGAATCAGGAAAATACGTGACAACGAAATTCAGTAAATCTTCTATGCCGGTTCCCAATTTAGCTGAACCAAATAATAAGGGGTAAACAGTGCGGTTTTGGATAAGCCGTTTTAACTGTATATCTAGTTCCTCAAAAGCAATCTGATTACCATCCAGATACCTGTTCAGCAATATTTCATCACTTTCAACTATTTTCTCAACTAGGAGGGAAGGCATGGATTCAACGCTCCAGAGTGTGGTGAGTGTTGCATCGTTTTCCCCTTCATTTCGTGTTGCCTGAAATGGTAACGGCCGGATGTTAAGTTCTTTTGTAAAAGAATGGATAACAGATTCAGTATCGGCTCCGACACGGTCAATTTTATTGATAAAAAAAAGGACCGGAATATTACGGTCGCGCAAAGCA